>CAJXRZ010000028.1 GCA_913060515.1 uncultured Pseudomonadota bacterium | reverse complement strand
GAGATTTCTGCCTGTCTCGTGGGCTCGGAGATGTGTATAAGAGACAGGGGCAGGGGCTTGGGGGTGTCAGCTGGGAGCGACATGTGCGTTTCCAGGGAGCACGACCTTGCGGTCGAAGTTGGCAGCCAATGCGGCGTCCTCGGTCAGGACGAGCACCGTGATCTCGAGGCGGCTCAGGGAGCGAAAGACGCGGGTTTGTAGGTCTGTGGGCAAAGCATCAATCACCGCGTCAAAGACGACGATTCGGGGCTTGAGCACCAGGACACGTGCGATCTGAAGCAAGGTGGACTGGGTGCCGCTCAGAGGGGCACCTCCGCTGCGGAGGTCCGCCTCCAAGTCATCCTTGAGCTCTTTGACGACCCCTTGCAGGCCAACCCGCTCAAGGGCCGACCAGGCTTGGCTGTCGTGGGGGCGACGTCCCAGACCCAGGTTCTCGCGCACGGTGCCTGCGACGATGCCGCCTTGGCGCACCAGCAGCGCCGAGTCCCGAAGGTCACCCAGCTCCAGCGGACGTCCATCCACCTCCACACGGCCCGAAGAGGGGTTTCGCACGCCGCAGACGATCTCCGCCAGGGTGCTCTTGCCGCTCCCAGGGGGACCCAAGATGGCGGTCCAAGAGCCGGCGGGCAGGTGCATGTCCACCCCTTCCAAGCGCGCGCTGCCCCAGGGGTAGCTGTAGCTGACCTGGTCCAGGCGAACCTCAACCGGTCCGGAGCGCAGCTCGGTGGGCTCCTTGACCGTCGGCAGATCAACCAGGCTGCCGAGCTTGTCCACCCCGGCGACCAGGTCGTACCAGAGCTCCAGCTTGCTCACGACCTTGTCGAAGCCGGCCAGGGAGCTGGCGACCACAAACTCAGCGGCGACGAGCTGACCCAGAGTGAGCTCCCCCTCGAGCACCAGCCAGCCACAGACAAAGAGCAGGCCGACGCTGAGAAAGACCTGAATGCCCTGCATGCCTGCGAACTGACGCAGGAAGACCCGAAAGTGGTCGGAGCGGGCCTGCAGGTACATGAAGCAGCTCGTCTGCGCGGCGCTCGGCCAGCTCTGCACCGGCCAGCTGGAGAAGGACCGGGTCCTGAGCGATCTCCTCGATCCAACCGGCGACCCGGTACTTGGCCTTGGACTCGTAGATGGCCGTCTGCTCGCCTCCCTTCCCCAGCAAGGCCAGGCCGACCAGACTGAGCACCAGAAGGAGCGCCACGCCCAAGAGGAGGGGGTGGTAGACGGCCAAGAGCGCCAGCCCCACGATGGCCTGAAGTGCGGCTGCGGCCCCCTCCAAGAGCAAGGAGCTGGCTGCCTTTTGCAGTGTCATCACGTCGAAGAAGCGGTTCACCAGCTCCGGGACATGGGACTTCTCCAGGGCCTCGATGCGCACCCTGGGCAGGCGCGCGGTCAGGTCTTGAACCATGCGCACAAAGATGCGGCGCTGGAGGCGCTCGACCAAGACCCGCTGAGCGGTACGCAGCAAGGCGGCTAGGCCCAGGACCACGACCAGGGCCAAGGCCACGCCCACAACGGGCTGCACCGGAGCACCCAGCGCCAGCCAGCCGATCAGTCCTTGGATGGCAAGAGGAGTAGCGAGGGCCAACACGCCGACGACGACGGAGAAGCCAAGCAGGGAGCCGACCTCCTGGCGCTCCAGCCGCACCAGGGACCAGAGGCGGGAGAGGGGGGGACGGTCACCGCCCATGGCGCTGGCCGGGAGCAGAGGCTCCAAGGCATAGAGGCTGGGCTTGGCGCCCAAATCCAAGGACTCCGTGGTCCGCCAGATTGGGCCCGTGCCGTCATCACAGCGCACACGGCCGAGCAACCACGAGTCCACCAAGAGGGTGCGGCCATCCCCCCACAGCATCAGCACCGGCTCCTCCGGACGGGCCGAGGCCAGAGCGCGCAAGGCCTCCGAGCGCAGCAACTCCGAGCGCACACCGAGGGACTCCAGCGCCTCCAAGAAGGCCTGGGGAGAGCCCTCCACAGCGGGGTCACCGTAGCGCGCAAAGCGCGTCAGGCGGTCCTCGGCACCACCACCCAGCTCAAAGGCGTCCACAATTCGAGCGAGCAATCCCTGGGCAGCCATTTACGCTCCAAAAAACGTGACTCTAAAAACCGGATTTTGTTTACACGACTTTCATGTCGCATATCTTCACCGCCTCGTCTACGCCAAAGCCCCCGGTGGATTGCAGCTCATTTTTCGGGGCACCCCAAAGACCCGCCCCATGGACACCAAGCAGGGCAGCGCGATAGCTGCGGCGAATGCCAAAACCCCTCTCCATGTTCGCGATCCTGGCCCCCATCTTGACGATTGGAGCTTGGTTCTTGATGGCCGCAACTCTGGAGCCGCCCAAGCCCCTCTCCCTGGGAATGAAGATTGGCCTGAGCCTGCTCTTCGGGGTCGTGCCGGCCGCCCTGATCGCCTTGTTCTGGACGATGGCCCGAGGCCTGTTCATCCCAAAGCCAGAGCTGCTTCTCCAGTCGCACGAAGTGCTCGTCGGACACACTGCCGCAAACCACCGAATCGGAGCCGAGATGCGTGGCGGGCGAATCTTCGTGACCAGCCACGCGCTGCACTTCGTGCCGCACCGCTTCAACGTCCAGGTGGACACGGCCTCCATGCCTTGGGACCAGGTTCGCTTGGTGGATCTGATCCAGAGCAACATGGGCAGCAAGCTGACCCTGCACAGCGCCGAGACCGAGATGGACATCAACCTCAACGCCAGGTCTCTGACCCCTCAGGACTTCCAGGCGGTGATCGCCTGCCAAGGTCAGGAGCGACTGGCCGCGCTCAAGGCCCTGCGCTTTGCGGCGCCGGAGCCAGAGCAAAAGCAGATGCGGGCCTGATGGCACGCCCACTCTGTGGCAAAGCACACATACTGGGCACAGTCACACGCAATCTCAGGCACTTGACTCTGGCACAGACCTTGCCTGTAGGGGGGCAAAGATTGGAGACAGCATGCGCCGCAATGAGCCCATCCACCACATCATGACCACCGAAGTCTTTTCGGTTCACCTTGCCGAGAAGCCCTCAAAGGTCCGCCAACTCATCGACGACAACCCCTTCCAGCACGTGCCAGTTGTCAACGGCGAGAAGTTGGTCGGCATCATCAGTGCCAAGGACTTGGCCAAGCTGAGCTTGGATGCCTACGTGCACGACAAGCGCGCCGTAGACGCCTACCTGGACGCCGAGTTCTCGATCGAGAAGCTGATGACGCCGGACCCCGAGTGCATTAACGACCACGCCACCGTGCGCAAGGCCGCTGAGATTCTGGCCGAGGGCCCTTTCCACGCCCTGCCCGTCGTAGACAAGCAGGGTCTGCTCAAGGGCATGGTCACCAGCACCGACCTGCTTCGCTACATGGTCGCCCAGTACTGATACCCCCTGAAGCCTTGTGCCTGGGGGGCTACTCCTCCCAGGTCACCAGCTGCAGATTGAGCAGGGCCACAGATTCGCTGGGCTCAGAGGCTGCAACGATGCCTCTGACCTCGCGGAAGAAGCTCCGTTGAAGCAGGCGAATCTGGTCCAGATCCGCCCGAGAGACGGAGAAGAGGTTGTAGGAGAGAATGTCTCCCTCCCTCGGCTGTCCGACCCGATCCATGCCCACCATCAACCAGTGACGCTTCAGGCTGCGTCCGGCCTCTGGGTGCGCCCGGGTATCGATGGTCAAGGGCTGGCCGCTCACGAAGTGGCCCCCTCGCAGTCGGATCACGCCCGCTTCCTCCAGGCGCGAGACACAGGCCTGAACACGGGGCTCCGGCAGGCCAAGAAAGCGCGCCAACCAAGCGCTGTCATGGGCCTCGAGCGCCTGATAGCCGCGGGTCTCGATGGCCAGCAGCACCGGCAGAGCCCAGGGCTCCTCCAAGCCCACCTTTCGAGACGCCGCCGCGCGCTCCACCCGCTCGGACAGGGCTGGGACCTCACGAACGTCCACCAGCTCGGCGATCAGATCCTGAACCCGCCCGGTGAGTACGTCGACCAGGTGGAGAAAGTCTGGCAGCCGCGGCCGCGTCTGGCCGGAGAGCCACCGTCCCAAGGCGTGACGGGAGACCCCGCTGCGTGCCGCCAGATCCTGAAGGCTGGACTGCCCCCGAAGCTCGTCCAACCAGCGGGCCACGCCGTCGTCGTCGGCCACCCCCAGGGCGGGCGCGGAGGCTGCGTGAAAACGTAGGAAGGCCCTTTGAAGATCCACCCCAACCAGCTCCGCTGCCCGCAGAAACTCCGCAGCCTTGGGGAAGCGCCTGCCCTGCTCCCAATCGGCCACCACGTTGCTGCGGTACTTGAGGCGCCGGGAGAACGCCAACTGGCTGCGGCGGCCCCGCAGAGCACGAATGACCTCGCTTGCGATTGCTTGCATGCCCCACTTTTGCACATGACAAGTGTGTTCGTGCGCAGGCTTTGTAGCCGTGGGGCCTTGCCCCTCGGCCCGGCCAGGGTCATCTTCTCTCTATGATCCTCTTCCTGCTGGCCTGCACTGCCCCGACCACCGACAGCGGCCTGGGTGGCATTCCCCCTTGGCAAGGTACCCAGATCGGCGAAGAAGGCGACGGGCCTTGCGAGACCGAGAGCACCCCCTGGTCCTCCGAAGACCAAGCCCCCGAAGGCCTGAGCTTCACGCCCGCGGAGCTGCGCAGCCAGATCGCCGGCAGCTTTGTGGGCACTCTGCAGACCCCAAGCCAAGGCAGCGAGGACTTGCAGCTCACCCTGAGCCTGGATGGGCCAGCGTGGTGGACACAGGAAGTGGACTGCGATGATCACTGGCTGGAGGTGGACGGCGACCTGGTGGTTGAAGCCGGTGGGCTGCTTCAGATCGAACAGCCGGTGCGCATGCGTTCCAAGTGGTTGGGGCTGGCGCTCGATGCGCAGCAGTGGCGTGGATCCCTCTCCCCGGGAGAGCTGCCCACCGACACCAGCAGCCTCACCCTTCACATCTCTGGCCCTCTGTCCCCAAACGAGGACACAGCGCTCGAGTGGGTCATCCAACGCGAGAACCACCGCGAGGCTGCACGGGCCGGCACCTGGCTCCTGGATGAGTAGCCTGCTCGTTTTTGCACATTCGATTGTAGAAACGCCACCCATTTCGTGCATTCCTGCCGTTGCTATGCAGATGAAGAGCGGCCATATTGAAGATGGAGGTTGAATCATGACCAAGAAGCTTTCTTTTGCCCTGATGCTCATGGGTGCCCTGGTGGCCTGCGGCGACGACGACGACACGGGTGAGACCGGTGAGACGGGCGATACGGCCGACACCGGAGACACGGGAACAGGCGAGGTGGACCTGAGCGTGATGACCAAGACGGAGTCCTGCTCGGATGTGTACTTCGCCAAGGTGGACCCCAATGGCTCCATGCTGCTCAACATCAGCTCCGGCGCGGAGATGACCGAGTCCGCCTACGACTCAGGGGTCACCGAGACCCTGAGCATCGACTTGGCCACGGACCCCAACCGGGTGACCCTGGACGAGGGCGTGGACCTGCACTGGTTGCCCTGCAACGATGTGATGGAGGAGACCACCGAGGTGCTCAAGAGCTGGAGCGCCAAGTCCGGCACCGTGGAGTTCAAGGTGACGAGCACCGGCGAGACCAGCGGCTACGAGTGGTACGCCAACGCCGAAGTCATCCTGACCGACGTGGTCCTGGAGAGCTCCACGGGCGAGACCCTGAGCATTCCAAACGAGACCCTGAGCGGGAACGTGGGCTGGCTCCCGGGCTGAGTTCAGCTGAGGGCGTAAGCTGAGGGCTGGCAACACCGATACCCAGTGCACCTTGCCTTGGAGAGTCGATGATGCTCTGGCCCACACTCGCGCTGCTAACGGCAGGCCACGCCCAAGTTCCAGAGCTGGAAGTTGGGCCGAGCCCTCTCCACATGGAGGTGGTCTCCGCTCAGGCCTCCTTCCTGCTTCACGAGCCGGCATTCGCAAGGGCCACCTTCACAAATCAGGGCAGCGAGCCGATCACGGTGATGATCCCCTGGCACACGCGAAACGAGCTGGGCCGTCCGGACAGCTTTCAGGTCACGGGCGTGGACTCTGCTGGGCATGCGCTGCCCGAAGTCGGCGAGCTGATGTCCTTCGGGGGACGCATCGGGCCAACGACCCTGGACTCAGGCGAGTCCACCTCCGGGACCCTCATCCTCCCGCACTGGGTCAGCTTCCAGACACCGGGGACCCACCAACTGTCCGTCAGCGCCCAGATCTACGAGGGCTTGGACATGCAGACCGTGCTGCCCTTCGAGGCCAGCTTCGAGGTGCATGTCGTGCCGGACGACGCCAAGAGGATGGCCGCATCCCTGGAGCGCACAGCCCGCGCTTGGGGTGAGGATGACGGGACCGCGCGCACCCGCATGCTCGCGTGGCGTGACCCGATGGTCGTCCCGCACCTGATCGATGCGCTGGCGCAGCCCAGTCAGCGTTCCACGGCCCTGCATGCCTTGGGGAAATGGCCCAGGCCAGAGGCGGTCACCGCCATCGCGCAGTACAAGCGCTTTGGTCTGGACGGCCAGCCCATCGACCTGAGCGCCAGCGATGAGATGCTCGAGCAGGCAGCAGCCTCCATGCGCCACTCAGTCGCTGCGGCCCTGGCTGAGAACACACACCCAAGCGCGTGGACGGAGCTGCAGACCATGGGAGCGGACCCCTACATGGCCGTGCGTCTGACCGTGCTGCACCAAGCCGCCAAACGCGAGGACGGAGGCCCCTGGATCGAGCGCTACCTGAGCGATCCAGATGCCACGATACGCAAGGAAGCACAACGCTATCAGAGCGAGAGAGACTGAGCTCAGCAGCGCTCGATCAAGGTCGCCACACCCTGGCCAACCCCAACACAGAGGGTGGCCAGACCGCGGTCGGCTCCAGTGCGGTCCATCACACCCATCAGGGTGGTGAGGATGCGGGCGCCGGAGCAGCCCAGGGGGTGACCCAAGGCAATGGCGCCGCCGTGCTGGTTGACCAGGCTCTCGTCCAAGCCCAAGGAGCGAATGACCGCGATGGACTGGGCTGCGAAGGCCTCGTTGAGCTCGATGGCCTGGAGATCCGCCACGCTCCAGCCCGCCAGGGCCAAGGCCTTCTGGGTGGCCGGAACTGGACCGATGCCCATGCGTGTGGGATCCACGCCAGCGCTGGCCTTGGCCACGATGCGGAAGCGCGGGGTCAATCCCAGCTCCTTGGCCATCTCTGGGGTGGAGACCAACACCGCGGCCGAGCCGTCGTTCAAGGTGGAGGAGTTGCCGGCCGTCACGCTGCCGCCCTTGCGGAAGGCTGCGCGCAGCTTGGCCAAGCGCTCCATAGACGTGCCCGCGCGGGGTCCCTCGTCGGCGCCGACCACCAGGGGGTCTCCGCGTCGCTGAGGGATCTCGATGGCGAAGAGCTCCCCGTCAAACCACCCCTGCTCCTGGGCCTTGAGCGCCTTCTGGTGGCTGGCCAGGGAGAAGGCGTCCTGCTCCTCACGGGAGATGCTGTGGTCATCGACCAGGTTCTCCGCGGTGCAGCCCATGGCCTCCAGGGGAAACAAGGCCTCCATCTTGGGGTTCGGGAAGCGCCAGCCCAAGCTGGTGTCAAAGCCCGTGATGTTGCCGGCCTTGGGGGCCACCGGTCCGCGCGGAAAGACGTAGGGCGCCCGGGACATGTTCTCCACGCCGCCAGCGACGCACAAATCCATGTCTCCGACCTGCAGCGCCCGAGCGGCTTGATTCACGGCCTCCAGACCACTGGCGCAGAGTCGGTTCACCGTCACGCCAGGCACGCTCTGAGGCAGACCTGCCAGAAGACCCGCCATGCGCGCCACGTTGCGGTTGTCCTCGCCTGCTTGGTTCGCGCACCCAAAGAAGACCTCGTCGACGCGGGCTGGGTCCACGCCCGTGCGCTTGAGCAGCTCCGCGATGGCCAAGGCGCCCAGGTCATCGGCGCGAACTCCGGCCAGTCCTCCCTGAAAGCGGCCAATGGGGGTACGTACAGCGTCCAGGATCACGGCGTTCTTCATGCAAGGCTCCAGTGACACGCTCCTTAACCCCAGCTCACAGACCCAGCCCCGGGAGATGACCTTGCTGCTGCTCGCCCTGAGCGCCTGCCTGCGCCCCCAGCTCGATGGCGAGCCGGTGGCCATCTTCCAGATCCGAGCCGGCGGCGAGGTGGTTGGTCGCGCTTGGCTCTTCGAGGATCCCCAGGGCGAGCGGGTGATCTGGAGCGAGGCGCGCGCTTGGGATTTGAGCGCAGAGCCCGGAGGCACATTCCGAGTGCGGGCCCGAGGGGGCGGCGACGTGCAGCGCGGGCGCTACCGCATGGATCAGCTGCCATGGGACGACGGGCCTCTCTTGCGCTACCAGGCGCCGCACTTGGAGACGGAGCCCCGCTCGGAGTCCATGGCAGATGTAGAGGTCTATGATCTCCCTTCCACCTTGGTTGTTCACGACTCTGAAGGACTGGCCGCGGTGTACTGGCCCGGCACCCAGCTCCTGCGCGAGGACAGACTGCCCGGCTCGCAGAACCCCCTGCCCGAAGTCCCGGTCCTCGGCACGCGCAGAGCCCCCGTCGCCAATACCCAAGGAGCTGCCGGCAGCCTGCACGGCCCCCTTGGACTGACAGGACTCCCAGGGGTCGTTTTGGACAGCGCCACCACCGCCCCCACAGACGCAGACTTCTTGGCCCTGGAAGGATGGCTGATCTTGCGCAGCCCAATGGCAGATCCCCGGCCCTTCGCCGCATTGTCCCTGAGCTGTGCCCCCTTGGTGCTCCCTGGTCCGCCTCCCAGCGCCGATGCCGTGCGGAGTGCACTGGCCACCCGGGGCTGCGCGAGCCCAGTTTTGCCCACGAAACCCGAGTAACGGTCCGGCAACGCCCCTCTCTGAGGCATTGCGCACTCACGCCAGAGGGGTCAAGGGTTTCACCTGACTGCCAGGAGCCTGTCGTGCTGCACCCCTACCCCGTGAGCTACCGCACCAACCTGAACCAGGACGCTCTTCGTGAGCTGAGCATGGCCCACACCCCGGCCATCTCCAAGACGGCGGTCGGTAACCTCTGCAAGGTAGCCCGCAACAAGGCGCGCAAGGCGGCCTTCACCTTCATCATCAGCGAGGACCCAGCAGACGGCTTCTCCCACAAGCTGATCTCTCAGGCCGAAGCCCAGCCCCTGATCGACGCCCAGCAGGCCTACATCCAGGCCAAGGGCGAGCTTCTAGAACTCCAAGCGTACGTCGGTCTCGGCCCCCGCGCCGTGCCCGTTCAGTGGCTGTACACCGTCGAAGGCGCGAACATCTGTGCGATGCAGTCCATCCTCTCCTTCCCCCGGGAAGAAGTGGAGAGCGCCGAGAAGCTGGCGGCCCCCTTCGCACCCACCTTCCGCATCGTCTACACCCCGGACTTCTTCCCTGAAGTGGCCGGCGGACAGCGCATCCTGGTCGATCTGAACAGCTACACCACCTACATCATGGGCCCGGACTACTTTGGCGAGTCCAAGAAAGCCGCCCTGCGCATGCTGAACCACTACATCTTCCAGCGCGGCGGACTGGTCCTGCACGCCGGCGCCAAGGGCGTGACCCTGCCCGATGGCCGCCACATCTCCATGACCATCATGGGCCTGAGCGGAACCGGCAAGACCACGACCACCTTCTCCAAGCAAGGCGACGTGACCCAGCCCATCCAGGACGACATGGTCGCCCTCTGGCCCAAGGGCGAGATGAGCGTGACCGAGAACGGTTGCTTCGCCAAGACCTGGGGATTGAGCGAGAAGACCGAGCCGGTCATCTTTCGCGGCACCGTCTCCACCGATGCCTGGACGGAGAACGTCTACACCGACGCAAATGGTGACTTTGACTTCGTAAAGGAGCTGCTCTCCCCCAGCGAGGCCAAGCGTCTGCGCCAGACCCTGGTGGAGACCGGCGCCAACCCGGCCAACCTGGACCGCTACATCTCCGGCGGCATCAGCGCCGAGCAGGTCCTGGACGAGAACGGCGTGCCCGACGACGGCTGGGACTTCGTGAAGTGGACCGCCAACGGCCGCAGCATCATTCCCATGTCCAGCGTGGAGAACGCCGCCGACCTGAGCCGCATCGACGCGGTCCAGTCCATGGGCATCCTGAACCGGGACGAGGGCGAGGACGCCTGCATCCCCGGCATCGTGCGCTTCACCAACCCCCTCCAGGCCGCCGGCTTCTTCATGCTCGGCGAGACCACCAAGACCAGCGCAGCGGGCAAGGAGCGCGGCAAGACCCGCAGCCCCTTCACCCAGCCCTTCTTCCCGCTGGCCCACGGACTCCAAGCCGTGCGCTTCGGCGAGCTGGCCCAGACCATGCCCGGCGTGGACCTCTGGCTGATGAACACCGGCTTTGTGGGCGGTGATGGCAAGAGCGTGAAGGAAGGCGTGGGCCACAAGGTCAAGATCCGCCACTCCAGCGCCATGCTCGAGGCCATGCTCAAAGAAGAGATCGTCTGGACCACCGACCCCGACTTTGGGTATCAGGTAGTCGACGTAGAGCACCCGGGAAACGCCGCCCTGCTGGAGAAGGTGCCTCTGGAGATTCTCTCCCCTCGCCGGGCCTACGCCAGCACGGGCCGCGCAGAGATTTACCGGGACTGGGTCCGCCGAATGAAGGCGGACCGCCGGGCTTTCCTGGAGTCCTACGAGGTGGACGCTGCCATCGTCGCGGCCACCAACAACGTCTGAGCGAGGGGCCGCTGAGAAGGCCTCAACCCCGGCGGGTGTGGGATCGATGAAGGGTTCCATCAAGTGGACAGCGGGCCATGATGAGACACCTAAACGGAGTCCTCATGCGCCTACTGTCCCCCCTTGTTTTGCTCTCCCTGGCCGGCTGCTCTCTCATTCAAGGAGCACGAGGAGACGTCTGCCCCGAAGAGGATCCCGCCCTGCACATCGGCCAAACGCCCACCTCCCTGGACGTGGACTGCCGCTGCCACGCGACCTTCGGCAACTCGACGAACTACCCCTTGGAGTGCCAAACCGGAGGCGAGGCCATCGCCAACGGCGCGGAGTTCGGAGAGGGCCCCAAGATCTGGGAGACGGGCGGCCGCATTCGTGGCGGTGACTTGTGGGAGGACCGGGGCGAGATCATCGTCGCGGTGAGCAACGGCTCCAATCAGACCGGGTTTGTCATGGCCTTGGACTACGAGACCGGCGACCGCCGCATTGTCAGCGGCGTCTATCAAGACCCCAACAAGGGCCTGGTCGAGGTGGGCAGCGGCGCATTCTGGCTGGAGACCACCCACGCGCTTCGGGGGCCAGACGACATGCTCTACGTCTACGCCCACGGGAGCGAATACGACAGCGCCATCTCCGGTCAGGACGTGATCAACGAGATCTGGCGGGTGGATCCAGACACGGGCGACCGCACCATGATCTGGCAACACAAGCTGAAGAACCCTGGCAACAGCTCCTACGGGATCTGCAACAACGGCAACCCCGACGACCCCCGCCCTCTGCAACTGATGCTGGAGGGAGGCGCCTTTGAGGTGGCCGAGGACGGCGCATTCTTCATCGGCAACATCCGCAACGGAAGCCCGATGCCCGGCGTGGGATTGATCGAAGTCTCGGCGGACGGTCGCGACTGCCGGGTGGTCTCGATGAACCCGGGTTCGGCGGGCAACGACTACGAGAATGGCGTGGGCGGGGGCTTTGACTTTGGTCTGGCCGTCGAGACCATCAACCACATCAACGGCGAGCTGCTGGTGATGGACAACAACAACCTGCTGCGCGTGGACCGGGAGACCGGTGACCGGGAGCGCCTGATGACCGTCGGTTGGCCCGGCGTGCTCCAGTGGGACCCGAGCCGGGAGCTCTACCACCTGACCAGCATCGAGCCGCCCTACGTCGCAGGCGGCGTGCTCGCCACCGTGGACGTGGGTGCCGAGCAGTCCTGGATGTGGTCACGCTGCAGCAACATCGACGAGGACCACCCCTTCGCCGAGATCTGCTTGGATGGCGGAAACGCCGAGAACATTCTGAACAACAACCAGGGCTGGGTGCTGCCGGACGGAGAGCACCTCATCACCGTCAACGACCGCGACCTCTTCGCGATCGTGGACATGGACACCGCGGTGCTCAACCACTTCAGCTTGTAGGGACTGGCCCGCGGTGGAACGCAAGCTCTGGCAGCGCCGAGGTCTACGGCACTGGGCCCTTCGCGTGAAGGTGGAAGGCCCTCCCAAGCTTGCGTCCCACGTCGTGGAACCCGCCATCGCGGAGCCCACAAACGGAGCCTGACATTCCTGCTTCCCCCTTGATTCTGTGGCTGCGACGTGACCTGCGCTTGGGAGACCACCCAGCGCTGCATGCAGCGATTCAGACCGGTCGGCCGATCCTTCCGGTGTTCATCCTGGATGCGGAGTTCGCCCAAATGGGGGCCGCACCCAAGTGGCGACTGGAGCGCGCACTGGCCTCGTTCTCGGAGCGCTTGCAAGGGGTGGGTTCCAGGTTGATCCTGCGCTCTGGGGATGCATTGACCGTGCTCCAGGATCTGATTCAGAGCACCGGCGCCCAAGCCGTTCACTGGTCCAGGCAGTACACGCCCCAGGGCATTGCACGCGACAAGAAGATCAAGGCCACCCTCAAGGCGCAGGGCGTGCAGGCCGCCTCCTTCACGGGCTTTGTGCTCTTTGAGCCCTGGACCGTGCAGACCGGCACCGGCGGCCCCTACAAAGTCTTCACCCCCTTCTGGAAGAAGGTGCGAGAGCGCAGCCTGAAGGCGCCCTTGCCGGCCCCAGAGGCGCTGCCAACTCCTGTCTCTTGGCCCGAGAGTGAAGCGCTCCGCACCTGGAGGCTCGCCGCGGACATGAACCGCGGTGCTCAGATCATCGCCAAGCATGCCTCCATCGGCGAGGCCAGAGCGCTGGAGCGGCTGCACGCGTTCCTCTCCGAGCGCTGCGCGGCCTACCCCACGGACCGTGACCGGCCGGACCGAAACGGAACCAGCGGCCTGGCCGAGCACCTGAGCTACGGGGAGATCTCGGCGCGCACCATCTGGCACGCTGGCCGAGAGGTGATGGGCCAAGGCAACCCAGGCGCCGAGACCTTCGTCAAAGAGCTGGTCTGGCGTGACTTTGCCTGGCACCTGGCCTTCAACACCCCCGAACTGCTGCACGACACCTGGCGGCCGGCATGGCGAGACTTTCCTTGGCGGCCCGACAACGCAGACGCGGAGAAATGGCGACGGGGGGAGACCGGGGAGCCGATGGTCGATGCCGCCATGCGGGAGCTCTACGTGACTGGGCGCATGCACAACCGGGCGCGCATGCTGGTGGCCTCGTACCTGACCAAACACCTGATGACCCACTGGCAGGTGGGCGCCGACTGGTTCGCCCAGTGCCTGGTGGACTGGGACCCAGCCTCCAACGCCATGGGCTGGCAATGGGCCGCCGGCTGTGGCCCCGACGCCTCCCCCTACTTTCGGGTCTTCAATCCGGCGGGACAAGCCAAGAAGTTCGACCCAAAGGGTGAATACCAAGCCCGTTTTCTTCCGATGAAAGACGGCTTGGAGCAGGACGCCGAGGACTTCTACCGGGCCGCTCCGAGGAGCTGGGGTTTGGACCCCGCGGCGCCCTACCCCAGTGAGCCAATCATCGCGCTTAAGGCTGGGCGGCTGCGGGCTCTGGAGGCGTACAAGGCCTTCAAGGGCTGAGCCCTCGCGAGTGCAAGGGGGATGTCGATGGACCTGAGGCGGCCCGCCCAATACGAGGACCACAGAGGTTCCATGCCCCCCCTCCCCGACACTCCCGAGACCCTCCAGTACTGGCTGCTCACGAACGCCCGCACCTGCGGCACCGTGCCCCAACTCTTGGAGGCCCTCGCCGCCCGACTCCGCCGAAGCATTCCTTTGCACCGGCTCTTTTGCGGAACCATCGTGCTGCACCCTCAGGCTGCGGCCTGGGCGTGGATCTGGCTTCCTGAGAGCCCTCTGCGAACCCTGGCCTTCTCCTTCGACGAGTTTCAGCGCCTAGGTCAGAACGACAGCCCCGTCCGCCGCCTGGAGCGAGGCGCCAACGAGGTGCGCAGGACCGCCGCAAAAGGCGCCGATGGGATGCTGGATGTCGAGGAGATCTTCGCCAGCGGCTTTACCGACTTCCTGGCCCTCTCCATCCACTTCCGAGGAGAGTGGGTCGGCGCCTTCACCTTCGCGACCCATCACCCCGAAGGCTTCACCCCGGACCATCTCGCGCTCTTGCGCAGCGCCACCTACGCCCTGGAGGCGGCCGTCGAGCCCCTGGCCCAAGACCTCGTCACCTCCGCGCTCCTGCAGACCTACCTGGGCCGCGACGCCGGTGAGCGCGTCTTCCAAGGCGACGTGCAACGGGGGGACGGCGAGATGCTGCGGGCTGCGGTCTGGATGTCCGACGTGCGGCGCTTCACCTGGCTCTCCACACACTTGGCCCCCGCTGAGCTGCGAGAGCTGCTCAACCAAGTCTTCGAGACCACGGTTGAGGTGGTCGAGGCCAACGGCGGACAAGTCCTCAAGTTCATTGGTGATGGCCTGCTCGCGGTCTTCCTGGGTGACGGAGACCTTGCCTGTGCCTCGGCCCTGCGTGCAGCCTTGGACCAGAGGCTACGCATCGAGCAGCTGCGCGTTGACCGGGAGGCCAAGGGTTTGCTGTTCACCGATGTGGGCGTCGGACTGCACTACGGCGACGTCAACTACGGAAACATCGGTGCTCCGGGCCGCCTGGATTTCACGGTCATCGGCTCCGCGGTCAACTTGGCCGCACGGATCGAGGGCCTCTGCTCCTCTTTGGGCCAGAGCGTCTTGGCGAGCGCGGCCTTCAAGGCACGCGCACCCGCTGATTGGGAGCACTGCGGAGACCACCGCCTCAAAGGCGTAGATGAGCCCGTGCAGATCTACGCGCCAGGACCGTGGCTCAACCGGCTCCCGGTTCAGCGCTGATCGAGGACCACATCCTCTGGCAGACCACTCCCCGTTAGCCACTGCTCTTGCTCCTCCGCACCCTCCAAGTGCATGCGGAAGAAGGACACGGCCAAAGCCCCCGCGACCGCTCGGGCCTGCCCAGGGTCCGAACCCGCGATGCAGGGCTCGCAGGCCTCTGGATCCTCGGCGCAGGGATCCGCAAAGTCCGAGTGCCCCGCCTCTGGCAGAGTCCAGAGGGTGGTCGGTGCAGTGGACGCCTCAAAGAGTACTTCGTAGTTGCCTTCTACCGGAGCCGCTGTCCACCGGATCGATGGCGAATACCGCGCGGACCCGGTCCTCGTCCAAGGCATGGAAGAGCGCCTGCTTCCCGCCTCGGCTGTGGCCAGCGACGCCGAGCTTGTCGAAGTCGACCTGGTCCAAGGTCTCCAGCATCTCGAGCGCTGGCAAGAGCGCCAAGCTGTCCTCGCGCAGCTCGCTGTGGTCCTGGCTAAAGACGAAGCTCTCGTCCCATTGAGGCATGACGGTCGCCAGCCCCCAGCCAGCCATGTGGCAGGCCGTGCGGTGGTACAGGCTGCGCGGGGCCGCAAAGCCGTGGTGGAAGACCACCAAAGGGGCATCCTCACGCCCTTGGGGCAGGTAGAGATCCAGCGGCCGACTGCGTCGTCGGGAGGCGACATCCACCTTGAAGGTGCTCGTCTCAACCCGGTAGGGCCCTGACGCGTAAGGGTCACCGGCTCCATCTCCAGGAGCGGCCTCGCAGGTCACGGCTTGGTCTACACAGCCGAAGACCAGCAAGGGAAGCAGGGGAAGCATGCCTCAACTATGTCGCATGCTCAGGCCCATTGCGATGAGCGGCCTTGCGCTCAGGGGCGCGATGCCGTCACCGGGTCCGCGGCGCCAACCCGACGCGACTCCGCCTTGCAGCCCACTTGGCCTCCCGCTGTGCCCGTCGCTTCTCCCCCTGGATCTGCGCCACGTGCTCGTTGGCCTTGGGGTCTGCGGGCCACTGCGGCTTCCAGTCTGCTGGGTCGTGCAGATGCTGGGCCAAAATGTCCAAGGCATCCAGATTCCCCATGCGCGCAGCAATCTCCACGTCCAAGGCGCTTGGCTGAGCGCCAGCGGAGATCGCCAACTCCAGGGTGCTGACCTGGCCACCCAGGCGCCACCAAGGCTCCAGGTCGCTCTCCGGGGGGAGCCGCACACCGTGCTTGTCCAACAGGCTCACCATCGCAGGCTCACCGCGAGAGATGGCCGCCCAGACCGGGTCCGGGTAGCGCATGAAGGGCGTCCCGTGGACGTCCCCCTGCTCCAAAACCTGCGCCAGCGTGGCCAGATCCGCCAGGGCCGCCGCCTGGGTCAAACAGTCCGATGGGTAGCGCGCCCCTTGCTCCAAGAGCCAGCTTCTAGGACTTGAATCCTTGGGACTGAGCGAGGCCACCAGCGCCTGATTCAGCTGAGGCTTGCTCGCGCCCAGCTGTCCGGCAAGCTCCGGGTCCTCGGTATAGAGCCGGAGTACCACCCGCCCACCCTCTGTCGGGTCCAGACGGGGCTGAAGCGCTTGCAGCATGGCCAGCCCATCTTCCGAAGCCGAGGCCACGATGCCCTCGAGGGTCTCGTCGGGGAGCTCGGCCCCAAAGTCCAAGGCTGCCCCCAAGCGAGCCGGGTCATTCAGCGCAAGAACCTCGTCCAACTCATCCCAGTCGTGCCAACGAACGCCGGCGGAGAGCAGGGTGGTCCACATGGCCTCGTCCCCCACCATCGCGGCCATCTCAGCCGGCCGTCTGGACGGACTTCCCCCCCAGTCCTCCAGGCTCACCCCTTGCTCCAGGGCGCGTTCTACCAGGGCCAGATCCCCAAACTGGATCAGCGCGCTCAGGCTGTCCTTGGGGAAGGGTGCGCCCGCCTCGAGGAGCAGCTGCACAAGCTCCGGCTCCTCGTTGCGCAGAGCGGTCATCAAGGCCTGCCCACTGGGGGGCGCGCCGCGCTCCAACAGGGCCTGAAGCAAGGCCACGTCGTGGTTCCAGACCGCCGTGTTGACCTCGCGCTCGCTCAGCTCATAGCCAAGCTCAATGGCCAGATCCAAGCGCCTCAGATCCTCATTCCAAAGCAGGGACGTGGGACTCCAATCCGCAGGCATCTGTGCCCCAGCCTCCTTGAGCAAGGCCACGACCTCCGGGTCCCCCCAAGCCACCGCTTGTGCCGCTGCGTCTCCTCCGACATCCACAGCTTCGAAGCTCGCCCCCTGTTCGATCGCCAGCTTTAACCAGTCCATTCGACGCGCCGAGATGATGGCTGGGAGCGCGGAGTCCGGGAACTCCAGGCCCTCCTTCAAGAGCAGGCGCACGACCGGAGCGTTGTTCGCCTCCGCCGCCGACCCCAAGGCCTCTGGAGCGAGGGGGGCTCCCCGGGCGATGAGGCCCTGGATGAAGGCCGTTGAGCCCTCCTGACAGGCCAGCTCAAGGTCCACAGCATCGGGTTGCCAGCCCATGGAAATGGCCAGATCAATGCGGCGAAGATCCCCCTCTTCAAGGGCGCTCATGGGGGTCTTTCCCGTCGTCCAGGACACCCCGTTGTCGAGCAAGACCTGGACCGACTGGGTGCTTCCCGCAATCACTGCGCGCTCCCCGAGCGAGACCGGAGTGTCGCTCTCCAGACGCACCCCATCCGCCAGCGCCAGACCCACCCAGTCTGCTCGACCAGAGTCCACCGCCGCGCCCAAGCCATCGGCTGGAAAGCGCGCCCCTTCCTCCCGCAGGAGCGCAAAGGCTGCGGCGTGCTCTTGGCTGGCCGCCAGCTGCAGTCCCCTGTTCAGGTCCAGCTTGATGTCCTCTTGGGCCAACACCCAGCGAAGGGGGGCTGTGCCCTTGCTGTAGCGCAGGCTGGCCTGGAGCAGAATGTCCCCCGAGTCCTTCGGTACATCCTCGGCAATCAAGAAACGAACCGCCGCCATGTCTCCACGGCTCAGAGCGCGCGTCATCCAGGTTTGGCCATGGTCGTCGTAGCCACGCGGGTCCAACCCCCGCGCCACCAGCAAGCGCCAGAGAGCCGGATTGTCCAAGAGCTGGTCCAGGCTCTCCGAGTACACCAAGAGCCTGGAGGGAATCTCCTCTACGTCCGCCAAGAGCAGCCCGGTGTAGCGCGTCCCTCCCCGACTCAAGTCCTTGCCGATGGCCAGGGGGAGCGGCGCAGGGGCGCGCTTGCCCGAGGGCTTCATCGGGTCCGCGCCGTGCTCCAGCAGGACCTCGACATAGGCAGGTCGGCCCCGCAAGATGGCGATGCTCAAGGCCGGCGGGTTGTGGGGCCGGTCCGCCAGAATCGCCAGAGGCAGCAAGGGCAAGATGATGATGCTGGCGATGAACATCGCGTCAGGCACGTGGTTGATCTGGTAGGAGCACTGCTGGTTCGGGTCCGCGCCCGCCTCCAGCGCACGCTCCAGGGCCGCCGTGCTGCTGGAGCTGCCCTTCAGCGCCGCACAGAAACTCTCACTGGCATGCGCAGTCGAGGACAGACTCAGGACAAGCATCAAAGGGGACATCGGCACTCCAGGGACAGGTCAAGGACGTGTGAAGTGGACAAGTTCTTTCACGCCCGGCTCCCTCAGTCCTACAGCGTACGCAAGCCAGTCATTACCAATACAGAGTCAAGCCGCCGCTCTCAGCTTCTCCCCCACCTGCCAGAGCTCTCCTCCGCCCGTCGCCAGGACCCCTTCCTCGGCGGCGACCAACGCCAGTTTTGGACCGGAAGCCGCAAAGGTGGCCTGCACATGCAGCATGTGGGTGATGCGAGAGGCCGGCCGGGTCTTCAACGCCTGCTCCAGCACCGCCAATGCGCCCTGCGCATCCCCCGCTTCTAGGCGCGCTGCACCCAGGTCACGCAGGACGACGAAGCGCTCTGGCAGCAGCGTGTTGGCCTTCTCAAGGGCTGGAAGGATTTGGGCGATGGGCAGGCGTCCCTCATGGGCCAGAAGCCACAGACTCAGGGCTTGCTCCGCTGGATCCAAGTCGCCGAGCGGCTCAGGCGCCTGACCGTCCACGATGCGGCCGATTCGGGAGGCGGTGGCCAGGGGGTCGCTCAGCTCCTCGGGTCGGATCAGCCGGTCCCGAATGGGCGCCCAGCTGTACCAGCGCTTGTGGGCCTCGACCATCACTGGAACGGAGCCCAGGGTGGCCACGCGGGTGTGGTTTCGCAGCCTCCACGAGGCGTGGTCCTCAGGTGAGTCCGCGAGCCGGGCCACCAGGTCTCTCAGGGCCTGAGCAGCGCCATAGGGGTCCATGGGCAAGAAGGCGACGTCCTGCTCGTCAAAGGCCTCCAAGAAGGCCGGGAGCGCGGTGACCGCGGGGATGACCCCAGATGCCATGGCCTCGCGCGGGGTGCGCCCGTAGCTCTCGGTGGCCGAGGCGTGAACCAGCACATCACAACGGGAGAGAAGTCGACTTGGATCCTTGATCTCCCCAAAGTAGCGGACGCGCCCGCAGCTGCGCCCTTCCACACCGATCACCCAGAGCTCGACCTCGCCCACCGCACCCGAGGCGACCAGCTCATCAAGCTCGAAGGCCATCTCCTTGCCGGGCCGACGGATCTCAACCAAGCGGGGACGACGGTGCGCCCGGTGCCAGGGGTTGAAGGGGATCAGACGCTTGGGAACGTGCACACCGCTGGGCACAACAGCGCTCAGGATGGCCTCGTCTTGAAGCGATGCAACCGCGTGGCTGGGCACGATCTGGTGGTCCACCAGGGCCTCTGAGGCCGGCGCCATGGCGTTGTGAACGGTCTGCATGATGCGGGAGACACCTGCGATCTGGGCCATCAGGGCAAAGCCCAGGTGGTGGTTGATGCAGTGCAGGTGCGCGGTGTGCACCTCTTCGAGCTCCTCACAGAGCTGCCGCCAGCGGTCCGCGGGGGCCAAGAGGCGCAGATCGGACCAAACCCGAGCTTGGTCCGCGCGGGTTCCCGCATCGTGGGTCACGATCATGCGGGTCCCGGGCCAAGCCTGGAGCAAGTGCAGGATTTCGGTCTCGGCGCCACCTTGGGTCAGCCGTGGGTAGATGCGTGCCAGCATTCGAGCACTCCTTTGCATCCTCGCTTCGGTGCATCGACCCCAGATCTTGAGGACCTAAAGTCTTGGAGGCTGCGACCGATGCGAGGCCACCACAGGAGCTCTTTGTGACCCAGCCCACCGATGTACTGGACCAAGCCCGCGCCCACCTCAACGCAGGCGACCCCGCCCAGGCAGCGCAGACCTTGGCCCCACTCATGGCCCAGGAGGCTCCTCCTCTGGGCGTCTGGCACCTGGGCGCTCTCTGCGCCGAGGCCTTGGGCGACCTGGACAGCCTGCCTCAGTTGATCCAAGCCAGCCACGATCAAGGAGTCTTGGATGGGTCCCTAATGGTGCGTCTGAGCTGCTACGCCGGCGAGCCCACCGCTCAGGGCGACGCCTCCCCGTGGCTGCTGGCGATGGCGGCCGGCGGGATGCTGACCTCGGATGCGGCTCCCGGTTCAGACCCTGTGGTGCTGGTCTCCAATCTGCTGGCCTGTGGACAGAGCGGCATCGTGGAGCGCTTGCTCTCCCCCCGAGCCCAGGCCTCCGCACCCGATTGGGTCGCCTTGGCCCAACAGACCGCCACAGCGCTGGGATTCGACGCCCCGGACACGGCCAAAGACTGGATCTTCATCGGCGGCTGCCCGCGCTCGGGCACCACCTTGTTCCGCGCCATGCTCAACGCCCACGGGCGCATCTACGCCGGCCCAGAGACCAAGGTCGTCCGGGACCTGGCCAACATCCGAGACCGTTGGGACCGCCAGGCCACCCACCAAGCCGGGGTGAGCTCCGAGATGCTGGACCGGGCTGCGGCGGCCTTCACCGATCAGCTGCTCAGCGAGTGGGGTCAGGGATTCCCACGCGTGGCGGAGAAGACGCCTGGAAACCTACTTCACATGCGCTCTTTGGCGCGCATCCATCCCCGCGCCCGCTTCATCCACGTCATCCGAGACGGCCGCGCGGTGGTCAACAGCCTGATGAAGGTGAACTGGTGCAATCCCAAGACCGGCAAGTCCCTCTGGTACTGCGAGAGCGTGGACAAGGCGGCGCTGTACTGGGCGGAGAACATCAAGCAGATCCGAGCCCAGTCTCCCGGACCTGAGCGCTATCTCGAGCTGCGCTACGAGGACCTGGTCTCCAAGCCCGAGGCCGCCATGCGTGCGGTTCTGGCCTGGCTCAATGAGCCTTGGGACCCCGCCGTTCTGGCCCACCACACAGCCCCCCAAGAGCTGCCGGCGATGGAGACCAGCAGCCACGATGTGGCCCAGCCGGTGCACGACCAGGCCAACAGCGTCTGGAAGCGAACCCTGGATGCCCAGGATCTGGCGACGATCCACGACGGACCGGCCGGAGAGGTCCTGGTCGAGCTCGGCTACAAGGAGGCGACACCGCGTGGGCAGGTGCTGCTGGAGAGCCTGGGGCTTGGTTTTTGAGGGTGGGCTGATCATCAGATGAATCTACTTGTCTGATAATCAGCGCAATCGATTGAGCTGATTATCAGACAAGTTGAGCTCCGCTCCGACTGCTACCCTCCACGCCATGCGAATTCTCTACGGCGTCGTCGGTGAGGGTATGGGTCACGCGACCCGCTCTCGTGTGGTCATTGAACACCTGCTCTCGGCCGGCCATCAGGTCCGTGTCGTGGTCTCCAACCGGGCCCACACCTTCCTGACCGAGCGTCTCGGAGAGCGCCCTGGGCTGCGCATCGACAAGATCGCCGGCCTGCACATGCTCTACGCCGACAACCGGGTCAAGAAGCTGCGCTCCTTGGTCTCCAACCTGGAGGGCGCCCGCAGCGGCTGGATCGAGAACCTCTCGGCCTACCAGCAGCACCTGGGCGACTACCACCCCGAGCTGGTCATCTCCGACTTTGAGAGCTGGAGCCACGCCTACGCGCGCCGCCACAAGGTCCCGGTCATCAGCCTGGACAACATGCAGATCCTCAACCGCTGCAGCCACAGCCGCCACGCCAGCAACAACAAGTGCATGGACTTCCGTTTGGCCCGTCTGGCAGTCAAGGCCAAGCTGCCCCGCTGCGACCACTACCTGGTGACCACCTTCTTCGCGCCGCCCATTCGAAAGAAGCGCACGACCCTGGTCCCGCCCATCCTGCGTCCAGAGGTCCTGGCCGCAAAGCGGGAGCCTGGCGAGCATGTCTTGGTGTACCAGACGGCGGACTCCAACTCGGCCCTGCTGCCCATCCTCCAGAAGCTGGATTTGCCTTTTCGCATCTACGGTTTGAACCGCGACGAGGTCATCGGAAACTGCACTCTGCGCGCCTTCTCTGAGCAGGGATTCATCGACGATCTGCGCACCGCCCGCGGCGTCATCGCAGGCGGAGGCTTCTCCCTGATGGGCGAGGCGGTCCAGCTGCAGGTGCCCATGCTCTGCGTGCCTCTGGAGGGGCAGTACGAGCAGCAGCTCAACGCCCGCTACTTAGACTCCTTGGGCTACGGCGACTTTGTGCCGGAGCTGAGCCAGGCCTCGGTGGTGGAGTGGCTCTCCAAGCTGCCGGTCTACCAAGCGGCTCTGAACGGGCACGTTCCCCGGGACAATCAGATGCTCTTCGACCTACTCGACGAGCTCATTGACCGGGTGGGACAGGGAGAGCGCAAGATCAACGAAGTGAGCGCGCCCAGCCTGACCGAACCTGCGGTGTAGACGGCCTCAGTAGCTGACCGTCACCCGCGCGTAGACTCCAGCTCCCCAGCTCGTATTGATAGAAAGCCCTTCACAACTGCCACCATCATCAATAGTGAAAGTATTGGAACCACCTGCGTTATAGCCTGAGATATCCGTCAGAACCCAGGTATTGACGGAGGTGCTCGGGTTGCAGCTACAGCTGCCTCCAGTGAGGGAGAAAGACCCCGCAGAGACCCCGTTCAAATCGGGGCTCTTGGATGTGCTCCCAGAGCAGTAGATGCCGTTGTAGAGCTCGACCTGGACATCGACCGGCGTGACGCCGTAGGTGTCGGTCCAGGTAAAGCCCCAGTCCCCAGAGCAGCCGTTGTAGTAGGAATCTCCAGTAACGGTTGAGCAGGTGGACCCCTGGTTGTTCAGCTCGGCCACCTCGATATTGTAGACGGTGGTCTCTGGCGTGACGACCACCGAACTCGAGCTGACTTGACCGCTGTACTCCGAGCCATCGTAGGCACTGACATGACATGCCCAGACATCATCTCCGGAGACATCCGTGGCGCTGATGGTGTCACCAGCATGGGTGTCGGTCCTTGTCGACCCGGTCCAAGTTGTACTGTCCAGCGTCCACACGATGTCGTGGCTCACGCTGTCGCCGTCAACATCCGTACCAAGCGTGCCGACATCGCAGAACAAGTCGTCGCCCGATGTCGGAGCGCTCGGGGAGATGGTGATGCCTGAGGGATCGCTCGGCGCGGTGTTGCTGATGGTCAGGCTGCTGGAGCTCACGGCCGTCCCGCTGAGGGAGCCGTCAGAGGGCGTGGTGGTGCAGAGCACTGCATCACCCTTGTCAAAGTCCGTGCCCGTCAGCGTGGTGGCCGTGCTGACCGTGCTGCTCCCGACCGTCCATGCGTAGCTCAAGCTCACAGAGTCGCCGTCGACGTCGCTGGTCGTTCCGGGGACGCAGGTGAGCGTGGTGGCCTCGTAGGCCGTGCTCGGGCTGATGCTCGGAGTGCCGACGCTAGGTGCTGTGTTGGAGATGGTGACCGAGCTGGAGCTGAGCGGGCTGCCACTGTCGGTGCCATCCGAAGGGGTCACGCTGCAATAGACCGCCTCGCCCCGCCCAAAGTAGGTGCCTGTGAGCGTGGCGCTGGTCGGCGAGATGCCCGAACCATCCACGACCCATGCATAGGTAAAGCCGACCGTGTCACCATCCACATCCGCCGCACTGGGCGTGCAGGAGAGGGTACTGCCCTCTGTCGCGGAGCTCGGGGTGAGCGTCACCGAGGTCATGGTTGGTGCCGTGTTTTGAATGGTGACGCTCGAGCTTGAGCTGGATGCGCTCTGGCTCCCATCGCTGAGCGTGCCGATACAGATGACGGCATCCCCGCTGCCAAAGTAGGTGCCCGAGAGGGTGCTCGCCGTGGACACACTGCTGCCGTTGACGGTCCACTGGTAGCTGGAGCTGAGCGCGTCGCCGTCCACATCGCTTCCGCTGATCGAGCAGCTGAAGATGGTCGACTCCGTCCCGGAGCTTGGGCTGATCGAGACGCTGGAGACCACCGGCGCGGTGTTCGATACCGTGAGACCGGTGGACGAAAGAGAGGAGCCGGCGTCACTTCCATCCGTCGGCGTCACAATGCAAACCAGCTCGTCCCCTCGATCAAAGTCTGTGCCAGTGAGTTCGCTTGAGGTCTCACTGACCGTGCTGCCACCAACGGTCCACACGTAGCTGTAGGAGACCGAATCGCCGTCCACGTCAGCGGACGTGGGCGTGCACAGTACAGTGCTCGACTCGTACACCGTGCTGGGGCTGAGCGTCACGCTCACCATCGTGGGCGCAGTGTTGGAGGCGACCAAGCTCGAGCTAGCGCTGTCGGTCTCGCTCCCATCGCTCACTGTGAGCGTACAAACAATGGCGTCACCGCTGTTGAAGTAGTCGCTGCTGATGGTGCTGGTGCTGACCCCAGGGTCGCTCCCATCTACCGTCCAGCTGTATGCATAGGACAGGCTGTCTCCGTCGATATCCGTCCCCACGCCGCTGCAGGTGAGCGTGTCCCCTTCGCGGACTTCGCTTGGGCTCAAGCTGACGCTGCCCATCACTGGTGCCGTATTCGAGATGCTCACAGAGTTGCTGACCACAGCTGCACCGGCATCGCTGCCGTCCGTGGGCGTGACGGTGCAGCTCACCGCATCGCCGCTGTCAAAGTAGGTACCGCTCAGAGTGGTGCTGGTGACTCCCGGGTCGCTGCCTGCTACGGTCCAAGCCGTCGTGAAGGTGACTGCATCTCCATCCACGTCCGAGCTCGCCCCTGGCGTGCAGGTCAACGTAGAAGCCTCGTACGCGGTACCTGGGCTCAGGGTCGCGTCTGCCAACACCGGCGCTGTGTTTCCGACGGTGATGCTGGCGGCAACGGCCGCTCCGTCCTCAAAGCCGTCGTTTGGAGTGACGGTGCAAGTCACAACGTCACCGCCGACATGCCCACCAACGAAGGTGTCGCTGTCGTCTCCAACCATCGTGCCGTTCAGCTGCCAGGAATAGACGCTCGCATCGGCGTCCCCGTCTGGATCGAACCAGCCGCTGTGGGCACAGGTGATCGAGTCGCTCGCCGCCGCTGGGTCTGGGGAGACCGTGACCGTGGTGATCTCCGGCACGCTGTTTCCAATGGTCACCTGAGCTTGGGCCGACTCACCGGTAGAGATCCCGTCCGAGGCCGCCACTTGCACAGTCCAGACCTCGTCTCGCAGCGTCTGGTCAGCGTCGATTGTGGACGTTGTGAACTCGGTCTCCGTGCCGTCAACCAACCAGAGATAGGTATAGGTGAGCGCGTCATCTTCACCGTCTGTTGCATCCGTCAGAACAGCGGAGAGCAGCTCTGAGCTCGAGGGGTCAGAGGGGTCAATGCTCACGCCAGGGGCCGATGGGGTCGCGTTCACCAGGAAGTCGACACTGGCCACGGCGTAGAAGCCCTGACTGTCGGTCACCGTCAAGGTCACGGCATGCGCGCCAGGTTCCAAGTCAGGCAGCTCAACTTGCGCACTGCCGTCTTCAAGCGCAAAAGTCTCATCAAACACACCCAAGTCAGCGTGTTCCCAAACCAGAAGCAGCGTCTCCGGGCTGTCTACGTCATCTGAGACCAGAGCATCGAACTGCACTGGCCCATTGGTGCCGAAGCTAGCGTCCAGCTCCGGGGCGATGATTGCGACCGATGGCGGATTGCCGATGGTGAAGAGGATCTCCGCCTCACACAGCCCGCCGTCGTCGTCTACGACGTCCAAGGTGAGCTGGTGCGTGCCAACGCCGAGCGTGGAGCTGGTGAGCGTCCAGTCCCCCGCGTCATTGGTGGTCAGCCCGGCCAATTCACCGTCCAAGTCGCTGCTCAGCGTGACCAAAAGTTCGTCCGTGGACCCGTCCTCGTCCCACACCGTCCCTGAGAAGACCACCTCGACCCCCTCGTCCACCGAGCTGTTGCTGTCTGGAGTAAGGAAAGTGCACTGCGGAACAATATTTTCCGCGAGAGGCTGACTATCAACCGCCGTATCCTGGTCCTTAGAGCAGGCAGAGAAGAGCAGAGCGATGACGAGCAGAGAACGATGACGCATGATTTCCTTATGGACCAACACGGACGGGTCGGGTGATGCATCCGCAGAATTTGTCCCTGAGACGACCTTAGCAGACCTCATTGGAGTCCCACTGCGAAAGCCGGCTTCATGAGTAGGCTTTCGGCCCGTTTCCCTACCCATTCTTGGAGGAGCACAGATGGAAAGAGGCAACGCGTAGATCGGCGCCAACTCAAATGGCGCTCCACGAGCTGTGATGACCTTGTGACCCTCTGAAGTACCTCGGTCCACTACCTTGTTTACAGGCCGCACACAGGCGGCCTTAACCAAGGAAACACCACATGCTTCTTGCTCTTTTTGGTCTTGCCTCCGCCCAGGCCGCCACCGCCTACGGCACCTTCTCTCCAAGCTGCACCAACAACGGCGTGACCACCGCCGTTGAGCGGCAGTGCACCTCTGGCGGGCACGACGCGGATCACCATGTCTGGGTCCCAAACCCGGGGACCGCCGCCGAGGACCGGCTTTTGGTCTTCCTACCGGGCACCAAGAACGAGGCGAGGGACCACGACTGGGTGGCCCAGATCGCAGCCAACGCAGGCTTCCGGGTCATCGTGCTCAGCTACGATTCCAACCAGGAAGACGGTGCAGGAAACGGCCAGATCGGAGCCTTCTGCAACACCCACCACTTCGGCGACACCGCATGCCACGGCGACCTGGGAGAGCGGGTGCTCTTCGGAAGCGGCTCCGGGGTCGCGCTGAGCAATCACAACATGGATGACCAGGACACAGTGCATGCCCGACTGGTCGACGTGCTCACCCAGCTGGACGCGGCCAACCCAACCCACGGATGGGATGACTACCTCAACGACATCGACGTGGCCGACCCCTACAACGACGCGGACTGGTGCAACTTCCTATTCGCAGGCTTCTCCCAAGGCGCCGCTTACGCAGCCCAGCTCGGCTCGATGCGGGATGTAGGCGGCGTGGTGATGCTCGATGGCCCTGGTGCTGTTGGCGACTGGCTCACGGCCACCCACGAGACCGACCCTGACCTCTGGTTCGCCGTACACCACGTCAACAACAACGACAAGACGGCGCAATGGGACGATCTGGGGGTGCCAAATGGGCAGACCGCGCTCAACCTCGGCGGCGGTGGCCCTTGGCCCATGACCGCCGGAGACCACCGGGTGTACGTCACCTCCGGACAGCCGGCGGGATGCACGGCACACAACTCTCTGGCACTGGACAACTGCATGGTCCGGAGCGGAGCAGTACCCAAGTTGAACGAGAGCTACCAAGAGATCTTCTTGCAGGCTGCGGCGGCCGAAGACCCCGAGTGCGCACCCTGAGTTGATCCAGCCCTACTCGCAGGTCAGGGCCAAACTCTCCCCGGAGACCTGACCGACGACGCCGGCCTCACTCAAGGTCCCCTCTGCCTCACCACCGTGCAGGTAGATGCGGCCTTGGGTGTCCACCGCGACCGAGAAGGCGTTGCGCTCAACGGCGAGCGTGCCGCCCTCGGTCCAAGCCAGCTGTCCGCCTGCATCCGGCGTGCCCACCCAGATGGTGCGCGCGTCGGCATCTGAGCCGGGGAAGATCACCAGACGCTCCCCATCGTCGGCAGCCCCCAGCCAGGTACCCAGGTAGCCCCCGGGCAGAGCCAGCTCGGTCCAAGAAGAGGGGTCTGCAGCGTCCGCCACCCAGCCTCGGCTCTGCCAGGCTTGGTCCGGACCACTGCGCCAGGAACCGATGGCGTAGAGGTAGCCCCCGGCGATTCCGCCGCTCACGGCCTGATCCAGCCCACCCTCCGGAATGTCCGCGCTGGTGCTCCAGCCGCTCAGCTCTCCGCCGGCCTGCACTTGATAGGCCCGCTGACGGGAGATGCTGTAGAGGGTCTCTCCATCGGAGCGCATCACATTGGCGTAGCCCGGGCTCTCCGTCTCGCTCCAGCTGCCCACCAGCCCGTCCGCAAACGAGGCCACCCAGGCTTGATCGCCGTTGACGGCGTAGACCTTGTCTCCCAGACCATGCACCCGCGTGTTCTCTCCGCTGGGGATGTTGGCCCCCGCCCGGAAGCTGCCCAAGCGGCCGTCGGGACGAATCGGCGCGCTGTATACGCTGCCGTCGGCGTCACCTCCGCCGACCACCAGCCAGTCCCCCAAAATGACCCCGTTCAGGTCCCGGATGGGCTCAGGAATGGGCGTGGTGCTCTCTAGGGCGACGCTGTCACGCAAGGCCCCCGCGTCCACACCGGTGGCGATGCTCCCACGCAGACGACCGCGCCTAAAGTTCATCTCCAAGTCCACCAAGCCCTCGCGGGCATCGGTGCACCAGGTTGCGTAGATCACGCTGCCTTGGGCGCGCTCCAGCAGCTCCACGGCACCCGCAGCGTCTTCCGCCACGCCAGCGGTGGCAACAGCCGAGATGGCCTTGCCTGCACCCAAGTCCACACCGATGATGGCGCGGTCCAGAGTCGCTGCGTCCAGCTCCTCCTGCGTGGTGACATCCGGCCCCGTCCCGCCATCGCTGATCACGAGCAGAGTGCCGCGCACCAGGGCCAAGGTGGCGTCCGTCTGGTCCTCCCACTCCCCAAAGGCGGCCAGCACTGCGCCGCGCAGGTTGGTGGTGGGGCCCTGAGCTGCCAGAGCATCAATGCTGCTCTGGATGGCGTCCCCATCGGTGCTCACCGGCTGCTCCACAGACATGCTGTCGGCGAAGCTCAAGATGCCCATGGGCTGCTGTGGAAGGCGGGCATCGGCGATGGCCTGAAGCACGGCGCGCGCGGCCTCCAGATCACCGTCCTCGCTTACGTCCACCAGAACCCAAATGGTTGCTTGAACCTGCATCTCTTGCGCGGAGAGCCACATCGGAGAGACATCTTCTCCAGCCTCAACCAAGCTGAGCTCCCCCACGTCCCAATCATCCACGCCCCGGCCATCGGCGTCCCGCAGCCACATGCTGGCGGTGACCCGGTCCGGCGCCATGCCTTGGCTGGTCAGCAGGGTGGTCTGAAGGGGGCCTTTGATGTCGGCGCCGCAGGCGAGGAGCAGGGTGATCAGCATGCCCTGACTCTACCGCGAAGGTTGGGGGTTTTCAGCCCAAAGCACCCTTGACGATGTGCGCGGCCCGCTCGGCCTGCTCCGGGGTGACCGAGGAGAAGCACAGGCGCACCCAGTGCTTGTAGTCCTGGCCAAAGCTGGGGCCTGGGGCCATCAATACACCGTGCTCCACCAGGTCGGAGAGCAAGCCGTTTACGCCTTTAGGAAGGCGTCCCTCCAGGTTCAAGAACAGGAAGGTGCTGCCTTGGGGTTCCGGCAACCCAAGTACCGCGGCGACCCGATTTCCGGAGTCCTGGTACTGGCTCTTGGCATGGGCAATCCAGTCATCTCCCTGCTCCAGTGCCACCAGCGCGGCTGCCTGACCGGCTCTGGGCGCACAGTAGAAGGTGTGGGTGCTCACCTTCTGGATCTGGCCAATTACGCTGGCTGGACCGGCCAGATAGCCCACCCGGTTCCCAGCCATGCCGTAGGCCTTGGAGAAGGAAAAGGCGGTGATGGTGCGCTCGGGCGCGAAGCGGGCCACGTGGTGGTGCTCGCCTTGGAAGACGTAGTGCTCGTAGGTCTCATCGGAGATCAGCCAGATCCCCTTGGCACGGGCCCACTGGGCGATGGCCTGCAGCCAGTCTCCCGGCAACACACGTCCAGTCGGGTTGCTCGGCGAGGACACGTAGAGCGCCCTGGTGCGTCCAGTAAAACGCTCGTCCAACGCCAAGAGTGCCATCTCGATGCTGTGCACCCGGTCATAGAAGGGCACCTCCACCGCCACCCCGCCAAAGCAGCGCACGTGGCCGCGAATCAGGGGCCAGAAAGGCGCCAAGATCATGACCTCGTCCCCGGGAACAAGCAGAGCGCCCATCACCGCCGCCAAGCCAGCCGTGGCGCCGGCCGTGACGAGAACGCCGGAGCGCTCCACATCCAATCCCTTGCTGCGCAGTGAGCCGGTCAGCGCGTCCACCAACGCCGGCAAGCCCTGGGGCGGGGTGTAGCGGTGCAGGCCGGGATGATCGGCTTCCCGCTGGGCCTCCATCTGCGCGGCCGGCAGAGGCGCCATGAAGGTGTCCCCGACGTGCAGGGGGTAGGTCTCCCCCTCAAAGGCAGCCAAGCGCTGGGTCAGCCCGCTGTAGATGGAGCCGGGCATGGCCGCGATGGTGGGGTTGAGGGGCGGCACGGTGGACATGGGGACAGCTCCGAATCCAGGCCAGTGTACCCAGGGCATCCATGAGGAGGTATAGGGCCCGCCAAAGGAGACCCCCATGCCCGTCTACGCGATGAAGGTCACAGCCAAGTCCGCCCATGAGAAGACCGATCAGCTCTTCATCTACACCTTCGAGAGCCCCGCCCAAGGCGAGCGCACCATCGTGGCCAACCTGACCAACACCTACGAAGTGGGTGACGTGGCCGGTATCGCCATCGAGGGCACCTTCTTGCCCGGCGTGGAGATCAAGCCCCGCAAGGTCTACGGCGTGCACAGCCAGGGCATGGCCATGGGCAAGGTGGAAGCCGAGCTCGACGCTGACCTGACGGCGCACTTCGAGGCCGACAAGGAGCCCACCCCACACACCGTGACCATCACGGTCACCGTGGACGCGCGCTACCCCGAGGACGCCGAGAAAATCGGCGCGAAGGCCATCGGAAAGGGCCAGGGCAAGGTCGACTCGGTCCAGGCGGACTGAGTCCCCAGAGACGACCTGAGCGTGAACAACGGAGCGCGTCGCTCTGGGCCGCTACTGGCTCAGAGCGATGGCGGCCTCCATGCCCTCGCGGATGGCCCGCCGAGCGTCCAGCTCTGCCGCAAGCTTGGCCCCGCCAATCACCTTCACCTTCACACCTGCAGCCTGCAGGGGCTCCTGCAAGGGCACGAAGCTGGTCTGGCCTGCGCACACCACAACGTGGTCCACGTCCAGCACCTGGGGCTCGCCGGCCACCTTGATGTGCAGACCGGCATCGTCCACCTTTTCGTAGGCCACCTCCGCCAGCATGGTGACCCCACGCTTCTTGAGCTGCGCCCTGTGGATCCAGCCGGTGGTCTTGCCCAGACCGGCACCCAGTTTGCCCTTGCGGCGCTGCATCAGAGTGACCTCTCGCGGACTGCTGGCCTGCTTGGCCGGCACCAGACCACCGCGGGTCTGGTGGCTCTCGTCAATGCCCCACTCGGAGAGGAAGTCCTGCAGGTTGGGGCCCTCCCCATGGTCCACGTGGGTCAGGAACTCCGCCACATCAAAGCCAATGCCGCCGGCCCCAATGATGGCCACCTTCTCGCCGACCTCTGCGCCTTGGAGCACGTCTACGTAGGAGAGCATCTTGGGGTGATCCGCCCCGTCAAAGCGCAGCTCACGGGGCTTGACCCCAGTGGCCAAGACCACCGCATCAAAGCCCTTGAGCTCCTCCAGGCCCACCATCTGCCCCAGCTTCACATCCACCTTGGCGTCGGCCAGACGTCCCTTGAAGTAGCGCAGGGTCTCGTAGAACTCTTCCTTTCCGGGGATCTGCTTGGCCAGGTTGAACTGCCCGCCGATCTCCGTCTGTGCATCGAAGAGGGTGACCTGGTGACCCATCTCACTGGCCTCGCAGGCGGCGCTCAGTCCACCTGGGCCGGCTCCGACCACAGCGACCTTGAGCCCACGAGGCGCGGTGGGCTTGGGCAGCTCCGTCTCAAAACAAGCCCTTGGGTTCACCAGACAGGAGGCCCGCTTGTTGGAGAAGATGTGGTCCAAACACGCCTGATTGCAGCCAATGCAGGTGTTGATGCTCTGGGACTTGCCCGCCGCCGCCTTGTTCACAAAGTCGGGGTCAGCGAGCAAGGGTCGGGCCATGGAGACCATGTCGGCGTCGCCACGGGCCAGGATCTCCTCGGCCACCTCTGGGGTGTTGATCCGGTTCGAGGTCACCAAGGGCACGCTCACCTCGCCCTTGAGCTTGCGGGTGACCCAGGTAAAGGCGCCGCGGGGCACCATGGTGGCGATGGTCGGAACCCGTGCCTCGTGCCAACCAATGCCGGTGTTGAGGATGGAAACGCCGGCCTCTTCCAGCGCCTTGGCCAGCATCACCACCTCCTCCCAGGTGCTGCCGTCGGGGATCAGGTCCAGCAGGGAGAGGCGGAAGATGAGCACAAAGTCCGGGCCCACGGCGGCCCGTGTGCGGCGCACGATCTCCAGAGGAAACTGGATGCGCGCCTCGTACTCGCCCCCCCACTTGTCGGTGCGCTTGTTGGTGTGGCGCACGATGAACTGGTTGATCAGGTAGCCCTCGCTGCCCATGATCTCCACGCCGTCGTAGCCGGCGTCTTGGGCCAGCTGGGCGCACCTCACGAAGTTGTCGATGGTGTTCTCGACACCGCGCCCGCTCAGAGCGAAGGGCCCAAAGGGCGTGATGGGCGACTTGATGGCGCTGGGGGCGGCGCTGATGGGGTGGTAGCCGTAGCGACCGGCGTGCAGGATCTGCATGGCGATGCGGCCGTCGGCAGCGTGCACGGCATCGGTGAGGGTGCGGTGACGGCGCACCTCAATCTGGTTGCTCATCTTGGCCGCGAAGGGCTTGAGCCAGCCCTGTCGGTTGGGCGCGATGCCTCCAGTCACCATCAGGCCAACGCCGCCCTTGGCCCGCTCAGCGAAGTAGGCGCCCATCTTCTCGTAGCTCCAGTCCTCTTCCAGGCCCACGTGCATGGAGCCCATAAGCACACGGTTCTTGAGGGTGATGGAGCCGACCTGTAGGGGCTCGAGCAGGTGCGGATAGGGGCTGTCAGCCATGGGCGACTCCAAACTGAATGACCATTCAGTCAGAGTCTAACGCCGGTGTCCAGCTATGCCAGCAGTCGCGCTCAGTCCTTGCGGCGGCGCAGCACCAACAAGCCCAGCAGACCCAAGACCGCCAGGCTGCCCTGGCCCCCTAGGCCCACGGTGCAGCTCATGGGCACGCACTCCTCATCCCCGCAGTCCGGACAGTCCGAGCCGATGCGCTCCACGCCCGGGCTGTAGGGCACAGCTTCTGCATCTTCGATGACCAGGGGCAGACAGAAGACCTTTCCGTCGTTGCACTCCTCACAGGCCACCCCAAAGCCCTGCACCAGCTCACAGATGGTGTTGGGCGGGCCACCCTCTTCCACCAAGTCGACCATCGAGCGCGTGTCGACGCTGGCCTGCACGCGCACATTGCGCCAGAGGTCCTGGCCAGGATTGGCGGTGACAAGCACGTCCTCCATTCGCACGACGCTGCCTTCGAAGAATCGCTCTTGGCTCGAGGAGGCGTAGCGCACGACGGCACCGTTCCACTCGGTGGTGGCCTCTTCCGTCTGCGCACAGAAATCCTGCTCGCTACCCTCGCTGCCACCCAGGCGCATTCGCATCTCCGAGCCGCTCTGGGAGAGCACCTCGAAGAGCAGAGGATCCTCGCCCATGTAGCCGGCGAGCAGATCCCCCATTCCTTCCGGCTCGACGATGCTGCCGCTGCGCAGGTCCAGCTCCCAGGCTGTGCCCTCGTAGTCACCGCCGCCACCGCCGCCGGTGTCATCTCCACCGCCGGTGTCATCGCCACCGCTGCTGGTGTCATCGCCGCTGCTGCTGGTGTCGTCACCCTGGATCAGCCAGGAGTCCACGGTCTCCGCGTCACCACCGCCACAGGCCAAGCCCAGTGCAGCAAAACCCAGAAAGAAAGGGATCCAGATACGAGAAGACACGAGCACTCCGAGCGATAAACCCGCGACTAACCCCTTCTACGCAAGAGCACCCCTGCCAGCATCGCCAAGAGCGTCGCCCCAGCCAGCGGGCCTCCGGGTCGGGTTGAGCCCACGCAGCCGTAGGCGGGGGCCTCGACCTCGCTTCCGGTGCCATTGGGGTCTGTGCCGTCGAGGAGCTCGTCGATGTCCCCGACGCCGTCCCCGTCGCTGTCGGTGCCCTCGCTCTCCAGCGTCGCCAGGGCCGCGATCAAGCTGTCCTCGTTCGAGGCCTCCAAGCCCGCATCCAGCAAACTCGCGCCGAAGGGAGTCGTGACGGTGCCAAAGGTGGTCGCGCCGTCATGACACACCGCACAAGAGGGCGAGTCCACCGTCAGCTCTTGGGCCACCACGCCGGGGTAGCTCCCAGACGCCAAAGCAGCGCCGCTCAGAATCCAAAGCATCGTCATTCCTTAGAGCGAGAAGTGCAGCTGCCCAAGCACCATGTGCGAGGGCGTGCGGCCGCTTGAGGTGGCGTTCTGACGGTGGATGTAGTCCACGCGCAGGTCCGTCTTGGGGGCAAAGAACCAGGTCGCGGAACCCCAGCCTCCAAGCGACGTGCCCACCTCTTGCTGCAGCCACTCTCCGGCGGCGGCCACGTGCAGGCCCTGGAAGATCTCGTAGTCCGCCTGAATCCAGCCCGTGGAGCCCAAGCTGGGGGCGCTGCCATTGCTGGAGTCGACCAGCAGGTGACCCTCGCCCAAGATGGCCAAGCCATGCACCGGTGAGCTGCGTACTTGCAGTCCATGAGCCTGTCTCGTGCGTTGGTCCAGGGTCTGGATGTCCAGCTCAGCCACGGTCAGCAGTGAGCTTGCGCCCACCACAAGCTTGGGCCCGATGCTGTACTCCACCAGGCCGGAGTAGCCGCGCTCTCGGTAGCCAGCGGGTGAGAGCTGCAGGTTGCCTGCGATGCCCATCACCTCCGCGCGCCAGTCACCCTTTCCGTAGTGGGCGTTGATCCCGTCCTGCTGGTCCGCGTTGATGTCCGTGCGCGTGGAGGTGCGCGCCCAAGCGTTGTGCTCCAGGATGCGGTTGCCGTAGGGCAGGGCCATTCGACCCGCGCGAACGACCAAGTCGCCCGTCACATCTACGCCAAGCCAGTGCTCCCGAGAGTACAGGTTCACCGTGTCATTCCGCAGCACCCTGGCCTCTTCGGCGGAGCCAGTGGGCAGAGCACCCAGGGAGCCGTAGGCCCGAACCTTGCCCACCGTGACCTGGGCGCGAAGATCCGCCTGCATCACAATCGGGAACACGCTGGGGTCCGTGGAGGGGGTGTCCAAGCGCGCAGCGCCCCCGCGAATCGTTGCCCCGGTGATCAGCCACTCGGGTAGATCCACGGCACCAAAGGCGAAGTCCGCTGCCTTGCCAGGCTCCCACTCCGAGCCGCGCTCTTCCCACGGCGTGCGGATGAAGATCTCACCCTGGGCCCGCCCGTATTCGGTGACCAAGCCGCCGCCGCTGGGGTCCGCGTGGCAGGAGGCGCAGGTGGTGTAGCCGTGGTTGACGCTCCAAGCGTAGGCCTGGGCATCGGAAGGGGTCAGGAGCAGACCCAGCAGCATCACCGCAAGGGCGGTCAGTCGTTTCAGCATGGCCGGCACTCTACTCTGCGGGCACGGTGGTGAACTTGGCCTGGGCGCTCATCGCGGGGTCAACCGTCACGCCCATGTAGTCGGGCACCACGATGCCGTGCGCTTCGGTGTTGAAGGAGAAGGCCGCCACCCAGCTCACCCCGACTTTCTCGGCCTTCATCGCGTACTTGACCTTGGCGGGCTTGTCGACGCCGTGCATGTTGAAGGTGCCCTGGGCGATGCCCGCGCTCTTCTTCTGACCCTCAGCAGGGAAGGTGAGCTGGTCCTTGGGGATGGTGAGCGTCACGGTGGGAAAGCTCTCGGCCTCCGCGTAGTTGTGCATGTGCTCGTCACGCAGCTCGATGCCTGTGGTGACGGCCGTGACTGGGACGGAGAAGACCATGCTCTCCGGGGTCTCCGAGACGCTGAATTCCTTGCTGGAGCCGTCGATCGCAAAGCCTGCAGGTCCATCCGCGTGGAAGGTGATCTTGCTCTTGCCTTCCAGGTTCCAGGCGCCAAAGGCCAGGCTTGGGATGAGCAGAAGGGTCGAGACGATCAGCGCACGCGAGGTCATTGTGAATCTCCATCTTTGGCTACAGGATGACCCGCGAAGGGGTCGGTTTCTGCCATGGGGGAATGTACCCAGCAAGTCTCTTCATGGCCTGTCATCATGTCTGGACACCACTTAAAGGTGTTTACGCACCTTGGGGACCCTAGTGCTCGCACTTATCTGGACCGCCGCCCTCTCCATGACGGGCTGCACGCTGATCGAGCGGGACAACACCGACCGCGGCCCAAGCGTCGTCGGCCCCGACTCCGGTGACAGCGCGGCGCCCTTCGATACGGCCTGGAACCAGACCCCCTACTACCCCAGTTCCTTCGCCGAGCTGCCCGATCCCTGCGCGGACATCGGCCCGATCTACAGCCTCTATTTCCCGCGAGATGGAGAAGGCTGGGTGGGGTGTGGAAATGGCGCAGGGCTGCACCGCAGCCAAGACGATGGCGCGAGCTTCGAGGAGATTCTCCCGGGCAACCAGCTCTACGTCTTCGATGTGCGCGAGGACAGAGAGGGCCGCCTGATGGTCTGCGGACACGCCTACGCAGGCAAGCGAGAGGGCGCCCTGCTGATTCGCCAAGACGACGAAGAGACCTGGACGGACCTACTCTATTACGGAAAGAACTCCGACCAAGACAACGCGGTCTACATCTCCAACTGCGGCCAGGTCGCCCAGGACAGCTTTGGCCGGTTGATGGTCTTCTCCAACACCATCGGCGACCTGACCACCTCCTCGAACAACGGCAGGACCTGGACCAAAGAGGAGCGCTACTGGGAGGACGACAACCTGGAGGAGGGCGGCTACGCAGCGCACCAGGTCATGCGCTTGGAGTCCACCACGGAGGGCTTCGTCGGGAGCGGCAGCAACATCGCTGAGCCCCCCATGTTCTTCAAGCCCAGCACCCACCCCGATGCGGAGTTCTGGAACATGAACCGGGTGGAGATCAGCAATCGCCACATCGGCGAGGCCTGGGCCATGGCCTCTCCCGACGATGGAGAGAGCTGGGTTCTGGGCGGCCGTGACCAGGAGATCGGCGCCTCGGCCAGCGGTTTCCTCTTCGTGGGCCAAGAGCAGAGCTGGACCTCCATTCCCCTGGGCCCAGAGATCGACATCGTGCGCGATGTGGACTTCTCAGGGGATGGACAGCTTGGCTTGGCCGTCGGCGACCGCTACCCACCGACCTCCAAGGGCGGCTTTGTCCTGGTCACCTTGGACGGTGGCCGCACCTGGATGGAGATGGACGTGGACATCCCAGCCGACCTGCAGCGCGTGGAGCTGAACGGCGACAAGTTCTGGATCGGCGGAAACGGCTTCTTCGCTGGGGGGCAGCTCTGACACCTCGCCTAAGCAAAGCGCAGATGCAGACTCTGGAGGAGCAGGGCTACCTGCACATCCCCGCGCTGCTGCCGCCCGATCAGGTCAGGGACCTCCAGCAGGCCTTCTCCGAGCTACTGGCCCTGGCCAAGACCCTGCCGCCCACAGACCCGGAGGGCCTGCACCAAGCCCACTTCGTACGCAGCTGGGACCCTTTCAAGCTGCACCGCGTGGTCTGGGCGGGCGCCGCGAGCCCAATGCTGGCCAAGCTCGGCGATGATCCACGCTTCTTGGCCATCGCAGCGAGCGTCTTGGGGACCTCGCAGATGGACCAACTCATACAACAGGCACACTTCAAGCTGCCTGGAGACGGGGTGGCCTTCTCCTGGCACCAAGACGCCTCCAACCGCCGCTATGGCAGTCCCTTGTGGAGCGACACCAACGGCCAGGGAAGCTTTGTCCAGATCGCCGTGGCGGTGGATCCCATGTGCCCGCACAACGGAGGGCTTCAGGTACTGCCCGGAACCCACCGTCTGGGCTTTGTCGCCGATCCGGAGACCGGCGAGATCCCACCGGAGCACCTGGACCTGAACGCCGCTGTGTACCTGGACATGGCCCCGGGAGACGCGGCCCTCTTCGGCCCCTTCCTGATCCACGGCAGCGGGCCCAACACCGGCACCACCAGCCGCCGTCTCTTCCTGCAAGGCTACGCATGCCCAGGGGCCAACCGCAGGCGCTACCCTGGCTCCGGCCTGGGCCTCCCCAGGCACCTTCCTCAGATGCTTTCACCGAAGCTGTCAGAGCAATGAAGGAAATTCCCGCCCATCCGTCTTGATGGAGCAGACAGGAAAGATCATGCTGAGCCTCCTCCCCCTCCTCTTTGCTTGCACCGTCAACGAGTCCACCGACGCCCTGTTCTTGGACGGCGTCGGCCTGAACGCTGTGAACGTGGATGTTCAAGCCGGAGACGTGAGCTACCGGGGTGGCTACTCCGACTTGGAGATGCAGGTGCGCTCCTGGGGCGCCTCTACAGACGAGGCCACCGCTGATTCGCGCGAGGACGGCAACTCCTGGGGCTTAGACCGTCAGGGCGACACCGCCCAGGCCTGGGCACGCAGCCTGAGTTGGAACGCCGGCACGGACCTGACCCTGCTCGGCCCAACCGGCCTGGTCAGCGACTGGCTGCTCCAGAACGGCGACCTGGAGATCCGCGAGCTCTCAGGCGACCACTACATGGAGGCAGACAGCGTCCTGCTCTTCAACGTAAGCGGCAACCTGGAGGTCCTCGCTGGAGACGTGGAGGCCTCCTTGGCCCCTGGTGCCGGCGACGTGATCCACATCATCTCCGAGGGCCCCGTGGACCTGGAGCTGCCGTGGAGCCGAGGCTACGACCTGACGGTTTGGGGCGACCCAGAGGCGGAGATGGTCATCGAGGAGTTCGGTTTCGGACGCGTGGCGACCAGCCCCGGCTACTTTGCTGGAGTCAGCGGCGACGGCGAGGTCCGTGTCATTATCGAGACGAACAGCAGCGTTACCATCCGGGCATTCTGACCCCCGCGTTGCTCAGGAGAGCTGAGTGAACGTCGCCACCATCCAAGCCATTGCTTCGGCTCTGATGGTGGTGGTGATGATGCTGGCAGCAGGCTTCAAGCTCGAGCTTGGCCATCTCCGCGCTGTGACCCAGCACCGCAGCCTGCTCTTCAAGAGCATTGCCGTGAACCTGCTCGCCATCCCCTTGGCGGCCTGGGCCACCATTGTGCTCCTGGACCTGCCCAGCGCTGTTGGCGTGGGCATCCTCTTGGTGGCCGCAGCCCCAGGCGGAGCCACCGCCGCGCTCTATGCCAACCAGGCGCGCTCGGACCTTCCCCAAGCGGTCGCCATGACCCTGCTCCTGCCCGCGATCGGGCTGGTCACGACCCCTGCGACCGTGGCCCTGGCCGCGGACCTGGATGTGCCAGCCGGCCCTCTGGCCCTCAAGATCGCCGCAGCGCTGCTCTTCACCCAGCTCACCCCCTTGGCCATCGGCATGCTGCTCCGGTCCAAACGGCCAGAGCTGGCGGCCAAGCTCGCCGGGCCCACCACCATGCTCGCCAACCTGCTGCTGGCGGCCATCACCCTGTTGCTCTTGGTGCTCAAGGGCACAGCGCTCTTGGAGATTGAAGCCCTGACCTGGGCGACCATGTTGGGACTGAGCGCCTTGGCCATCGGCTTGGGCTACTGGGCAGGCCGCCCCGAGCAGGCCTCCGCACGCAGCGCGAGCATCGTGGCGGTCACCCGAAACGTCGCCGTGGCCATCCTGCTGGCCTCAACAGCTTTCTCGGACCCCGTGGTCGACGCCACGGTGCTCAGCTACGCCTTGCTTGTGGTGCTCCTGCCGCTGGGTCTGAGCCTGTTCTGGAAGCGCAGCGCCGGCGCCTAAAGCAGCGACTCGAGCCGGGCCCACAGCGCCGCTTCATCGGCGGCAGCGCTGCGCACTCCAGGCAGCGGGAGCGCGTCAGCCTGGCTGCGGTCAAACCAAAACTTTCCAGTCTCGACCTGGGCACCACAGAGCCAAACGATGGTGTCAGCTCCCTGCTCCGGTGTGCGCAACACGCCCTTGGTGAGCTTGTGAAAAGTGGGCAGGCTGGAGCTGACCCCCGGGGTGTCCGCCCATCCGGGGTGCATGGCGGAAAAGCAGGAATTCGGCCGCTCCCGGGCCCAGAGCTTGGCCAACACGATCTCGGCGCGCTTGGTGCGGGCGTACTGCACCACCCCGTCGTAGGGCTTGGGCGGGGAGAACATGGGCTCAACCTCCAGGCTCTGGGTCAGTCCCCCACCGGAGGAGACCCAGATGACCTTCTTGGCTGGTAGCGCGCGCGTCAGGCGGTGTGTGGCCACCAGGTTGAGCGCCAGTGCCAGCTCCAGACCCTCTGCGGTCTCTTGGTAGGCCGTGGGCAGCACCCCAGCGTTGTGAACCAGGACGTCTACTTCCCCAAGCTCCTCGGCCAGGGCACCGACACGCGCCGGATCGGTCAAGTCCCAACCTGAGCTGCGACTGGCATCAAAGGTCGTTGCGCCCAGGGCATCACAGGCCGAACGGGTCGCCTGGCCCAGCCCACCGCTGGCGCCCGTGATCAGCACGCGCAAGCCGTCCAAGCGGGGAAGATCACCAAAGTCCTTGGCATGTCTCTCAAAGCCAGGTCGGCCAAATCCGAAGGGGTCGCGCAGTCGTTCGAGCATGGCTGCATAGGACCGAAGCGCTCCCCGCTTGCAGCGTCCATCTTGCATCCCTCTGTGGCGCCCCTTTCCGAAGGAGCAAGGGCGTATACCTTGCCGACATGGCCGACGATTTGCCCATCACTGACCGAATCCAGGTGCCCGCACAGGCGCTGCGGGTTCTCTACAGCCGCTCGGGCGGACCGGGCGGCCAGAACGTCAACACGCGCGCCACGAAGGTTCAGCTCTTCCTGAATCTCTCCAGCTGCGGGCTGCACCCCGCCGTCCAAGAGCGGCTCTGTCAGGCCCACCCCGGAAAGCTCAGTGCCGCCGGCGAGGTCATGATCGCGGTCTCCACACACCGCACCCAAGACGCCAACCTCAGCGCCGCCCGAAACCGCATGGCCCAGATGATTCAGAGCGTGCTTCAGCCGCCGAAGAAGCGCCGCAAGACGCGCCCCTCTCGTGGCAGTAAAGAGCGCCGTCTGAAGGGCAAAGCCCAGCGCTCCGAGACCAAGAAGAGCCGCGGAAAGGTCGACTACTGAGGGGTCAGCGGCAGCTCCGGATGCTGCCGTCGCATCGCCTCCATCACAGCCTGGGCCTTGGGCTTGGGCACGTTGACGGGCAGCTCCTTGCCGTTGTCTTGGACCAGCACCAGCGTGAGCAAGGTGCCCATCCGCGCCCCTTGCGCTTTGATGCGGTCCTCCCTGAGAAAGGCGCGAGCCAAGCCCTCTCCGGTGGCGATCAGCACCGCGGCCTTGTTGGTCAAGGGAGAGCGCGCTTGCCGCCACCCAACAAAGGAGAGCCCAGCCAACAAGAAGAAGGGCACTGAATAGGCCACCTTCACCGGATCCATTGGGGACTGAAGCGCAGCCCAGATCGCGACGATGATGCCCAAGGCGTCCATGCCGACAAAGCCGACGAGCAGCCCCTTCGCGGCAGCCTCCTGCCCATCGGTGAGCAAGTCGTGGAGCACAGGATCAAGATTGGACGCAGTCAATTCCGCTCCTAAGTTAGAATCAGAGGCAAAAGCATGTTCCACCCTACAACGGAGGGTCAGATGGGCCGCCGCGGAAACCAGACCAAGTCCAAGTCCAAGTCCAAAGCCAAGGTCGAGACCCCGGTCGAAGTCGAAGCCGGCCGCGAGGACCACCTCCGCCAGTACCAGCTCTCCGAACTCACCGGACTAGACCGCCTGGACGAGAAGGAGCAGGACTTCGTCCAGAACCGCATCGATGCCTGGAACGAAGGGTCCAAGAACATGTTCCACGGCCACAAGGGTGTGGGTGGCTCCTGGACCATGGACGTCGGCAACATCTTTGGCGGCAGCGGACGCGGAGATGCGCGCCTCTGCTTCTTGAGCAGTGGCTTGGAGATCGTGAACCACAAGGGCAAGAACCTGCTCAAGTAGCAGGCTTCAGGCGCTCCTCCAGCCCAGCCAGACGCTCTCGCAGCGACGCCATCTCGGCGTCCCCGGGATGAATGGGCTGACCCATGTCCGGCTCCTCCTCGGGAACTGGATTGGACTCCTCAGGCGCCGCCGCTGGCCCGCTCGGCGCTGGCCCCAGTCCAAAGAGGGTCTCCACTTGATCCATCTGGGCGCTGAGAAGTTCCATGCCAGCCCCAAGCTGCGTGCGAAGGAGCTGTTGCCAGGGATCATCCCCCGAGGCCCGGATCATGCGGTGCAGCATGGAAACGGAGAGCAGTCCGCCCCCTTGGAGCTGCTCCAGCACCACCTGCAGCAGCACCTCTTGGGTCAGATCCGCACCGTCGCTGACCCCCACAACCTGCACCCGCTCGCCACCTCGCACCAACTCCGCAAGCTCCCCCAAGTTGATGTAGGCGCTGGTCTGGGTGTCGTAGAGACGTCGGTTCGCGTACTTCTTGATCAAGCGCACAGGTGCCTCCAACCCAAGCAAGGTAGCCCAAAGCGCGCTCGAAATCATGTTGCACGACAACATCCATCTTGACGCATCGCAACATATCGCGATAGGATTCCCCACCGCAGCGGAGACTCCATGAGCCAAGCCCAGCAACCTGACTTCACCAAGCTCTCGGGTCAGATGTACGAGCTCTGGGAGAAGTCCTCGAGCGCATGGTGGGATGAAGTGTTGGAGTCCCCAGCCTTCCTCAAATCCATGGGCGAGAACCTGGCCAACAACGCCGAGGCACGCTCGGCCTACCAGGCCAAGGTCAACCAGGGCCTAGAGCAACTTCACCTGCCCACCCGAGAGGATCTGCTCCGCATCGCACGCATCGCCTCTCTGCTGGAAGACCGCCAGCTCAAGCTGGAAGATGAGATCTTGGGCCTACGCGACCAGCTCGCTCGCTCGGAGAAGGACGCGCTGCTCGCCCGCATTCAGACCGCTGAGACGCGCTTGGAGCTCGAAGCACGCTTGGCCCAGATGGAGTCCAAGATCGACCAACTCCTGAATCGCAGCGTCTCGGCGACCGTGGAACAGGACTAGCCCATGTCCGGCCCCGCTCCCGACCCCCTCAAGGCTTTTGGCCAATCCTGGCTGCCCATCGACGGTCTCTCCCAGATCGAGAGAGTGCGTCGCGGCGTGCACATCCACAGCACGACCGCTCGACCTCCGGTCGGCCAGACCCCCTTCCAGGTCGTACACCAGCAAGACAAGCTGCAGCTCAAGTTCTACCCGGCACAGGGGGAGGAGCGGCGCCCACCCGTGGTCTTGGTGCCAAGCATGATCAACCGGGCCTACATCTTGGACTTGGAGCCCGGCCGCTCTCTCGTTCAAGCCCTCTCTGAGCTTGGACACCCGGTCTACCTGGTGGACTGGGGCATCCCACAGGCCGAAGACGCCCAAGAAGACGTGGCCTACGTACTCCTGGAACTGTTGCAACGCAGCATCGATCGCGCCTGCAGACACGCCGGCCACCCAAAAGCCCTGCTCATGGGCTACTGCATGGGCGGCACCCTCGCGGCGATGCTCACCGCACTTCGCCCCCAGCGCATCGCCGGTCTGTGCGTGCTCAACGCCCCCTTCGACTTCGAGAAGGCCGGCCGATTCCGGGAGCTCGTGGCCCACTTGGATGTGCAGCGCAGCATCTCCTCGGATGGTCTGGTGCCAGTAGAGGTGATGAAGCCCGCCTTCAAGCTGCTGGACCCCATGGGCAACTGGTCCAAGTTCCTGGCCATAGAAGAAGCCTCGCACGACCCCGAGCGCCTGCGCCGCGTCATGATTCGCGAGCGCTGGCTGGAGGACAACGTTCCTCTTCCCGGTGCTTTCGCTCAGGAGTTCATTGAGCAGGCCTACCAGAACAATGGCCTGATGCGCGGAACTTGGCAGATTCGGGGAGAGAGCATCGATCTGTCCTCGATCGAGCTTCCCGTTCTGGTCTGTAGCTCCGAGCGAGACTTCATCGCACCGGCCCCCTCGGTCGAGGCCATCGAGTCCCTCATTCCCCACGCCCGCATCGAGCGTCTGAAGACCGGCCACATCGGCGTAGTGGTCGGCGGCTTTGGCCCCAAGGTCTTCTACCCCTTGCTGGACCAGTGGTTCCGCGAGACCTGCCCCTCTCCGGAGCCGCGCCCATGATGCGGGCCACCTCCAACTGGCTGCAGATGCACGCCCGCTTCCGTCCCCAGGCCCAAGCCGTGCTGGACGTGGACGCTGGCCGCGCATGGACCTACGCCGAGCTCTACCGAGACAGCCTCCTCTGGGCCGGTCTGCTGCATCGCAACAATGTGGGCCGCGGTGACGTGGTCTCCCTGCTCTCCCAGAACCGCGGCGAGCACTTCGCCCTGCTCTTCGCATGTGCCGAGCTGGGGGCACTCTTTGCGCCCATGAACTGGCGCCTGGCCCCCGCCGAGTTGGCCTGGCAGTTGGAGCACGCCGAGAGCAAGCTGCTCATCACCTCCGCCTGCTTCCGAGACACATTGGACCGGCCCAGCCTGGCCTTGGAGCAGGGACCAGGCGAGCAGCTCTTCCAGAGCGCCCACAGCCCCGATCCTCAGGATCCCTGGGTGCTGATGTACACCTCCGGCACCACCGGAAAACCCAAGGGTGCCCTGCTGACTCACGGGCAACTGCACTGGAACGCCGTCAACACTACCTTGGCCTGCGACCTGGTTCCTCAAGACAGCACCCTGACCTTCACCCCGCTCTTCCACACCGGCGGCCTGAACTGCCTGAGCACCCCACTGCTGCACCGCGGCGGACGCGTGGTGCTCACGAAGAAGGTGGCCCCAGAGCAGGCCTTGATGCTCATCGAGAGCCAGGCCATCACCCTGCTGATGGGCGTTCCAACCATCTACGAGATGCTGGCGGAGCACCCCAACTTCCAGGCCACCGACTGCAGCAGCGTGCGGGACGCCCTCTGTGGAGGAGCACCGACTGGCCAGTCCCTTCTCCAGGCCTATGCGCAGCGCGACATTCCCCTGCGCCAAGGCTTTGGCATGACCGAGGTCGGCCCCAACTGCTTCTCGCTGCCACCAGGGCGCGTTCAAGACAAGCAGGGAAGCGTAGGGCAAGTCATCCACCACATGGCCGCCCGCCTGGTAGACCCCAGCGGAGAGCCGGTGCCTCCCGGCGTACCTGGCGAGCTGCAGCTCTGCGGCCCCGCTGTCTTCGGCGGCTACCTCAAGGACCCACAAGCCACGGCCAAGGCCTTCGACGGCACCTGGTTCAAGACCGGCGATGTCCTCTCCTGCGATGCAGAGGGCTTCTTCTACGTCTGCGGCCGCTCCAAAGAGATGTTCATCTCTGGCGCCGAGAACGTCTACCCAGCCGAGATCGAGGCCGCGCTGCTGCAGTGCAGCAAGGTCGCCAACGCAGCCGTGATTGGTGTGCCGGATCCCCGTTGGGGCGAGGTCGGCCAAGCCTTCATCGAGCCTCGGGCCGGACTCGCTGTCAGTGAGCAGGAGCTGCGGGCCCATCTGGCGCCCATACTCGCTCGCTACAAACTTCCCAAACGCTACGTTGTACAGGCGGATCTCCCCCGTACGGCCAGCGGAAAGATCGACAAGCAGGCACTCCGCCAGCTCACCCCTTGAATCTGGAGCTCCCCATGCGCATTCGCAGCCTCACCCTTCTGGCCCTGAGCCTCTCCCTCGTCGCCTGCCAGCCCGACGACGTCGACGACACCAACACCACCGACGACACCGCAGACACAGCGGATACTGGCGATACCGCAGACACCGGAGAGGAGGCGCCCACCATCGAGGGTGACTGGCTCTCCGAAGGGGACGATGTCTCCGTGCTCTTGGGCTACTTCAGCGTGGTCAAGGTCGAGGCGAGCTTCAACGAAGATGGCTCCTACACGGTCATCTCCACCGACAACGAGGGCGCCCCAACCACCTACAGCGGCACCTACGCGGTGGACGAGAGCACTGAGCCACACGGCATCGTGGTCACCCAGACCCAGCCCGCAGAGGGCGTCTCGCGTGGCATCTTCGCCATCGAGGACGGCACCATGCAGTACGAAGTTGTGCAGGACGGCCTGGGCTACACCGCCCCCACACCGGAGAGCGGCTTTGGCAGCACCGCCGGCACCGGTCTGAGCGCAGGCGACAACATCCAGGTCTTCCAAGTCCAGTGATGCTCTGGATGCCCGCGCTGCTCTCTGCAACAGCCCTCGCGGCTGAAGGCGCGGATCCGTCCAGCTCTGGTGCTCCACTGGATGCCCGAGCCATGGAAGTGGTGCAGCCCCAAGCGCCGCCTCCCGACTCGGGCTTTCGCTACCTGGGCTTGGTGCAGACCCGGTCCAGCGCGACAAACATCGCCACCCAGAACCCCTTCTACAACGGCCAACTGGTCGGTCAGCTCGGCGGCACCAACAGCACCGTGATGCTCGAGGAGGGCCCGGCCGCGATGTACACCGAGCTGCGGGCCAACAACTTCCTGAGCTACGCGCCCCCCATCCTGGACGGCCAGGTACAGCTCAACGTGGGCTTTGAGATCGACTTCGCCTTTGGGGATCTCTCCTACGGCGAAGGCGGCAACACCGGCGGTGGCTTTGGCGCCGACCAAGTCAACCTGCAGACCCGACGCCTCAATGTGGCCGTCACCCCAAATGACTGGCTCAAGCTCACCTTTGGGCAGCAGTTTGTGAACGATGGGGTGCACGACCCAGCATCGGCCGGTCCCCAGGACCTATTCCGCAGCGGCGGCGGACTGATGTTTTTCGGCTCCGAGGCCACTGGAGTTGTGGCCCACGGCCACCACGACACGAGCTTCGGCACGGCGTGGCGCTGGCGGGCGGGCGCCTTCACCCTCTCCGAGAACGCCAGCGCGCTCCAAGACGACGTGGCCTTGCTGGTCGGCGACGTGCAGTGGCACCCCGCCAACGCCACCAACATCGGCCTACACGCCTGGCACCTGCGAGACCGTTCAGGCGGCCAGGGCGGTGTCTTTGGTCTAGGCCCCACCTCTGCCCTCTCCGAGCTGCAAGGCGGTCCGCGATTGGACCTGCGAGAGGGCGGTGAAGGCGACGCCCCCAGCGTGGAGGCCGACCTGAGCTGGCTCTCCTTGGACGCCGGCTACAACGCCGCGCTCTCCGAAGGACCACTGGGACTGCGCGCCTTGGCCACCTGGAACCTGGGCCGCCTCTACGTCGACGGACTGCCCGACGTGGGGGTCTCCGGCGTGCTGCTCGATGCCGAGGCCCGCTTCCGCTACGCCCCTGGACAAGGCTCCGTCATCCGCATCGAGGGCCTGCTCTCAACAGCCGACGACGCCGACCCCTCCCGCTACACCGGCGTGATGACCGCCAACTCCTACGGCATCGTAGGCGCGGTCTACAACACCCACGGCTGCGTGCTGCTCTTCCCCGACCTGTTCTCGATCAACCGCGCGGTGGCCGACAGCTTCGACGTCTCCGGCGCTGGAGCAGGCATCCGCGCGGTCACCGGCTCTGTTGGCTACGATCCCATCCCCGACCGACTCACGGTGCAGCTTGGAGGGGGACACGCACAGATCGGATCCAGCGATCGCTCCACCTCCGAGGTCAACCTGCGCGTCATCGGCGAGCCCTACCTCTTCATGAACCTGGGTGTCACCGCCGCCTACGCCGTGCGACGCGGCGTGGTGGACGAGGGCCCCAACCCCTTCATGGTCTACGTCCATGGCGACTGGCTGGTGTTTTGATGATCTCCGCAATGATGATGGGCCTGCTCGGCTGCGCCCCCCGCTACACCGACGCCCCGGCCATGGACCCAGCGGAGCTCTGGGCCCCGCTGCCCATCCAGTACACCCAAGTCCAGGACATGCGCCTGGCCTACGTGGACTCTGACCCCAGCTCCAGCAAGCCCACCCTGCTCTTCGTGCACGGCTTGAGCTCCTACCTGGGTTTCTGGGAGTACCAGATCCCAGCCTTCACCGACGACTACCGCGTCATCGCGGTGGACCTTCCCGGCTACGGCGCCAGCGACCGGCCGGACGCGGCCTACACCCCGCCCTGGTTCGCGACGGTGCTCACCGACTTTATGGACGAGCTCGAGCTGACCTCGGCTGTGGTCGTCGGCCACTCCATGGGCGGCCAGATCGCTCTGACCCTGGCCCTGGACGCTCCTGAACGCGTGGATGCTCTGGTCCTCGCCGCACCCGCCGGATTCGAGAGCTTTCAACCGGGACACGCCGCCTGGATGAAAGAGTACTGGCACGAGAGCCGCGCTCTGAACACCCCCGAGGAGAACGTGCGCACCAACATGACGCGCATGGTCTTCAACCACTACGACCCGGGCGTTGAGCGCCTGATCGAAGAGCGCGTGCGCATCGGACGCCACGAGAGCTTCGCCGGCACCGGGGTCGCCGTCTCCCGCAGCGTGGCCGGCATGCTCGACTACCCCGTCAAGGACCGCCTCAGCCAAATCACGGCGCCTACCTTGATTGTCTTTGGCACGGCAGACCGCATGATCCCCAACCCGGTCTTCAACGGCGGCCGCACAAGGGGCATCGCCGAAGCCGGCCAGCGGGCCATCCCCGGCAGCGAGCTCTTCATGATCAAAGGGGCAGGCCACTCGGTCTTCCACGACGCCCCAGAGACCTTCAACAAAGCCATGGGCGAGTTCTTGGAGTCCCTGTGAACCTGCTCCTCTGGGCCAGCTTGGCCGGAGCCACCAGCGACTTTGACGCCACCTCACCCGCGCAGGTCTTCAGCGGCAAACAGACCTTCACCCAAGACGGCAGCATCCCCCTCTGGAGCGCCATCGAGCGCCACACCGACCCCAACGCCGCGCTCTTCGCCCAGGAGTCCTTCAACCAAGGCATCGCCTGGCAGGATGGCGAGTACTCCCCCTGGATGAAGAGCTGCTTTGGCAGCAGCACGCCGGCCTCCTCCGACTTCTTGCTGCACATCGGCCCAAACGAGGCCACCGCCTCCGGCACCCCCATCCTGCTTGTTCCCGGCGCCGGTGACAACGGAAGCCGCGGCTTCATCACCCTGGCCAGCAAGATGGACCAGGCTGGCCGACCCGTCTACGCCGTCACCTTCGCCCATCCCCACGGCGACGTCTTCATGCAGGCTGAAGCGGTGGCCAACGCCATCGAACGGATTCAGGAACGCACCGGCGCTGCACAGGTGGACGTGGTCTCCCACTCCAAAGGCGGCATCGCCACGGCGGTCTACCTGAGCCACCACAGCGGCGCAGACTGGGAGCACCCCGCCTACACGGCCCACGGGACCCCCTACCGAGGAGACGTGCGGCGCAGCGTGTTCATCGGCACCCCTCTGGGCGGCGTGGACACCCTGTACCGTTGGTCGGGCAACAACTACGCCGCCTTGGACGCCGAGACGACCTTCTCTCCTTCGAGTTGGTCCGCCTACTACCCCTACGGCACCTCCGCTCCTGCTTGGGTCACAGACCTGAGCGACCAGGACATGCTCGCCGACGGCGCCGACATCTTCCCAGGCCAGCGTCAGATCCTGGCCCGCCAGGACCACCCCCTGCCCGGCTCCATGCCCTGGCTGGGGGTCTACGCCGTTCAGCAGGACTGGTACACCACCTACGAGGGTGGCTTCGGCTTCTACAGCTACAGCGAAGGGATCGACGCTGCGGTGGTAGAGGGCGGCAAGTTGCTTACACATCTTGGCGACAACGGCGCCGACCCCTCCGTCGAGCTCTTCATCCTGGCCGGCACCAACCCGCTGATGCCCAACGCCACCGAGACCCTGCTGGCTCAGGTCTTTGGACAAGCCTGGGTAGACCTGAGCACCTCGGGCACCGACCTGTGGGCCGAGCTCCTGGCCGATGCGCTCGGCAACACCATGGAGCCCTTCGGTCTGGCCCAAGAGGAAGTGCAAGGCCTGGCCCAAGGCAAGCTGCTCCTTGGCGAGATCACCGGCCCCAGCGACGGCGTGGTGTTTACGGACTCCGCGACCCACACGGACGCCCTGACAGGCAGGGGGGCTGTAGTCAAAGAGACCCGCACTGCGAACCTCTCCCACCTCGACCTGCTCTATGCCAGCACCATCACCGGCTCCTTGCTCATCGCACAGGGCGAGGCCGACCCCACAGAAGATGGCTGGAAGGTGGCCGTCGGAACCCGCTACCAGAGCGAGGACACCTTGGGGTGGGTCCAGGGTGTCTTGGCCGACCCGGAGCCAGGCGACACCGGGGACACGGGAGAGCCCGGGGATACGGCGGACACGGGCAATACAGCAGACAGCGGCTCGCCCGAAACAGGCGACACCGGCCCGGAGGACACCGGCCCCGGAGACAGCATGGCCTCGCCGCCAGACGGGGGTTGCAGCAGTGGTTGTAGCAACAACTCCTCTCCTGCCAATGGCGCCTTCTTTGCGCTCATACTTCTCTTTCTTCCTTTCCTTCGACGAGGCCAGAGTCGGCCCATGGAGCCCCAAGCATGAAGATGAACAAGGTACGCGCGCTGGTCACAGGCGGCGCATCCGGAATGGGAACCTGCTTCACCGAGCAGTTCAAGGCCGCCGGCGCCCAGGTGGTGTTCTGTGATGTGAACGTGGAGGGCGTCAGTGCCACCCAGGACGCACTGGGGGTGCCGGGTTTTGTAGCGGATGTCTCCGACGAGGAGCAGGTCGCTGCGCTCTTTGAGCAAGCCGCCTTCGCCATGGGCGGTCCCGTCAACGTGCTCGTGAACAACGCGGGCATCATTCGAGACGGACTGCTCATCAAGAAGGACCGGGAGACCGGTGCCCTAAAGCCCTTTCCAAAGTCCAAGTGGGACCAGGTCTTGGCTGTAAACCTCACTGGGCCCTTCCTGTGCATGCGGGAGCTGGCCCACCGCGCCATTGAGTCCGATGTGCCGGCAGTCTGTGTGAACATCAGCTCCATCTCCAAGGCGGGCGCCAGAGGCCAGAGCAACTACGCCGCGGCCAAGGCTGGACTGGCCGCCGACACCGTGGTCTGGGCCCAGGAGCTCGGGCGCTACGGAATCCGTGTTGGGGCCGTCGCGCCAGGTTTCGTGCGCACCCCCATGGTGGAGAGCGTCCCGGCCCATGTGCTGGAGAAACTGGTCAAGCCCGTGCCCTTGGGACGTGTCGGCGAGCCCGAGGAGATCTGGGAGGCCGTGCGCTTCATCGTCTCTTGTGAGTACTTCTCCGGTCGGGTGGTCGAGGTGGATGGTGGGCTGCGCATCTAGCTCAGTCCCGGCAAGGTCACACCCTAGCCCACAGTGAACTGCAACACCCCTGGCGTGCTGTCATCCAGCGCTCCAAGGGCAGTTCCGTCCCGCCACCCCGCGCTACGCCCCCCACAAACAACTCCGTCCGCCTGGCCCACCGCATTCACCACAAATACGGGGATGCGGTAGCGCTGAGAGAGGGCCTGAAGACGCGCAGAAGCCGCCTGCATACCCTTGGATGTCTTGGCCACGCTGGCGATCAACATCTGCGCACCCTGATCAAGCAAGGCCTGCACCCGCTGGTCCTGGCTCAGCTCGTAGCAGATCAGAAAGCCCACGCGCTTCCCGCAGATCTCCACCACAGCAGACGGTGGACCCGGCTCCATAGTTGCTATCTCATCTTCATGCAGGTGGTGCTTGTGCAGCACGACCCGATGGGGCCCACCAAGGATGACCAGGCTGATGCGGGGCAGCCTGTGGCCAAGACTTGGAAAGCCCACACAGACTCTCTGCACGAGGCTCCCGGCCCGCTCATGCAGAGCCCGGAGCGGCAGCGCATCTTTGTCCATGGCCAAGTCCTCGGCCAACTCTGGCTCGTAGCCAGTGAGGGAGAGCTCGGAGAACACCAGCAAGTCTGCCCCCTCTCTCGCGGCGCGCTCCATCCAGCGCAGGTGGTCCTGCATGTTCTGTGCGAGGTCCCCAGCGACCGCCTGCGTCTGTGCGAGAACAAGCCGCATCAGGACAGCTCCACAGGCAGCCAGTCCAGCTTCCAGTCCTTGGACTTGATCCCAAAGTCCGGACGCTCTCCAAGGGACACCCCGGCCTCAAGCTCGGCCCCGTAGAAGGCGAAGAGCAACTGGCCTTCAAAGTCCAGCCGCCAGGCCCGTGGACTCGGCTCCCAGAATCCTCCCATGGCGACCAGCGCCTCCCTCAAACACAAACCCAAGGGGGCTCCCTGCAAGGGTTCAAGGGTCAAGGTCTCAGGAACACCCGCCGGCCCGATCCACCGTGCGCTCTGCTCCGGCAGCGGCCCCAGCCGCAAGGCGGTCTCTCCATAGACTGGCCAGGTGTGCAGGATGAGCCCGCCCTGGAAGTGAAGCTCCAGGGGACCGTGCCCGGGATCAACCGCGACGCCCTCCCGAGCATGACCCAGCACCAACACCGCTTCAAGCCTGCGCCCAAGGGCTTGGCGCAGCGCCGCTTTGCCGTCCACCAAGGCATCGCGCCGCTCTTCCTCTTCGCCAAGCGTGTCCCCTGGGTACAGCTCCGGCAAGGCGGCAAGCTGTCCCTCCAGGCGCGCCACGTCCTGGGGATTGCTGGGGTCAAAGTCTCCTGATGGCGTCAACTCAAGGAGCACTGCACCGGACTGCAACTCCCGTGTGTACTCCTTGGAGCGCTCCTTCACTCCAAGTTGTATCACCATCTCTGGAGCAAACACCTGCAAGAGACCTGAGCGGACCGGCACCTCATCGGCCATCGGGACGAGCACACGGTCCCTGAGAGCACGCATCAAGGGGTAGCTGTTGAGCGTTCCACACACCAAGCCCTCCAAGGCCCCAGCCACCGCGACAAAGGCCCGCCGCACATCTTCGATGTCCACGGTCTTGGAGTGCACGTTGAAGGTCACCCCACCCATCCCGTTGCTGGGATGCTCCCGCTGCCTGGGCTCGTATCGGGGGCTGGGCATCCTAGGGCTCTCATAGGCCCGCACGTTGAAGCCAAGCTCGATGTCTGGCCCCTGAAAGCGCTCGCCTCCAATGGCCACAACAACGTGCTCACGCTGGAGCTGGTCCAGGAGCGCAGCGACGGAGAAGTCTGAGGAGAGCTCCTTGCCCTGGACCACGAACCCTGAGCCCTTGGCGAATCGGCGCAGCGCAAACTCTGGATGGATGGTCGCCAGAAGCGAGGGCAGCATGGCGATGCTCGCAGCGAGCTGCTCTCGAGAGGCCCTGTGCCACAGAACGCCAGACCAGCTCATCGCGCATCCAGGGAAGGAGGTAGGGCAGAGCCTACAACAGGAGCGGTCCACGCCCGGAGAAGGAATAGCCCTGCTATAAGTTACACCCCTGGTCCCTCCCCAGAAGAGGAGCTGAATGTTCTACGAAGCCTTCTGGCTTGTGCTCGGCGCCAGCACTCTGAGCACCCTGGCTGGACTGATCTGGTTCGCCTCCAGGAACAAGGAAGAGCTGCGCCTGCCCCAACACGAGCAGGCCCTCTCACTCCTGGCCAAGGAGCGCCGACTGCTGCACAAGAACGCCTCCACCTTCACCGTCGAGGGCGTGACAGGCAGTCACCTGTGGGTCTCCCCAAGCGGCCTGTGCATCCTCTGGCTGCAAGCAGCCTCCAAGAGTGAGCAGACCGAGGCCAACGGCGCGCTGAACGTTCCCACCGCGGTCAGTGGCTGGCTCACCTGCTGGGTGGACCCAAAGCACTGGGACAAACCCTTGTCCGCGATGCTCATCCTTCGAGACGCGCTCGCTGGAGAAGGCGAGTGGGCCCAAGTGGCGATGGAACACAAACTCCAACTCACACAGACACCGGCTGGCCTGCCCCGACTCGAAGGGCGCATCCACGGCCGCGGTCTGCAGATTGAGGCCACCGGAGAGGGGCTGTGGGTACGCGCCCAACTTGACCCAAGTCTGCGCGCAGTTCCCGGCAGGGGGGAGTCTGGGAACCCCGTCCTGGACCTGTGCATGGACACCCAGGGGGTCCCCGAGGCGCTGATCACGCCCTTGTTGGAGCTGCTGCATCAACAAGGCGGACGATGCTCGGAGGGTGCACTGGAGACGAGCTGGACAGAAGGCGTAGAGGAGCTCTTTGAGCGACTCCCCCTCCTCTTGGCCCACGAGCCTGCGCAAAGCTGACAGCCGTCATGCTCAAGCGCGGCAGAAGGTCGCAGGATGTCCCCGTACGGTGATTAGGACCCGTTTATGAACACTCTGATCCTACTCACCCTCGCCTGCAACACCCCCTCCTCCAACCCGGATGGGGATGCACCGCTTGACTCCGAGCCCATCGAGGAGGGAGAGCCAGGTCTGAACCTGGCGGCCCAGCTTGAGGTTCAGTCCGAGCACTTCGCCACAGCGGGCGTCTGCGCGGAGTGCCATGAGAACGCGGACGGCGCGAGCGCCATGCGTGACTCAAAGGGTGACCCCATCGGTCAGTACGATCTGTGGCAGGCCACGATGATGGCCAACGCTGCCAGGGACCCGCTCTTTCGAGCCGTGGTCTCCGCCGAGGTGGCCCGCAACCCCGGGCTTCAGACCGAGATCGAAGGCACCTGCCTGCAGTGCCACTCACCGATGGCCCATCAGGAAGCCCTCCTCGCTGGCACCACGGCGCCCGGCCTATCCGAGAACGGACTGGGAGAGAGCGACCTGGCTCAGCTCGCTCTGGACGGCGTCTCCTGCACGCTGTGCCACCAAATCCAGCCGGATGACCTGGGAGAACCTGCCAGCTTCAACGCTGGCTACACCATCGGGGAGGACGCCGAAATCTTCGGCCCCCACGCAGATCCCTTCACCAATCCGATGGAGATGCACACCGGCTTTACCCCCACCCAAGGCGACCACATCCTAGACGCCGGCCACTGCGGCAGCTGTCACACCTTGAAGACCCACACCATCGTAGACGGCGTCTTCACCCAGACCAGCTTCCCAGAGCAGACCCCCTTCTTGGAGTGGCAGGGCTCCAGCTTCGATGAGCAAGGCCAGAGCTGCCAGAGCTGCCACATGCCCACCACAGATGCCTACGGCGAGACCATCGTGACGCGCATCGCACGCAATCCCCACGGCGCAGACTTTGGCCAGATCGATGAGCGCAGCCCCTTCGGTCGACACATCTTCCGTGGCGGCAACGCCTTCATGCTCAGCATTCTGCGGGACAACGCCGAGCAGCTCAAGCCCCGAGCAAGCACCGCTGCCTTTGACGCACAGATTGCCCGTGAGCGCGACTTTCTCGGCACACAGACCGCCAAGGTCATGGTCCTGGCCAGCAAGGTCGAAGACGACCTGAGCGTCTCGGTGCGCGTCGACAACCTGGCGGGCCACAAGCTGCCCAGCGCACACCCCAGCCGTCGTGCTTGGTTGGAGGTGGTGGTCTTGGACGAGACGGGCACCGTGCTCTTCTCCAGCGGTACCCCAAACTCCGACGGGCTCCTGGTCGACATGTCCGGCACCCCCCTCGCAAGCGAGGCCATCGGAGGCGGCGTACACGACCACTACCAAGCCATCACCAGCGAGGACCAGGTACAGATCTATCAGTCGCTCATGCTCGATGCATCAGGCGCCTACACCTGGGACCTGCTCGCTGCGGCCACCTATGCCAAGGACAACCGAATCCTGCCCACAGGCTGGGACGGGGCTCAAGCCCAAGCGCTCGGCGTTCAGGCAGAAGGCATCGGCGAAGACCCGGACTTCATCGCAGGCAGTGATCACGCGCACTACCAGCTCTCAGGCTTGGCAGAGGAGGCCGCCGAGGTGCGCGTGCGCTTGCTCTACCAGTCTGTCAGCCCACGCTACGTCGCCGAGCTGGCGGAGACCGAGACCCAAGAAGTCCAGGACTTCGTGAAAATGTATCAGGCCGCAGACAGGGCCCCTGAGGTCCTGGGTGAGAGCGTGCTGTCCCTCTACTGACGTGACTACAGGCCCTCGAAGAGGCCCACGGGCCGCCAAACCCTGGCGGCCCAGGCCGCCTCCGAGTGGCTGGCGCCCGCTTCATGCCAGTGCCACAGATCCTGCTCCCACACCCAGCCGTTGGCGGCCAGGGTGTCGGCTGCTTGGCGGGTGACGCAGTAGTTGTCACTGTCCTGGCCATCGTCTTGCACGCCGTCGCCATCGCTGTCCACACAGTCTACGTTCCCGCCGGAGTCCAGGAAGATCGCCACGTCCTGGCCGCTCATCTCATCCAACACAGTGGGGCCGTTGAGCTCCAAGGAGCCCCAGCCCAGGGTGCCGGAGAGGCTGGCGACGTAGTCCCAGTGCGCCGGCTGAGTGAGGCCGGCGTAGAGGCTGATGAGCCCACCCATGGAGCTGCCCATCATGCCGCGCTTGGTGGGCACGCCGTAGCGGGTCTCTATCTGTGGCACAAGCAAGGTCACCACGTCCCCAAGCAAGGCATCTGCGCCGCCCCCGACCGGCTCCCCACCCAAGGTGTCTGGGTAGGGCCCATACTCGTTGAGGCGCTCCACGCCAGCGTGGTCGATGCCCACCACCAGCGTGCCCGAACCCACCACAGACTGCAGCTTCCAGCCACCATTCATGGCGGCCGGGTCGAAGAGGTTCTGTCCGTCGTGCACGTAGAGGTGATGTGTCACAGTCCCGGCAGGAACCCACACACGCAGAGTACGCGGCGTCACGCCCAGGTCCTGATTCAGGAAGCGCTCCAGGTGCGCGCCAGGGCCTTGCACAAAGGAGATCTCTCCAAAGTCGTCATGGCTGTAGGCCCGTGCCCACGGGTCAGGCTGATAGCTCTCACCCACCACAAACTTGTACCCGCTGCCAAGGGGCTGGGGCACGCTGACCTCGATCCAGGAGAAGCCTTGGGCCTGGGTCATGGGGAGCAGCGCCCAAGCCGATGCATCCCCAGCCCAGGACACAGCCTGGTTTCCTTCCACCACAAAGACCCATCCATCTTCAGACTGAACGGGCCAGCCGCCGGAATCAGAGACGCTCTGCAGCGTGGCCGCGAGCGTGGCCGTGCCAGCGATCAGCTCTTGGACCTGGTCCCAGTCGCGCTCCTTTGGGCTCCCGGTGTCCCCGCTGTCGCCCGTATCTCCGCTGTCTCGCGCAGTGTCGGCGGTGGGGTCATCGGCCACCTCCGGGGTGCTCCCCGCACAGGCCAGCAGCCAGAGAATCACAGTCCAATCTCCCGGACCGAGACAATGGGCCCGCTGGGGTTGGGGTCGCCGCGCAGGTCAACGATGCCTTGGATGGACCAGGCCTCGCCAGCCTCGTGGTCGTCGTCCTCGGCGTCGGTGTGCTCGTCCACCAGGACCTGCTGCACGCGCCAAAGATGTGTCTCCAACTCTTCAAACACCGTCGTCCAACCTTGCTTCAGACGTCCATCAAAGACCACATCGCCGCGCTCGTCAATGTAAGGCCGCAGGGCAGACTTGATCTCCGAATCGGAGAGGGACTCGGGGTCGTTGCGCGTGCAGGCAGCAGCCTCCTCCCAGTCCTGCTGCGAGAGCGCGCGGACGACGGCATAGAGCTCGTAGCGAATGCGGGCCCGGAAGCTGCGCAGGTCCTTGGAGATGTCGATGACCAAGTCTTCCGGCGCCGCATCGGGCTCGGCGAGCATGGCCTCCCAGGTCTTCACCAGGGAGTCATCGATGCGGGCAATCATGGCGCGCAGGAAGCCCAAGACCTCGTCCACCTCGGCGGTGCGCGCGTGCTCGGGCACGTTCTTGTTCAAGGTGCTGTAGACCTCGGAGAGGTAGCGCAGCACAACGCCTTCGCTGCGCTCGAGCTGCAGGCCCTTGACCCAGGAGCCGAAGGTGTCCTGAACCTCTACGATCTCGCGAACGATGCCCTTGGGACGAATGGGCTCGCTGGCCAGCCAGGGGTTGTGCTCGGCGAAGAGGTTGTAGACCTCGTAGGTCCACTCGGCCCGCGGCTTGGGGTAGGTGACCTCCTCCAAGATGGCCATGCGGTCCTCGTAGTCCACGCCCTCGGCCTTCAGGCTGGCCACCTTGATGCCCTTCTCGCGGTTGGTCTGGGCGTAGAGGATGACCTTGGGGTTGGGGAGGATGGCCTCGACCAGGGAGAGCAGATTCAGGTGGTATTCCCGGTCCTCTTTGTCCAAGAGCTCGATGGCGTGTAGCAGGAACAAAGAGAGGCTGTGATACAGCGAGAAGTCCTCTTGAACGCCCTTGTTCAGCACATAGCGAGGCGGGTTGTCCTCGCCCAGATCCACCACCACTTCGGCGTCGATGAGCTCGGTCAGGCGCTCTTGCCCAGCCAGCATCAACTCGATGGTCTTGCGCTTTCCGGTGTGAGAGAGCTGGACCAGCTTCTCCAGCTCTTCCAGAGCGTCGCCCCCGCTCTCCATGCAGCGCGCGATGAGCTGCAACAACAGGCCATGGTCCACCGAGAAGCGCCCTTCCAAGGTCTCCGGGCGCCCAGCGACCATGCGGTCAAAGGTCTGCTTGTCCCAGTGCTTGTAGCCGCGGGTGGGCGGCTTCTTCTTGACCACCTTGTTCTTCTTCTTCTTGCCCTGGGCCACAAGCTCGTTCAGACGCGCGTTCTCGATGATCCAGTCCGGAGCCTGGACCACGACGGTCCCCTCCGTATCGAAGCCCTTGCGGCCGGCACGCCCAGCGATCTGTTGGAAGTCACGCACGCTGAGCAGGTCCACCTTCTGTCCGTCGAACTTGCACAGCTTGGTGAAGAGCACGCTGCGGATAGGCAGGTTGATGCCCACGCCCAGGGTGTCGGTACCGCAGATGATCTTGAAGAGCCCCTGCTGGCCCAAGGTCTCGACCAAGGTCCTGTACTTGGGCAACAAGCCAGCGTGGTGCAGTCCCACGCCGTGCATCACATAGCGGCGCAGAGTCTGGCCAAAGGGCGAGTCAAAGCGGAAGCCCTTGACCGCGGCCTTGAGCTTGGCCTTGTCCTCGTCTGAGGAGAACTTGCTGGAGGTGAGGGCCTGGGCCAGCTCGGTGGCCTCGCGCTGGGAGAAGTGAACGGCATAAACCGGCGCCTTTCCACCCGAGACCAAACGGGAGAGTGCGCTGTCGGTGGGCTCCTCGCTGTACAGAAAGCTGAGGGGTACGGGCCGCTCGGCGTTGTCCACCACAGCCACCTCACGGCTGGTGCGCTCCTCCAGGTCGGCCTCGATGGCCGTGGTGTCTCCCAGGGTGGCCGAGAGCAGCAGGAACTGTGCGTGGGGCATGGTCAGCAGCGGGACCTGCCAGGCCATGCCGCGGTCCCGGTCCCCGTAGTAGTGGAACTCGTCCATGATCACGGCGGCGTAGGGGGTCTGCTCCCACTGCTGCAGGGAGATGTTGCTGAGGATCTCCGCCGTGCAGCACAGAATGGGCGCATCCCGGTTCACGGAGCCATCGCCGGTCATCAGGCCGACGTTCTCAGCGCCAAAGGTCACACACAGAGCCCGGAACTTCTCGCTGACCAGAGCCTTGATGGGCGCGGTATACACCGACTTTTGCCCCAGGGACATGGCCCGCACGTGCAGCGCCAGAGCCACCAGGGACTTGCCCGAGCCCGTCGGCGTCTTGAGCAGGCAGTGTTGCCCGGCGAAGAGCTCGAGCACGGCCTCTTCCTGAGCCGGGTACAGGGTGATGCCCTGGTCCTCGGCCCAGTCCAGGAAGATCTCCATGCCCTCGGTCTGAGGGTCATCGGAGGCGGAGAGGCGTTCAATGAGAGAGGACATGCTGGCCCTCTAACGCCTTACTCCCCGGACTCCTCGGCGATGCGCAGCAGCTCGGCGTCAATGGCAGCGCTCATGGCCTCTGACTCAAAGCGGTTGTTCTGGTAGATGATCTTGCCATCCCCGCTGATCAGGAAGTCCTGAGGGTAGGCCCCTGTTGGAAAAGGGAACTTCAAGCGGTATTGCTGGCGGGTCACATCCCCGGTGTCCACCAAGATGGGCAGGGTCAAACCCAGATAATCTCGCCACGCTTTCAGGGTGGAGGAGGTCTCATTGGAGATGGCGTAGACGCGCACTCCTTGCTCCTCGTACTTCTGATAGATGCTCACATCGATGTCCGAGACCTCGGACGCACAGACGGGTCACCAAGTGGCGAAGTAGGAGAGCACGACCGGGTGGCCCAGCTGCTCGCTCAGGCGTTGCTCGCTGCCATCCAAGTCGCTCAGGGCAAAGTCTGGGGCCGGCTTGCCCAGGTGGCTGTTGCCGGCGCCGACGATGACGGCGATGTCCAGAGTGGGCTGAGAGGGATCGTTGTTCGAGAGGCAGAGCAGGTGTTCTCCCTCTGCGCCGTCCTCGGTGTACACCCTGAGCGTTCCTGTCTCGCCCGAGGCCAGTGTCAGGCTGGTGGCCTGCATGCGCAGCGTCCCAGAGCCGCCGTGGGAGAACTCACCAAAGCTGAGCTCAGCGCCGCCTTGGTTGGTCACGGGGATGTCGACGTAGCCCACCTCCGTGTCCAGGTAGAACTCATCTCCGGAGAGCTGAAGCTGACCGGCCAAGTGGGTCAGGTCAGCGGACCAGTCCCCCAAGATGTTCCAGTCGCCCACCCACGCTCGGCCGTCGGGACCGGCCCGGATGGCGAGGGCGAACTGCTCGGAGACTTGGCGTCCCAGAGGCTTGGGGTCGGCGGTGTCCGAGAAGTCCCAGACGGTCACCCCTTCGTTGTCCGAGGCCCAGAGGTAGTCGCTCTTGGCATCGGCCATCAAGACCGATCCGGAGGTGTCCAAGGTGGTGATGAGGGTGGGCGCCTCGGGCACGGTCGTGTCGTAGATCGCCAGCCCTGCGCTGCCCAAGCTGGCCAGCAGGCGTCCCTGGGCGTAGCGGGTGTGCAGCACGCGGCCGTCCACCGCAATGGCCGTCTCCATCATGGGGTTGTCGGGATCGTTGACCTCGATGGGAACGATGCCCTGCACGCTGTCGGCGGCGTAGAGCCAGCCCTGTCCCTTGGCCAACTCCCAGGTGTTCGTCAGGCCGGCGAGGGTCTTCTTGAGCACGGGGCTGGTGGGGTCGCTCACGTCGTAAACGAAGAGCCCCTCTTCCCGGGAGCTGACGAAGAGCCGGCCCCGGGTAAAGGCCAAGCCTTCCCCCCCTGCGCTCTCATCTGAGTAGAGCAGCACCGGGACCTCGGGATCCGAGACGTCCACGATGCTCAGGCCGTTCTCTCTGTGCGTGACGGCCACGATGCCATCTCCGATGGGCTCCACCCGATGAAAGCGGGCCTCGATGCCCAGGTGGTTCTCAGAGGTGGGGTACACCCCGAGGAGCGCGGGCAAGGTGGGGTCGCTGATGTCGTAGACCATCAGGCCGCCCTGACCCACGCCGTAGACCCGGTCTCCCTGGACCTCCAAGTCGATGAGCTCGACGAAGAAGCCGCCGGGCTTGGTCTGGGTCAACATCAGGCTGCCCGTCAGCTCCATGGGCTCATCGGCCAGCACTTCAGGCGCCTGGCAGGTGCCCTTGACCACGTCTACCCACTCCGGGGGCTCTCCGGTGTCGCCGCTATCACCCGTGTCCCCGCTGTCGCCCGTCTCTCCGGTCTCACCGGTCTCACCGGTGTCCGCTGGGCTATCGACCGGCGAGTCCACCGGCTCCCCCGTGTCTTGAGGGGGCGGGTCGGCGGGGGGCGCGCAGGCATTGCAGGCAAGAAGGAGGAGGAGCATGCGTTCTCTATGCCGGCGAGAGAACTCGGTTGCATCAGACCGATGATTCCAGGGGCCTATCCGCCCTCTCTGCGCCACCGAGGCCAAAGTTTTCTGCTCTCCCAGTGATCCAAGAGGACCCGAGCTCCGAAAGAGATGCCGAACCAATCATTCGGAGACGTGATGCACCGCACACTCATTCCCCTGCTCCTGCTCCTGCCCGGCGTGGCGCTCGCAGCAGACCACGCAGAGGCCCCTGGGACCTCTGCCGACCCCGCCGCCGACATCGGCGATCTCTATGCCTGGCACAGCGGCGAGAGCATGGTGACCGTGCTCACCTTCAACCCTTTCGGTGCCGCAGGCGCAGAGAACTACGACGCGGACGTGCTGTACAGCATCCACATCGACTCCGACGGGGACAACCTGCCCGACCATGAGATCCACGCACGCTTCGGCCAGAACATGGCTGGCGAGTGGGGCATCCAGGTCGTGGGCCTGCCCGGCGCGACGGAGACAACCACCATCGGCGCGGCCGGCGAGAGCATCGACGCTGGCGGCGGCGCGATGATCTACAGCGGCGTGAAGGACGACCCCTTCTTCTTCGACCAGACGGGCTTCAACGAGACCTTGGCCACCGGAACCCTGGCGTTCACAGCCACCGACGCCGTGGCCGGACTGAACGTCAACGCCATCGTCTTTGAGTTCCCCTTCGCAGACGTGGTGGGGGCCGACGGCACCCTGCAGGTCTGGACCACCACCAGCCGATTGGAGAGCTGATCATGCGCTCGTTCCACAGCACCATCGCCCTGGCCCTCTGCGCCTTCGCTCTCACCGCTTGCACCAAGGATGGCGAGGTCGAAGACACCGAGGACACCGAAGTGACCGACGACACCTCCGTCGATGACACCGGCACCGACGATACGGGCGAAGTCGACGCCTATGTCTTCGCGGACGCCAACCCCGAGACCTACACCCGCGTAGACCGCGCCGGCATGCCCGCCATCAACACGGCAGTCATCGCCAGCAAGGACGCCTACAACCAGGCGAACCCCGAGGACGACGTCACGGGTGCCTTCGTCACCGAGATCGTGGCCAGCTTGAACTTCCTGCACGGCGCCTTGGACGACGATTTGACCGGTATCGGACTGACCCCCTGCGGCGTGGACGACTGCGTGGCACAGGCCGGCCCTCTGGTCCTCCCAGACACCTTGAAGATCGACACAGGCGCCGGTGCTGGCTTCCCCAACGGGCGCGCACTGGAAGACCCGGTCATCGACGTGACCCTGGCTGTTGTTCTGCTGGATCTGAGCGTCCACTCGGCCACTGATCTGGTCGGAGTGAACCCGACCGCCAACGACGTGGCCTTTGAGGCCACCTTCCCCTACCTCGCGCCCGCGCACTGAGTCTCTGATGCTGCTGATCCTCCTGGCCTGCTCTCCCCCTGAAGAGATCGTGATGGGTCCCTCCCCGCTTCATAGCTCCCAAGCCTATGAAGCGGAGCTGGACCAGGTGGATCAGCAGCTCTTTGCCGCGCAAGAGCGCGCGGCTTGGCTCGATGACTACAGCGCCGACGTGCATGTGGCCGGTTGGGCCCAAGTTCGGGCCCGCCTGAGCGGCGACTACGCGGACTACACCCTGGCCCAAGGCTCCTTGGACTGGGCCTTTGAGCAGGCCACCGTGGGGGCCGGCCCCTTCCAAGAGCGGGCCCAGCTCAACTACAGCCTGCACCGCCTGGACCTTGTGCCGGCGGACCTGGACGCGGCCTACCGCGCCATCCTCATCGACGACAACACGCTGTCCTCGCTGGTGCTGATGCAGGCCAACTTGGACTTCCAGCAAGGTCGCTACGAGCAGGCCACTGCTGGATACGAGGAGTCCTTGGCTCTGCACCCCAGCATCGCTGCCTTTGGGGCCCGGGCAAACGCCCGCTACTGGCTGGGTGACGTCTCTGGCGCCGAGGCCGACCTGGACGCAGCCGAGGGGCTCTACCACGGCTTCAGCGACGAGCCATTGGCTTGGTTCGACCTGCAACGTGGCCTAATGGACTTGGAGCGAGGTCAACTTGATCAAGCCCTGGTGCACTACCAGGACGCCGACGCCCACCTGGGCGGCTACTGGCTGATTCAGGAACACATCGCCGAGATCTGGGTGCTGCAAGGCTTTGAGCCACAGGCCTGGGATCTGTATCTGGACATTGTGGACCGCACGGGCTCTCCGGAGTTCATGGACGCCTTGGCCGGACTGTCCACAGGCGCGGAGCAGGCAGATTGGTACGCCCAAGCAGACGCCGTCTACGCCCAGCGCCTGGTGGCCTTCCCCGAGGCCACTTGGGGTCACGCTCTGGACCACTACCTGGAGAGCGGTCAGGAAGAGCTGGCCCTTGACCTGGCCCAGCGAAACGCCGCCCTTCGGGGGAACGGTCACGCCACAACCCAGCTGGCCCAAGCCTACCTCCTTCATGGCGCGCACCAGAGCGCCATCGAGACCTTGCAGCCCTCGGTGGACAGCGGTTGGACCAGCGCTGCTGCCCACTGGGTGCTGCATTTGGCCTACGAGGGCCTGGGACAGAGCCAAGAGTCCGAGTTGAACCGCGCGCGGGCTTTGGCTCTGAACCCGGAGATCGGCTCCTGACACGAGAGACGCCAGAGCGGGGTAGCTTGCGCTTCGTGTCGCAGCTCACCGAACACTTGCAGGCCGTCGGTCAGCACGCAGACCGCCAGGCCTTCGCTGCGCTCTTCGAGCACTTCGCGCCGCGCATCAAGGGCATGATGATGCGCAAGGGCGCCAGCGATGCCCAGGCCGAAGAGGTGGTTCAAGAGACCTTTCTGGCCATCTGGCGCCAGGCCTCGCGCTTCGATCCGACCCGCGCTCAGGCGAGCACCTGGATCTACACCATCGCGCGAAACAAGTACGTGGACCGGGTGCGCAAGATGCGACGGCCCGAGCCGCCTCCCCCTCCGGAGCCCGAGCCCGGTGCGGACAAGGCCCTGGCCCGACACCAAGACAGCGCACAGCTGCTGGAGAACCTGAACAAGCTGCCGCCTGCCCAAGCTGCCGTGCTGCGCTACAGCTTCTTTGAGTTCCAGACCCAGGCGCAGATCGCCGAGCGTCTGGGTTTGCCCTTGGGTACCATCAAGTCACGGACCCGCCTGGGTCTACGCGCCCTCCGCGCCCACATGGAGACCTCGTGAGGACAGCCCACCTTCTGAGCGAAGAGCTTCTCCTGGCCTACGCCGCAGGTCAGAGCAGCGAGGCCATGAGCTTGCTGGCGGCCGCCCACCTGAGCCTGAATCCCCAGGCCAGAGAGGTCGTGGCCCGCCTGGAGCAGACGCTGGCCGCAGGCATGGAGAGCGCCCCGGTGGCCTCGTTGGCAAAGGACGCCCTTCCCATGCTCTTGGCCCGACTGGATGAAGCCCCAGAAACAGCGGTGGTGGTGCCCAGACCTGCTCTAAAGACCGGCTTTGAGATCCCCGAGCCCCTCTGGCCCTACCTGCAGAACCGCGACTGGAAGAGCGTGGTGCCCGGCCGGGTCAAGCAGGTGGAGCTGGGGGTGCGAATCGGCCAGACCCCCCTGGCCCTGGTGAGCATGCGCCCCGGCTTTCGTGTGCCCACCCACAGCCACCACGGGGCAGAGTTCAACCTGGTGCTCACCGGCGGCTTTAGCGATCTGGACCAAGACTTCCTGCCGGGGGACGTCTCGGAACGCGGGCCGGAGCACGAGCACGACATGCGGGTACACGAGGATGGCCCCTGCGTGGTTTTGGTGGCGCGGGACGGGCCTCTGATTCCGCGAAGCGCGACCGCACACTTGGCCAGCTGGCTGACCGGCTTTTAGCCCTGCGCCCTAGATTGGGCCGGTCGGCCGCGTCTTGTACATCACGTCGAGCAGTGCCTCAAAGAGCGCATCCTCGTCCTTGATGACCGGGTGATGCTCTTTGAGCACCGCCATGACTTGGTCCATCTCAATGCGCTTGAGGGTCCAGAGAGTGGAGTCCTCTTCGATCATCTCAACCACAACTTCTCGGGTGACTTCCATGGGGACTCCTTGGGGGGATGGTAGCCCCAAGCGAGGCCAGAGGTGCGCAGGATGCAATGTTCACAGCCACCGAGCGGGCTAAAGTCTGCCCATGTCCCTACTCGACCATCCCATCATCTCCGAGCGCTACTTCTTTCCACGGGCAAGCGCCCTGCCTGGCGCCTCGCGCGTGCAGGTCGAAGGCGCCGAGCTGGCCTGCTGGCGAAGCGCTCCTCCCAGCGACCGCCCCGTGTTGGTGCACTTCCACGGCAACGGGGAGATCGTGCGCGACTGGATGGATCTCTTCCCCAAGATCGCGCACCGCAGCGGCTACGAGGTCTTCCTGGTGGAGTACCGCGGCTACGGCGCGAGCACCGGCACCCCCCAGATGGGCAAGATGCTCGATGACATCCCCGCCATCGCCGAGGCCGTAGGCGCCCCCCCCGAGCGCTGCGTGGTCTTTGGCCGCAGCGTGGGCAGCCTCTACGCCCTGGAGTGGATCAAGCGCTACCCAAGCACCGCTGGGTTGGTGATCGAGAGCGGCATCCACGACGTGCTCCAGCGCCTGCTGCTGCGCATGTCCCCAGAGGAGCTCGGCTCCGATCTGGACGAGATGATCGATGCCATCCACAGCCGCCTGAACCACGAGGCCAAGCTGCAGGCCTACCCCGGGCCCTCCCTCTTCCTGCACGCCGAAGGGGACGACTTGGTCACCCCGGACCACGCCCGGGACAACCACGCGGCCGCCCAGAACGGCACCTTGGCCATGCTGCCCTACGGCGGACACAACGACATCCTTGGCCAGAACACCCAGGCCTACCTGAGCGCCTTGGACACCTTCCTGCAGCGCGTGATGGAGGCCTGAAGTGCAGGCCCACGTCACGCTGCGTGCCCCCGACGGGCGCATCTACCAGCTGAGTCACGGCGACTTGGTCGGCCGGATCTGGTCCGCCGCTCTGTGCCTAAGTGACCCCCAAGTCTCCGAGGCACACGCCATGGTCAGCTTGAGGGGCAGCTCTCTGAAGCTACTGGCCCTGCGCGGTCTCTTTGCCGTGAACGGGGAGCCGCAGCGGGAGCTGGTCCTGGCACCCGGGCAGGTGATCTTCTTCACCCGCACCCTCTCCGTGGAGGTGCTCAACGTCATCCTGCCGAACCGGGTGCTGGCCATCGAAGGCGAGGGGCTGCCCCCCAGCCCACTCTCGGGCGTCTGCTCCCTGATGCCGGGTCCATCCCTGCGTCCAGGCACCCACGAGGACGCCTTGGCGGTGTTCTTCGAGAGCGATGAGCAGTGGCAGGTGCGCACCAGCGCGGGCATCGAGGAGGTAGAGGCCGGCTGGACCCGAAGCTTGGGGCCACACCTGGTCAAGCTGAACTGGCTCTCCCTCTCCACCGCGGGCAACGCCACCATCGCCGAGGGCCGCGTGCAAGCAGCGATGGAGATCATCTGCCGCTTTGACGCCGTGACCATCCACCGGGCCGGCCACCCCAGCGTGCGCATCGCAGGCCGCGCAGCCCGCCTGATCAGCGAGCTGGCCGCCGTAGGAGAGCCCCTGCAATGGGAGGCCCTGGCTCGGGAGATCTGGACCGAAGACATCGACGCACACATGCTGAGAAAGCGCTTTGATACTGTGCTTGGCCGCCTACGCGAGAAGCTACGCAGCGTAGGAATTCGAGCCAATCTGGTGCGCTCGGACCACAGCGGTCTCTTCGAGTTGGTCCTTCGCCCCGAAGATACCCTCACAGACGCCTCCTAAACACACTGCTACACTGCTGCTTTGGGAGGCTTGAATGGCTCAGAAGCAGCGTAGACCGGTCACCGCGAGCGATGTTCAGCAGAACAGCAGCGAGACGGCCCACAGCGCACACGAGCACGAGCACGGGGAGCACCTGCACGAGGCGCCGAACGCGGACTTCCTCAGCAATCTCTTTGGCGGCGGCGAGGTCGATCACACCACAGGTGAAGAGGTGGACGCCTTCGTCCAGGCCGACGAGTTCTTCAACTACTACATCCAGTCCAGCTTCGACTCCGATGGCAACGGCGTTGACGGCCGCATAGCGATCTTGGATGACGCAGCCTTTGAGGCGGAGTGGGTGGCCTACGCCATCCAACGCCGGAACCCGAACACCGGCGCGCTCTTCACCGAGGCTGAGGCTCGGGCCTTTGGGGTCAACGCCTTCGAGGACAACGGCCGCATCGTGCTGCACAAGAACCGGGGCACCCCTGGAACAGCTGTGCACGAGTCCATGCACCTCTTCACCCACAGCTCCTACGCGACCACGATGGGCTTCAACGTGAACGAGGGCACGACTGAGCTCTTCACGCGCCTGCTCTGCTCCAGGGTCAACATCCGCCGGGAGCACAACTACCAGGCCCAACATGATGCGATGTACGCGGTCGCCACCGGCCTGGACAAGGGCCACAACTTGTTGGCCCGTGCCTATTTCGACGGCCAATACAAAGCGCTCAAGGATGCGATGAACACAGTGCCAGACCGCTACGACAACTGGTTGGCCTTGATGCAAGCCGGCAACTTTACCGCTGCTGCAGCGCTGTTCTAAGAATGCCCCTGCTCGCGTTGTGGGGGCTGATGGCCAGCCTGACCTCGTTTGAGCCAGAGACTGCTGAGCCGCCCTCCGAGCCCTCCATCTCCGGGCACCAGGACTCCATCAACATGCACGAGATCGCCTCCCCCCTCTTGGCCTTGCTGCCAGAGCAAGACTTGGCCGTGGCCACACCGCTCTACGTTGAGGTCATTCTGCCGGTCGAGCTCCGTGGCTTGGAGAGCCACCCCAAGCCCGAGCGCTACAAAGAGCTGGTGCTCACCGCCTTGGGGGACGAGCTACGCACCCAAGCACCCCGGTCCCGAATGGACACCGTGCGCATGCAGGCCCTGCGGGCACAGTTTCGGCAGATGAACCACGTGGCCCTTCAGCTCGGCGTGGCGCGCTACCTGCTGGCCCATCCAGAGGCTGTGGACCAAGCTGGACACTGGTTTACCCCAGAGGCCCAGGCTTGGATGACGCGTGGCCAGGACGAGGTCGTGTTGGAAGCTGTAGAGCAGCTCAACGCCTTGGAGCGCTGGGGGGAGCAGACTCAGGTCACCCACCCCAAGCTGCACACGGCCGAAGAAGGGAGCTGGATGCAGGCCCGTCTCACCCTGCAGTCCGTGGTCTCTGGCAGCTTTGAGACCAGTGGGGGCAGCATGGTGGACTTCATCCGCGCGGTGGGTGGAGAGAGCGAGAGCATTCGTCTGGGCGGCTGAGCAAAAACCTCTCCGCTCAGCATGCACCTGGGGCCAATCGACAGCCCATGTGGGATCACCGAGGGGTCACACCGCCGGCCGGACTCGGTAGAAGGTGTACACCATCGGGCATGCCGCTCGACCCCTCCCCTGACCTGGAGCTTGACCATGTTGACTTTGCTGGGCCTGCTGGCCGGATGCACCTCCTTCTCTGACTTGGGCCTGGACGATACGGCCGACACCGCCGTGCCGGAAGACCAGACCTTCACCGTGGGCACCCCCGGCCCCTTCGACCAAGTCTGCGACAACTGGAACGAGGAGATCGGTGTGCAGTTCGGCATTGACCAGCTGCTCTTCCTGCACAGCGCTCAAGCGCTCAAGGCCAAGCTGGACAAGCACATGGGCTCCAGCGCTCCCACCCTGCCGAAGGTCTGCGAGCAGCTCGCCCAAGAGATCCTGAGCAACAACAGCACGGCCAACCCGCCGCCGCCCCTGGACGACTGTCCAAACCTGCTGCCCAGCGACTTGGCCCAGCTTCCGCCAGACCTGGTGGACTTCTACTTCATGCCGGATCCGGCCAACCAGATCCTGACCTGGGCCGAGTTCCGGAACATCCGGGTCTACCAGTGGACCATGACGGTCGCCATGGACAACGTGGAGAGCCAGAACGACCCCAGCATCCCCGGTTGCTGGCTGGAGTACAGCCTGGTGGGCGACGCACGCAGCGGCAACTTCGGGCCCCCGAACTACTCCGTGCCCCAGACCATCTCCAACAACAGCATGCCCATCGTGCTCTACGCCTTGGAGACCTACGGCACCGCAGCGGTGCTCTACACGGACGGCCCCCAGACCAGCATGGTCTTTGGCGGCGCCACCTACGTGATGCCCGGCCCTGCTTGGCAACACGTCAACCAGAGCCCCAACAACCCCCGACCCGGCTACTTCGAGAACTACCTGCTCGCTGGATACCCGGCCGACGCCAACATCGTCGTGCGCGTCAACGAGGTGGAGTACGGGGTCAACGGCACCTACAACACACAGGCGCCCTACATGAACATGCCCCTGGGGACTGGCCGCGGCATCATCGATCCTGAGACGGAGCAGCAGCTTCGGGAGATGGACTGGGTCATCAGCACCTGGCACGACAAGACCGAATTCCAGGACATCACGGACCCCACCTCGACGGGCTTCCCAGGCGCCAGCACGGGCTTCCCGCTGAACTGGCCGAACTAGTCTTTTAGGCTGCGGGCCAGACGCAGACCCAAGAGAGAACTTCGGTGATTGAGTGGGTAGAAGCTCCGCTGTCCTGTTCGGCAGAGGCGGATACCCACAGACCAGACCCCTCCGCGCAGTACTCCCCAGTCTGCGTTGGAGGGGTCTTCTCGTTCCACCTCGGTGAGCAGAGGTGGCAACCTGGCCCAGCCCTCTTCCAGGAGCGGGTGATCAGGCCGCCGGCGGTCCAGACACATCTCCCGCACATTCCCACAGCCGTCGCGCACGCCGTATGGGCTGATGTCGGTCTCCGAGCTGCCCACGTCCACCGGCACCGCCCGGCCCCGCCGACCCTCTCGGTTGGTGGAGTAGGTGGCCTGGGGACTGTCTCCCCAACTGTAGATGCGACCGTCTACGCCGCGCACTGCCTTCTCTCGCTCCAGCTCCATGGGCAAACGCCAGCTCTGCCTGAGCTGCTTGGCCTTCCACGCCGCGTAGTCTCTCGCACTGATGGCGGAGATCAACAGCACCGGCCACTGGGCTCCCCAGACATCGCCCTGCTCATCGGGCACAAGCTCGAAACGGCCGTCCTGCTTACGGCCGTAATACAGGGTTCCATCAGTGTTTCCAGCGTGAGGCATAGAGCGCGGGGCGTGGGCCAAGGCCTGGTCCTCCTGCCCCTGTTCAACGAGCTCATCCAGCCAGAGGATGTAGTCGGCGTTGGTGACGGGCACCTTGGCCATGGCGAAGTCGTCCACCCAGATTTGGCGCCAAGGCAGACCGTCTTTGGCCAGGGGGTCGCCGCTTCGGAACCAGCCGCCGGCGACTCTGACCTCGTCTGGAGACAGGGTGCCGGTGGGGTGTAGGCGAACCCGAGGGTCTCCGGCACGCGGGTGCTTCTCTGGCGGCAGATTGCTCCACCTCTGACCCCGCTCGATCTTGACGGGCAGCTCCAGCACCTCGCAGCCTGGACTCTCCACGCGCAGCAAGTAGCTGCCATGCTCCAGGCGCATGCCGGTGATGGGGGTCTGGCCGAGCACGCCGATGCGCTTGGGGACCAGGCGGCGCTCCCGCTCCACGTAGCGGTAGGCGGTGACCGTCGCGCCCCGGGGTTCGGTGTCCAGGTCCAGCCAACCCCAGCCGGCCAGGTAGTCCTGGTGGGGCCCCCGGTCGTGGATGCCCAGCAGCTCCAGGGCACGCGCCGCTTGGGCCACCTCGCGCTCGCGATCCGCCTGGGCGTGTCGCGCCTTGTAGTGGTCAGCCAAGGCCTGGTGCGCGGCGTCCAAATCCGCCTCGTTCAAGGCGGCGCGCACGGCGTTGATGTACTGGACCTCGGCGAGCTGGGTCTGTTGGGAGAGGGACTGGATCTGGTCCTCCAGAGCCCAGAGCGCGCGCTGGTCCTCGATTGGACTCCAGCTCTTCAGGGCGTGTCCCGCCTGCGAGGCCAGCCTCTCCAGATCTCGTTCTTGCTCCTGCAGCTCCCGGAGCTTCTCCTCCAAAGATTGGGCCTGCTCCAAGCGCGCCCGCGCCCGGGCTTGGGCCTGGGCGTTCTCCAGCCACTCGGCCAGGGCCGCGACGAAGGCCCCCGCGTCCTTGGGGCGATCCAGGGGGTGGGCCTGCAGGGACTGGGCGCAGAGGGCCTGCAGGGCTTCGGGGCCCTGGCTGGGGCTGGGGGTCTCATCCCGGCGGAGCTGGTCCAGGATCTGGCTGCCGGTGCTGCCGGGGTACGGGCTGGCCCGGTGCAGGAGCCGGTAGAGCACGGCACCCAAGGCAAAGACATCGGCGGCGGTGCCGACGGGCTCTCCGCGGGCCTGCTCCGGGGGCATGTAGGCCGGGGTTCCACTGACCTCGCCGGCGCGGGTCATCTCAGGGGCCGCTGCCGCCGATGGCTCCAGGAGGCTCTGATCTCCTACCCGCACCAAACCCCAATCCAAGACCTTGACCTGGCCAAAACGGCCGACCATGACGTTGGCGGGTTTGATGTCCCGGTGCAGAACCTGCCGGGAGTGGGCAAAGGCCACTGCCTCGGCGGCGCGGCGAAGCAGCTCCACCTTGCGCCGCAGGGAGAGGCTCGCATCGTCGAAAACCTGTCTCTTATACACATCTCCGAGCCCACGAGACAGGCAGAAATCTC
>CAJXRZ010000027.1 GCA_913060515.1 uncultured Pseudomonadota bacterium | reverse complement strand
CGAGATTTCTGCCTGTCTCGTGGGCTCGGAGATGTGTATAAGAGACAGCCCATGCGCCAAGAGGCGCCTCAAGTCGCCCCTCCAGCTGCCGCCAGCCGCAGCGCCGCCGACGTGATCGAAGCCATCTTGAGCGGCAGCACCAGCGGGGACCGTCCACGCCGGGCTCCGGAGCCCGAGCCTCCAGCCTCCCTAGAAGAGGCCTTCGGTGTGCCTCGGACGAGCTTCGGCTTTGGCTCAGGTCTTGAGGGGCCCCCCACCGGTCCGGTCTCCGTGGAAGAAGAGCTGGCCATCGAGCGCACCCTGGATTCGGTCAAGCCCTTCAAGGAGCCCTTGGCCCATGACCCAACCCAGGCCCTGCAGCGCCCCTCGCCCGCCCTGAACTTGGATCCCGAGGCTGCTGCGCCCAGCATTGAGCCGGAGCCCGCGCCGGCCCCGAAGGGCAAGCCCAGCAACTCTGCCCAGCCCGGTCCCAGCATTGATCTGCGCGGTCCCACCCAGGTCTCCTCGCGCACGCCGGACCTGATCCCGCCTTCCCAGGGTGGGAAGGGTCGGTCCTTCCTGCTCAAGCGCGGCCTGGACGCCAGGCCCATCAAGACCCGCATTCCCAGTGGGTTTTCCCTGAGCGAGGCGGTGAGCTTCTTGGTCGGGAACGTGGTCCCCGTTCGCTTGGATCTGCAGGGCCGATTGCTCTGTGGCTACCGACTGGGCCCTGAGACGGGACCGGTCAGCGGGGACACCTCCGTCGGCGACTTTGCCCAAGGCAGCGTTCTGGTCCTGCACCCGGTCCCTGCCGAAGAGATCTGGGTACACATCGAGGTGCGCTCGGCCGCCGGCATTCCGGATGCCTTCCGCGTGCCCGTGAACCTGGCCCTGAGCACCTCATCGATGTGTGACGCGCTGGCGGGTTGGCTCGGGCTGCCGCCCGGTCGATGGAGTCTGCGTCACCAGGGTCGGGTGCTCTCGCCGCACCTGCTCCTGGCCGAGCTGGGGCTCAAGGAGGAGCCCAGCCTGGTGCTCGCCCGATGAGCGGGCGTCAACGCTGGGACGTGGTGCTCTACTTCCCCGAAGGCCCCATGAGCCTGAAGGGAGACTTGGTGTGTCGGGGACCCGTGGTGCGCCTGGGCGCCAACCCGGGGCCTGGTGGCCTGAAGGTCGACGGCTACCGCGGCTTGGACGACCGACAGGCGGTGATCTCGGCCTACGACGGCGCCACGGTCAGCATCGCCCCGGTGGGCAGCAACCAGGTGCGCATCAGCCCCCATCCCCACGTGGACTGGAGCGCCATCCAGCCCATTCGCGGGCCCCAGTACCTCACGCCGGAGTCGGCCTTCCACTTGGGCCCCCCAGGTCGCGGTTGCACGGTCATCTTCGTAGAGGCGCGCAAATTGGGCGACTGGGAGCAGCAGCGCATGCTCTCGGATGCCGCCGATGTGAACCCGGAGGTGGAGCCCAGCGAGGTCCGAGAGCTGCGAAGCTCCAAGTGGCCGGTGTGGTTTGTGCCCAGCCTCGTGATGATGGCGATGCTCATCTCCGTGGCCTTGGTGGCGCCATGGATCGGAGAGATGATGAGCCCGCCGACCCTGCTCGGACCGGTGGACGAGGGTTTGGAGTTCTATGAAGAGCCTCCTCCCGTCGCCTCACTGGGCACCTCGGTCAACGTGGCGCTCTACGACGGACTCGAGCAGGCCTGGATGGAGTTTGTGGTCATCCCCAACTCCGAGGTGGCCCGGGATGTGAGCCTCCAAGACAAGGAGAACTGGGACACCCGGCTGCTCCAGGCCACGACCTTGGAGATCGAGCGCTACGGCAGCGCCCAGAAGGTCTGGGAGCGCCTGGAAGACTCCCGAGAGGACTACGCCAACGTGGTTCGCATGCTCCGAGAGAAGGACATGCCCGAGGCCATGGCTGGCATCCCCTACGTGGAGTCCCGCTACCGGGCCACAGCGGTCTCGCCGGTGTGCGCCGGCGGCTGGTGGCAGTTCATGCCCGAGGTGGCCAACCGCATGGACGTGCGCATCCAGTCCTGCACCTTGCGCGGCAGCGCCCAGCCCTGGCAGCCCACCGCCATCGTGCCCCCCAAGGGCATCCTTCGCTCGGCCCGCTACATCGACCGCAACGACCCCAACTGCGGCATCGGCGGCCAAGGCAAGCCGGACCGGAACTGCTGTCTTGTGACCTCCTGCAAAGTGGATGAGCGTGAGGACCTGACCAAGTCCACCCATGGGGCCATCCAGCTCCTCTCCGAGGCCTGGGGCGCGCCCATGGCTCGGGAGAGCGGCTCCGCTGTGCAGATCGCCATCTCCTCGCACAACGCGGGCTGGGACAACGAGAAGATCGACGGCAACCGAAAGCCACGAAACCTGCGGCCCGCCTACGAGCGCTGGCTGGCCAAGACCGGTCAGGACCGCGACCCGGCCTTCATCGGGGAGCAGATCCAGTGCAACGACACGGACTTTCGCAACCCCGACAGCTGCGGCGCCGTGCTTCACCGCCACACGCAGCACTACGCCTACCGTGTGCTCGCCATCCACTTCTTGGCCGTCTGTTACTACACGACGAACTACCCGGAGGACCCTGTCTTCGCCGATTGGCGGGAGTTCACCTCTAAGGACGGCTACTGCCGCAAGTTCGATGTCCCAACCCGTGAGAAGGTGATGAGCTGGTGAGGTCCTAAATGCGAAATCGTCTCTGGGCCGTCGCTGGATTCTCCCTCGGGCTGCTGGGCCTCAACGGCTACCTCTTGCAGCAGGAAGAGGAGAACTACTTCCGGCACATGGACGCCCAGAAGGAAGAGGCCGAGGTCCTGCTCTCGACCAACACCGACCCCTTGATGGACACCTACCAGACCCGCTCGGCCAACCGTGAGCAGGACTACGTCTCTTGGGGGCTGGACGAGGCGCAGGTGGTCGCCGCGCTCAAGAAGACCCGCGGCTTAGAGGACATGCACGGAAAGCGCATCGAGGCTTGGTTCTCCAGCCCCTCTGAGCCCGAGGAGCTTCGGGACTACATCTGCGGGGATGCCGGCAAGAAGCCTCGCTATTGGGGGCTGGCACTGCTCGTGACCGAGGATGCCTCCGGTCAGAGGCGTCGGGTCATCAATCCCGGCAAGGTCCAAGAGCTGGAAGAGCAAGACTGGTCCCTGAAGGCCCCGATCAACGAGGTCTACCGGACCTTGGAGCTCTCGCTGGAGAGAAAGGACGATGCCACACGCATGGGCGTGGCGGCTCTGATGGCGGGCGAGGAGGACTTGGCCCTGGAAGGCGTCAAGCCCTTCGGCAGCGGTCTGGTGGGCTCCTGGTCATGGAACGGCGCCGCCGCGCTCTCCCCCGGTTTGGACGAGCGGGTCATTACGTACTTCGCTCTGCTGCACCTGGTGTTGGAGGAGGCGTGGAGCGAGCAGGGCTTCTGCCGGCTATGAGTGCTGCAGGCGTATACTTGCGCCCACAGCAGGATCCGTGCTGACTCCCTTCCTCGAACGAGGCCACTCTTGACGGCCAGACGTCGCTTCCGCTTCCTGAAAGAGCTCGCATCTGGCGGCTTTGGCAAGGTGTATTTGGCCGAGTTGACCACCGACGAGGGCTTCTCCTCGGTCGTGGCGATCAAGGTCCTGCACGGCAAGTGGTCTGCGCACACCGAGATCATTCAGCGCACCCGCGATGAGGCGCGTCTGCTGGGACGTCTGCGGCATCGAAACATTGTGCGCGTCGAAGACCTGACGACCATCAAGGGCCACTGCGCCATCGTGATGGAGTACCTGGAAGGGGTGGACTTCAAGACCTTGGTCAACCACTTGGTGGCCAAGAATGAACGCATGTCTCTGCGCACCGCCTTCGAGGCCACCGGGGCTGTGGCCGAGGCTCTTTGGGCCGCCTGGGAGCAGCGCCCCCTTCAGGGGGGTGAGCCGCTGCGCCTCATTCACCGGGACGTAAAGCCCTCCAACATCATGTTGACGATGGAAGGGGACATCAAGCTGCTCGACTTTGGCACCGCGCGCGCCAACTTTGAGACCCGCGAGGCCCACACCCAGGCCTTGGCCTTCGGCAGCCAAGCCTACATGCCGCCCGAGCGCTTGATGGGCGAGCCGGACACCCCCGCCGGCGACGTCTTCTCCCTGGGCATCACCGCCTACGAGATCCTGGCCGGTGGCGCCTTCGGCAAGCTGCACCTGCGCGAGGACCGCTACGAGAAGTCTCTGACGGCGCGCCTGGACAGTCTGGAGCTGCCCGCTCTGGACCCTGAGCTGCACAACCGGGTCAAGGGCACCCTGCGGGCCATGTTGGCCTATGAGCCTGAGCATCGCCCTACGGCAGCGCAGGTCGTAGACATCATGGAGATCCTGGCGGACGAGGCGCGGGATGCCGCCCCGCGCCGCTTTGCCCGCACTTGGGTGGGCGAGGCCATGAAGGACCTCAAGCACGTTCCAGAGGGCCCAACCCTCGAGGGCGAGAGCTTGGCCGAGGACCGGCCCTCCTCGGAGCTTCCGAGAACGCCGAAGGGTGCAGCCGATCTGCCCTCTGCCGGTGGTGCCGGTGCAAACCCTGGGGGCCTCTCTCCGGTGCCCATGAGCGTGCAGCCCCTTCAGGAAGCGCGCACCTTCTACCCCCTGGACGACGACCCCATTCAGCTCCCGACGGGCGCGCCAAGGGCACCGCTGGCTCCGCCTCCAAAACCAGTGGACCGCAGCCCCAAGGGGCGGCCCATCAACATGCCGCCGATGGAGTCCCTGATGCGGGGCGCCACGGATCTGCCGGTGGAAGACGCCGAGACGGTCCTGGACCCGGAAGCGGCCATGCGGGCTGTGGAGCTCCTGGACGAAGCCGAGATGCCCACCCAGTTCTTGGGAGACGCACCAGGCTTGGATATGCCCGATCTGGGCGACCCAGGACAAGCCACGCGCATCGAGGAGCCCGGGGGACGGAAGGCACAAGCTTGGCGGCCCCCACCACCTACGACCGCGCTGCCGCCGCCTCCGAGCAGCAACCCCCGTGAGAGCAGCGGACCCCGCTCCATCCCAAACAGGGCGCCCACGCCCCCACCCAGAGCGGACGCGGCCAGACAAGATGAGGGCGTGGCCCAGCCACTGAGCCCGGCCCTGCCACCGAGCGCGGTTCCAGAGACCGGCCTGCTGGGTCTGACCGAGCGCCACTCCGCCACGCCAGCCAGCTTGGATGAGCCGCCGCCCCCACCCATCGCGGAGGGCGGTGGGGATGCGCCGACCTTGGACCGGGAGCAGTTTGAGCAGGGCCACTCTGAGCCCGATGCAGCTCAAGCCCAAGAAGATCAGGCGCCCGCAAAAAAGCGCTCAATGGCTCCAGTCTTGGCTGTCGTCGCCTTCGCCTTCATCGGTACGGTGGTCGTCGCCGGTGGTCTGGGTTGGTGGTGGCTGCAAAAGCAGGCTGTTGAGCCCATCGTGGATCCCATCGTCGAGGTGGTGGATCCAGAGCTGCCCAGTGTGCCGGCGAGCCCAGCGGTAGACCTCTCGATCGCGCCGGCCAACGGCATGGGGCACCTGCGCTTGCAGCTGCCCGAGGGTGAGGAGTTGGTCATTACCCTGACCAGCGGTATGGGTTACAAGCTGGAAGTCTCGGGCCAAGGCCAGATTGACGTGGCCGATGTCCCCGCGGGCACCTTGCGCACGAAGGTGCGTGCGGCAGCCGGCGGCACCACAGCCCGAGGCACCCTGGACGTCGAAGAGGCAAAGACCTGCGCGTGGCAGCTTTCAAGCATCGATGCGGACTGGTCCCAGCAGGGCTGCGAGTAGCAGCGCGCGGCCTCCTTGTGGCCGCCTTCACTCTCTCAGGCCTCGCCTCGAGCACCGCCTCGGCTGCGGACTTTGACACGGAGCTCTCAGCTGCGCGAGAGGCTGTCGCCGCCCAGGACGCAGACGCCCTGGCCAAGATCGAAGCGGCGGACGCTGCGGCCATCTCAGGAGACCGCGTGGTCCTGGCGCGTCAGGCGGCGAGCTTGGACTTCTACCGCGGCGTGCTGCACTGGCAGGCCCAAGAGACCGACGCGGCCATGGATGCGTGGCGCAGAGCGCTGATCATCGATCCCACCTATGCGCCCGATGCAGAGCTGCTCACGGACGTGGACGCCCTGGACCTCATCGAGGCGCTGCGCTCCGAGACACAGCAGAAGGAGATGCGCGCGCCTGGCGTGGACGAGGCAAGCCCAGGGGTTCGCGTCTATGTCTCCGGGCAGCTCATGCACTCCTACGACCTGATCTATGCCGGTCGACAGCTCGTTCAGGTGCTCTGCCCGGACGGCACTCTGCGTGGCTGGTGGCATGTCTACGGCGATGCTCCCGACTACGCTGGAGCCTGCAGCCTGCCCCAGCCGGACTACACGGCCTTTGCTGCCGCGGGATCGGACACGGGCAAGCCACCCCGCGCCTCCAAAGAGGACCGGGAGCCCCGTGAGAGCAACCCGGCGCTCTTGGGCTACGGCTTGGTGGGCGGCGGCGTTGCGGCCCTCGGCGCTGGCATTGCAGTGCAGCAGCTACAGGTCAAGCCGGCCTACGCCGAGATCGAAGCAGCCCGGGCAGCACCCAGCTCCGTGACCCGCGCCCAAGCCGACCAGCTCAGCGCAGACTTTGGTCGCGCCCGATGGATCAGCCTGGGGCTGATCGGTGTCGGTACGGTGGCCGTCGGTGCTGGCGCTGCACAGCTCACACTGGGCCCACAGGGCGTCGCCCTGACAGGAGAGTTCTAATGGCCCAAGGCGTGCCCGAAGCTCTGCGCGGCGTGGTCCAGGCCGGTCTCGACCGCCAAGAGGCCTCGGACTGGGCGGGCGCAGCTCAGGCCTGGCAGTCCCTTCAACGCGCTGCCGCGGAACAGGGCCACGCGGCCTTGGAGCTGGACGCCTGGGTGCGTTTGGCCGATGTCCTGCGCCGGGCAGACCAGCCCCGGCAGGCCCTCCAGGCCTTGGAGAAGGGCTTGGCTTCGAACCCCGATGACACCCAGCGCAGCTTGTTGCGCATCCAGTCATCGGCGCTGCTCTTGGACACCGGACACCTGCAGAGCGCCGAGGTGCGGGTGCGCGCGGTGCTTCAGGACACGCAGGGCCCTCTTCGCGCCATGGCCCTGGACACCCTGGCGGCCACCCTGGCCACGCGGGGAGACCGACTGGGCTTGGGCGAGGTGGTCCTGGAGCTGGAGAACATGGGTCCCGGCCCAGGAGCGCTGGCCGCGCGCTTTCGACGGGCCCGCTTGGAGCGCTTGGAAGGGCACCTGGACGCCTGCGAGGTCACCTTGGCGGCCTTGGCCGACAGCCTCTCCGGCCAGCCTCAAGCCCAAGGCGCCGTCGCCGCCGCCATCACCCAGCTGGCCCAGCTCGCCTTGCTGCGTGGCCGCTATGATGACGCCGAGCTGCTGCTCCAGGCCGCCGATGAGGGATGGGAGGAGTGCGGGCGCTACGTCGGTCGCCTGGAGGTGCTCGCTCTGCGCGCCGAGCTGGCCACTCAGCGTGGCGCACTGACCTTCCTGCCCGGCTGGTTGGACAAGGGCGTGGCCTACGCCACGGAGCGCGAGATGGTGCTGCTGGAGGCGCGCTTGCGCCGGGTACGCGGCTCCTGCCGGGCCATGGCAGGTTCGGAGGCGGGACACGCCGACCTGGACAGCGCCTTGTTGTTGGCGGAGCAGGCCGGAGCGCCCTTCTTGAGCGGCCGAATCCGCTTGGAGCGGGCCCGCTTGGGCTTTGGTGCCCAAGGCCAGGCCGTGATGGCCTCCGATGTGGAGCGCGCTGTTGAAGAGCTCACTGGGGACCGGGTCTGGGCGGCCAGAGCGCGTGTGCTCCTGGCTGAGCGCCTGCTTGAAAAAGGACAGTTCGCCCAGAGCTTGGAGCACGCTGCAGCGGCCCTGTGCCAGTTCAAGGCCTCGGGCCTGGAGTTCGACGAAGGCGCAGCCCGCAAGGTGATGGACCGCGCCTAGGACCGCTACTGCTCCGGCAGCTTCTCCGAGGCGGCAAAGACCAGGGTGGAGTAGCGGTTTAGGGCGCCGCTCTCGACCAAGGTGGCCCAGTCATTGGTGCCTTGGCTCTCGATGGCGTCCCGCACGTGGGTGCTGCCTTGGTTGTAGCCGGCCAAGGCCAGGCCCCAGTCCTCGAACTCCGTGTGCAGGTCGCTGAGCAGTGCGGCCGCCGCACGGGTCTCCATGACGGGGTCCAGGCGCTGGTCCTGCTCGGGGTTGACCCGCAGGCCGTAGGTGCGCGCGGTGCTGGGAATGAACATCCACAGACCCTTGCCGGGTACCCCTGGCGCAGCCGACTCACCTGGATTGTAGGAGCCCAGGTTCTGGTAGCCGGACTCGATCAGGGGGACTGCGGCCAGCTCGGGGGGGAGGCCCCAGGCTTGCAGCTCAGCGTGCACCATCGGCGCCCACTGGGGGTAGCGCTCCAGCCCTTGGGTCATGAAGTTGACCATCTCTCCATCCAGGCGCACCCGGGCTTGGTCCATCACGGGGTGCTCGGGCACCTCAAAGCGCGATGTGGCCTGCACATGTGGCACCGCCAGCTCGGCGGCGACGGCCACGCCGCTCCCAACCAGCAGTCCAAGAGAGAGGAGCCAAGGCATCTTTCGGTTCTGTCGTTTCTTCAGCATGGTCAATCGACCCTCGAGCAGTGTGGGAGTGTGGAATGCGATGGCCAGGGGAGCTGGGTGTGCGCTCGCCGCACGGAGCAGCGCGCGGCCGTAGGCCTTTGGGGAGGTGCCGCGCTCGAGCAGAGCCGCATCGCAGGCCAGCTCCTCAAGGGCGCGCAGGCTGCGGGCCAGCAAGTGCACCGCTGGATTCAGGAAGCAGAGGACCTGCAAGCCGAGCAGCAGCCAGGCCCACTGGGGGTCGCCTTGGCGGTGGTGCTGCAGCTCGTGGCGCAGAGTGAGGGCGCGGTCCTGGGCGCTCTGCTCGGGGTTGAGGACCACCACCCGGCGACCGGGCAGCCAGGCCGACCACGCGCTGCCTCCTGTGCGCAGCTCAACCTTGCCCAAGGTGCGGGACAAAGTTTGGCGGGCGACGCGGCGCTTCAAGGTGTTGTGGGCCAAGCCCAGACCCAAGAGGGGCAGCAAGGCCAGGGGCCAGGTGGGCAGCGAGGGCAGGGGAGTGGCAGGCGCCATGGGCGTGACGAAGGCGCTGGGAGCAGTGGCATCCACCTGCGCGTGCACTGCGGGCACCGGCTCAGGGATGGGAGGTGGGCTGGCGGAGCTCAGCAATCCCAGCCCAAGCGAGGCCAAGACGGCCGTCGTGAGCAGCCCACGCATGCCCAAGAGGGCCGCGCGTCCACCCCCGGAGCGCAGCAAGAGCCAGGCGGTCAGGGCCAGGGGCAAGAGCAGGATCTGAAGAAGGAGAAAGCTGCGCAGCATCACTCCTCTCCTTCGATCAGGGCCTGCAGTCGGGCCAGCTCCCCGGCATCCAGCTCCCCGTCTTCGACCAGCTCTCGAACCAGGGCGCTCGCGCTGCCCTCGAAGAGGGTGCCGATCACGTGCTTGAGCTGCCGGCGTCGGTAGGCGCCCTTGGTGAGCAGGGGCGCGTAGCTGTGGGAGCGACCTTGGGCCTGCACTTCGACAAAGTCCTTGTCCGCCAGGATGCGCAGGATGGTGGACACAGTGGTCAGCGCGCGGGCATCGGCCAGCTCACCGTGGGCCTGGCGGGCGGACTGAGGGCCGCAGCGCCAGAGCACCTCCATCAGATCAAGCTCAGCGTCGGTCAACAGCTTTGGCACAAGGACAGCTCCAGTCTGGCCTCGCATTTGTAACTAAAGTCTTCGTTGGTGCCAACGTAATCTTTAGTTGAAGCACCCAAAAGAAAAGCCCCCGTGGGAACGAGGACTCTTTATCTACCTAAAACAACAGGTGAATCACTTGCCGGCTTGGGCCTTTCCTTCCAAGAAGATCAGGCCGCGCAGCTCTTCGGGGGGCAGGGGCTTGTTGCCGGCAATCTGCTTCCAGAACTCACTGTGGAAGTAGTAGGGACGCAGCGGCTCGGGCACCAGCTCGACCAGCTTGGCGTGGTACTGGGGCAGCAAATACCAGGGCACGTTGCAGTTTGCGTGGTGCTCGAAGTGGTAGTTGATGTTGAAGGGGCTGGTGAAGAACGCCAGCGGGTACAGGTAGGTCCGAGAGCGAAGGATGGGCAGGGGCTCGTACTTGAGTCCGCCGCCGTGCTCCTGGGCCTTCTTCACGAAGTTCAGGGTGCTCAGGAAGCTAAAGCCGATGTAGATGGCCAGGGCGCCCTGCCAGCCTACCGCCAGCCAAGCCAGGGCGACGAAGGGGGCGAAAAAGGCGATGCCTCCGGCGATACGGCGTGGGTTGAAGCCGTACTGATTGGAGGGGTTGGTGACCATCACGTAGAAGGGGATGAGCCAGATCTTGGCCCACTTGATGTAGAGCTCCTTGCCGGTGAGGGGCTCTTTGTCCTGGGGGTCGTCGTCCTCACACGGGCGGGTGTGGTGGATGTTGTGGCCCTCTTCCCAGTGGCGCACGTAGTCGGTGAACATCATGCCGGCGGTGAAGCGACCAATGCGGTGGTTCAACCGTGCTTGTTTCTCGCGGTCTTCGCTGAGAAGGAACATGTTGTGGCTGCACTCGTGCACGATCAGGACGAAGTGTCCTAAGAAGATGCATCCCAAGAGCAGCCCGGCTGGAATCATCCAGAGCACCTTGAAGGGATCTGGAACCAGCGCGCCCAGAGCGAAGATGGCCACAACCGATCCCCAAATGGCGGCTGCAGAGAGCAGGTTGATCCGATTGTGTCGCGTAGGGTCCTGCTTCCTGGAATGGAAGTCCTTCCCGGCCGCGGCCACTTTCCTTAGCCATGGGGCTTTCTTGCTCATCGGTCCTCTCGGGCGCTCGCGCGCTTACGCTCGCGTAACTAACGCCATTCTATTCTTTGATTGAGCGGAGCGCCACGGCAAGCGCAAAGCCGCAGTGGCAAGAGCCCGCGGTTCAGCCCCCACTGCGACGTGCGTGGTTAGGGGGCATCAAAAGCAGCCAGGAGGGCGAGAAAGCCCATGCAGATTGCCGCTGTTGGTCAGGCCTTCCCGACCCACTACTACGACCAAGACCAGCTCATCGAGGCCTTTCGCAAGATCTGGGGGCAGCGCCACCACAACATGGCGCGCTTGGAGCGTATCCATCGAAATGTGCTGGTTGGCGGCCGACACTTGGCGCTCTCGCTGGAGGGTTATGAGCAGCTCGACGGCTTCGGGTCAGCCAATGATGCCTGGATTGAAGTGGCCCAGGATGTGGGCGAGAGGGCCGTTCGAGACGCCTTGGCGCGCAGCGGCGTAGACCCCAGCACCATTGGGGCCATCTTCTTCACCAGTGTGACGGGCATTGCGACGCCAAGCATCGAGGCGCGCATCATGAACCGCATCCCGGAGCTTCCGCGGCACCTCAAGCGAATCCCCATGTTCGGCTTGGGTTGTGTGGCAGGGGCTGCAGGGGTCGCGCGGGCGGCGGACTACGTCAAAGCCTATCCAGAGCAGACCGCGCTCTTGCTCTCGGTGGAGCTCTGTTCGCTCACGCTGCAGCGGGGTGACCTGAGCATCCCCAACCTCATCTCCAGTGGGCTCTTCGGAGACGGCGCCGCTTGTGCGGTGGTCTGTGGGGAAAAGGTAGCGGAGAAGGCGCAAATCTCCGGTCCTAAGATTCTGGCTTCGCGCTCCGTCTTCTATCCCGAGACCGAGCGGGTGATGGGCTGGGACATCTCGGAGAGCGGCTTCAAGATTGTGCTCTCGGCAGACGTGCCCAAGGTGGTCGCCGAGCACCTGCGTGGAGATGTGGACAGCTTCCTCTCTGAGCATGGCCTGGAGCTTGAGCAGATCGACTCCTTTGTGTGCCACCCCGGAGGGCCCAAAGTGCTCCTGGCCTTCGAGAGCGCCTTGGAGCGTCCAAGAAGTGCTTTTCAGCTGACCTGGGACAGCCTGGCGCAAGTCGGGAATCTCTCCTCCAGCTCGGTTCTGCTGGTGCTCCGGGACACCATGGCCCCAGAGCACCGACCGCCAGCCGGCACCCTCGGACTCATGCTCGCCATGGGTCCCGCGTTCTGCTCCGAGTTGGTGCTGATCCAGTGGTGACGCATTGGCTCTACTTGGGGATCATCGCCCTGGTCGCCATCGAGCGCCTGGTGGAGCTGCGCATCTCCAAGCGCAACGCTCAGGCGGCTTTTGACAAGGGGGGCAAGGAGTACGGCCAGGGCCACTTCGGCGTGATGAAGGCGCTGCACACCAGCTTCCTCTTTGCCGCACCCGCCGAGGTCTTCCTGCTGGACCGTCCCTTCGTGCCATGGCTCTTCGCCCTCTGTTTTGCCGCTCTGGTGGGAACGATGGGCTTGCGGTACTGGGCCATCACTTCCCTGCGCGGGCGCTGGAATACGCGCGTCATTGTCGTGCCCGATTTCCCAGCCGAGGTCGGTGGGCCCTACCGCTTCCTGCGGCACCCCAACTACGTCGCTGTGGTCATTGAACTGGCCATTTTGCCCCTCATGCATGGAGCCTGGATCACGGCGCTGGTCTGGGGTGTGGCCAACTTCTTCTTGCTCCGCGTTCGCATCGGCGTGGAGGAAGAGGCCCTATCCAAGGCCTGTGACTATGAGGCGCGCATGGGGGACCGGCGCCGCTTCGTACCCGCCAGCAGCAAGGACGACGCCAATGCCAGTGAGTGACCAGACCCTCTTGGACGGCATCCGCCAGGTCGCCGCCGAGCACCTGCAGCACGAGGAGCCCATCGAGCCCCAGACCCGCTTGGTCGAAGCGATGGCCCTGGATTCGATCCGCATGCTCACCCTGGTGGTCGAGCTCGAGAACCACTTCAAGGTCATGCTCGAAGAGGGCGATGAGCAGGGCATTGAGACCGTGGCCGACCTGATGGCTGTGCTTCGGCGCCGCATGGAGCCCGCGGGTGCCTGAGCAGGCTGCTGACCAGAGCGCCCACAGCGGTCAGACCCTCTGCGAGGTGCTCCTGGACAGCCGCGTTGGGGGCCACAACGCCACGCTCCGTTTCTTGGACCGTCACGCTCGCCCCGATGAGCAAGACTGGGCCGGGGTTCGAGAGCGGGCGCTTCAGGTCTCCGGCCAGCTCATCGCCTTGGGGATTGCCCACGGGGAGCGCATCGTCCTGGTCTACGCCACGGAGCCGGACTTCTTCGCGGCCTTCTTCGGCTGCATGCTGGCGGGCGCCGTGCCGTGCCCGGTCTATCCGCCGGTGCGCCTGGGTCGCATGGACGAGTACCACCAGCGAACCGCACGAATGGTGGAACTTGCCGGTGCGCGCCTGATACTCGCCAGTGGCCGGATCAAGCGCGTGTTGGGCGGCGTCGTGGAGCGGGTGCGCCCGGAGCTTGGCTGCAGAGTCTTGGCTGAGCTGCCAGATGCCAGCCCCGGGAGCCGCGCGGTCGGCGTGGATGACTTGGCCATGCTGCAGTTCTCCAGCGGCACCACCGTAGAGCCCAAGCCCGTCGCGCTCAGCCATGGGGCGGTGATGGCCCAGACCCGGGCCCTGCTGGACCACCTCTTGGAGCACGCCGATGGGGTGCTGGCCAGCGGGGTCTGTTGGCTGCCGCTCTACCACGACATGGGGCTCATCGGCTGCGTCTTCCCCAGCCTGCTCGCTCCCGGAGAGCTCACCTTGATGGGCCCCGAGGTCTTCATCGGCCGACCCGCTCTCTGGCTGCAGACCCTCTCCAAGTACGGCGGCGTGGTCTCGCCAGCGCCGAACTTTGCCTACGGCCTCTGCCTGGACCGCATCAAGGACGCCGAGATGGAAGGGGTGGACCTGAGCAAGTGGCGGGTAGCCCTCAATGGCGCTGAGCCAGTAGCTCCCCAGGTCCTGCGCGACTTCATCGCGCGCTTCTCCAAGTGGGGCTTCCAGCCCCAGGCCCTCTCACCGGTCTACGGCCTCTCCGAGGCCAGCTTGGCCCTGACCTTCTCCGCCTTGGACCAGCCCTTTGAGAGCGCGCGCTTCAACGCCGAGGCCCTCTCACAGGGGCGGGCTGAGCTGGATCCCCAAGGCACCGAGATCGTCTCCGTGGGCACCCCGCTTCGCGGCTTCTTCGTTGAGATTCGCGGCGAGGGCGGCCCCGTGCTGGACGGTCAGATCGGCAGCGTCTGGGCCAAGGGCCCCTCTCTGATGCGGGAGTACTTGGGTCGGCCGGAGCTGAGCGCCAAGGCCCTCGTGGATGGCTGGTTGGACACGGGAGACCAGGGCTTCATGCATGACGGGCAGCTCTATTTGAGCGGCCGCATCAAAGACCTGCTCATCTTGAACGGACGCAACCACGCGCCCCATCCGGTGGAGCAGGCCGTGGACGGCATCCCGGGCGTGCGCACGGGCTGCGCTGCGGCCGTCAGTCACCGAGCAGAAGGGGCCGCCAGTGAGCAGCTCGTGCTCTTCGTCGAGCACAGCGCGCAGGCCTCGAGGGCGGAGAAAGAGGCCCTCCCGAAGGCGTGCAACCAGGCCGTGGTGGCGGCCACGGGCTTGGCCTGTGCCCAGATCCTGCTCCTCCCTCCGGGCACGCTGCCGCGTACCTCCAGCGGCAAGATTCGGCGCTCGGAGACCTTGGCCCAGCACCTGCGCGGTGAGCTGGTCCCACCGGACAAGGTGCACTTGCTCAAGGTCGCTGGCATTCTCGCCGAGTCGGCGCTGGGGTTCTGGAGAGCGCGTTGACGGACCCGACCAGCATCGCCGATCTGGTCATCGTCGGAGGAGGGCCCGTCGGCCTGGTGACCGCCATCCACGCGGCGCTCGCTGGTCTGCAGGTCACGGTTCTGGAGGCGCGCACCCCCAAGCAGGGCAGCCTGGACAAGGCCTGTGGGGAGGGCTTGATGCCCGCCGGGGTCGCCCATCTGCGTGCGCTGGGCGTGGAGATCGACGCGGTCGGCAGCCACCCCTTTGGTGGGATTGTCTGGGAGGAAGATGGCGTGCGGGCCTCGGGTCGCTTTCCCCATGGGCAGGGCCTGGGCGTGCGCCGCCTGAGCCTCTCGCGGGCTCTGCGGAGTCGGGCCCAGGAGCTTGGGGTGGTGCTGCGCGATGGGCTCCGCGCCACAGGTCTGGCTGCTGGCGGCGTCGTCACCAGCGATGGCTTGGTGCGTGGCCGCTTGCTCGTGGGCGCGGACGGGTTGCACTCCCGGGTGCGCAAGTGGGCCGGACTCTCAGCAGGGGTGGGGCCCATTGAGCGCTTCGGTCTGCGCCGCCACGTGCGCATGACCCCGTGGTCGGACCAGGTCGAGGTGTACTTGGGCGATGGGGTGGAGTGCTACCTGACCCCGGCGGGAGTGGACCAGGTCGGCGTGGCCTTCCTCTGGTCGGGAAGCAAAGAGCGCTTTGAGAGCTTGTTGGCCCGTTTTCCTCAGGTGGCGCAGAGGATTGAGGGCGCTCCCCAGTGCAGTCCAGACCGGGGCTCAGGGCCTCTGCACCAGAAGACCCTCAGCGTCCTTGGCGCAGTCGAGGACACCCCAGTCGCCTTGGTCGGGGACGCCGCGGGCTACCTGGATGCCTGCACCGGAGAGGGCTTGTCTCTGGGCTTCAAGCAGGGCCAGGCCTTGGTGCGTGTCTTTCAGGCCGGGCAGCTCGCAGACTATCCACGGGCCCATGCCCGGGTGGTGCGCTTGCCCTACACGATGATGAAGGGCCTGCTCTGGGCCAGCCGGGTGGGGTTGCGCAAGTGGCTGGTGCGGCTGATGCGCGCGATGCCGTGGCTCTTTGGGCGGGTGTTGGCGGCCAACGATGGCAAGCTGCTCTAGGCGCTACTCCACCGTCATCTCTCCGCCGCCCATCTTCAAGGCCTCTCCAAAGCGGGCCTCGAGCAGGGCCTCACCGGTGGCGTCCACCTTGTTGCCGCTCAGATACAGCGCCTCCACCTCCCCCAAGGCTGGACCGGCTGCCAGGGCCGCGGCACCTGCGGGGCCGATGTCGTTGCTGGAGAGCAAGACCACCTTTGCGTGGGTGAGCAGGGGACCGTTGGCCAGCGCGTTTGCGCCCAGGTCGCCCACACCGTTCCAGCCCAGCTGCAGGCGCTCCAAGTCTCGGGCTTGGGCAGCCAAGTAGGCCGCGCCTTCGTCTCCGAGCACGTTGGAGTCCAGGACCAGCTCACGGAGTTGGGGTACACCCCCTTTGGCCAGCGCCACAGGGCTCTGGGGGCCCAGGTTGTTCTGGCTCAGATCCAAGATCATCAGGCTGGTGAGCGTGCTCGAGGCCAACAAGGCCTGTGCGCCCTCATCGCCGATGCGGTTGCCTTCGATGTGGCTTCGACCGGGGGGCAAATAGAGCGCCTCCAGGGCGCCCAGGTTCTCAGACTCGGCCAGAGCGGCGGCCCCGTGGGGACCGATTCCGTTCCCCCTCAAGTCCAAGACCTTGAGGCTCTGGGCATCCGGGCTGCCCGCGATGCTCTTGGCCAAGTCAGGGCCCAAGCCCAGATCCCGGAGCTGCAGCTCCTCGCGGCCTTGCAGCTTGCCCTTGGCGATGAGTTCTTGGACCTCGGGCAGGGTCGTGGCCTGGTCGAAGTCCGAGGGGCCGCAGGCGGCGAGAAGCAGGAGAGCAAGGGCTGTCATGGCGGGCTTCTAACGTGCTACGAGAAGGGGACCCCATCGCCCTCAGGAGCCTCACTTTGTCCTTCCGCTTTGACTTGAAGATCCAAGACGGGCTCGCAGTCCTGCGCTTTGACCACGGCAAGGCCAACGAGATGGGCAGCGCCCAGCTCGATGCCCTGGACGCCCTCGTACAGGAGCTCGCAGGCTCAGATGTGGGCACGCTGATTACCTGGTCGGATCGAAAGAGCTCTCGTGGAACGCCGATTTTTGTGGCCGGCGCCAACGTGACCGAACGGGCCGACTGGAGCCCTGAGCAGGTCAAGGCCCACGTGCGCCGCCAGCGGGCGTCCCTGGCCGCCCTCAGGGCGCTTCCGCTCTTCCACATCGGCATGATCTCCGGCGTCGCCCTGGGCTGGGGCACCGAGTACTGCATCACCTGTGACTACCGAATCGCCACGCCCCAAGCCCTCTTTGGCTTGCCGGAGACCGGCCTGGGCATCCTGCCGGGTGCAGGCGGCAGCTCGGAGCTGGCCGCCTTGGTCGGCCTGCCCCAGGCGCTGCGCTTGGGCATGACCGGAGAGCGCATCTCCGCGGAAGAGGCCCAGCGCATCGGCCTGGTTCAGGAGATCGCCGCAGATGAAGAGGCTGGTCTGGCGCGCGCCCACGTGCTCGCTGCACAGGTGGCCAAGAACTCGCCGACGGCAGTGGGGGCCTTCAAGCGGGCCACCTTGGCGGGGCTGGGACAAGCGCCCGATGTACGCCGAGAGATCGAAGCCAAGGCCTACGAGCTCTGCGCGGACTCCGGGGAGGCGGCCATTGGACGGGAGAACTTCTCCCAGATCCGCAAGGGTGTGCGGCCACCATGGGGACCACGCCAGGTGCTCGAAGCATGATTCTTCTCCTCCTGCTCAGCTGCACCCCAGAGCCCGCGTCCTTTGCCGAGTGCGCGGCCTTAGAGAGCCCCGACTTGCGCACGGTGTGCCGGGTGGGCCAGTTGGCCGACGTGGCCTCGGAGCGGGAGGTGGTCCTGAGCCAAGCAGACAGCATCCTGGATCCGCTGGAGCGCGACATGCTGCTGGTCGAGTTGGCCGTCGGAGACCCCCGAAACCAAGGGTGGATCTGCAAGCAAGTGCGCCACGACTACGGCGCCAAGAAATGTGAGCAGGTCCTGGGCCGCCCGCACCTGGCCACCCCACCCAAGGATGAGCGCGGGCCGACTCCGGGCAAGCCGCCAGTCACCGAAGGGGGGGAGCGATGATCTGGCTCCTTCTGGCCTGCCAGTCGGGGACCAGCACCCAGGATTTGGAGCAGACTCTGAGCGCACAGGACTCTCTGAGAGACTGCGCGCAGATGCCTTTGGAGGGTGCGCGCATCACCTGCCAGGTCACCCAGGCGGCCCGGGCTGGCGCTCTGGGAGATGTGGCCGGGATTGAGGCGGCGTGTGCAGGTCTGGTTGACATTTGGCAGTACGAATGCCGCTTTCGGGCCGGGGAAGAGCTGGGAAAGGCGGGCCACACGGACGCCGCGCTGCGCCAGTGCGCCCAAGCCAAAGACTTTGCCCGGAACTGCGTGACCCATGCAGCCTGGGGACTGCCCAAGCGGGAGGGCCTCGATCCCAGCAAGGACGTGGGCCCGGCGATGGCCGAGTTTGAAGGGCTGGTGCGCACGGCCTTGGATGGCGCACCTCAGGGGGTGGCACCCGAGGCTGTCGACACCTTGATGGCGCGCGCTTGGTTCAACCTCTACGTGGGCTCCGGGAATGCGGACCCCAAGGCGGCCAAGAGCGCCGTCAGCTTTCAGTCCCACGCGCGCAGTGCCTGGGCCATTGAAGTGACCCGGCTCTTGGACTCCGACGCTGCACTTCCAGCGGCCTTGGACTGCTGGAACGGGGGAGTCTGTCCCCAGGGCGCTTCGGTTGAGCAGCCCAAGGGACGCTACAGCACGCCGGTCGTGGTTCCTGCCACGGAGAAGCACCCCCATGTCGCTGGGTTTGGGGGCAGCATTCGCTTGGCGCCAGAGGACGAAGAGCAAGACCTGGTGGTCGCGCTTCTCGAAGGCCAGTTCTTCAGAGAGGCGAGCACAAACCTTGCCTTTGGAGACTACGTGGACGCCGAGCAGGATGCGGTGCGGTGGACCGCGTGCAAGCTGCAGGTCTTGACCGGTGGCGAGCGCACCGACTCCGCAGACGCGGTCTGCTCGGCCTACGAGGCCTTGGCGCTTCAGACCCGCAAGCGCATGCAGAAGCGCGACAAGCGTGCCGTGCCTGCGCAGCGCTAGTCTTGGACCCCCTTGGAGTTTCAAGGGCTTGGAGGCTGGCATGGGCCTTGCTTCATGCTGGGCAAGCAAAGGAGCTGCTCATGTCCCGCACCGCCCTCACTCTCTCCCTCTCCGCCCTGGGCCTCACCCTCATCTCCGCACTGGTGGCCTGCCAGCCCCCAGAGGACTGCGAGGACGGAACCAACTGCATCGAGGTCTGCGCCGAGCTGGACGCCGATGCCTGCGATGCCTCCGAGAGCTGCGCGCCCATTCAGGGCAAAGAGCTGGTCGAGGACGGGGAAGCGCTCTGCTTGGACTTCGAGGTTGAGTTCGAAGATCTGGGTTGTATGGAAGCCGAAGCTGGCTGCACCGACGCCGAGGTCTTTGCGGTCGATGCCGACGGTGTAGGCTACTACTTCAGCAACGGCTGCATCCCCGATGACTTTGAGGCCTTGGCCGACAACGTAGGGGAGTGCGCTCAAGGAGCCTAAGTGAACAAGCTGGCCAGCCTCTCGGTCTTGATTTTGCTCTCTCTGACGGCCTGCGATCTCTGCGCAGGCGAGGGCTGTGACGATGAACCGGAAGGCTGCGCGGCGCTGAACTCCGCTGGCTGCGAGGCGGATCCACGCTGCACGGAGATCTTGGCGGTTCCGCTGGTCGGTGAAAACGCCGATGAGTGGTGCAAGCCATCGGACTCCCTCTCGGAGTTCGTGGCCTGCACCGATGCGGACGAGGGCTGCGATGACGTGATGGTGCTCGCGCTGGATGAGCAGGACCAAGGTTGGGAGTTCACAAGCAGCTGCTTGCCCGCCGACTGGGAAGAAGTGCCTTGGATCGAGCTGGCCACCTGCGAGTAGGGAGCTCTGATGGCCAGCAAGGCGCGACGGTGGATTGGACGTGGTGTGTTGGCCCTGGCGGGTTTGGCTATCGGCGTGCTTGTGATTGAGATGGGGGCCCGCCTCTTGCCGGCCAACGCGGCCGCCGAGATGCTCTTCAACGCCCCTCAGAACACCCCGCCGGGCATGTACAGCAACGACCACCAGACGGTCTTTCGGCCCACGCCTGGCTTTGAGGGGACGATGCGGTCGCTGGGCTACAGCGTGCCCATCCAGGTCAACAGCCTGGGCCTGAGGGGACCCGAGCCGGTGAACAACGAGCAGCCGCGCTGGCTTGCTCTGGGAGACAGCTTCACCTTCGCCGCGCAAGTGCCCGAAGAGCAGAGCTTCGTCGGATTGCTTGGGGACTCCCAGCAGGTGCAGCTCTTCAACGCCGGCTCCGATGGCTACGGGACACGGCATGCGCTGGCCCGCTTTCGGCAGCTCGAAGACAAGCTGGCTCCGGAGCTCGTGGTGTTGATCTTCTTCACGGGCAACGACTTCTCGGACAACGAGCAGTGGCGGGACGCCATCCGTCGCGCCAAAGAGCGGCCGGATGGTGCAGCCATCATGGGAGGGCCCAAACCTCCGCTTCGCAGCTTCTTGAACAAGAACTCCGTGATCTACGGCATGTTCAACATGCGCAAGCGCGCCAAAGCTATGACGGACGGCAAATCGCCTGAGGTGCGGCGTTGGCGTCGTGAGATGTCCATCTTCCATCGGAGCGGGCGCATGGAGCTGCGCAAGGGCATCGACACCACGCGCATGCCCATGGAAGAGCTGCGGGACCGGGTGGAGCGAAAGGGTGGACGCTTGATGGTAGCGGTGGCCTCGCCGGCTTTTGCGGTGGAAGACCACCGCACCCAGGCCACCTTTGAGCTGGTGAACTTGGACTTGAGCGAGGCCGAGCTGGCTGCGCCGGAGACCGAGACCCTCAAGCTGCTCAAAGAGCTGGAAATCCCATCTTGTTCCTTGGATACTCCCCTGCGCCAGGCATACGCGGAGGGGGAGCGTCTGTATTTGGCCTACGACGGCCACTGGAGCCCTGCAGGCCACCTTGTGGTCGCCCAGGCGCTGGAAGACTGCTTGGCGGAGCACGGACTCGCCGAGAAGGCGACGGGAGCCCAGTAGAATCGGCGACCCGGGTGTTGTAAGCTTTTTGTCATGTCAAAAAGTCGTTGGCTCGCTCGCGTTGTGATGGTCCTCGTTGGCACCTGCCTGGGGGTGGGCATCATTGAGCTCGGGGTCCGCATGTTGCCGCCAAACGCGGCTGCGCAGACCCTCTTCAATGCGCACGAGGACGCCCCCGCTGGGTTGTACATGAACGACCACAAGGTGGCCTTTCGGCCCACGCCTGGCTTTCAAGGTTCGATGAAGAGCCTTGGCTACGAGGTGGACATTCGGGTCAACGAATTGGGTTTGCGTGGCCCGGCTGTCCAAAGGGACCCCAGGCCTGTTTGGTTGGCGCTCGGAGACTCCTTCACCTTCGCCGCGCAGGTTCCAGAGGAGCAGAGCTTCGTGGGCCTGCTCGGCGAGGAGCTGGATGTGCAGCTGCTCAATGGCGGCTCAGATGGTCACGGCACCCACCATGAGCTGGCCCGCTTCCGCCAGCTTGAGAAGGCCCTCTCTCCAGAGGTGGTCCTGGTGGTGTTCTTCACGGGCAACGACTTCCAGAACAACGTGCACTGGCGCTCTTCCCTGGCGGGGGCGAAGAAGCGGCCCGACCAGGAAGCTCCCAGGGCGCAGAGCAAGCCTCCGCTTCGCAGCTTCTTGAACCGGAACTCCTTCCTCTGGGGCATGGTTCAGATGCAAATTCGGGCCCGGTCTTTCGCTGACGCAAGCAAGCCGGAGGTGCAGGGGCTGCGCGGTGACATGTCCATCTTCCACGGCAGCGGAGAGCAGGTTCTCCAAGATGGAATCGAAGCGACGCGTACGCCCATGCAGGGTCTTCGGGACCGGGTTCAGCGCCGGGGAGGACAGCTCATGGTCGCGGTGGCCTCGCCGGCATACGCAGTCGAAGATCACCGTACAAAGGCGACCTTCGAGCTTGTGGGCCTCGATCTGGCGGGCCAGGATCTGGACGCTCCTGAGGGCGCCGTGCTCGAGCTCTTGGAGGACTTGGAGATCCCCGGCTGCGCGCTCGATTCAGACCTGCGTGAGGCATACGCCCAGGGGGAACGGCCCTACCTGGCCTTTGACGGGCACTGGAGCGCCTCGGGGCACAGAGTCGTGGCAAAGACCCTGAGCACCTGCCTCAGTGAGCAGGGCTTTGGCGGGCAGGAAGCGAGCAAGCAGGGCTTGACGCGTCAGCCTTAGTCCCGGTCCAGGAAGCGCTGCAGGATCTGTTCTGCAGCACGTGTTGGCGCCAAGCTGCCGTCGAGCACCCGGGCCTGAAGCTCAGGCAGCGCCTGCTGCAGAGCAGGGTCTCTGCGCAAGGCTGCGCGCAGGCCTTCGTCCACCATCTGCCACATCCACTGTTGCTGCTGGCCTTGGCGCCGCTCTGCCCAGGCGCCGCTGCTCTCTTGGTGTTGGCGGTGCGCCAAGAGCAGCTCCCAGACCTCCTGGATGCCGACGTCGTGTAGGGCTGAGCAGGTGAGGACCTGGGGTTTGAAGACGTCTTTGCCAGGGTGCAGGGCGCGCAGAGCGCTGCGGTAGGTTTGGGCGGCCCGCTCGGCCGGGCGCAGGTTGTCCCCATCGGCCTTGTTCACGGCCATGGCGTCGGCCAGCTCCATCAGCCCACGTTTGATTCCCTGAAGCTCATCGCCGGCCCCGGCGAGCATCAAGACCAGAAAGACGTCCGTCATCTGGGCGACCGCCAGCTCGGACTGGCCCACGCCCACCGTCTCCACGAGCACCACGTCGAAACCGGCAGCCTCGCACAAGAGCAGAGCCTCGCGGGTGTGGCTGGCCACTCCGCCCAGAGTTCCGGAGCTTGGGGAGGGGCGGATGAAGGCCTCCGGCTCCCTGGAGAGGTGCTCCATGCGGGTCTTGTCGCCCAGGATGGAGCCACCGGTCCTGCTTGAGCTGGGGTCCACTGCGAGCACGGCCACCCGGTGCCCTTGGCCAAGCAGGCGCATCCCCAAGGCTTCCACAAAGGTGCTCTTTCCCACGCCGGGAACGCCGGTGATGCCGACCCTGTGTGCCCCGCCAGTGAAGGGCATCAGAGCGGAGAGGATCTCGCTGGCCTGGGCCTGGTGGGCCGGGAGTGTGGACTCAACCAAGGTAATGGCGCGGGCCAGCAGGGCGCGGTCTCCGGCACGTACACCGTCGATGAGCTGCTGGGGGCTGGGACGTCTCAGAGCCATGGGCCCTACTATCGTCCCACGATTCTTCCGGTTAGCCTGCATGGCTGATGCGCGAATTCTCTACCAACCCGGCCTTTCTCTTCTGGGCCAGCGTCTTTGCGGCCGCTGCGGTCGCCGCCCCCTTGGGGCCGGACTTGGATGCGCTGCCCATCATGCCGGAGCCGCTCCCGGTGGAGCTTCAGACCCTGGGAGTGGGGCCTGCCAGCTGGTATGGCCCTGGCTTTCATGGGCGGCTGACAGCCAACGGCGAGACCTACAACCAGGAAGGCATCAGCGCAGCGCACCGCAGCTTGCCCTTCGACACCCTGCTGTTGGTGACCCGCGTGGACACCGGCGAGAGCGTGGTGGTGCGGGTCAATGATCGCGGCCCCTATGTGGGCGACCGCATCTTGGACTTGTCCAAGGGGGCAGCCCGCGAGCTGGGCATCCTGGATGTGGGCGTGACCGTGGTGCGCCTGGAGATCCTGGAAGAGGGCTAAAGGCTCAGAGCGCCAGGCCTCAGACCGCCAGGATGTGCTTGCGAATCGCTGCGTTGACCAGCTCGGGGTGCTCGCTGCTCACGCCGTGGCCGGCGTCTGGAATCTCCAGCAGGTTCGCGGCGAGGATCTTGGCCAGCTCGTGGGTGTTTCGAGGCGAGACCAGCACATCGTCCTGGCCCACGATGCACAGGACCGGCTTGTCTTGGTGGATCGCCAGCTGGGACTTGGCGTTGTGGCCAAAGACTGCGGCGAGCTGACCGAGCATTCCCTGGCCTCGGGCGCGGCCGGCTGCCAAGTCTCGGCCCAAGGTGCCCATATCCACGCGACCCTCGGCGATGGTCTTCTCTGAAAAGAGAAGGTGCGCCAAGGCTTTCATCCGCTCATCGACGTCCTTGGTGCTCTGCACCTTGATCCAGCGCTTGACTCCTTCGGCCGTGGGCTGCGCCTTGCGTCCGACAGCCGCCGAGGCGATCAAGGTGAGACTACGCACCCGCTCAGGCTGCTGAACCAGGAGCTGCTGGGAGATCATGCCGCCCATGCTGACGCCCACCACGTGGACGCTCTCCCAACCGAGGTGATCCACCAAAGCCCAGGTCTCCTCGGCCATTTTCTGCGTGGAGTACAAGCCCTTTGGGGTGGAACTCTTGCCCACGCCGCGGTTGTCGAACCAGCACACTTGGTGGTCTTGGCTCAGGTCATCCACCTGCCGCATCCAGCCCTCGCCGGGCATGGCCAGACCCATCACCAAGAGCACAGGGGGGCCGCTGGTGCCTCGCAGCGTGTACCCAAGCTGAACGTGGCCGAGATCCAAGATGTCGTGTTTGGTCTGCATGGCCGCAGCCTATCTTGGCTTTCGGGGGATGTGAATCAGATTCACTTGAAAAGGTGGACCCCATTCTGTGCAACAAACGAACGGTCGTACTATTAATGGATTGAACCGTATGCGAGGCCACCATGGCGACACATCAAGGCCGCAAGGGCCAAGCCACCCGCGCACACATCCTGGACCAAGCCTTGGACCTGAGCACCGAGCTGGGTCTGGAGGGCATGTCTGTGGGTGTGCTCGCGAAGGTGGTTGGCATGTCCAAGTCCGGTTTGTACGCCCACTTTGACTCCAAAGAAGCGCTGCAGGTGGCCGTGCTGGACCACGCCGCGCTGCTCTTTGTGGAGCGCGTCTTCAAGCCCGCCGTCACCCAACCCCGGGGGCTGCTCCGGGTTCGCGCCTTGTTCCAAGAGTGGATGGCGTGGTCGGCCACGGCCTTTCCTGGCGGCTGCCCCTTTGTGCAGGCAGCCCAGGACATGCACGCCCGGCCTGGCCCGGTGCGAGAGGCTGTGGGCAAGCACCTGCGGGACGTGCTCGATGTCATTGAGCGCACAGCTCGCACGGCTGTGGAGAGCGGAGAGTTTAGGCAGGACCTGGATCTTGAGCAGTTTGCATACGAGTTCTGGGCCAACATCGTGTCCTACCAACACTATGGGCACTTTCTGGAGCTGGGTCACGCCCCTGAGCGGGCGCGCCTGGCCTTTGAGGGTCTGGTGCAGCGCGCCCAGATCCAGGAGATTCGACCATGAAGAACCTCATCTTGGGCCTCATCAAAGGGACCGCAACCTTCCTGTCTTGGCTCGGACCCAAGGCGGCCTCGCCCATGCTGCAGCGGCTCTTTCTCAGCCCGATGCCCCGCCCTCTGCACAAGCGGGAGCAGGCCATCATGGAGCGGGCCCAGGTGCAGCGGATCGCCTTCGATGCCCGCAGGGAGATCCCGCTCTACACCTGGGGAGAGCGCGGTCCGCTCATCCTCTTGGTGCATGGCTGGTCGGGCCGGGGCAGCCAACTCTCTGGCTATGTTGAGGCGCTGTTGGCCAAGGGTTTCAGGGTCGCGGCCTTTGACGCACCGGGACACGGTCTGGCGGACGGAAAGCTGGCGGCGCTGCCCTGGTGGAGCCGCAGCGTGTTGCTGGCCAAAGAGCACTTGGGACCCATCCATGGCGTGTTGGCGCACTCCCTGGGGACCGCGGCGGTCACCCGTGCCCAGGCAGACGGCCTGGACGCCAAGGCCATGGTTTATGTGGCCCCTCCCGAGAACCCTGGGAACTACCTGTACAAAACAGCGGAGACCCTGGGCTTCTCTCGCGCGGCCGCCACCCTGGCCCAGGCCGAGATCGAAGGGCGCTTCAGCGTGACCATGGACGACTTCCAAGGCCGAGTCCTGGCCCCCCAGATGGGCGCCGAGCTGCAGGTCTTTCACGATGAAGGGGATCAGGAGGTGCTCTTCTCCGAGGGGCAGGCCTTGGTCTCGCACTGGCCAAATGCAAGACTGCAGAGCTTCCACGGACTGGGCCACAACCGCATCCTGAGGGAGCCTGCCGTGCTCTCGGGTACCGTCAGCTTCTTCACCGAGTCCCTGTCGCAGCAGGCCACGACATGACACCGCGCATCTACTACAGCCCGCCGGAGACACCGGAGCCCAAGGCCCTCAAGGTGGCCGCCGCTCTGGGGGAGCAGTGGCGGGTGCCCTTTCAGTTGGGGAGGCTGATCTCCTCGCGCAAGAGCTTGAACCAGGCGCCCAAGGGCGATGGCGAGCCGGTCATCTTGATTCCAGGGTGGCGCTCGCCCGAGGCCAGCATGGCCCCCATGCGCCGCTACCTGATCTCCCGTGGCTACGACGCCCAGCACTGGGGACGTGGCATGAACATGGGCACCGTTCGCAGGGACCGAGACGCCATGCTGGAGGTCGTCGAGAAGCTGGCGCGCGACAAGGGGCCAGTCTCGCTGGTGGGCTGGAGCTTGGGCGGCGTGATCTCACGAGAGCTGGCCCGTGAGATTCCAGAGTCCGTCTCCAGGGTCATCACCTACGGCACCCCGGTCATCGGGGGCCCCAGCTACACCGCCGCGGCCGGCAGCTATGCGCCGGAGGCCTCAGAGAAGGCCGCCAGAGAGCAGGCCGAGCTCAACCGGGTACAGCCCATTCAGGTCCCCCTGACCATCCTGTTCTCCAAGCGCGACGAGGTGGTGCACTGGCCAGCCTGCATCGACAAGAGCAGCCCCCAGACCGTACACGTTGAAGTCGGCAGCACCCACGTGGGAATGGGCATTGATCCAGATGTTTGGAGCTTGTCGGCTCAAGCGCTGGCTGGTATGCTCTGAGCATGCATTGGGTCATCGAAAACCAAGTCTTCTCCAATCAAGCCGCCGGCCTGATCCAGGCGCTTCAAGCCGCAGGCCATGGCTTGACGCTGTGGAGCGATGCGCTGCTGGAGCGCAGCCGGGCACCTTGGAGCGCGGAGACCGTGGTGTTTCACGGTGCTCTGGGCACCGCCGTGGCGCTGAGAGAAAAGCCTTGGGCGCCGCAGATCTTCTGTGATGTGGCCGCGCTGCACAGCTCCGCGTACTACCCGCTGTACGAGAAGTACCGTTTGAATCAGATCTATGAGGTGCTTCCGGCTGACCAGGCTGTCTCGGACAAAGCGAGGATCTTCGACGGGTTTGGAGAACAGGTCTTTGTGCGTCCCGACAGCCCGCTCAAGGAGTTCTCCGGGCGGGTCTTGGACCCCGCGGGCTTCACCTTGGCCGGTTTGGACCACGGCTTCTACTTTGAGGACTCTGCGCTGCCGGTGCTGGTCGCGCCGACCCAAGTCTTGGGGGCGGAGTGGCGCTTCGTGGTGGCGGGGGACCAGGTGGTCGCTGCCAGCGGCTACAGCGCTCAGACTGGTCGCCAAGTCGGCAGTGCAGAGGTCGACCCGGCCGCCATGGCCCTGGCCAAAGAAATCGCAGGCTCGGTGCCCGGGCCCGAGGCCCTCTACGTCTTGGACTTGGTGCACACCGCCCAGGGCTACCGCTTGCTGGAGCTGAACAGCTTCAGCTGCTCGGATCTCTACGCTTGCGACCCCACGGCGGTGGTGCGTTCCGTCGCGGAGACTCTGCTCTGACTTGGGCCCCTCAGAGGCTCTCGTAGAAGAAGACCACCGCGTTGCAGCGCTCCTTGCGTCCCCAGACGGCGGCCTCGTTCTCCGGGCCCCACAGCACGGCCTCCTCGGTGCCGTTCTTGTACTCGCAGCTCAGCTCCAGGCTGCTGTCCCCGGCCAGCTCCGGTGCGTCTTGCTCGCCGTACACGGTCTGCTCGATCCACTTGGGGTTGAAGTCGCCGTTGTTGGCGATGCAGGTGGTGGCGTCCGAGTCGACCAAGCTGGCGGTGTGTCCGTTCTTGCCCATTCCGAGCTCCGCGGAGAACACCTTGTACTGCTCGGCCAAGCCGGGAAGGCTCTGGCTGAAGCGCAGGGTGCTGGCTCCAGGGGCCACTTCAAAGGCGGCGCGCTCCTGCTCCGTGCTGGGGCCGACGCTCGTCCACTGCAGCTCGCGGCTGATGTCTTCGGGCTGGGCCCATTGCGCCCGCAGGGTCGCCTGGTTGAACCAGGTCATCGTGCCCGCGTCGTAGTCGATGACACCGTCCTGCTCCAGCTTGTTGAACTCCTCGGCGTCAAAGTGGGTGTGGAAATCGACGCGCATCACGAAGGTCCAGCCAGGCTCGAAGCGCAGCCCTGTCCCCTCGGGCAGCTCCACGGCCTCTCCACCGGGAACGGTGCGCCAGAGGGGGATGGCGTCTGAGAAGTTCAGCCCGGCGTCGCATCGGTACCAGTCGCTGCCTTTCTCCTCGGCGGCGCTCTGGGCGGCCGCGCTGGCGCCGGTGGTGTCGATGACCATCTGGGCGTTGAGGTGAAGCTGACCGCTGGCGGTCTCCGCCTGCAGTCCGGTGAGGTAGCCCGCTTCGCTGCGCTCAGGGTTGAAGCGGATGCAGAACCAGTCGTCCTCCATCTGGTCGTACTCGCGCTGGTCGTAGTCGTACTCCTCCATGTAGCCGCCGCCCCCATTGGGGTCCTCCAGGAAGCCGTCGTTGAGCACCTCGAAGGGGTAGGAGGTGTAGGCGATGGAGTCGGCCAGCTCCGGGACTACTGGCGGGGTCAGTGGCTCGAAGGTGTCGACGTAGTCTTGATGGTCCGTGCGCTGCAGGAAGGCCCGGAGCGTGTCCAGCTCATCTTCTGTGACGCGTTTGTCGTTGATGGCGGTGTGCTCTGGGGCACAGCCGCCCTCGTGGTTGGAGGCCACCGGCATGCGCAGCCCGCGCGGCGGCTCCGTCTTCAGCTTGTCCAGGATGTTCGGGCGCAGCGCGATCACGTCCTGGTGGGTCTCCAAGCGTTTGTAGGTCGAGAGGCGGTGGGCGCTGTGGCAGCGGCTGCAGCGGGCCTGAATGATGGGGCGCGCCTCCTCCCAGGTGGGCTCTCCGGTGTTGTCCGAGTCCACTTGCCCAGCGGAGTCTTCGGTGTCGAGTTCCGTGTCCCCCGTAGACTTACAAGCCCCGAAGAGGGCCAATGGAGCGAGGAGGAGAATCGGGCCGAAAGGTCTGGCGAAGTTGAGCATGCGGCATGTTAGGAAATCCACGTATCCGACGCAAGCCCGCTCAGAGGCGCTGAAGCAATCGCTCAGCGACCTCGGCCAACATGCCGCTCAGCCCGCGATGAGCCACCTGCCAGACTTGCTCGCCCCGGTAGAGCTCAGAGACGGCATGCGCCAGCTCTGAACCGCCCCAGAGCAGCACAACATCGCAGGTGCGCAGATCTGCTTCGGCCTGGCGCTTTTGACGGCGGGCAGTGCCGGAGACCAATCGGAGCTTGAGGGCGCTGGACGATTCCGAGGCGAGGTGCTTGAGCTGCTTTCTGTAGGCCACGCTGCCGCCGACCAAGCAGATTTGCATGACGCCGGCCAACTCAGCGGCTTGCACCACCTCACTGAAGCGGGTCTGCAGGCCCGTCTCTCCCAGCTCACAGCGCTCGGCCGGCACGGAGATGGCCAGACTTCCTGGGCTGGGGTTCTGGTCCGGGCCCACCAAGACGAGGCGTTCTCGCAGGATCTGGGGCAGGGAACTGTTGGGCACCGCGCGCAGGTTGCTGAGCAAGAGATCCGGGACTTGGTCGGCGAGCAGCAGCAAGGCCTCCCAGAGCTCGGTCTCATCGGCCAGGCCTCGTGCGCGGAGCAGCTGCTGCAGGGTGGGGGAGGGGGCGGTCTCCGTGCGCAGGGAGTCCAGCTCAGCCTGCGCGGCGCTCTGTGCCGAGCGGGCGCCCGTGGAGAGCTGACTGTGTCTCTGAAGGGCGGCCTCCAGCTTGGCGATGTGGGCCTGTGCGGTCTGCAGCTCGGCGCGCACCTCCTTGAGCTTGGCGCTGGCCTCTTCGGCCTTGAGCTTGGCCTGGCGCTCTTGTTTGCTTGAGGTTTTGGCCTGCGCTTCGGCCTGGAGGGTCCGGGCGGCCAGGGCGTCGACCTCGCCCAAGAGCACGGCGAGCTGCTCTTCGCGGCGTGTCGCTCCGACCAGACGGGCATCGGGGTCGATGGGTGGAATGGAGACGCTGGAGGTCTTCTTCTTGGGTTTGGTGGGCCGAGCCGAGGCCCCAAGACGCTTGTGCAGCGCGGCGAGCTGCTTGGTAGAGGGAGCCGGCGGTGCCTTCTTGGGAGGGGGAGCCCTCTTCCCGGGGACTGGCGTTTGGCCGTCACGGGAGAAACCGTGGGCACGCATCAGCGTGTCGAGGTCATCTTGGGGCTTTCGCGACATGTGGACTCCCGGGTCTGGAGCAATAACTCAAGGGGAAGCCTTACCGATCAGGAGGAGCTTGCCTGAACCGGGGCGGGGAGGGCTCCGGCAGGATTCGCCGAATCTGCCGACGGCATCGGGTCATTACAGGCCTTGGTTACGGCCGGTAATCGTCCTAGAACCGGGATCGAGCGAGATTGAAGGGGTGGCCGGCAACAACGCCAGCGACACTTTGGAGACACACCATGACCCGCATCCTCCCCATCCTCTCCCTGACTCTCACCCTGACCGCTTGTGAGCTGACCGAGGTCGTCGACGACACCTCCACCCAGGACACGGCGAGCGACACCGGCACCGAGGACACCGGCGAGGCCCTTGAGACCTTCTCTCCCACCGCAGGCGCCTTGTACAAGCTGCACACCGAGTTCCAGGGCAGCGAGCACTGCTTGGAGGGCAATGACCCGGCAAGCGAAGTGAAGAACGGCGCTGCCTTTCTGAACGTCTGCGAGGAGGTCACCGGGCAGTACTGGTCCTTCCAAGCCAACGGGGACTACTTCTTGGGCAACACCGAGTTCCAGGGCGCGCAGATGTGCTTGGAGGGCAACGAGGCCGGCTCCGAGGTCAAGGATGGCAACGCCTTCCTCAACGCCTGCTCCGGGGTCACCGGCCAGAACTGGCAGTTCGTCGTTGATGGCGACTTTGTCCTGATGCAGACCGAGTTTCAGGGCACCGAGAAGTGCCTGGAGGGCAACGAGTTCGGCTCCGACTTCAAGAACGGCGCAGCCTTCATGGATGACTGCAGCGGGGTCACCGGTCAGCGCTGGGTGCTGGAAGAAGTCAGCGCACCACCGGAGCCAGAGCTCATCACCTTGCACAACGTCTTCTTGGGCGATGCGCTCTGCCTGGAGGGCAACGAGGCCGGCTCCGATCAGATGAACGGCGCCGCGTTCATGGACACCTGTGTCCCCGCCACGGGCCAGCAGTGGTACGCCGTGCCCGCCGGCGAGGGGGAGCAGTTTCAGCTCAAGACCAAGTTCCAAGGCGACTACAAGTGCCTGGAAGGGAACGAGCCCAGCTCTGAAGTGAACGGTGGAAACGCCTTTATGAGTGACTGCGCCGATGTCACCGGGCAGCTCTGGTACGAGGACATCCGTGAGGAGGGTTCTCTGCTCAAGAACGTCCAGCACGGCGATGCGCGCTGCCTCGAAGGCAACCAGAAGGCCTCTGAGGTTCAGGGCGGTGGCGCCTTCATGAACACCTGCTCTGCGCCTGCAACAGGACAGTTCTGGTACGGGCTGCTCTCCGAGTAGCGCAGCGGTCCTCAGGGGTGGGGATTGTGCCCCCGGAGTCCATTGCGGGCTTCGGGGTTCACACGATCCGGCTCAAGCGAATCCGCCTATTCCTCCAACAACATCTCCAAGAGCTCGCCTGCTGCCTTTGGAATCACGGTGCCCGGACCAAAGATGGCCACAGCGCCCGCGTCTCGAAGGGTCTGGTAGTCCTGGGGCGGGATCACGCCGCCGACCACGATGAGAATGTCTGGCCGGCCTGCATCCGCCAAGGCCTTCTTCAGGGCGGGAACCAAGGTCAGGTGTCCGGCCGCCAGTGAGCTGACGCCGATGATGTGCACGTCGTTCTCAACAGCCTGTCGGGCGCTCTCCTCGGGGGTCTGGAAGAGCGGCCCAATGTCTACGTCAAAGCCGATGTCGGCAAAGGCGGTGGCGATGACCTTCTGACCGCGGTCATGTCCGTCCTGGCCCATCTTGGCCAAGAGGATGCGTGGGCGTCTGCCGTCTGCGGCGACGAAGCGTTCGATGGTCTTGTTGAGCTCTTCCAATGTGGCGACTCCCTCAGAAGAAAGCGCAGACCGGTACACGCCGCGAATGCTCTGTGGCACGGCCTTGTGTCGGCCAAAGACGCGCTCCAGCGCATCGCTCATCTCTCCCACCGTGCACTTGGCCCGACCGGCCTTCACGCAGAGGTCCAGCAGGTTCTCTCCCTGGCGGGCGCCTGCTTCCAGAGCGGAGAGCGCCGCTTCCACTTCGGCGTCATCTCGCTCTGCTCGAAGCTTGGCCAGGCGCTCGAGCTGTGAGGCGCGCACGCTGGCGTTGTCCACCTTGAGCACCGGGATGTCCTCGGCCTCGTCCAGGGGGAAGCGGTTCACGCCGATCACCGCCTGCTCGCCGGAGTCGATGCGCGCTTGGGTGCGTGCGGCGGCCTCCTCGATGCGGCGCTTGGGGATGCCGGCTTCGATGGCCTTGGCCATGCCGCCCAGGGACTCCACCTCTTCGATGTGCGCCCAGGCCTTCTGGATCAAATCGTGGGTGAGCTGCTCAACGTAGTGGCTGCCAGCCCATGGGTCTGCCGTCACGCAGGTGTCGGTCTCCTGCTGCAAGAAGAGCTGGGTGTTGCGCGCGATGCGGGCGCTGAAGTCCGTGGGCAGGGCCAGAGCCTCGTCCAGGGAGTTGGTGTGCAGGGACTGGGTGTGCCCCTGGGTGGCCGCCATGGCCTCGATGCAGGTACGGGTGACGTTGTTGTACACGTCCTGAGCGGTCAGGCTCCAGCCACTGGTCTGCGAGTGGGTACGCAGGCTCATGGACTTGGGGTTCTTGGCGTTGAAGCGCTGCACCAGCTGCGCCCAGATGGCCCGACCGGCGCGCAGCTTGGCGACCTCCATGAAGAAGTCCATGCCGATGGCCCAGAAGAAGCTGAGGCGGGGGGCGAAGGCGTCGATGTCCAGGCCGGCTTCTACGCCAGCTTCCAGGTACTGCAGTCCATCGGCCAAGGTGTAGGCCAGCTCCAAGTCGGCCGTCGCTCCGGCCTCCTGCATGTGGTAGCCGCTGATGGAAATGGAGTTGAAACGCGGCATCTTCGTGGACGTGTACTCGAAGATGTCCGAGATGATGCGCATGCTCGGCGCCGGCGGGTAGATGTAGGTGTTCCGGACCATGAACTCTTTGAGGATGTCGTTCTGGATGGTCCCGGCCAGCTTCTCTGGGGCTACGCCCTGCTCCTCGGCCGTCACGATGTAGAGCGCCAGAATGGGCAGCACGGCGCCGTTCATGGTCATGGACACGCTCATCTTGTCCAAGGGGATGCCGTCGAAGAGCACCCGCATGTCCAGGATGGAGTCGATGGCCACGCCAGCCATGCCCACATCGCCGGTGACCCGCGGGTGGTCGGAGTCGTAGCCGCGGTGGGTGGCCAGATCGAAGGCGATGCTCAGGCCCTTTTGCCCCTGGGCCAGGTTGCGCCGGTAGAAGGCGTTGCTCTTCTCGGCGGTTGAGAAGCCCGCGTACTGCCGCACAGTCCAGGGCCGCATCACGTACATGCTGGCGTAGGGGCCCCGTACGAAGGGCGGCAGTCCAGGCAAGGTGCCCAAGTGGGGCAGGTCCTGGGCCTGGTAGAGGGGGGAGACAGGGATGCCTTCCGGGGTGCCCTGGACGGCGGTCTCTGGGCCATGACCGGCCGCGTCAGAGAAGTCTTGAACCCACTGCGCCTGCGAGGCCAGGCTGGCGCTCAAGTCCAGGTTCACCTTGGAGAAATCAGGTACGCGGCTCATGCCAACCCCCACAAGCTGCGCAACACGCCCAGGGCATCGCAGCGGTAGAACATGTAGCCGCTGACATCGGGCCAGCTTTCCGGATCCGGAGGCGGCTTTCCGGCGACAAAGACGGTGCTGGCGCCAAGCTGAACGAGCAGCGTCGCCAGGGGAGCGGCGATGCTTGCGTAGTCCGAATCGCTGCCGCAGAGCACCACGCGACTGCAGCCGCTCTGGGCCACGATCTTGTTGGCGTTCTCCAGGCTGATCTCCATCGGCACGGGCTCAAAGCCGCCGGCCTGGACCAGGTTGCTGGCAAAGCCCAGTCGCGCGCTGTGGGCAGCGGGGGTGCCGATGCAAGCCAGCAGGATGTCGCGGTTCTCGCTGCGGTCGGCGTGGTCCCGCAAGGCCTCGTACACCGCAGAGTCCCGCAGGGGGTGCAGGGCCTGAAGCGGGGTGTGCGCAGGTTGGGAGAGCGGGGCCGGCTCTGGGTGCAGCGTGGGGCGGCGCTCGCCCGCCAAGGGGAACTCCGAGACGCCAGTGATGGGCTGGGCGCGGCTGGCGATCCAACTCTGGCGCTTGCTGCTGACGGCCTTGATGGCGCTCTGCACGCGGCCGTTTTGAAGGCTGGCGATCAAGCCGCCGGCGGCTTCGATGGCTCGGAACTGCTTCCAGGCGGCGAGGGCCAGCTCTTGGGTCCAGGTCTCCAGAGCGTAGGCGCCGCCGGCGGGGTCCATGACCCGGGCCAGGTGCGACTCTTGCGCGAGCAGGAGTTGGGTGTTGCGCGCGATGCGGCGGGCCAGACGCTGGTCTTCGGCCTCTGCGCAGTCGGCGAAGGGCAGCGAGGTGATGGCTTGGGCGCCACCGACAGCGCCAGCGAAGACGGCCACGCTGTTGCGCAGGATGTTCACCCACACATCGCGGCGGGTCTGCACCCGCGCCGAGAGCTGGGCATGGAGTTTGGGGGCGACATCGGCGCCACAAGCGCGAGCCAGCTGGCTCCAGCACAGGCGCAGGGCGCGCAGCTTGGCCACGCCCAGCAGCATGCGCGCGTCCAAGGCGACGCGAAGCTCTGTGGCAGCGAGCACCTGCTCTGGAGCGTGACCCAGAGCGTCCAGGGCGCGCAGTGACTCGGCCACCGCGGCCAAGGTCAGGGCGATATCGCTGGCCTCGTCGGCGCCCGCGTGGTGAAAGACGCTGCCGTCCACCGCCAAGGCCAGGGTGCCGGCCGGTGCCGCTCCAAGGGCCCAGCTCGCTCTCTTCCAAGAGTCTTCCAGGGACTGAGGCAAGCCGCCGTCCCGCGCCAGGTCCGTGGCGACGGAGATGCCCAGGCCACCGTTCAGCCCCCACGCCAAGGCCTGCTCGGCATGCTGTGAGGCTGCTCCGTGCAGGTGAACAGGGGCCAACGTAGAGTCCACCGCGCCCAGAATCGCTTGCAGATCGCTGGCATCGGTGAGCGCCACAGCGGAGGCGCCCAGGCGCAGGGCTTCTTGAGCGTGGGCTGCAGTGGAGACGAGCTGGCGCATCTGCCAGAGGTCCCGGGTGCCGCCCAGAGCGCTGGCGCCGCGCCGATAGGGCGCCTGACCAGGAAGCTCCACAGGCGCGTCGGGCGCCTGGGTGTAGAGGGGCTGAATCTTCAGCCCTTCCAGGGTCTTTGTGACCAGGGTGCGCTCAAAGTCGCGGCCCTTCAGGTCTCTGTTCACCCGCTCCTGCCAGTCCTGGAGTGCGGGGATGTCGAAGGACTGGTTCAGGGGGTGCATGGAGCCTCTCTGCGGGCCCTCTATCCTCGGGGACCCAGGGTGTCGGGCAAGCCGGCAGGGACCTGCAGTTGGCCGTGGAAGTAGCCGGTGTCTCGTCCCAAGGTGCCGCCCGCGTCGATCACGCCGCCGGTGCTGACCAGAGGCTCAGCGAATCCGAACTCGCCCACGTCGATGGCCTGACCACTGACGGTCTGTGCCAGGTAGACCTGGATGTTCTTCTGCTCGTCTTCGGCCAAGTAGATGGGGCCGATTCCCTGGCCATCGACCAAGAGCAGAGGCGCTGCATCGTTTGTGCGACACCAGTGCCATCCGGGTGTGGCGGGCGCGGTGCCGTCCACCAACATGGAGCCGGTGGGGCTGGCGGTCACGGTACCGACCACCTCGCCGGGGGAGACGGGGCCGGAGAACCAAGTGGGGAAGCGCGCGCCGGAGTCGTCGTCCAGGCAGCTCAGGTCGTGCTCAGAGAGCTCGCGGAGGTCTGCAAGGGGAGAGAGCAGGCTCCCATCCGCTTGCACCAAGACCAAGCAGAGCACGCCGTCGCGGGCATCGTAGGCGCGTGGGCCCACCTGTCGGGGGCGCAGCACCCAGTACCAGCCAGGGGCGGCTTGGGCGGTGGCGGCAAAGTCGCTGGTGTCGGAACGGAGCCAGGGCATTGGAGGACCTCCTTCTCGCTGCCTTTGACTAACACGCCAGTGCCACTCTCGGAGGGTGATGCAGGTGGTTAAGCGAGCGAGAAGCGAGTGGAGTGCCCGATGCGCCAAGAGGTTTTTGAGACGGCCAGCCAGACCCAGTTCGACATTGTGGTCGTGGGCGGCGGAATCACGGGTGCCGGCGCGGCGCGGGATGCCGCTCGTCGTGGACTGCGTGTGGCGCTGGTCGAGGCCGATGACATCGCCAGTGGAACCAGCTCCCGCTCCTCCAAGCTTGTGCACGGTGGCTTGCGCTACCTGGAGCAGTACGAGTTCTCTCTGGTCTTCGAGGCGGTCTCCGAGCGAAAGACCCTTCAAGACATCGCGCCGCACCTGGTCAATCCCTTGGGATTCATGTTCCCGATCTTCGACCACAGCCGCGTCGGGGTGAACACTCTGCGTGCTGGGTTGTGGCTCTATGACGGCTTGAGCATGTTCCGCTCCCCCAAGCTGCACGAGTCCTACTCGCCCAAGCAAGCGGTGGAGATCGAGCCCCTGCTCAGCCCCAAGGGACTCAAGGGTGTTCCCTTGTACTGGGACTGCGCGACGGACGATGCGCGCCTGACCCTGGAGACGGTGCTGGACGCCAAGCAGGCCGGCGCGGTGATTCTGACCCACGCCAAGGTCACTGGGCTGATGCACAACGACAATGGCCGGGTCTACGGCGTTCGGGTGCGGGACCAGCTCCCCGATGGCCTGGGCGAAGTGGAGATCAAGGCCACCGCCGTGATCAACGCCACCGGGCCGTGGACCGACAAGCTGCGCGCGATGGCGGACGAGCACGGCAAGCTGCTGGCGCCCACCAAGGGCGTACACATCGTGGTCCCTGGGGACCGCCTGCCCATCAAGTACGCCGTGGTCATCAACCACCCGGTGGACAAGCGCGTGCTCTTCGCCATTCCGTGGGGCACCGAGACCTACATCGGCACGACCGACACCTACTACGAGGGGGACCCTGCCGAGGTCTGCGCGGATCTGGCAGACATCGACTACCTGATCGATGCGGCCAACTCCTACTTCCCCAAGGCGGCCTTGCAGAGGGAAGACGTGACCTCGACTTGGGCAGGGTTGCGGCCCTTGATCAGCCAGGAAGGGGCCAGCGAGTCCAGCGTCTCTCGCGAGCATGAGATCCACATCTCCAAAGACGGGCTCATCACCATCGCCGGCGGCAAGCTGACCACCTACCGGCGCATGGGCGGCGAGGTGGTCTCCAAGGCCATGGACATGATCAAGATGACCCAAGGCTTTGCGGACCGGCCTCTGGAAGACCCACGCACCGGTCGTGAGCCTCTTCCCGGTGGTGTGGGGTGGCCGGAAGACGACAACGCGGAAGCCGTCGCCGAGCTGGTGAGCCAAGCGGCACAGGGCAAGCTGCCCGAGAAGACCTGCCTGTTTATGGCTGAGCGCTACGGCACCCGCGGCGTGGACATCGCAGCGATGGCGGTGACTGACCAGCGCATGCTGGAGCCGCTTGTCGACAGCCGACCTGAGATCTTGGCCTTGGTGGACTGGGCTGTGACACAAGAGCTGGCCGAGACCGTCACCGATGTGATGGAGCGGCGTACGCAGCTCTTCTTCCGCGACCGAGATCAGGGCCTGGGCGCGGTAGAGAAGGTGGCCGCGCGCATGATGGAGCTGCTGGGCTGGACCGAGGCCAGGCGGGTGCAGGAGGTCATTGCCTACCAGGCCGAGGTGGCGATGTCCCGGCGCTGGAGAGATGAGATCCCGGTGGAGTAGGGGGCCGGGTTCACGGGGACAGAGGCGGCTCCCAGGTGAAGGAGTTTAGCCCGGACACCTCCCCGGAGTAGATCCGGTTCCAGGTCGAGCTGACCAGGTAGCTGGTGTCCCAAAACTTGGTCCTGTTGCTCGAGATGATCTCTGAGCCGGTGAACCAGGGTGTGCCCAACAGATAGGCACCGGATCCGTAGCTCGCCGAGTAAACGAGCTTGTTTCGGAACAGGCCCCACCGAGTCTGAGAGGCGCTCAGACCGCTTCGGTCGTAGTCGGGCAGGAACTCGCTGCCTGGCAGGCCGGTGCAGGGAGACTCCACACTCAGCCCGCTTGTCTGCAAGCCGCCCAAGCTGATGTAGCCGTAGGACCCCCAGCGTCGGCCCGCGGTCCAGGTGGTGATCCACGTGTTGATGTGGAAGTCACAGCTCACGACGGAGCCAGTGGTCGATAGGTGACCGGAGCCCGCGGCATAGCGAACGCGCCCAGAGATGTTGGTCATCGTCGCGACGCTGCTCTGGCTTGTGGAGGGGTAGCTGGGGACCACCAGGCGGCCGGTCATGTGCCGGTACATGTTGCCGCTGGTGATCCACACCTCCTTCTCGGGCAGGCAGCTCTCGCTGCTCAGACAGTCGTCGTCCTCGCAGTCGAGCAGACCGTCGCGGTCATTGTCGAGGCGGTCTCCGCACGCGCTCTCCGTGCACTCCGAGTTGCAGTCCCCGTCTTCGCAGTCGAGCAAGCCATCGTCGTCATTGTCCAGGCCGTCCCAGCAATCCTCCGGGCACGCTGCGGAGAAGCAGTCTGGGTCGGCGCAGTCTGCCAGCCCGTCCGCGTCGTTGTCGGCCGCGTCCGTGCAGTCCTCTGCGCAGTCCTCGGAGAAGCAGTCCGCGTCCAGGCAGTCGATCAAGCCGTCGGCGTCGTTGTCGTTGCCGTCCTCGCAGAGCTCCGAGCAGTCGGGGGAGAAGCAGTCGGGGTCCAAGCAATCGAGCAGCCCATCGACGTCGTTGTCCAAGCCGTCTTCGCAGACCTCCCCACAGTCTTCAGAGAAGCAGTCGCTGTCCCGGCAGTCGATCAAGCCGTCGGCGTCGTTGTCTAGGCCATCTGTGCAGTCCTGTTCGGCGCACTCGGCCAAGCAGTCCGCGTCCTCGCAGTCCAACAGGCCGTCGCCGTCGTTGTCCACGCCGTCCGTGCAGATCTCCGCACAGGCAGAGCCGTAGCAGTCGGGGTCATCGCAGTCGAACAGACCGTCTTGGTCTCCGTCCAGGCCATCGCACTCCTCCAAGCAGGTGGCCGCACAGTCTGGATCCGAGCAGTCCACCAGAGCGTCGCCGTCGTTGTCTAGGCCATCTGTGCAGTCCTCGGCAGCGGCTTCTGTGTCAGCGCTGTCGGTGGGGTCCACGGCTTTGGTGCACGCAGCGATGAGCAGGAGGGTCAAGAGCATTCAATTCACCTCGGCGAGTCTTCCATAGAGTGAGGCCCAAGCCTTGGCCCGTCAACCACAAGGTTACAGCGTCCTCAAAGACGGGCTGATCATCATCGCCAGTGCAAGAGGTCGTCGCCTACCAAGCCGAGGTGGCGATGTCCCGGCGCTGGAGAGATGAGACCCCGATGGAGTGAGGGACCGGTGGCCGTCTAAAAGCGGCTGTCCCTGGGCACCCACACAAAGGGCGCAACCCCCACCACGCTGCCCGAGAACCAGCTGCTCTTGCCGTGTCGATAGAAGGAGCTCATCGAGTTGCTGAAGGTGGAGCTGCTCTGATCGTAGACCGCCGAGCCACTGAACCAGGGCTCGAAGATCACGCCGTCTTCGCTGTTCCTGGCGATCTGGGTACCTGCCAAGCCTTGGCTCCAGCCCTTGGCGCTCGGCCCCTGATTCCATGCATCCGGCAAGAAGTTGTCTGCGCTGAGCTCCGGGCAGTCTGAGTCCACGACCAGTCCGTGAACATCCAGAGGATTGTGGGAGATCTCAGAGCTGACTTTCCGGAAGCGTGCGCTGGTGTTCCAGGTATCCAGCTGAAAGCTGCAGCTCTTGAAGGCCGTCGCTGTGGACAGGGCCTGGGCGGGGTCCGTGGGGTAGCGCACCATGCCACTGACCTGGCGTAGTGTGCCCTCGAAGCTCAGGTAGGAGGTGTAGAAGCTGGGATGGCCGCTGTAGACATCGCCCTGGCGGCGGTCGATGGTGGCCTGTAGGAGAGTGACCTCCTTTTCGGCCTCGCAGGGTGCCAGGCCCCAGCAGTCCTCGTCGGCGCAGTCCACAAAGCCGTCCAGGTCCTCATCTGTCTCTGAGTCGCACAGTTCAGTGCACGCGGTGCTGCCAAAGCAGTCAGCGTCCTCGCAGTCGACCAGGCCGTCGTCGTCTTCATCCACGCCGCCATCGCAGATCTCCCGGCAGTCGGTGCTGGGCAAACAGTCGGGGTCCCAGCAGTCCCGGAGGCCGTCCCAGTCGTTGTCGATCCCGTCATCGCAGATCTCATCGCAGTCGGCGTCCTTGCAGTCATCGTCCAAGCAATCGATCAAGCCGTCCAGATCGTTGTCTTGGCCGTCGTAGCAGTCCTCTTGGCAGGCTGGGTCGTAGCGGCACTCCGTGTCCAGACAGCCGGCGGCCCCGTCTCCGTCCACGTCTTCGTCGCCGCCGCAGATCTCATCGCAGATCTCCAAGTTGCGACAGGCCGGGTCTTGGCAGTCCACCAAGAGGTTGGAGTCGTTGTCCACGCCGTCCGAGCAGTCCTCGGTCGGGCTGATCGGAGGCGAATCGGGTGGCGAGCCGCTGTCTACTGGCGCAGGCGCCTGACAGGCAAGCAGGAGCGCGATGAGGGGAGACAAGCCGCCCTCCAGGGTGAGGTTGCATGGATACAAACACCGAAATCAGAGGTTGTCAACCCTCGGGTGACGAGCGTGGGCACGGTCTTCTGCTCGCTCCCAAGGGCTGGCCTGTCTCGTGTTTTCGGGCCGAAGGAGGTCCTCGGTAAGGTCTTGGGGGGATTCGGTTCTGGGGCTGCCCGCCTACCTTGATTCCAGACAAAACGTCCTGGAGGACACCATGGCACGCAGCCGAAAATTCCGCTCCCCCCTGCTCTTTGGTTTGGGCCTCTTGGGCCTTCCACTGCTGACCGCCTGCCCGGTACCCACTGGCAGCACCCACAACCTGACCGTCGACCCAGGCCTGATTCTGGCCGCCGATGTGCAGGCCGGGACCTTTGACTACTGGATCATTGACCCCAGCGACGGCAGCATCGACTCCAGCGGCAGCTTCGCTGTCACCGCAGGCTTGGGTGCCCAGGTCACCGTGACCGCCGACGACGCCAAGGGCATCTATGTGACCACCCCCAGCTACGTGAGCGCCCCCGACTACACCGTGAAGATGCAGGGCTCGATGCAGGATGACGCGCCCTTCTCCTACTTGGACACCGACGAGGACGCCTTCGAGGATCTGCGGGCCAGCGCGAACACCTCGGCGATGGTCGACAAGCACGACGATGTCACCGCCGCCAGCAACACCATCCGGGCCAACTGGCAGCTGGACCAGGGACTGCAGGCCGAAGCGCTGGTCACCCTGGCCCACGACCAGGTCACTGGCTCCCAGTCCCTGATGCAGGACGGCGTGGTGGTGCTCACCGACAGCAGCGACCTGGATGCCGCAGAGAGTGGGACCTCGGGCATGGCCAGCTGGGCTGTGGACATCGAGAGTGAGATGGGCTTGATTGAGCCTCAGGCTCTGGCGGACTCTTCCTTGGCCTCCTCCGAGACCGCCGCCCTGGAAGCTGCCGCGCCGGACCCCGCTGTCCTTCAAGCCGCCATCGAGGACTGTGTGGACGAGCTGGAGCTCATCGCCGACGACATCGAGGCTGTGGCCGACAAGTACTTCCCGGACAAGGAAGGAGACGACTACGACGGCCGCGACGAATCCGGGCAGATGGTCGACGACCGCGTCTACGCCACCGAGCTGGCCTTTGAGTCCTACTTGGAGGAGCAGGAGCTCAACATGGCCCTGCTCGAGGACTGCATCGAAGAAGCCATCGGCGCCGAGCCCACGGTCGATCCCACCGAGGCCTCCGAGACCCCCTACATGGACATGGCCGACAACGCGGAGGCGGACGCCCAGATCGGAGACGGCCTCGCAGAGGGATTCCAGATCGACGCGGAGGCCGCCTATGCCCCTGGAATGGACGGAGACAATGGCGTGGCTTGGGGTGTGGTGGGCTGGCACGCTCCAGCGGACGCGGCCGATGTCCTGATTCAAGGGGTGGTCGGCTCGGACATGTTCGCCGAGTCAGGCGGCGGCGCCACCACCGCGTCCTCTTCCAGCCCCAGCGCCAAAGACGACAGCAGCCTGGGCGCCTGCGATGCAGTGACCCCGGTCTTCGATCTTGAGCTGGCCGGCGTGGGCATCATCGTCGGCACGCCCTTCGATGACGTGATTCGCGGTGGAGACAACGAGAACGGCTTTGAGGTCATGTGGGGCGGCAAGGGCAACGACTGCATCAATGGACGGAAGGGACACGAGCTGATCATGGGCGGGCCAGGCAACGACGAGCTGCACGGCGGAGACCAACACGAACTCATCTTGGGCGGCAGCGGCGATGACCTGATCTTTGCTGGTGAAGGCGCCTCGTACACCTTCACCATCCCCGTCTACAACATCGACATTGAGCTGGACTTGGGCAGCATCATCTTCGGCGGCCGCGGGAACGACATCATCAGCGGCTCGGACCCTGCCTACGACGACACGGACACCGCGGACACCGGCTACACCGACATCATCTTCGGCGACGGGCTCAGCGCGGCCACCGCTGGAAACGACCAGATTGACGGCGGCGCCGGCATCGACTTCCTCTTCGGCCAGTGGGGCGATGACACGATGGTCAACCTGCTGCCAGGGGCCATCGAGATCGACGCTGTGGACTGGAACATCGGCAGCTTCCACTTCGGGGGCCAGGGAGACGACACCCTGACCGGCTCTTCTCGCTTCGATTTGATGTTCGGCTCCAAGCACAACGACATCATCAACGCAGGTGCCGGCTTGGACCTGGTCTTTGGTGGTCGGGGAGACGACGTCCTGGACGGCGGCGAGAACCTGGATTTTGTCTTCGGCGGCAAGGGCGATGACCAAGTCAACGGCAGCGAAGGCATCGACTTGGTCCTGGGCAACTCCGGCGACGACGTGGTGAATGGAGGACCGGGCGCCCTGGACCTTGTCATCGGCGGCAGCGGCGACGACAACGTGAGCGGCGGCGAGGGCTTTGACATTGTCATTGGTGGCAGCGGCCAGGACTTTGTGAACGGAAACGACGGCTTGGACCTGCTCATCGGCGGCAGCGACAACGACAGCCTGGCCGGGGGCGAGGGCATTGACCTGGCCATCGGTGGCACGGGCCGGGACCGGGTCGAGGGCAACGCAGGCGCAGTGGACCTGCTCATCGGCGGTCCCGAGGTGGACATCGTCATCGGCGGCGACGGCATGGACGTGCTCTTGGGCAACGGCGCCGACGACTGGATGGACGGCGAGGACGGCATCGACATCGCCTTCGCCAGCGACGGAGATGACGTGATCTTCGGCGGTGACGGGGCCATCGACCTGCTCATGGGCAACGCCGGCGCCGACTGCATCTGGGGCGAGGAGGGCGTGGACCTGGCCTTCGGCTCCAGCGGTGAGGATCAGATCGTTGGTGGCGCCGGCTTGGACATCCTGCTGGGGAACGCGGACTCGGACGCCATCTACGGCGACGACGGAATCGGCATCCTGGTGGGCGGTGACGGCGACGACGAGATCGAAGGTGGCGCCAATCTGGACCTCATCTTCGGCGGCAAGGGCGTGGACACGATGCACGGCCAGGACACCCTGGATGTCTTCTTCGCCGGTGACGATGCGGACTGCATGTCGGGCGATGCAGGCTTTGATGTCTCCCTGGGTGGAGATGGAGAGGACTTGGCTCTGAGCATGGGCGCAGGCCTTGGCCAGGGCGGAGACGATGACATCCAGACCACCTTGGTGGCCCTGGGTGGCGACGGCGAGGACATCATGAGCCAGACCGGCACCACCGCCGGTGTGCTCATCGGTGGCTCGGACGACGACGTGCTCCAGGTCTCCGCGAACGGCGCCTTCGCGGTGCTCCTGGGCGGCGAGGGAGCGGATGTGCTCACGGCATCGGGCGGCACCTCGCTGAGTGACTCTCCAAGCCGGGCCTTCGCCTTCGGTGGCAAGGACAACGACGACATGCAGATCTCTCGCGGAAAGGACTTCTCCTTCGGTCAGAAGGGCGATGACTTCATGAGCGGAGAAGTGGACGGGACCGCCACCAACGATGATCACAAGGACCGCCACTGGGGCAACTCAGGGGACGACAGCATGTACGGCGACGGCGACAGCCAGAGGGACAAGCTGCGGCGCGGAACGGGAAGCGACCCCAGCCGCACCTGGGACGACTGGCCCAGTGGCTGGGCCGCGACCCACGCAGCCCCCAGCTTTGGAAGCTGCGCCCCAATGCCTGTCGAGAGCGTCTGTGACGCGATGGCCGAGCCTCCCCAAAACGTAGGCGCCAAGGAGTAGTTTCAAGAGAGTGAGAGAGAGCAGCCCGGTCCCTTTGCGGGGGTCGGGCTGTTCTGCGTTTCGAAGATCGTCTTCTGGCCAGCCGCGCTGTGTTGAACTAAGCTTAACCAAGTGGTTAACCTTTAATGTCCCAGACCCTCGACCAGCTCTTTGGCGCTCTCGCCAATGAACACCGCCGAGAGATTGTGCGCATGCTCGCCTTGCAGCCCTTTGCCATTCATCAGCTCGCCGACGCGCGGGGACTGTCTCTGCCAGCGATTCACAAGCACATCAAGGTGTTGGAGAAGGCTGGGCTGGTGAAGCGAAAAAAGCTCGGACGAACCAATATTCTCGCCTTCCGTCGAGAAGGCATGATGCAGGTCCAAGCCTGGGCCGGGCTCTTCCACACCTTGTGGGGGACCGACCTGGCCTCCTTTGAGAACTACGCGGACTTTGTCGCGCGCACACCCAAGACCGGAGAAGAACAATGAAGAAGTTCGTGCTCATTCACTATGGTTTCGTTCCCCCCACCCCTGAGATTGGCGCCGCCTGGGGCAAGTGGTTCCAGGACTATGGCTCCATGATGGTCGACAACGTCGGTCCTCTGATGGGCGGCAAGGAGGTCAAGGATGGCCAGGTCACCGATCTGCCCCTGGGCCCAGAGAGCATCACCGGCATGAGCATCGTGAACGCAGCGTCTTGGGACGAGGCCATGGCGATGGCCAAAGCCAACCCAGCGATTCACAGCTGCCGGGTCTACGAGCAGGGTGCGATGTAGCGAAGATCTGGGGCACCGGCGTTCACAGCAAGTGTGGCGCCGGCCCTACTCCAGCAAGCTCTCCATCACCGCGATCTCTCCCTGGATCTCCAGGTTCGTCGCGATGAAGGCGATCTTGCCCTCCTGGTCGATCACGAAGTGCCGGGGATTGCGGGCAAAGGCGTCCCCACCGTTCTCGATGAAGTAGTCAAAGCGCACGTTTTGGTTGGCGTCGACCAGCACCGCGCCAGCGATCTCGGCCTCCTCACGCCACTCTTCCGGCCGCTCCGCGGAAGCCCCCTCGGTGTACACCCAGACCCGTTCCAGATCATCGCGCTCGCCGAAGGCCTGGACCAAGGCCAACTCGGTGGCGCCGACCTCGCTGGAGCACACCGGGCAGCCGTCCTCGAACAGGCCCACCCAGACCACCTTGCCGGCGTGGTCGGAGAGCTTCCACTCCTGGCGCTCGGTGTCGAACTCCTGGATCTGGGGCGCCACATCTCCGACGGAGAGGCCGCCTCGCGTGCCGAGATCCAGAGTGACGCTGGCCTCGTCTGGGTCATCGGTCTCGATGGTGGGGGTGCCTTCCAAGGTCTCGGGCAGGTGCCAGAAGGTGTAGCCGCCAGGCGCCACGCGCTGGGATTCCAGCTCCCCCTCGCTCACCCCATTGATCCAGAGGGGCGCGGTGCCTTCGTTGCGGATCTCGATGGTGGCGCCGTCGCGGGCCAAGTCGGGGACCAAGACCAGCTCCGGGCTGTGGGCCGTGCTGTTGAGCTGAAGCATGAAGGGCGTGCGCCAGTCGGCGATGTAGATGTTGCCGTTGGCGTCCTGGGTGCTGTCCATCGCGGCGCTGTTGGTGGGTTCGCTGCCGATGAAGGTGCCCTGGCGGTCCAGCAAGACCACGTCGGTCCACCCGGCGACCACGATGCCATCGGGGCCCAGGGAGACCCCGCGTGCGCTGATGTTGCCGCGCCAGCTGCCGCTCAGGCTCATCTCTTCCGCATCCACCAGCATCACACCGTCGCTGCCGCAGGCCATCACCAAGCCGCTCTCGTCGGCTTCCAAATCGCGGCAGTAGCCCTGCAAGGCCAGGCGACCCAGCTCCTCTTGGGTGTTGGTTCGCACCTTGATCAAGGCGTCTGGGGCCAGCAAGTACAGGTGCTCGCCAGCCAGCAGGACCTCGGTCACCTTCTCATCGAAGAAGGCGACCTCGTCGATGCCATCTCCGTCCTTCTCCCAGAGGTAGGCGCCCATGCTGCCGCGGGCGGCGGCCACATAGGTGGCATCGCAGCTCACCCCGCCATCGTTGGGGCCCAGGTCCCAGTGGCGGTCCTCGCGCACCCCATCGGAGTCGATGCTGAAGCGGTACAAGAAGGCGCTGCGGTCCGTGCCCCAGATCTTCTCGCCGTCCCAGCACACCTGCTGAACGTTGCGCAGGGTGGTGGTGCCGATGTAGCCGGGGTCCAGTGGGTCGCTGGCGTGATCGAAGAGCCAGACCCCGCCCTTTCCCTGCTGTTGTTGACCTGCGAGCACCAGGAACTCGCCCGCCATCACCGCGTCAGTGAGCTCCATGCCCTTGTCGTCTACGCCCAGGTCTCTGGCGATGCTCAGGGGGTCCTCCCAGTCGCCAGGCCCCTCTCCGATGGCGGTGTCCGGCGGGTTCTCTGGAGGGGAGTCATCGGGCGCGGAGGAGGATGTACAGGCCAGCGCGAGCAGGAGCAGCGACATGAAGGATCCGGGGCTGCTTTGGGATGCCACGAGTCCCCGAAGGTTGCGCGCTTTCCCTTGGCTCAACGCTCCTTGGTGTAGGCCCCTTTGATGCCGAAGATCGGCAGGGTGGTCAGTCCGAAGCCATAGGCGGTGTTTCTGTCGTCAATGCCGGTGATGACCGGCTCGGGGATGCGCCGGTTGTAGACGTTCTGGATGTCCAGGTAGTACTCCAACTCCCAGGCGCGCACGTCATGGAGCCTGGAGATCTTGATGTCCAGGCTGTGGTAGCTCGGGAGCCGCGTCGAGGTCATGTCCAGGGGGACCTCGTTCTGGGTCAGGATGTCCAAGGCGTCGTCCGCATCGGGCTCTCTGGGGTATCCGGAGCCGGCTCTGAAGCGGGCGCTCAGGCTCCAATCCTTGGGCAGCTGATAGGCCCCAACGAGCACAAAGTAGTGCGGCTGGTCGTAGGTGTGCGCCCGCCAGCCGTCGCCGGCCTCGTCCCGCCGGAGGGAGCGGCTGTAGGTGTAGGCCACCCATCCGGAGAATCCGCCGTAGCGGAAGCGGGAGAGGGTCTCGATTCCGTAGGCTTTGCCTTGGCCCTGGCCCGTAGAACCGTCTTCTTCGAAGATGGTCAGCTGGTCCATCTGTCGCCAGTAGGCGTCCACGTCGAAGGAGAGCTGAGGGGCCTGCCAGTGGGCTCCGCCGCCAAAGCCTCGGCTCTGTTCCAGGTCCAAGTAGCGGCCGGTGGGCAAGCCGACGGCCCACTCGATGGGCGGGTATTGGCGGTAGACACCCGCGTCCCCGACCAGAGTCCAGTTTTCGGTGGCCTGGACCACCGCTGCAACGCGCGGGGAGGGGGCCCAGCGCAGCTGCTGAGAGTCGATCAGAAGGGTGTCGATGCGTCCGCCGAGCAGCAAGTGGCTGCCATTGGCGTCTCCGATGCGCATGCGCATGTATGGGTCGGTCGAGCCCATGGTGGCCTGTTTGACGATTCCAGGGCAGGCATCGTCGCCGCAGTTGGTGGCCACGTTGATGCGGAAGACGCTCAGCTCGGTGTCTAGACCGGTCTGCAATCCCCAGTTCTGGCCTTCGCCGGAGTCCATCTGTATGCGCAGGCTGCCCGTGCGGGTGCGGCGCTCGTCTCTGTCCTCGCTGTAGTCCAGGTAGTAGGCGTCGTCTGCGAAGACCGGGCGCAGACTCAAACGGCCCAGGCTTGTGTCTCTCTCGACCCGTCCTAGAACCCGGTGGGTGACGATGCTGACCTGAACCGTGTCGCCGTCCAAGCCGGTTGGGGCGTTGATGCTGTCTTTGTAGCCCAGGTAGAACACGCCAGCGTCCTGGCCGTCGACCCGCACCTGCCAGTCGTAGAAGCGCGGCACGATGGCGGCTTGTTCGGGGGTGGTGACCGCTGAGACGATGCGGTCCAGGTAGGAGCGGCGCAGGCTGGCCGCCATGGAGACCTCATCGTTTAGGGGCGCTTGCACAAAGGCCCCGGCGTGGACCAGGTCAGCGCCGGCCTCCACCCGGTACTCCTGGCTGGCCGCCTGAGAGCTCAAGTCCACGGCGCCGGCGATGGCGCGACCGTATCGGGGCCCAAAGCCGCCGGGCATGAAGTCGACGGTGTCCACCATGGAGGGGTGCAGCACCGAGGTGAAGCCGCCCAAGTGGTAGACCAGCGGCACGCGCTGACCGTCGATGAAGACCCCGGTGTCCCGGGGGGAGCCGCCACGCACGATCAGCCAGCCGGAGTCGAAAGGGGTGCGCACCACGCCGGGCAGGTTCTGAACCGCGCGGACCGGGTCGCCCATGGTGCCGGGGGTGGTGCGCAGCTCCTCGGCGCTCAGGCTGCGGGTCACCACCTCGGAGCGCTTGCGGGTGTACACGCCCACCGCGACGTTGTCTTGGCCTTCGGGCAGCGCGACCAGGTTGAGCTCGATGGCTTGGTCGGGCTCGAGAACGAAGTCCAGTGGGGCCATTGTCAGGTTGGGGTCTTCGATGCTGATCTGGTGTGCGCCGGCGGGAACCAAGCGGGCCGCGAATGCACCCTTCTCGTCGGTCTCGCCGAAGGGCTGCCCGTCTAAGAAGAGACTGACTCGGGCGGGGCTGTTGTCCCCATCGCCCACGATGATCAGCTGTCCGCTCAGGTTGATGGGGGGTGGGGTGAAGGGCCACTCAAATGGCAGCTCCACCTCTACAGGCGCACCGTCCTCGTATGCGGGGGTGAACTGAAGGTCCTCTGCCGCCAACAAGGCCAGACTGAGGAAGGGCTCTTCCCCAGCGGTCGCGCTGACCTCCGTCACCTGCCCCTCTGTGCCCAAGACCAAGACCAAGGAGACCGAGGCGGGCTCAAACGGGGCGCCCTCTGGCCAAGGAATCTGTGGGACTGAGAGCAGGGTTGGCATGACGAAGCCCTGCTGCGCCACGGCCGGAGTCGCGGGGACCACCGCTCCGGAGAAGCCGCTGGGCGGCTCCGGATCCGGAACGGGCTCAGCCTGGGAGCCGCCCCATCCATCCTGTGCGAGCAAGCCCGCGCCCAGAAACCAGACCAAAAGTGGATTCACCGCAGCAGTCTACACGTGCTCTCGGCGGGCTCTGGGCTATTGATCAAGATCCAGGTCGATCGAGTCGATCTCCAGCGTGGTCACGCCGGCCAGCACTCTGGCGTTGGCGTTTCGCACCATGCGGGCCAAGTGATGCAGCAGGCGCCACATGAGCTTGGTGGCCAGGGCAGAGTCTTGCCGCACCAAGCGCAGGAACTCGTTCCGGGAGAGCACCAGGAACTGGCTGGCGCTGGTGGTTCGAACCGTCGCGCTGCGCCGAGGCGAGTCGATGAAGGACATCTCGCCGAAGTAGGCAGCGGGGCCCAGATTGGCCAGAGTGACGCCGCCGCGCAGAATCTCTACGGAGCCGGTCTCGATGATGAAGCACTCGCCGCCCAGCTCGTCTTCGATGAAGAGCGTGGTGTTGGCGGGCACTTGCCGGGTCTCGCAGAGCCCGGAGATCTGCACAAGCTCACGGTAGGTGCAGAAGGAGAAGAGATCGCAGCGACGCAGCGCCTCGATGTGCTGGGTCGCAGCGGCCTCATCTCGGGGCTCGTTGGGGTTCTCGGCGTCCACGCGCACGACAAGTGCGGTGATGTTGTCCCGGCCGCCGCGCTTGTTTGCTCTGTCGACCAGGGCCTCGGTCCCGCCGGCCTTGCCAGAGGCCACCGGTTCAATCATCTCAGGGGCGCCGACGTAGCCATGCAGGCCGTCGGAGCAGAGCAGCAGGGCATCGCCGGGGGCGAGCTGAATGTAGAGCAGGTCCACCAAGACGCTCGGGAAGACCCCAAGGGCCCGCGTGATCACGTTCTTGTTCTTGGCCTTTCTGGCTTGGTCGGGGGTGATGAGCCCCTCGCGCAGCTGCTCTTGGACCAGGCTGTGGTCCTCGGTCACTTGGTGGCACTCGCCGCCGCGAATCAAGTAGATGCGCCCATCGCCCACGTGGGCGGTGAAGGCTTGGTCGGCGATGACCAGGACCGCGTCCAGGGTGGTGCCCATCCGGCCGCCGTCTCCAGCGATGCTGGCGCCGGCTTGGTAGATCTCCTCGCAAGCGCGCTGAACGGCGTTCTGGAGCAAGGCTTGGACCGCGGCAATGGTCGCGGAGCTGGGCTGCTCAGCGTGCAGCGCCAAGGTTCGTTTGCCCGCTGTGATGGACTCCAGGACCACCGAGCAAGCCAGTGAGCTGGCCACGTCGCCGCGCTTGAAGCCGCCCATGCCGTCGCAGACCACATACAGGCCCAGACTGGGCTCAACCAGGGCGCTGTCTTCGTTGTGCTTGCGTACCCGACCGGTGTCGGTGGTCACCCAAGCGTCAATGTGCAGTGCCGTGGTCATTTGAGCGCTCTCTCTAGGGCAGCCAGCTTCTCCGAGGTGGATCGGAGGTTCGAGGACAGGCGCAGTAGCATGTTCCAGAGCACCTTGACCGCCAGGGTGGGGTCCCGCTTCAGCAAAGCAAAGAAGGCCTCTCGCGTGATGATGAGGGCCTCTGCCGGCTCTAAGGCCGTGATGGTCGCGCTGCGCTCCGGCTCGTCGAGCAGAGCCATCTCGCCGAAGTTTGCGCCGGGTCCAAGCTCCGCGATGCTCTGACCATCGCGCACCACTTCGACCTTGCCGGCCACCAGCAGGTACATGGCCTTGCCCAGCTCCCCTTGGGAGAAGAGGGTCTCGCCCTGTTTGAAGTGAGCCGGGCGCGTGATGCCGGCCAAGCTGATGAGCTCTCGCTCGGTGCAGTAGGCAAAGAGCGGCGTGCGCGCCAGGGTCTCCAGACGACCTGTTCCGGGGCGACTGGTGCTGGGTTGGATGCCGATGGGCAGCATCACGCCTACAGCCATGTCGGCCTGAGGGGCGCGGTCTCGGCCGATGCTCAGGAGCCGGGCGGTCAGTCCATCTGGAGTCGGGTCTGTGGTGGCCTCGCGCAGGCGCAGCTCGTCCAGGTTCATCGAGAGCCAAGGGCTCGTGAGCAGGACCCGATCTGAACGCCCCAGCGTGACCGCCAAGACCTCGGCTTCGCTCCCATCGATTCCCAAAGACTGGGTGCGCGCCGGTCGCTCGTTGGCGGCGTGGGCCACCTGGCTGATGTGGTCCTGGGTGAGCTTGTGAACCAGGCCCTTCCGAACCAGGTAGGTTGCCCCATCTCCCAGGTGGCAGACGTAGAGCACGCTGTCCAAGACCAAGGCGAGATCCAGGGTGCACTCTATGCTCTGGCGCTTGCGAATGGAGAAGGCAGAGAGCTCGAGGCGGGCCAGGTTGGCCGCGGTGCGCAGCACTTCTTGGGTGGCCTCGTCCTGGTCTTGGCCACGTGTGCGCAGGTCGGCGATGGCCTTGGCGATGTGCCCCCGTGCGGTGTCCAAGACCAGCTTGGAGGCCGCCGAGCCCAGGTCTGACTCGAGCAAGGAGGGCAGCACTGTGGCGTGGGCGATGCCTAGAAAGCCGAGACTGGCGTCGTGCAGGGTGGACGCGGAAGGCTTGCGCCGGTCTTGGCTGGACAAAGCAACGCTATGGATCTGGAGCGGCACACATCCTCTGGATTGGGTGCCTATGTTAGTCCAAAGCACACGGAGCGAGCTTGAAGAGACTGCATCCCCAGGCCTGGATCGAGGCCGCTGCACTGGTGGCCTTTCTGGCTCTGGCCGGGGTGTTCGTGGCTCAGTCACGGGCGCAGCAGCTCATCCCCATCGAGATCGAGGCCTTGGCCGCCGGTCCCTCCTCCGAGGCTTGGATGGGCATCTACTTCGAGGACCAGAAGGTGGGCTACGCCGTATCGAGCGAGACCCCGACGGTGGATGGGGGCCTGCTGCTGCGCAACCGCTCGGCCTTTGAGATCGCAGCCTTTGGGCAGCTCAAGCAGGTGGTCACCGTCAGCCAAGCGGTCATGGACAACACCGGGACCCTCAAGCGCTTCGAGTTCTTTATGGACTCCGGCGAGGTCTCGATCTCCGGACAAGGCGAGGTGCTCCCCACCGAGATCCGCATGAAGATCGCCCAAGCCGGAGAGATTCAAGAGCTCAGCCTGCCCATCGACGCGCCCCCCCAAATGTCGCTCTCCATTGGCGCCTGGCTCTCCCAGCACCAGGACGAGATCGCCGTCGGAAAGCGCTTCTCCTTGCCCTACTTCGACCCCATCACCCTCTCCCAGCAGGAGATGGAAATGACCGTCTCCGGGGTGGAGCTGCTGCCCGACGGGGAGGAGGCCTACTGGATGGAGCGGGAGATCGGCGAGATGAGCAGCCGGGTCCTGCTCACCCCCGCAGGGGACGTGATTCGAGAGGAGGGCGCGATGGGCCTGGCCCTGGTGCGTCAGACCGCCGAAGAAGCGCAGCGCATGCCCCAGGGCGCCGAGCCGGTGAACATCATCGCGCTCTCGGCCGTCAAGTTGGAGGGCTACTTGCCTCAGCCGCGTCTCGTGCGCGTTCTGGAGCTGCAGATCCTCGGGGTAGAGCCTGAGCGTGTCTTTGATGGAGGCGTTCAGCGGGTCACCGGTGACCACGTGCGGGTCGAAGTGCCGATGGCCGAAGAGCTCAGCGGAGACCTTCCCGTCGCCGAGGCCAGTCCGGCGCTGGCTGAGTTTCTCCAGCCCACCATCTTCTTGCCCATCGAGAACCTAGAGCTCAAAGAGAAGAGCGCCGAAGTGCTGGAGGGCCAGAGCAACCGCAGAGACGCCGCCGAGGCGCTTGTGGACTGGGTACATGGCTACTTGATCAAAGCCCCGACTCTCTCGGTCCCCAACGCCCTGGAGGTGCTTCGTCTGGGGCAGGGGGACTGCAACGAGCACACCGCGCTCTACGTGGCCTTGGCCCGCATTGCAGGCATCCCTTCACGCATCGCAGCAGGGGTGGTTTACTCCGATGCGATGGGTGAGAACGGAGGATTTTACTACCATGCGTGGCCCGAGGTCTACCTGGGAGAAGTCCATGGTTGGGTGCCTGTGGACCCCACCTTCGGCCAGTTTCCGGCCGACGCCAGCCACGTCAAGCTGGTGGAGGGAGACCTGGACAAGCAGGTGGAGATCATGGGCGTGATGGGGCGCCTGGGCTTCAAGATGGTGGAGTCGCGATAGATCCGCGCAGGGCCCCTCCCTGGGCAGCGCGGGCTATCCTGTGGACATGATTCGAACCCAAGCCATCGAGAAGCGCTACCGCGGCTTTCAGGCGCTGCATCCTCTGGACCTTGAGGTGCGCCGCGGCGAGGTCTTCGGCTTTCTGGGCCCCAACGGCGCAGGCAAGACCACGACGATCCGCATTCTCTCCGGCATCCTGCCTCCGACCTCGGGCGAGCTCTGGATCGACGGGGTGGACATGGTCGCCGATCCTGTCGGTGCAAAGGCCAAAATTGGCTACATCCCAGATCGTCCATACCTCTACGAGAAGCTGACGGCGCGGGAGATGCTGCGCTTCATCGGTGGGCTCTACGGCATGGACGAGGCCGCCATCGAAGGCAGCGGCGGGCGTCTTCTGGAGGAGTACGGTCTGGGGGAGTTCGCCAACGAGCTGGTGGAGGGCTTCTCCCATGGCATGAAGCAGCGCCTCTCTCTGTGCTGCGCGATGCTGCACGAGCCGGAGCTGTTGATCGTGGATGAGCCGATGGTCGGCCTGGATCCGCGGGGGTCTCGACAGATCAAGCAGGTCTTTCGAGACTGGGCGGCCATGGGGCGAACCGTCTTTCTCTCCACCCATTCCCTGGACGTGGCACAGGAGGTCTGCGACCGCCTTGCGATCATCCACAAGGGGCGCATCGTGGCCCAAGGCAGCTACGAGGAGATACGTGACCAGAACCAGGGCGGAGCCCAGGATTTGGAAGAGGTCTTCCTGGCGATTCTCGAGGACCAAGACAGCGCAAAGGAACCGGCGTGAGACACCTCAGCACTTTCATGCTCCCAGCCATTCTCGCGGGCTCAATGCTGGTTGGCTGTGCCTCCAAGGCGGAGCGTGAAGCGCGCGACGCCGAGGGCAGCTACGAGCTCGGTGAGCTGCCAGGCTGGGAGCGTGTCAAGGACGCCGGTGGTGCGGACTATGCGTGGACCAAGCCCAGCATCGGCGCATCGATCTTCGCCGACTCCAACTGCGGTCCCCGCTACGAGGACTCCAAGCTGGAGGACCTGGTCGACAAGCAGCTCGCCGGTCTGCGCGAGGGCGAGGCCATCCTGAGCGAGAGTCTGACCCTCGCGGACAGAGAAGCGCTGCGCACCCGTCACTTGGGGCGCCTGGATGGGGTGCCCATCGAGCTTGGAACCACGGTGCTCAAGAAGCACTTCTGCACCTACGACGTGGTGCTGATCGCGCCGCGGGGCAAGCACTTCGAGGCCGCCTGGGTGGACTACGTGAGCGCCGTTGACGGCTTCCGGACCACACTGTGAATCAAGCCCTGCTCCTCTTGGGGCACATCGGCGGCGTGGCACGCCTGACAGGACGCACCTTCAGGGAGGTCTTCCGCAGTCCCTTTGAGTCCAGGCTGCTCATCCACCAGATCGACAGCTCGGGCATCGGCTCTTGGTCCATCGCGGTACTCACCGCGCTGTTCACCGGCGCAGTCATGGCGATGCAGTTCGCCATCGGATTGGAGCCCTACGGGGCCTCCCTGTACACCGGAAAGCTCGTCTCTCTGGGCATCGTCAAGGAGCTCGGTCCAACCCTGACTGCGGTCCTGGTCGGCGGTCGCGTAGGCGCTGGCTACACCGCCACCATCGGCTCGATGAACGTGACCGAGCAGGTCGACGCCATCGCGGCGCTTGGAGCGGATCCGGTCCGCAAGTTGGTGGTGCCCCGGGTCTTGGCCTGCATCATCTCTCTGCCCCTGCTGACCATTCTGGCCGATGTTGTGGGCTGCTTTGGCGGCATGCTCATCACCATGGACGAGGTCGGGGTGACCTGGCGCTTCTTCGTGGACCAGGTGATCGACACCCTCTCGGTGGGCGACATCCTGCATGGCTTGGGCAAGAGCGTCTTCTTTGGCTACTTCATCGCCATCATCGGCTGCTACGTGGGGTTGAACACCCGCGGCGGCACCGAGGGCGTGGGCCGCTCGACCACGACCACCGTTGTGGCCATCAGCATCACCGTCCTGGTCAGCAACTTCTTCCTGACCCAGCTCTTCTTCGCACTGGCACGTCACACATGAGCACCCCAGTCCAAGCCCAAGAAGAGCCCATCATCACCTTCCGAGGTGTGGAGAAGTCCTTCGGTCCCAAGGTCATCTACAAGAACCTGGATCTGGACATCTACCGCGGCGAGGTGCTCACCATCATCGGCGGCTCGGGCATGGGCAAGTCGGTCGCGCTCAAGATGCTCATTGGCCTGCTTTCCTGCGATGGCGGCAGCATCAAGGCCTTCGGAGAAGAGGTCACGACCATGAAGGGTCAGGACCTGCTGAACATGCGCAGGCGTGTCGCGATGCTCTTTCAGGGTGCTGCGCTCTTTGACTCCATGAGCGTCGCCGAGAACATCAAGTACCCCTTGGTGGAGCACAACTGGGGCACGGTTGCGGAGCAGAACGACCGGGTGGCGGAGGTCCTGGAGATGGTGGGCATGCCCGGCATCGAAGCGCTCCGACCCAGCGAGCTCTCCGGTGGCATGAAGAAGCGCGTAGGCCTGGCCCGCTCCATCGCCGTCAAGCCCGAGGTCATCCTCTACGACGAGCCCACGACCGGGCTGGATCCCTTGAACGTGCGACGCATCAACGGGCTCATTCTGCGCTTGCAGGAGCAGCTCGGTGTCACCTCGGTTGTGGTCACCCATGACATGGACTCCTGCTTCACCGTGACCGACCGGCTGGCCTTCTTGTACGACCTAAAGATGGGCTTTGTTGGCACCATCGAAGAGGCCAAAGAAGTCGAATTTCCGGCCCTACAAGAGTTCCTACAAGGCGGTCGTGGGGTGTTGGGCGACGACGAGATTGAGGGATTGGCGGAAGAAGGGGTCAATGTGTAGGCTGGGAGCGTGCCCTGTCTGCCACCCCCCCCTGACTGCGCCAGCGCCTACGTGGCTTTGGCTGAACTGGACTGCCTCCAGGAGCTCGGCTTGCTCCAGAGTGCGCCCAAGTCCTTTGTAGAGGGGGAGCGGGACAGCTTCGGCACGGAGAACTCGGCGGAGTCCGAGCACCTGATCCTGCGCTGGGATGGGCCACTGGAGCCAAGCGCAGCCGAGGTCATGTTGGCCTCGGGCGAGGAGAGCTGGCAGAGCTTGGTGGTCGAGCTGGGCATGCCGGCGCCTTACGGAAGTGAGGCCTTCAAGCTGAACATTTACCTCGGAGACTCCGGCTCAAATGCCCCGCGGGCTCTGGGGGAGGCCTACGCCACGGTGGATGGAGAGGGCTACCCGATGGTGGTGCTCAGCCCAGAGGCGGTGGCCGACTGGGAGCGAGGCCAAGTGGTGTTGGCCCACGAGTTCTTCCACACTCTGCAGGACAACAGCGCGGCGCCTTTTGAGTACAGCGAGAGCAGTCCCGGCGCTTGGCTCTTCGAGGCCACCGCAGTGTGGTCAGAGGCCCAGGTCTACCCGGAGAATCCGGACACGGCCCGGTGGCTCTATGGCTGGTCTTTGCGTCCTGGGGACGCGGTGGATGCCTTTGCATTTCCAAGCTCGGGCAGCCTGGAGGAGTACCGGCAGTACGGGGCCTTTGTGTGGGTGCGGTACCTGAGTAATCAAGAGGGAGAAGCACTGATACCGGCTCTGTGGGGCCAGGACTCTGAGCAGCCACGTGTGGCTTTGGATGCCCGCTTGGATCTGGAGGCTGCCTGGCATGCCTTTGCCCTGGCTGGGGCGTCTTGGGATTTTGCTGAAGGGGCCCGCTACGCCCAGGTTCACGAGGAGGCTGCCGAGCGTTGGCCAGACTGGGACGAGCGGGTCACTGAGCTTGGGGGCGGCGCTTGGCAGGAGCTGGAGGGTCCGGAGAGCATGGGGGTGCGCTACCTGAGCCTGGAGAGTGAGACCTTGCGGCTTCGGGTGCGTGAGCCTGAAGGTGGGCAACTGCGGGTGCAGCTCTCCTCCCCAGATGGCGAGCAAGACCTGGGTTGGGCGCCCGTCGACCAGAGCTTCGATGCCGCCTTGCACCCGGAGACGCTGCTGGTTCTGAGCAGTGGCTGGCAAGAGCCGGCAGAGGGGCTGGTCTCCGTGCGCAGTGAGAGCCGGGGTGGATGCGGCGGCTGTAAGACTGGGGCCCCTGGCGGCGTCTTGGGGGCACTGATGATGGCCGGCCTGTTGGCCAGAAGGGAGCGTGTGTGGAGCTGGTGAGCTGGTTTGTTCTGGTGGGTCAAGAGCCCGAGAGTGCTCTGTTGGCGCTCAAGCAGGGGATAGACCCGGCACTCGCCAACGAGGAGGGGCTCACGGCGCTTCACTTGGCGATTCTCTGGGGGCATGAAGAGCTTTCGCTGGCGCTGATTGAGGCCGGGGACCCAAAGACATCCTTGAAGGCGAAGACCAAGGCTTGGGTAAACAACCTGCCCAAGTCGGGTCACATCCATCGGCCAGACGGGGGCTGGTTTTCCAGGCCGGACACCACCGACTTGCTGCCCTTGGGGGTGGCTTTGGACAAGGGCAGCACGCCTCTTCACGCCGCCGCATCGATGGGGCATGTCGGGGTGATTCAAGCGCTGTTGGCGCGCAAGGCTCGGGCCACGAAGGACGGGGTAGGGGCCACTCCTTTGCACCTGGCTGCATTGGGCGGACACGTGGAGGCGGCGCGGGTTCTTCTCAACGCCAAGAGCGCGGGTGCCTCGGGCACAAAGGTCCGCAAGAGCCTGCGCTTCTACGATGTGGGTGTGACACCCCTGATGGCGGCCTTGGAGTCTGGCTCTTGGGCGCTGGCCCAGGATATCTTGGCTCTGGGAGTCGATCCCATGGAGCGCACCAAGTTCGGCTGCAGCGCGCTGTTTTTTGCGGCTCGAGGAGGAAGCCTCCAGGCCATCGATGCCTTGGTGGAGCTCGGAGTCGATCCCAAGCAGACCGGGGACTACAGCAACTTTCCCATGGTCGAGGCCGTCTTGGGCGGGCACCGGGACGTGGTCGCGCGGCTGCTGGAGTTGGGGGCGAACACCGTACAGCCCTCGGGCATGCACGCGCCGCTGCTAAAGGCCTTCGAGCGGGGTGACCGCGCAATGGTTCAGGTGCTCATGGACGGTGGAGCGGGTCCTCTTCCCGACCACGGGCCGGTCTTCTTTGCCGGGGTGAACGACTGGGTCAGTCTGGGCAAGTACCTGAAGGGGGGCGGGGATCCCAACGTGCTTCGACGTGGAGAGACCCCGCTGATGGCGGCGGCCTCTGATGGGCATGTCGAGGTGACCGAGCTGCTGTTGGCGCATGGCGCGGATCCCAACTGCCCGGGTGCTCGCGGACTGGCCTTGGATTGGGCCTTGAACAGCCGGCACGATGCAGTGGTGGAGCTGCTGCTCGCAGCGGGCACGGACTGCAGCTACCAAGACAGCCACGGAAACCAAGTGCTCTGGCCCTGCATGCGCATCTACGGCGAGACCCGTCTGCCTTGGTTGGAGCGCATGCTGGAGCTGGGCGCAAACCCACATCGCCTCTCTCGGCATGGGGGCACCTCCATGGCTGCATCCATCGATATGGGCATGACCCAGGTTCAAGCACTGTTTGCAAGTGTTCCTGTGCCAGGGGACGCAGACGCTGGCGCCTACAAAGAGGTCGGTGAGTCTGCGGTTCTGCTCGCAGTGGATGGAGAGTACAGTTGGAAGAAGCTGCACTCTGCCTTGTGGGATGAGCTGGTTCCACCCAGCGGGCCGGCGCCTTCTATGCAAGGAGAGATGATCCGCTGCATTGGCCGCCTGACGGACGAGGCCTACCGAAACGGCAACATCAACTGGGGTGAGATGCAGGTTGAGATGCTGGGCTTTCTCAAGCAGCACCTGCTGGCCGAGGGGGGCAGCCGGGACCTGGAGGACGCCTTGCGCAAGGTGGGCCAGCACACCCGAGTCGACACCTCTGGAGATGGCTCTCCGCATTACCGGGTCAGCCAGGCGGTCGTGGCCTGGTGTGTTGCCCGTCCCAAGCTGACTCCCCGGGTGTAGGGGGCCTCTCAGGGGCTCTGAACGTCCGGCGCCTCGTCGTCCAAGCCCAGTCCGCGGGCGCGCCTCCGGGCCATTCGCCGGGCGTGCCGCAGGTCCCGCCGGGTGTAGTTCAGGGCGTCGATCTCGGCCCCCACGAACACGGCGGAGACCAGGGAGTAGAAGAGGATGAGCAGTCCAGCGGCGGCGCCCAGAGAGCCATAGGCCGCACCCAGGTCCGTGATCCGCGTCACGTAGAGCTGGAAGCCTTCGATGATGATGACCCAGGAGACGGTGGCGAAGAGGCTGCCCCAGGTGCTCCATCGCCAGCGCAGGGGCGTATTGGCACCCAGGCGGAAGGTGATGTTGATGGCCAGGTGGCCAAGGAAGAGGATCAGAGGCCAACGCAGGATTCTGATCCAGCCGACCATGACCTCGCTCATCCACTCCCGCTGGTGCATCACCCCAAGCAGCCAGTCGCCAAAGACGAGGCCGACCAGGAGCAGAATCACCGAGAGCATCGCGCCGATGGCCATGGCCACCGCGATTCCTCGGACCATCAAGAAGTTCCGGTCCTCTCGGGTGTTCCAGGCCTTGTTCACGCCCAGAATCAGCGCGTGGCTGGCACGGTGTGTGACGTAGAGGCCAATGGCAAAGCCCACGATGATGCGGCCGCTGGTCTCGGCAAAAGCGATGTTCTCGATCTCGGTGACCAGCATGTCGGCCATGACGCCGGGCAGGCCATCTCGGACCAATTCCTCCAGCAGCGCCACCTCTTCTTGCAGCTCAAACTGGGCGAGCAGGCCCAGGAGCGCGACCAAGAAGGGAAAGACGGAGAGCAGCAGAAAGTACGCCACCTGGGCACTGCGATCGATGATCTCGTGCTCGGCTATCGATGCGTTCAGAGTACGCAGGTAGTGGAATGTCTCCCGCAGGGCGGCCATCATGGGCGTGCCCCTAACACCACCAGGCGCGCGCTGTTGTAGCCCCCCTCTCTCTCAATGGGGACCTCGCGTCCCTGAGCGAAGAGCTGCACTTGGTCGACTTGGTCCAGAGTGCCGCAGTCGAATGCCCCGGTCTCCGGCGTGATGGGGCAGCGCTGGGTCTGGCCGGAGTGGGTGACCAAGACGTGCACGTCGGTGTGCAGGTGCTCTCCGCCGAGCACCTGGCCCTGGAAGCGAAGGCCTGAGCCGGTCTGCTGGGCGCTGGGCGCCGGCGCAGGTCCGGGACGCTCGCTGTAGAGCACGTAGAGGCGCAGCACGCCGAAGTCTTCTTGGCCCTCCGCCACGGGGCTGAGCACGCTGTCCAGGTGGCTGAGGGCCTGGGCCTCGTAGACGCTCGTGTCCACCAAGATGTACTTGAGACCTTGGCTCTCAAGCCACGCCAGCTCCTCGGTGTAGGCCTGTGGCGGGGCCATCGCGCCGCCGGGGATGGACATGCCGAAGTGGGTGAAGCACAGGTCGGAGAGGTTCTTGGCCAAGTGAAGGCTCGGGCCGCTCCGGGGCGCCAAGGTGAGCAGGCTCGGGGCCTTGGAGCTGATCTTGTCCCCCAAGACGGGGAGGGCCAGGCGCTCGGCTCCGGCCAAGTCAGCGCTCAGGTTGCCGAAGATCACGCTGTCCTGTTCACCTCGGGTGTTGCCCTGTGGCCCAGCCGAGGGCAGCTCGGTGGGCAGCATCAGCACAGCGGCCCGCTCGGGGTCTTGGGCCAAGCGTTCCGTGATGGGGGAGGGGGAGAGGTCCAGCAGCGGGTAGGCGCTCAGCTGGCCACCCGCCGCTGCGCCCCAGTAGCCCAGCCAGATCGAGAGGATCAGGCCCAGGGTGGCCTCGATGGCGGGGAAGCGCTGGTGGATGCTCAAGCGGGAGAGCAGCGGGCCAGCGCCAGCCAATCCCGCCGCAGCAGCGACCACGACCAGAGCCAGATAGCGCCGGGGGAAGCGAACGACGGCGCCCAGGGGACCCTCGAACCACCAGCTCAGCCAGGGAAGGTAGAGGGCCAGGCCCAGGGACAGCAGGGCCAAGACGCTGAGCCAAGGGTGGCGGCGCAGAGCCAGGAGCACCCCGGCGATGAGCAGCACCCAATGGGGCCACGGTGGGGCCCACAGATCGGCCACGCGCCACCCTCGCGCACCGGGTGAGAGGGCCAGTTGAAGCAGCTCAGCCCAGTCTGCGGCGTTGGCGGCTTGGAGTCCTGCGTCATCTCCCGACTGGCCCAAGCGGGCGTCCATAGTGCTCAGGACGGGCCAGAGGAAGGCGGCCAGCGCGCCCAAGCCCACCAGGACCGTGGCGGCCGCGAGCAGCATTTGACGCATGCCCAGGCGGGTACGCAGAGTACTGAGGATCAACAGGATGCCCAGGGCCGAGAAGCTGGCGTAGTAGGCGGACTCCAAGCAGCAGGTCACAAAGGCTGCGCCAGCGAGCAGACCCCAGAGGCGTTGGCCTTGGGCGGCCCGCCAAGCAGCGGCGAGGCAGAGCGGCACCCAGCCGACAGCCAGTACCTCCAGGGTGCCGTCTCGCAGAGCGCCTCCCATCAAGGATTGGGTGGCGACCAGTGTTCCGGCCACCAGGGCCAGGCCCCAGCTTCCGCGCAGGGTGCGCACCAAGAAACCGGTGGCCAGCACGGCCAGGGCCGTGTGGGAGATCACCACCACTCTGAGGGCTGGCACTGCGCCCAAAAGGCGCTCCAGGGGGGCCGCTGCGCTCAGGGTCGCGGCCGGGAAGGGAAAGAGATCCGCCCCGTTGGGAAAGTTCGCCGCGCTTGTGCCCAAGGGCCACGTGACCCAGCTCTGGCCCAAGACCCAGAGGGACCAGAGGCCGCGCAGCGCATCGGATCCTGCTTCGCCAGGAATGTGCCCAGGGGCCGCGAGCAATGGCACATGCAAGAGCAGGGCAAGGACCACCGCAGCTGCGCCAAAGCTCAGGTGGGGCAGAAGATGTCGCACCGCTTGCATGCTTTGTTGTCTATCTCGCTTATCCAAGCAGTGACCGACCCCCTCTCTGCGGGGTTAAACATGGGCGTCATGAAGATTTGTCCAAAGTGCGGCAAGACATACGCGGACGACAACGCCGCGTTCTGTTTTAACGATGGTTTTCCTCTCGCAAGGCAGAAGGCGCCCGCAGGCCCCCCTGCGCCGAGCAGCGAGCCGGCCGGTGGGTCGGTCGCGGAAGAGCCGTCGGCAGCGGGGCTACATGCCCCACCAGCAGCCCTGGGTGAGGTCCCTGAGCCTTCTGTAGAGCTGCCCAAGTCAGGCCTGCAGCCGATGCCGGCCGTGCCGCTCTTGCCCAGCAACCCCACCTTGATGCCCATGGACCTGGAGCCCAGCGCGGGGCCCTCAGTGCCCCTGGGCAACCACAACTTGGGTGGGCTCTTGGCGCTGGACTCGGAGTCCGCGCTCTTCGATCTGGGCCAGGGAAAGGCGGCGTGGATCCATCGTCCTGATCGCCCGGAACGTCAGTCATTTGTAAAGCGCGCTGAAGGCGCACGCTCTGCGCGTGAGCGTGGCCTGCTGCGCGTACACGAAGTCGGCGAGTTCAAGGGCCTGGCCTACGCGGTTGTCGATCGTCCCAAGGGCCGGAACTTGGCGCAGCTCATGCAGCGCCTCAACGGCCAAGGTGTTGAGCGTCTGGACGCCGCTGAGGTCCTGGACCTGGGTGCGGGCTTGGCGTCGGCCCTGAGCGCCCTTCAAGCCTCGGGAGGGCTGATCGGTGATCTGCATCCTGGCCGGGTCTGGGTGAACCATGACGGCGGCACGCTCTTGCTTGCTGGTGTTGGAGCGCTGCCTGCGCTGCCACCCTCGACGGAGTTGGAGCGCTGGGCCATCCAAGCCCCCGAGCTGAGCATGCGCCGGGAGCATGCCGATGGACGGGCGGATCTCTACTCCCTGGGCGCTGTGCTCTGGACCTTGTTGACGGCCAGACGACACACCCTCAAGTCCGATTGGGTCCGCACTGTCCAAGCCACGCGGGGGGCTGCGCCCTTGGATCTGGCCTCGCCACTCCATGAGCTGCTCGCCCAGTGCATGCAGGCTGAGCCCGCAGATCGCCCCGAGAGTGCTGCGGTTCTGGCCAAGGCGCTGGATGCCCTCCGTGGTGCACAACGCGGTGCCTGGGGCCCCAGGTTGCTCACGGCCTTTCCCATTGGAGGCCCCGACTCTCCCAGCGCGGAGGAGCGGGCCTGCGTGGAGCAGATCACCGGAATCTGTACCGGGACCGCTGCCATGCCTGCAGTGCACGGCGCCGAGGACCTGGACCTGCCGGATTGGCCGCTTCGGGACGCTCCCGTTGCGCCTCCGCTCCCCGAGCCGACACCTGAGCCCGTCGCCGACGGCATTCAGCTGGGCGAGGGTGCGCCCGAGGACTCCCCCACGGGGAAGGCGGCCGAAGATGGGGCGCCAGAGGCGGGCCCTGCCCAGCCTGAAGTGGACCCTGCCGAGCCTGATGCGGTCCCATCGGACGCGGTTGGGCCTGGCCTAATGGAGCTGGCGCAGAAGGAGACGGGCGCACCGGTGGCCTCGACTCTGGAAGCTGTGCCTCCGGTCTCTGAAGACGTGCATGACGATGACAGCTTGGGAAGCGGTTTCTTCGCACAAGATCCAGCGCCCAACGACGGCGCCCTCCATGACGGCGACGAAGACGACGGCCTGCCACCACCCATCCCCCAGCGCTCCTGGGGCTTGGCAATCGGTGGCGCGCTTCTTGGGCTGCTTCTGCTTGCGGGTGCGGGCTACCTGATCTGGAGTCAGAGCCTTGGGCCGGTAGACCCAGGGCCGGCCACTCGTCCGGTCAAATCGCAAGAGGACGCTCTCCCGCGCGATGAGGCGGTCAAGCCTGCGGAGCCCGAGGCTGTGCCTGCACTCGAAGAGCCGCCCGTTGTCGAGGAGCCGCCCGTTGTGGAAGAGCCTGAGCCTGAGCCTGAGCCTGAGCCTGAGCCTGAAGCACCGGCTGTTGAGCCTGAGCCGGCCAAGGCAAAGCCCAAGGGGCCGACCGGGAACCGTCCAGTCAAGGGCACGCGACCTACTGGACGCCGCTCCAGCAAGGCCTCGAGCGCTGACAAGGAATCCTCGGCGAGCAAGGCCGCAGGGGGGAGCAAGAGCGGCGCTGCTTCGGCGTCTCCGCCCGACGAGGAGCCTGCGGAGGGCTGGGAGGCTTCTCCTTGGGGAGAGGCGAGCACCGACTCCAAGAAGGACGAGAAGGTCGACGAGAACGGCAACCCTTGGGGCGATGTAGAATAGCGCGAGAAGCGCTGTTCTAACGGGTGTTCCGCCAGGGCTGGTCCAGCTCTTCTCGGTTGACCACCGAGACAAAGGCCGTGCGACCGCTCAAGCCCTTGCGCTTGTTCAGGGCCAGCCTGGCCAGGGCGTAGATCTTGAAGAATCGGCGCAGACCCGTGCGCTGCTTTGGGCTCAGAGGACTCTCGCTCGCGATGAGCTTGTCATCTGGCAGCCCAGCGTCCCAAAAGCGCACCACACCGACGATCTCGCGCTCGATGGTCTGGCCAGCTTTGAGCCTCGGGCCGAGCACCACCACGTCCAGTGGGTCGCCGTCTTGTCCCGGCACATCCGGGATACAACCGTAGTTGTAGGGAGAGGGCAGGGGACTGATAAAGTCGATGCGTGAGCCCTCGTGCAGCTCGCGCTTGATGAAGCCGCCCTTGGGGACCTCGATCAGGATGCGTGCGCGGCGTGGCAATGGCTGGGGCATGCCATGGGCCTATCCCCCTTGGGACGGGCTATGCTACTTGCCGGAGGATGAGTTCCATGCGCGTACCCAAGTCCACGTCCCTGCTTCCCTTGGCTATGGCCCTACTCACACTGGGGGCGCTGAGTGCGTGTGCTGGAGACGGGAACTTTACCCAGACTCCGGATGGGCCGGACGTTGTCGAAGGGGCCGGTGAGCTCTCGTTGGCCAACGCCAAGTTGGTCTGGACCGAGCTGGAGCCCGGCGTCAGTGTGGGCAACACGCTGTACTTCGAGAACGTCGGCGAGCTGAACTTGATCATCAAGCAGGCCCGCGTGACCGACTCGGCCGGCGGTACCTTCTACCTGCCTGAGACCGAGGACAAGACCGTGGGTCCCGGCGACTCCTATGAGATGAGCGTTGTGGCCACGTTGCCCGGCGACCAGCCCAAGGTCGGCAAGCTGCAGGTAAAGACCAACGACCCGCTCTTCATCGACTTTATCGTTGACCTGGAGGCCTACCCGGCCGGCTGGGACACCGGCGGTGACACGGGTGACTCGGGAGACGACACCGGTGATTCGGGGGATGACACCGGTGGCACGGACGACACCGGCAAAGACACTGGCAAAGACACCGGCATTTGAAGCCCGTCGCTCCGAGAGTCTTGGCGCGCTTTTCAGCGGAGGCGCTGGGCTTCCCGGCCCACGCGACCCTACGAGCACTCCAGGCGCTGCCTGACGGACGTTTGGCCGCGGGCAGCGACTACGGCATGGTTCTCATCGCTGGAGACGCCGTCCAGCCCTTTCCCTTTCCGGAGGGTGCACGCCGCGAGATGCGTGGGGTCACCGCGCTGGCTGTTCGAGACGGTGCGCTGCACGCCAGCACCGAGCGTGGCTACTTCTCCTGGCCCTTTCGCGGTGTCGCCGCCGGCAAGGGCTTTCCCCAGGACGGTGCCGGGGGCTTTGATGATCTGCGCACCCTCTTTGCAGGCCCCAAGGCGCTCCTGAAGGGCTGGCGTACCCACCTGGAGGGTGGAGAGGGACCCGGTGAGTGCATCAGCTTCTGCACCGGGTGGCAAGATCGGGTGTTTGCGGGCACCTTGGATGGCCACCTGCACGAGGTCGATGTCGGCCCAGTGCGGCTCTTTGAGTCCGAGGGACGTGGGCGGCCCGTGCGGCAGCTCTCCATGGGCGCCGGGCACCTCTGGGCGGCGGCCGCCGAGCAGCTCTGGCGCTGGGACGGCAGCACTTGGAGTGCGGCGGGATCCGAGCCCTATGCGCTGACCTCGGATGGCCAAGATCGTCTGTGGGCGCTGGCAGAAGGCGGGCTCTGGTGCTCGCAAGTCGGTGACTTTCCGGAGCGCCTTGCTCTGGACCTGGAGCGTCCCTGGCAGCTTGGGGTCCAGGGGGAGCACCTCTGGGTAGGATGCCGAGGGAGCCTGGTTAAGCTGGCGATCTGAGGAGGGACGATGCTGGGGATCTCGTTGTTGTTTGCAGCTCAGGCGCTCGCACCCACTGTGCCGCCTCAGGGCGCCGTCATGCGTGGCTGGGTCTCGGTAGACGGGAGCGTGTTGGGCTTGGAGACCACGATGATGGTCGTGCGCTACAAGAGTCAGGTGGTGGCCTTGGGGCCCTACGACCCCTTCGGCGCCACGCGGGGGATGCCAAGCACGGCGGGACCTGAGCTCGGGGCGCGGGCGACGGTCAGTGCCCGGGATCTTTGGACCGGACGTTGGGTCCTGAAGGGAGTGTCCGCCCAGGACATGCCCTACGCCGCCCCCATCAACGTCACGCCAGCGGCGGATGTGGTGGTCTACCCCTTGGACTTGGACAGCAAGGGCTGCGCAGGTGGCCGGGTGGCCGTTCAGGCCATGGAGCTCTCTGCGGACTGTCCGGCGCGGGGGGAGTCCATCTGGATGCTCGCCCGCATCGAAGACGCCGAGCCAGCTCTGCCGCTGCATGAGGCCCGGGTGACACGCTGTGATGCCCGCACCGTGGAGTACACCTTCGTCAACGAGCGCATCGATCTGCGCTACAGCTCTGGTGCCCCCCTGCTCAACGCTGGCGGGGAGGTCGTGGGCATGGCGCTTGGGGGCTATCGGGAGCAGAGAGAGATGGTGGGCCAAGGCGTCGCTGCGGCCTCTCTTCGGGCCGCCATCGCTGGAGAGGCCCCTCCAAAGCGCGTCATTGACCTGAGTGGCTTTGACTGGGAGCGGGTTCACGGCGAAGGCCAGCTTCTGCTGAACTGGGGACTGACGGGGCAAGGGGAGGAGGAGCTGCGCGAGGCCTTGTCTGTGGAGCCAGAGCTTCTCGAGGTCTTCTCGTCCATCTCGGAGATGAGCTGGCGCAACAACATGGGCAACTTCGAGGCCATCTCCGAGGAGGTGCTGCGTTGGAACGCAATCTACGAAGAAGCCGGCCTTCCTCTTGTGCTCTCACCCGTCGCCGCGGGCCAGCAGTTGGTGATCTTGGTCCACCACGAGCTGCTGCGCTTCACGGTTCAGGTCGGCCAGGAAGCGGCACAGGTCAAGCTGGTTGAGCGGGTCGAGGGCAGCAACGTCGCTGCGCCCACCATCGCCCGCAGCACCGACTTGAATGCCGTGCTCATCAACGCCGCCAGGGTCCGCAGCGAGGCCGTCTTGGTGTGGGCGCAACTCGGGTTGAACCCCAGCTTGGACCAGGAGATTCAACAGGCCCTTGGGGAAGAAGACTTCCAGCTTCTCTTGGCCATGGCGCCCGCACGTCGCAAAGCGGAGTCTGCAAAGACCAGCATCAATGCCCGCAGCTCCTGCAGTGGCTTTGGGGTCTACGAGGTCCCCGTCTCCGGCCCCGATGATGCCTTCTTGGGCCAGCTCAAGCGCTACGTGGGGACGGGGAGCTGCGCGGCCATCAAGGCCTCGGAGCTCAAGGCGCTGGCCGCAACCCAAGCCCCGGTGCCTCCGGCCTTCGAGCGCCTGGCAGGCCATGTGCTGCGCGGTGTGGTGCTTCAAGGGGTGCAAGAGGGGCCGGTCGGTGTGACGAGCGCGCTGGCGGACCCCCAGAGTGTTTGGGCCACCCGGACTCGCTTGTGCGCCTTGTCCAAGCAAGGTCACCGTGAAGCCGAGGCCGCCGAGCAGGCCCACGGCGTCTGCGGTCAGAAGGACCTGAAGGAGCTGCCAGAGGGCTGGAGCCAAGTGGTCTTGCCGGAGCTGCCCGAGCGCATCGCTACGCCGCGGGGCGAGCTCTGAGCGGGGCTGAGGGACTCAGTCCTTCGGGCGCCAGATCCACGCCGGGTGAACCCGCCAACCCGTGCGGGTCTTGAGCGCCGTACGCGGGATGTTCACCTTCTCCGCTTTGCTGTAGTAGCGGTCAAAGTCGTACTTGATGGGCTTGTCTGGGCAGAGAACGGCGTCCCAGCGGTGCTGCTCGAAGCCTTGGGTCATCACGCTGGGCTGCTCGTAGTAGGGACCGTCTTTGTGTTGAATGTCCCAGAGGGCAATCAGCGGCATGCTGGGCTCTTTTCCGGCCAGGTAGGGGTACCAGGGAAAGTGGGGTGCAAAGACACTGCCCTCGATGGCGGCGAGCTGCGCGACCACGTCGTTGCCGGCCTGCAGGTCCTCCTCCGTCGGAATCAGGCGCTTCTCGGTCCACTGGTCCTTGAAGCAATCCTTGAGGGGCTTGCCGCCGGAGAGCTGCGCAGAGAGACAGAAGCGCTCGGTGAGGGCGGCGTTCTTGGGACCGTATTTCCACTTGAACTTGTAGCGGGACTCTGCCAGCTGCAGGCCCATGAGCAAGGCCAGTGCGATGCCCCAGACCGGCTTGCCACGCACCAACCCGGAGAGCACCATCACGCCGCCCACAGCCAGCACCCAGTGGCCCGGCATGAGCACGTTGGTGAAGCCGCCGTGGTGTGCCCGCATGAGCACGCAGGCGCCCAGAGCGATGGCTGTGATGATTCCCCAGTAGACCCCACCGGGGCTCCACTGTTTGCGTACCGCCAGGGCGATGAGCCCACCCACAGCGAAGAGGTTCGTGAGGATCAGCGAGGCCAGCAGCTCCTTCTCGGACAGGGGCCAAGCCCGTGAGCCGTTGAGTGGATGGGAGCTGGGAACGGAGAGCAGGTAGGTCAGGTACTCGCCGTCGCTGGCGATCTGGATGGCCCCGGTCATGATGAGCGCTGGCACGGCGCTAGCGAGCACAAAAGCCAGGGCCAACTTCCGGTCTTGCCAAAAGAGCCACCCGACAATCCCCACTCCGAAGAGAGCGAAGTTGTGTTTTGTGAGGAAGGCCAAGACCAGCACAATGCCGCCGCCAATCACACCGGGCAGGGTCTTTGTGCGGCAGAGCACCAGGCACCAGGCCAACAGACCCATGGCCAGGGCGTCAGTGCGCACCAGATCGTAGAAGGTGCCGGACTCATCAAAGCAGCCCAGGTACAAGCCGGCGGCAACGAGTCCCCAGAGCGGGGAGCGGCCCTCTCTCCAGAGGGCGAAGACCGCCGCGCCAGCCGCCAGCAGGGTGCCCACCAGGGAGATGCTTCGACCGGTGAGGTAGCTGGGCTCGCCGAAGAGGGAGATCAGCCAGGGGTAGAAGGGCGGGTAGATGTAGGGCACCCAGTCAGGGGTGGGGGCCGAGTACAGGGGCAGGTCTTGCTGCAAGCGCAGGGCGTGCACCAGCATGCCGCCTTCCATCCACTCGATGTCGAAGGGGAAGTCCAGGCGCTGCAGGCAGAGGGAGACCACCATCCAGGCGATCCAGAGGGCCCCCACCGCGGGCAAGGCGGCCACAGCGTGGTCTTTCCAATCCAGTTTGCCCTTCAAGGCAGGCCTCCACGCTCGGCTTGGGGTTGAGCCGGGCTGTACTGGTTGCAGCGTCGGCCGCGCACAAAGCCGCAGAGCTGCATGCCGGCGGCACGGGCCATCGCAACGGCCATGGAGCTGGGTGCCCCAACGCTGGCGAGCACCGAGATCCGGGCCATCAGGGCCTTCTGGGTAATCTCAAAGCTGGCGCGGCTGGAGACGACCAGGATGTGCTGGTCCAGTGGGGTCAGGTCGTGGAGCAGGGCCCAACCCAAGACCTTGTCTACGGCGTTGTGGCGTCCGATGTCCTCGCGCAAGACCAGCAGCTCGCCTTGTCGGCCGAAGAGCGCTGCCCCGTGCAGGCCACCGGTGGCCGAGAACCCAGTTTGCTGGGCCTCCATCTTCTTGGGCAGGGTGCAGATTAGGGGCAGCTCTAGGCAGAAGGGCTGCTCCAGGGGGGGCACCTTGAGCAAGACGTTGTCGATGGTCGCCTTGCCGCAGAGCCCGCAGCTGGAGTTGGCGTAGAAGCCTCGTTGGGCGCTTGCGAAGCGCTCTTGTGGGATCTGGGCCCCGCTGGCCAGTCGCAGATCCAAGACGTTGTTCGTGCTCGAGGCCAGATCGCGCACATGGGCCATCGCCTGGATGTCGTCGGCGCCGTCGATGACCCCTTCGCTGTAGAGAAAGCCAGCGGCCAGCTCCTTGTCGGCTCCTGGGGTGCGCATGGTCACCACCAGGGGCTTGCCGTCGACGCGGAGCTCCAAGGGCTCTTCGATCGCGACCGCGTCCAGCTCCTCAGGGGGACCGGCGGGGTGGCGCAGGACGGGCAGCTCTTGAATCACTGGAGGCTTTTAACGGCTCTGCCGCTCAGTGTTTTTTGGAGCTGCGCTTGGCGCTCTGTTGCCCGCTTCGTTTGGCCTCGGCGATGGCCCGTCGGGCTGCCTCCAGCTCCTGCTTCAGCTCGCTGACCTGGTCGACGGTCTCGGCGTCGTTGCGCTCTCGCAGGCTGGCCGCAAGCTCCTCGAGCTCCTGCGCGGCTTGGCCATTGGGGTTCTTTGCGACCTTGGCCTCCAGGTCCTGGGCTTGGGTGAGCAGGCGCGTGAACAGGCCGTCGGGCAGCTCGTCGCGCATCTCGAGCAGGGCACTGGACACCTGGCCTTGTTGCCGAGCAGGTTCTGCGACGCGCTCCAACACGTTGCCGCCCTTTATTCCGATGCTCACCGTGTTTGCGATGGCGTATAGGGCGGCCATCAGCAGGGGAATCAAGGCAGCAAGGTTGGGCGCCGTGCCACCGTTTATGGCGACTGGCAAGATGAGGGCGATCAACATGCCCATAGCGATGAGTTGGAGGGCCATGGCTTGGCCCACCCGGGCGCTGCGCTCCAGGCCGACCCTCTGCCGAATGCGAACCCTCAGGCCGATGGCCTTCAGGTCCTCACCCAGGGCTTGCGCAGCCTCTGGCTCCAGACCCTCAGCTGCGATGAACTCCATGTTGGGCTGCGCCTGGTCTCGGGTCTGAAGCCCGTGGCTCTGCAGGACCCGATTCACCGCCGCCATGTCCACCTTCCCGGATGCCCATGGGGCCAGGTAGAGGGACAGACCGGCGCTGGATGCGATGACGGTGGTGGACATAGGAGGAGTCTAATCCCTCGGTGGGCCCTGAGTGCTGGGGTGTGCCCTGCCTCCGTGGCGGCATAAGCGCCCACCTGGAGGTTCCATGTCCCTGAGCACTTTCGCCGGCCCTGTGGTCGTCACCTTGGCTTACCTGCTGCTCTACTACGGCTTTGTGGTCCATGTCGGGGTCATGAAGGCCCGCCGAGCCCGGGTCTACAAGGAGAAGGGCGAGACCTATGACCGCTACTTCACCCCGGACCGGGAGATGCTGGCGGCGGACCGTATGCAGCTGAACACCCTGGAGCAGATGCCGCCCTTTCTGGTGCTGCTCTGGCTCAACGCTGTCTTTGTGAGCCCCATGAGCGCCACCATCGCCGGCGGGATCTATGTCCTGGCCCGGGCGCTCTACCCGCTGGCCCTCGGCAAGCGCTTGGGACGTGGCGTGCGGGCCATGGTGCTCGTGTCGACAGTGCCCGGGTACCTGGTCATTCTGTACTTTCTGGGCGCCTTGGGCTGGGGGCTGATCGCCGGGCAGGCTTGAGGCACGCTCCGTAGAGGGGACGCGCGAGAGAGAATCTTTTTCGGCCGCAGGGAGTTCGGCTCGGTTCACCAAGAAGCCGCAAGGCGCCGACTGAGCGGAGACGGACTCCGCCAAGCGGAGGCCGAAACGTCGCGCGGACGCGCGAGAGAGAATCCTTTTCGGCCGCAGGGAGTTCGGCTCGGTTCACCAAGAAGCCGCAAGGCGCCGACT
>CAJXRZ010000026.1 GCA_913060515.1 uncultured Pseudomonadota bacterium | reverse complement strand
GAGATTTCTGCCTGTCTCGTGGGCTCGGAGATGTGTATAAGAGACAGAGCCAGAAGGCCTGGTTGAGCGCGTCGTCGACGCCATCAAGGGCGAGGACGGCGAGTCTGTCGGACGCGTGGATGCCTTCGCTTTGGGCAACGCCAGCGCAGTGCCAAGCTTCGAGGCCGTAGACTTCTATCGCTACGTGGCTGGACACTGGGCCAACGAGCTCTTCACCGGCACCGACTTCGGTGCTTGGTGGGTCGAGGTTCTACAGCGCGGCGGCTTCTACGCTGCCCCTGCAGAGCCCGAAGTGAGCCTGAGCGCTGAGCTGCCCGCCCCTGTGGGGGGTGCAGCGCTGAGCGGCAACACCATGCTGTTCTTCCCTCACACCCACTTGAAGGACGGCCGCGGTGCAAACCGCCCCGGACTTCATGAGGTCCCTCACCCCGTCTCCGGGCTGACCTGGACCACCTGGGCCGAGATGTCCCCCGCCACCGCTCAAGGGCTCGGCGTGGACAGAGACAGCCACGTGATGGTCAGCAGCGGCGGCGTAGAGTTGGGTCCCCTCAACGTACGCGTCTCCAAGGGCATGCCCGACGGTCACATCGCCATCCCCTCCGGCAATGGCCACGAGGATGGCGGAAGCCGCTACGAGCGCTTTGGAGCGAACCCCGTTCGCCTCCTCAAGCCCGCTGCGGACCCCGTCTCCGGCGCGATGGTCTACCTCTCCAGCGAGGTCACCGTCACCAAGACGGAGCTGAGCGGCGCGGACTGGGAGAAGCACAAGCGCGTCTCTCTCAAGGGCTCCGAGGACATGGACAACCGTCCTGTCGTCATGGATGCCTACGCTCCCGACGTTGTAGAAGGCAAGGAAGTCGAGCTGGGCCACGGCATGGGCATTCACATTGTGAAGGACCCACGCATCGAGGCTTCGGGCATGTCGTACGACATGTACCCAGAGCCTGAGCACCCCACCTACCGTTGGGGGCTGTCCATCAACCTGGACAGCTGCACCGGTTGTGGCGCCTGTGAGGTGGCCTGCAACGCCGAGAACAACGTACCGATGACCGGACCCGAGCAGCACCAGCTTTGGCGCTACATGGGCTGGATTCGTCTGGACCGTTTCTGGCAGGGCGAGGGTGAGAACCCCGATGTTCGCTACGCAATGGCCATCTGCCAGCAGTGTGCTCACGCACCATGCGAGGGCGTCTGCCCAGTTGTGGCGACCTACCACAACCTCGATGGCCTCAACGCCATGATCTACAACCGCTGTGTCGGCACGCGCTACTGCGCGAACAACTGCCCCTACAGCGCGCGTCGCTTCAACTGGCACACCTACCGCTGGCCCGAGGGCTTTGAGCTGATGCTCAACCCCGACGTGGTCACCCGCGAGGCGGGCGTGATGGAGAAGTGCACCTTCTGCATCCAGCGCATTCGCTACGCCAAGGCCGAAGCCCGGCCCAACACCCTGCAGAGTCAGGATGTTGAGCGGCTGACCGCTTGTGCAGAAGTCTGCCCATCGGGCTCCATCGTCTTCGGCAACCGCAAGGAAGCCGACTCCGCAGTGAGCAAGCTGGCCGCCAGCCCCCTGAGCTACCAGCTCTTCGGGGAGCTCAACACCAAGAACGGTGTCGAGTACTTGGCCAAGCTGACCCACACCGAGGCCGACCACGGCGACGGACACGGCGGCGGACATGGCGAGGGCCACGCTGACGAGGACCACGGCGATGCTGGGCATGAAGATGCCGCACACGGCGAGGCCGAGCACGGTGAAGCTGCACACGGCGATGAGGCCGGCGAGAACCATGACAACCACGGCGAGGACCACGGGTCCGACGCCGGCAAGCACTGATCAGGGAGACGGCAATGCAAAACGAAAACGCCGTGACCTATGGGCTGGTGAACAAAGAGGTCATCCGCCCCTTGTTCAAGCCCTCCCTCGCGTGGGCCGCCATCTTCGCTGTGGATCTGATGATCCTGGCGTTTGGCGTCTACTGCTGGAGCTACCAGCTCGAGTGGGGAATGGGGGTCGCAGGCTACACGCCGCCCGTCTTCTGGGGTGTGTACATCACCACCTTCGTGTTCTGGGTTGGTATCGGTCACGCCGGTACCCTCATCTCCGCGATTCTCTACCTCTTCCGCGCACGATTCCGCACCGGCGTGTACCGGGCAGCGGAAGCGATGACCATCTTTGCGGTTCTCTCCGCAGGGCTGTTCCCCAACATCCACGTTGGGCGCCTCTGGTACGTCTACTTCCTGTTCCCCTACCCCAACCAGCGCCTGCTCTGGCCTAACTTCAAGAGCCCGCTGGTCTGGGACGTCTTCGCAATCTCGACCTACCTGACCATCTCCTCGGTGTTCTTCTTTGTAGGCTTGATTCCAGACATCGCTGCCGTCCGCGACAGCAACCGGAACCCGATCATCAAGAAGGTCTACAACATGCTTTGCTTCGGCTGGCGTGGGACCGACACCCAATGGCGCCACTACATGGCTGCCTACGGATTCTTCGCAGCACTCTGCACCCCCCTGGTGGTGTCCGTGCACAGCGTCGTGTCCTGGGACTTTGCGATGGCGCAGACCGCTGGCTGGCACAGCACCATCTTCCCGCCCTACTTCGTGGCAGGCGCAATCTTCTCCGGTTGCGCGATGGTCATCACCCTGTTGATTCCCATCACGAAGATCTTCAAGTGGGAGAACTACCTCAACATCCTGCACTTCGAGGCCATGGCCAAGTTGTGCCTGCTGACTGGTTTCATCCTGACCTACAGCTACGGAATTGAGCACTTCATCGGTTGGTACTCCGACAACCCCTACGAGTGGGGAATCTTCGTCGACCGTGCCACCGGCCAGTACGACTGGATCTTCTTCATGATGGTCGCATGCAACTGCGTCATCCCCTTGGTCTGGTGGTTCAAGAAGGTCCGCACCAACCTCTGGGGACTCTGGCTGGTCAGCATCGTCATCAACATTGGAATGTGGTTCGAGCGATACAACATCATCGCGTCCTCGCTCTCACACCAATTCGACCCTGGTAGCTGGGTGCTCTACGTACCAAGCTGGGTCGAGATGGGAATCATGGTGGGCTCCTTCGCCTGGTTCTTCATGTGGTTCCTGCTCTTTGTGAAGCTGATGCCCGCCATCGCAATCGCAGAGATCAAGGAGATGATCAAGCCACCACTCAGCACCGACACCGAGGAGGCCGCATGAGCTCCCACGTCAAGGGCGTCTTCAATCACCTGGACAGCCTGATCACCGCGATCGACCGGCTGCGCAAGGCCGATTTCGATGACTACACCGTGCTCTCTCCCCTGCCCCGGCATGAGATCGAAGAGGCCATCTACGACAACCAGCCGAGTCCGGTTCGTTGGTGGACCCTCACCGGTGCCCTCATCGGCGGAACGGGTGGATTCACCCTGGCCAGCTTGACCTCGGCTGTGTGGCCGATGGCCCTGCCTGCCGGCAAGCCGATGATCTCCATCCCTCCCTTTGTCGTCATCACCTTCGAGAGCACCGTGCTCATCGCTGGCCTGGCGACCTTGGCAGCCATCATCTTCCACTGTCGCTTGCCTGCGACAGACCTGCCCATCGAGTGCGAGGACCCACGCTACTCCAGCGACCGTTTCGGTCTGGTCTTCCATGACCTGGAGGGTGCCCGCAAGGAAGAAGCCATGAAGCTCCTTCACGATGCTGGCGCCGAAGAAGTGTCCTGCGCTGATGACGAGGACGACGCCACTGAGCTCGTCCACGAGGAGGCCTGAGCGAATGCCCAGCAAAACACCATTCTACAAGTGGGCCGGCGCCTACATCGCTGCTGGAGCACTGGCTGGGGGCTACGGCCTCTACTCGCTGCTCAGCTACGATCTGATGCCTCCCTTTCTGCAGGGCCGCCAGACTTGGTTCGTCGACATGTACGACGGCGAGTTCGTGCGTGCCTACGAGCAGCCCATGTCTGCACTGCCAGAGGGCGTGGTCTCTCAGAACCGCTACGCGGCAAACTTTGACCGCACCACGGACGCAGGCAAGTCCCTGACCAACCCCTATGTGGGTCCCGGCGTCGACATGGACGCGGTCATTGACCAAGGCGAGTGGAACTTCCAGACCTACTGCGCTCCCTGCCACAACACCAACGCCATGGGTGGCGGTGCTGTGAACGACATGAGTGACGGAAAGAAGCGCTTCCCTGTGCCCGCTCCGGCGCTCGCAGGAGACGCCTCCATCATCAACGCCGCTGGCTACTCCCAAGGCTACGTCTACCTGACCATTCGTAATGGCGCTGCCATCATGAAGGGCTACAGCTGGGCGATGACCGACGAAGAGATGTGGTCGGTGACCGAGTACCTCAAGACCCTTGACGGGGTGAACTATGGGGCACCACCCGCACCCGAAGCCGCTGATGAAGCGGCGATGGAGGGTTGAGTCATGATTGGAATTCCAAACTTCGATCCCAAGCCGCACCTGACCCCAAAGGCGCTGCCCAAGAACTTCACCTACGCATCCGGTGCGATGGTCATCCTGGGCGCTGTCCTTCTGGGCATCGGCTACGGCCAGTCTGAGCTGGCAGCCAAGTCCAGCTTCTTGGTCGCGATGAACTACTTCACCGCGCTGAGCTTTGGTGGAATGGCCTTCACAATGGCCATCACCATCACTTGGGCACGGTGGGCACGTCCGCTCAAGCGCATCAGCGAGAGCATGATCATGTTCACGCCCGTGATGGTGCTCATCTTCGCGCTCTATGGCTCCGTGCTTGGCGGCATCGACCTCTACGAGTGGCACACCCACCCCGACAGCGTCAGTGGCCACAAGGCCATCTGGCTGCAGCAGGGTCCCTGGCTCGCACGCAACGTCGCGATGATGGCCGTCCTGAGCTTGCTCGGCCTCTTCTACGTGCGCACCAGCCTCCAGCCCGACGTGCAGCTCGCTACGCAGAACGGCGTGGAGCTGCCCGGTTGGGTCAAGACCTTGGCCGGCACCGCGGACGGCGAGCACTCTGAAGTGGTCAAGGCCAGCCAGAAGCGCCAGATCGCTCTCGGCCCAATCATCGGCATCGTCTACGCCTTTGCCCTGAGCCTCTACGCCTTCGACGTCATCATGTCCCTGGCGCCCCACTGGTACGCCAACATGTTTGGTGGCTGGTACTTCGCCTCGGGCATCTGGTCCGGCATGATCTGGACGGGCCTGCTCTCCCTGGTCTTCCGCAAGCACTTGGGCATCGACAAGATGGTCAAGCCTGCGACCTACCACGACCTCGGCAAGCTCATCTTCGGCTTCTCGATGCTGTGGGCCTACATGTTCTTTGCTCAGTTGCTGCCCATCTGGTACGGCAACATGACCGAGGAGATCGGCTTCTTGCTGGTCCGCATGCAGCTGGAGCCCTGGAGCAAGTTGGCCCCTGTGGTCGGCGCGATGTGCTTCCTGATTCCTTTCGGCAGCCTGCTCTCCCGCGGTCTGAAGAAGATGCCAATCGGCTTCGGAATCGTGCTCGGCATCATCGCCGTAGGCATCTACCTCGAGCGCTACCTGGTCACCGTGCCTTCGGTCTGGATGGAAGACACCTTCCCACCAGTCCTGCCCTACATCGGCAGCGCACTCTTCTTCTTGGGACTCTTCCTCTTGGTGGTCATCCAGTACCTCCAGAGCGTGCCCCCAGTTCCAGTGAGCGACCCCTTCATGTTGCCCCACCCCGACGACGTGCACGTGCACAGCCGGGACGCGCACCACGACCACTGAGAGCACTCTCGGTGACAGCAACACCCTCGCCCTCGGGCGGGGGTGTTCTGCTCTGGACCCCAAGCGCTCAACGGCTGAGGCTTCGGGCCAAGCTGCTGGGCTCTAAAAGTTGAGCAGTGCCATCGACTTGGGCATGCCTTGTGCGACCAAGAGCTCCGTGGCAGCCACGCACATGTCCTTCACGCCGCAGAGCACAAGCGCTGCTTGGGTGGCATCAACCGGGTCCTGTGCGTAGGCGTCCTGGATGTGTCCCCGGGCCCCGTTCCACTCTCCTTGTTCCCGCGAGAGCACTGGGATGACCTGCACCCCCCTGGCCTCCCAGGAGGAGAACTCATCCTGATAGGGCATGCGCGCCAGGCTTCGGGCGCCGTAGTAGAGACGCGCGCCTGTGCCAGTCCAGTCCCTGGACTCGAGCACAGAGCGAAGCGCGCTGATGCCGGAGCCCGTGGCGAAGAACAGGGGGGTCTTCTCTCCCAAGCCGCTCAGGTCGAAGCCCTTGCCCATGGGCGTGCTGACCTGGACGGCCCCTCCAGCCTGAAGCTTGGCCAAGTCCTGCGTGAGGGCGCTGCCCACTTGCACGAGGAAGCGCATTTGCGGCGCACCGGGTGCAGAGGCGATGGCCAGGAAGGCCGGCTCATGCTCGCCCACGCTGAGCTTGATGAACTGGCCGGGCTTGGTGTGCGCAGCCGCTTCGGGGTGGAGCAGAGTCAGCTCCAGGTGGTCCTCGGCGACGGTCTCGACACTCAACAGGGTGGCCGTTTGCATCGAGCCTCCAGAACAAGGGGTGGGTGGTCTTAGGAGACCAGGTCTTCTGCTTTCGCTCTGGCACGGGCGGCCTTGTTGGCATCGCCCAATCCCTCGGCTTTCTCGAGCAGCAGGTGCGCAGCCTCTTGCACTGCATCAGCGCCCACCAAGTCTTCTCGCAGCGCCCGACGCTGAGCCTGGGTCGCGATGGCTTGGTAGGCGGCCTCGTGGGCCTCTTGGATCTGCCCCAGCGCGGCCCGCAGATCAACGCTCAGGACCTCGAAGCGCTCCGTCGAAAAGCGCGCTTGCCAAGTCTCATAGGCCCTCTCAACCTGCGGCTGCGCGCAGATCCAGCTCAGGTCCAGTGCATCGAAGGGGTTGGCGCCCTTCAACTTGGCCAGTCGCTGGTGGATGGGCCCGGTGATCTGCCTGAGGTAGCGCTTCTTGTCGACGCTCTCGCCAGCCTTGCCGAAGCTGAGCACTCCCAGCTCCGAGAGCCCCCAGAGAGTGACAGCCACCTCGGACCTGGGGAGGTCCACCTGATTGAACACATTCCGCACCAGCGAGGTGGATCCCTGCAGGGCCTCGAGCAGGATCTGCTCCTCAGCGCTCCATGTGGCCCGCTCGATCAGCCCCTCAGCGCTGGGCAAGAGGTTGATGCGCTTGTTGAGCTGAGGCCGAATGACTCCAAAGATGCGCTCTGGAGAGAGCGTGCGGCCGTGCGAGGCCATGGCCCCATAGAGCACTTCCAGCACGTTGGTCGGCTGTACTGGAAAGGACTGGCCCAGGTCCATCGGCAAAAAGCGCCAGGTGCCCTCGCGTGCGCGCAGAGCGAGCTGAAGCGTGAACTCCACCTGCTTTCTGAGCACCGGACCCAGCTGTTCAGAGGGAAGCATGCCCTCATCGATCAAGATCTGTCCAAGCCGTTCTTGGGTACGCTGCTGGCGGGCCAGTGCCTGCTCAAGCTGCTCCGCGGTGATGTGCTTGCTACGAACCAGGAGTCCACCGAGGGTCTCCTTGGGCTCGATCGGATCGCGACGCCAACCCACCGGACCGCCCCGCAGCCAAAAGCCAAAGCGCTCGGTCCCGTCGGCCTGCTGGATGTGCAGAATGCCCGTCGCGCCCGTGAAGCCCAAGTCCATGACCTGTTGTCGGAGCAGGCGGCCGCCCATCTCCCCGCTCTCCTGGACTTCGGCTTGGTCAAAGCCGTGTGGCAACAACAGTCCTGTGGGATGACTGCGGTCCACCTCGGCGATGGGCTCCGGAGCGGGCGGCTTCTCTTCACGGACGGGCGGCTCCTCGGGCGCCTCGTCTAGGAGTGGCTCATGTTCGCGCTCGCTGGCCTTCGCCGGAGGTGGAGTAGGCACGGCTTGAGGCGGGGCCGCGACGCTTGGAGCCAGTTCCCCCACAGCCCCCGGCTCTACGAGGTCCCCACTCGCCAGCAGATGTTCACGGACCTGGGTCACGCCATCCAAGACGGCTGCGAAAGCGTCCTTGGCCTTGGATGGGAGCTTGGGAATCTGTCCAGCGACCGACCCATCGGGCAAGCGCTGGATAATCTGGCAAGGAATCGGTGGAGTGCTCAGCCCAAAGGGCAGCAGGATCTCGACCCGGAACTCCGGGGCAAGCTCTCCATCGATGGCTGCCGCCGGCACCAAGATGGCGCCCGCCGCGAGCGAACCCTTGTGGGTCTTGAGGAAGTCCGCGAGCTTGCGAAGGTCCATGCTGACGTGGCGTTGCGCCATGGGAAGTCTGCTCCAGGTGCCGCTGATCATATCGCGGGAGCGCCGAGGACCGGCGGTCCCGAAGGCATTCGGTACCTTGGCGCAGACTTGGCCGGATAAATGGGCGTCAATCGGTTAAACGCCCGCAACTGAACCCCATCGCTGGAGCGGCGCCCAAATGGCCACTTACTCGACCTCTGAATTCAAGAACGGCATCAAGATCCTGGTCGATAACCAGCCCTTCCAGATGGTGTACTTCCAGTTCGTCAAGCCGGGCAAGGGCACCGCGTTCACCCGCACCAAGCTCAAGAGCCTGATCAACGGCTCCGTCATCGAGCGCACCTTCCGTTCCGGCGAGAAGGTCGAGATTGCCGACTGCGAGGAAGTCACCATGCAGTACATGTACCAGGACGGCGACATGTACAACTTCATGAACATGGAGTCCTACGACCAGCTCGCGATTCCAGAGAACATCATGGAGTACGAGCTCAAGTGGCTGCTCGAGGGCATGGAGGTCGAGGTGATGATGTACAACGCCCGCCCTGTTGGAATCAGCCTCCCCCACTTCGTGGACGCTGAGATCACCTACACGGAGCCCGGCATCAAGGGCAACACCGCCACCGGCGCCAGCAAGCCCGCGACCGTCGCCAACGGCGCGGTGGTTCAGGTTCCCCTCTTCATCGAGCAGGGCGAGGTCATCAAGTGCGACACCCGTGAGGGTGGAAAGTACATGAACCGGTCCAAGGAGTAGCTGGGGTGCCCATCTCGATGGGCCTCCCTCCAGCCCGAGTCCTTCGAGACCGGGCTCGCATCCTGGCCGCCCTGCGCGGCTGGATGCAACACAACGGCTTTTTGGAAGTCCAGGTGCCCATCGCCGTTCAGAGCGGGGCCTTGGAGGAGTACTTAGAGCCGCTGCCTTTGGGCGAGCTTCAGCTGCACACCTCTCCTGAGTTCGCGCTCAAGCGGGTACTGTCCATCGGGCTTGGCCGGATCTACTGGATGGGCCCTTGCTTCCGGGCAGAGGAGCTGGGTCCCCACCACGGCACCGAGTTCACCATGCTGGAGTGGTACCGCATCGGATGCGGCTACCAGGGCATCGCCGAGGACCTGCTCGCACTGCTGGCGTGCATCGCAAGCTCCCTTGGCCAGACGCTTCCCGATGTGGAACGCCTGACCTGGAATGAGGCCCTGCATCGACACGCTCGTGTCGCCATCCCCAGTGACCCTGACGAGCAGATGAGGGTTTGGGTAAATGACGTGGAGCCCCAGCTTCAGTCCCCAACCCTCGTGATCGACTATCCGGCCCGGGATGCGGCCTTCTCCACCATCCGAGGGCAGGTCGCCGAGCGCTTTGAGTTCTACTGGCAGGGCGTGGAGCTCGCCAACGCCTTTACGGAACTGCTCGATCCCCAAGAGCTCCGCGCTCGGTGGGCCGCCAGTGCAGCGACACGCCAGGCGATGGGACGGGCGCCACACCCAGAGGATGAGCGCTTGGTCCAAGCGGTCGCATCGCATCCCTACGCAGGTGGAATCGCCCTGGGTGTGGACCGACTCGTCATGCTGCTCTTGGGCTTAGAGAACATCCACCAAGCTCGAATCCAGGCCTAAGCCCGGCGAGTTCAGCTCTCGTCCAGTGCCTTGAGTGCGCGCAGCAAGTTCTCGCGCTGGTCACCGACCATGCGGTACTCGATGCTCATGCCTGACTCCTCGGAGGCGGCGAGCTGACGCTTGCGCGACGACCAAGTCACCACGCCATCCAAGGCGATTGGGCCAGGCAAGCCAGGAGCGCGGATCTCAAAGAGACACTCACGGCCCTCGCGCAGGGGTTTGGCAGCCTTGATGAAAGTGCTACCCCGCTCCAAGTTCTCCCTGTACTCGCGTACAAAGGCCCTGCGGCTTCGGTAGTTCATCTTCAAGCGAGCCGGAGCCCGCTTCTTCTTCGCAGCGGGCGCAGGCTCTGGCTCTGGCCGCTTCGGTGGCGGGGCTTGAGAGGTGCGCTCCTCTTGCTCCATGTCGCCTGGGAAGGCCCCAAAGAGGTCGCCAGCGGAGAAGAGGTCCTCCTCCAAGAGTGCGGGGCGCAGGGGCTCTTCGTCCAAGCCCAGGTCCAGCCCCTCATCGAGGGACAGATCGCCAAGCTCCTGAGAGCGAGCGCTGTCCCAGTCTTCCGTGCTCCCCAGATCTGGGCTCAAGGTGCCCGGGCGAATGGCGTCCATCTCTTCAATGACGTCGTCACCGAACACATCGTCAGCGAAGATGTCGTCGCCCAGGCCAGCAAAGGGGTCGTCCATCTGGCCCGAGGCGTCCATGACCGGCAGGGGCAGATCAGGAATCTCTGGGATGGGCTCATCTTCGTGGGCCGCTCCCTCCGCGAAGGGATCCAGTCCCTCAAGCTGGGACAGGTCCCCGGCGAGCATGTCGGGCAGATCGATCTTTGGAAGGCCATGGGCCAGGTTGATGACCGGCTCCATCGAGTCAGGCTCGTCCTCTGGCAGCATGCTGTAGGGGTCAGGCTGCGAGGGGTCCTGGGCAGGCAGGAAATCGATGTTGGCCAGGTCCAAGGAGATTGGATCCCCGATTTCTTCCTCATGATCTTCGGCTGCATGCACCGCGTCGGCGGCGTCCAGCAAGTTTGGCGCCTCAAGGCGGTCTTCCACCGACGAGGCCCCTTCGGGCAAGGGTGCACTATCCGCGGCCTTGAGCTCCATGCGGTTGGGCTCGCCCTGGGTCTTTCGACCGAAGTTGGCGAAGAAGCCGCTCAATATGCCGCCCTCGGCGGGCAGCTTCTCGTCACGCTCAGCAGTCTGGGGCACGTAGGCCTCGCTGCCGTCCCCTTCGATCTTGGGTGGCCAGTTGGGCGACTGGGCATTCTCAACGTAGTTGTCGATCACCAAGACCTTGCGGTCTCCGCTTGCCCGGTCCACTGCAGCAGTGTGCAGGATGCCGTTGGCGTCGATGCGGAAGGTCACATCGACTTTGTGCTCCATGCGTGCACCGCCTGAGAGGCGATCCAAGATGAACTGGCCGAGCTGCTCGTTCTCTTTGGCTCGGTTGGAGCCACCTTGGCGCACCGTGATCCGAGCGCGCTCCTGGTTCTCAGAGGCCGTCGTGAAGGCCCTGGTCGCCGTGAACGGGACGCGGGTATTGCGCTCAATGATCTTGGAGAAGTAGCCGCCAGCAGCGTCGATCCCCAAGTCGAAAGGCGTGACGTCGATGAGCAAGGTGCTCTTCTGACTGGGCGCATCCAAGCTCTGGGCATGCACGCTGGCGCCCAAGGCAACCACCTCTTCGGGGTGTACCGACTTAGAGGGCTCCCGACGAAAGAGGGCCGAGATGGCCTCGCGTACGCGCGGCATGCGGGTCTGTCCGCCGACCAGCACGACATCGTCCAGGGCGGCGATGGTCAATCCAGCCGTGGTCACCGTCTCTCGGGCGATGTCCAAGGTGCGTTGGACCAAGTCCTCGACCAAACCTTCCAGATCCGTGCGGGTGAGCGTGTCCTCGAGGTTGAGCTCCGGCGTAACACGCGGGATGAGCAGCCTGGTGGTCTCCGTGAAGGAGAGCTCACACTTTGCCCGCTCTGCGGCATCTTTGAGGCGCTGCCGGGAAGTGCGGTCTTGGCGCAGGTCAACGCGGTGCTTGGCCATGAAGCGGTCTGCGAGGAACTCTACGATTCGGTCATCGAAGTCCTCGCCCCCGAGGTAGGTGTCGCCAGCGGTCGCCATGACCTCGTAGACGCCATCGCTCAGATGCAGGATGGAGACGTCAAAGGTGCCGCCGCCCAGGTCGAAGATGAGGACATTGCGGTCATCATCCTTCCGAAACCCATAGGCCAGGGCCGCCGCGGTGGGCTCGTTGAGCAGTCGCTCGCAGTTCAAGCCAGCCAAGCCTGCTGCCTGGAGCGTGGCCTGTCGCTGGGCATGGTTGAAGTAGGCCGGAACCGTGATGACGGCGTCCGTGACCTCCTCGCCCACGCTTTCTTGGGCGATCTGGCGTGAGACCTGAAGAATGATGGCCGACACTTCCACTGGGGAGAGCAGCTGCCCACCAATGCTGACCAAGCAGCCCCCCTCTGGGGAGCGCTCGATGTCATAGGGCATGCGCTTGACGGCGGAGCCAGCCTGCTTGCTGTCGTAGCGGCGGCCTATGAGGCGCTTGACCGCGTAGACCGCTCGATCGGGCGAGGTCAGGATGTGTGACTTTGCCGCTTGGCCCACCACGAATGTACCGTCGTCTTTTTGATAGACGACGGAGGGAAGGACTTTGTAGCCCTTTCCGTCTTCGAGAACCCTTGGCCGACCGTTCTCAAACACTGCGACAACAGTGTTCGTGGTCCCAAGGTCAATGCCGATGGTGCGGCTCATCCAAAATCCGTCAATAGCAATAGGAGTACGTATCGTTACTCGCTAAGAGTGTACCACCACGCGGATTCCAGCTAGTCCTCATCTGGGCTGGCGCCTCCAAACAGGTCCAGCTGTGGTCGCTCTGCGTCGTTCTCTGGTGGCACGGCGTACTCGCCAGAGAAGCAGGCATCACACCAAGTGCTGGCCTTGCCCTTGAGCTCGTTGTGCATGGCCTCAAGGCTCAGGTAGCCAAGGCTGTCCGCGCCGACGAAAGCACAGGTCTCCTCGGGCGTGAGGCGGTGCGCGATGAGTTCCTCTCGGGTGGGTGTGTCCACCCCATAGAAACAACTCGCCCGAATGGGGGGCGAGCTGATCCGAAGGTGAACTTCCTTGGCGCCAGCCTCGCGCAGAAGACGAACAATCTTGCGAGAGGTTGTTCCTCTCACAATGCTGTCATCCACAACGACAAGACGCTTACCTTCGATCGCAGAACGAACTGGGGAGAGCTTGAGCTTGACCCCAAAGTCTCGGATCTGCTGACTGGGCTCGATGAAGGTTCGGCCCACGTAGTGCGAGCGAATCAGGCCTTGCTTGAAGGGCAAGCCAGAGGCGAATGCAAAGCCCAATGCAGCCGGTGTGCCGGAGTCGGGAACCGGAATGACCAAGTCCACGTCTGCCGGTGCGGTGCGGTGCAAGGCCTGCCCGAAGTTGAAGCGGGAGTCATAGACAGGGCTGCCAAAGACCACCGAGTTCGGGCGCGCGAAGTAGATGTGCTCAAAGACGCAGGCCTTGCGCTCGCGCCTTGGGAAGGGACTCAAGGAGAGGACCTGCGTCCCGTTCTCCACGATGATCATCTCGCCAGGCTGGACCTCGCGCTCGTAGGTGCCTCCGATGAGATCCAGGGCCGTGGTCTCCGATGCAAAGACCACGGCGTCCCCTACCCGGCCCATCACCAGGGGTCGGAAGCCATGGGGGTCGCGCACGGCCACCATGACCGTCTCGGTCTGCAGGATCAGGGAGTAGGCACCCTCGACCTGAAGCAGGGCGTCCACCAAGCGGTTGATGAAGGTGCCCTGTTGAGAGGTGGCCAAGAGGTGCAGGATGACCTCGGTGTCGGAGGAAGTCCCGAAGATGCTCCCCCGCTGCTCCAGCTCACGCCGAAGGCGGGCCGCGTTGACCAGGTTTCCGTTGTGGGCGATCGAGACCTGACCGCCGCCGTAGCGCACCACAAAGGGCTGCACATTCCGCAGAGCGCTGCGCTCTCCAGAGGTCGAGTAGCGCACGTGGCCGATGGCCGAGTCCCCGGTGAGGGGGGTGAGCTGCGTAGGCCCGAAGATGTCGCCAACGAGCCCCAGTCCGCGGTGAGAGCGCATCTGTTCGCCGTCTGTGGAGACGATGCCCGCCCCCTCCTGCCCGCGATGCTGCAGCGCGTGCAGGCCGAGATAGACCAGGTTGGACGCCTCGAAGTGCCCCTTCACACCCATCACCCCACACTCCTCGCGGAGCTTGGGTTCCACGACCAATCCACCAGGGTGCAGGCGGCTCACGACAAGGTCTCCGGCAAGGTGCTGCTCCAAGCCTGCTCCAGCTCGGAGATCGGCAGATCCAAGATGCCCTGGACGCTCAGCCGCTCTCCTCCTGAGACACCGAGCAAGGTCATGGGGACCTGACCGATGAGCGCCTTGACCTGGTCCAGCTTGGCTGGCTCAAAGGCGATGATGGCGCGTCCATGGCTCTCGCCAAAGAGCAGTGCGTCCTTGCGCTCTGCGCTTCCGGGCAGGGACACCGTTGCACCCACACCACCCAGACAAGCCTCTGCCAAAGCAACACCCAGGCCGCCGTCGCTCAGGTCGTGCAGGTAGGGCACCTCGCGACAGTTCACCAGGGCGCGAAGGGCGGCATGCAGGGCCAACTCACTGGGGTAGTCCACAGCGGGCGGCATGCCGCGCTCCAGACCGTGCCAGTTGTAGAGGTAGAGGCTGGCTCCGAGGTGTGCGCCCAGGTCGCCGAGCAGCGCGATCTGAAGGCCAGCTTCGGGCAGCGTCGGGTTCAGCTTGGGGATCTCTCCCTCGTAGAGCCCGACCATCGCCAAGCCGGGCGTGGGGTGGATGGCCGTGGCCGTGTCCCCCACCGTGGTCTCGTTGTACAAGCTCACGTTGCCGGAGACCACAGGGACCTCCATGGCGCGGCAGGCCTGGCCCATTCCCACGATGGACTGCGCGAACTGCCACATGATCTCGGGCTTCTCGGGGTTGCCGAAGTTCAAGCAGTCGGTCAGCCCCAGGGGCACTGCGCCAACACAGGCCAAGTTGCGAGCGGCCTCGGCCACCTGTCCGGCCGTTCCCGTCTCCGGATCCAAGTAGACGTGTCGGCCGTTGCAGTCCGCGACCAGGCCCAAGTACTTGGTTCCCTTGCTGTCCTTCTGTCCGTAGGCGCCGGGCTTGATGCGAACCAGGGCGGCATCCGCGCCAGGCTTGATCACGGTGTCGGTGCCGACCTCGTGGTCGTACTGGCGGAAGATCCAGCTCTTGTCGGCCACATCGGGGTGGGCCATCAGGCTGAGCAGTACCTCGCCCAAGTCCGCAGGCTCTGCGATCTCAGGCAGGGTTTGGGCCTCGTCCAGCCAGGTGGGGCGAGACTGGGGGCGGTCGTAGGCCGGGGCCTCGTCCGTGAGCAGAGGCACTGGCATTGCGGCCACCTCCTGACCATGCCAGCGACAGCGCCACATGCCGTCGTCGGTCACGCGGCCGACCACAGCAGCGTGCAGGTCCCACTTCTCAAAGATGGCCTTGACCTGCTCCTGGGTACCTTCGCGAACCACCAGGAGCATGCGCTCCTGGCTCTCGGAGAGCAGGATCTCGTAGGGGGTCATGCCCTCTTCCCGCATGGGGACTTGGTCCAGGTCCATGACGATGCCGGAGCCGCCACGCCCTGCCATCTCGACCGACGACGAGGTCAGACCGGCCGCGCCCATGTCCTGGATGCCAACAATGCAGTCCTCCTGCATCAGCTCCAGGCAGGCCTCGAGGAGCAGCTTCTCCATGAAGGGGTCTCCCACTTGAACCGTGGGGCGCTTCTCTTCACTGTCCTCGCCGAACTCCGCGCTGGCCATGGTGGCCCCGTGGATTCCGTCCCGGCCTGTGGCCGCTCCGACGTAGAGAATCGGGTTGCCGACGCCTGCCGCAGTTCCAAGGAAGATCTTGTCTTTCTCGACCACGCCCACCGTGAAGGCGTTGACCAGGCAGTTGCCGTTGTAGCTCTCATGGAAGCGGGTCTCACCGCCCACGGTGGGGATGCCCATGCAGTTGCCGTAGCCGCCGATGCCGGCAACCACGCCGGGGATGAGCTGCTTGGTCTTGGGCAGATCCAGGGAGCCAAAGCGCAGGGAGTTCAGGTTCGCCACGGGACGGGCGCCCATGGTGAAGACATCGCGCAGGATGCCGCCCACGCCGGTCGCGGCGCCTTGGTAGGGCTCGATGAAGCTGGGGTGGTTGTGGCTCTCCATCTTAAAGACGGCCGCCAAGCCATCCCCGAGATCGACCGCGCCAGCGTTCTCGCCGGGGCCGATGAGCACCGTAGGCCCTTCGGTAGGCAAGGTCTTGAGGTGGATGCGGCTGCTTTTGTAGGAGCAGTGCTCACTCCACATCACCGAGATCACACCCAGCTCGGTGTAGCTGGGCACGCGGCCGAGCACCTCGAGGGCGTGGGCGTACTCCGTCTCGCGGATGCCGTGCTCTTTGACCAGAGCGTCGTCGATGGGCAGGTCGGTGGGCAGAGCTCGGTTCACTTGGACTCCAGGAAGCCTTGCAGGGCGGAGAACAGGGCGCTGCCATCGGCGCTGCCCAGGGCGGGATCAGAGGCGCGCTCGGGGTGCGGCATCATGCCGACCACGTTTCCGGCGGCGTTGCAGATCCCTGCGATGTCATTCATCGAGCCATTGGGCGCGGCGCCAGCTTGGCGCTCACCCTGAGCGTTCAGGTAGCGGAAGAGCACTTGGCCCTCCCCTTCCAGGCGAGCCAAGGTGGCCTCGTCTGCGAAAAAGTTGCCATCGTGGTGGGCGATGGGAATGCGCAGGGTCTCCGGGAGACCCTTGGTGAAGGCGGTCTCCCGTCCTTCCTTCCCCAAGACCACGGTCTCACAGATGAACTTCTGCCCAGCGTTGGAGAGCAGAGCGCCCGGCAGAAGCCCGGCCTCGGTGAGGACCTGAAAGCCGTTGCAGATGCCCAAGACTGGGCCCCCTGCCTTGGCGAAGGCCATCACGGCGTTCATGATCGGCGAGAAACGCGCGATGGCACCGCAGCGCAGGTAGTCCCCGTAAGAGAAACCACCTGGGAGCAGCACGGCGTCGGGGGAACCGAGCTCGGTCTCCTTGTGCCAGACGGCGCGGGCGGACAGCTCAGGGGTGTTGTCCACCGCCCAGCGAAGATCAGCATCACAGTTGGACCCTGGAAAGGTCAGCACCGCTACGTCAAAGGCCATGGACTAATCCCCGATCTCAATGCGGTAGGACTCGATGACCGTGTTGGCGAGAAGCTTCTCGCACATGGCCTTGAGGCGCTCTTCAGCGTCGGGTCTATCTTCGAGTTTCAGGTCGATGACCTTGCCCAGGCGCAAGCTCTGGACCTCGTCGAAGCCCATGCTGTGCAGGCCACCTTGGACGGCCTTGGCCGCAGGGTCCAGGACACCGGGCTTGAGGTTCACAAAGACGCGGGCGTTCATGCTTGACTCCCTTCGGCCAGAGTGTGGCCAAAGATGCGTTGGTAGAGTTCGCGGTAGGTGTCGCTCAAGTCGCCGAGATCACGACGGAAGACATCCTTGTCCAGCTTGCGCTTGGTGCCCTTCTCCCAGAGACGGCAGCCATCGGGGCTGATCTCGTCTGCCAGAAGCAGGTGTCCCTCAGGGGTGCGGCCGAACTCGATCTTGAAGTCCACCAGGTCGACGCCCAGGGTGCTCCAGAAGTCCACCATGGCCGCGTTGACCTTGGCGGCGGCGAACTCGAAGTAGGCCATCTCCCAGTCGTGGGCCCAGCCAAAGGCGCGGGCATGCACAGCGGAGATGGGTGGGTCGTCCAGGGGGTCGGACTTGTAGAAAAACTCGATCATCGGGAAGGGCAAGACCTCGCCCTCCTCGCGGCCAAAGCGGCGGCAGCAGGAGCCAGCGGCGATGTTTCGAACCACGACCTCAACCGGCACGATTTCCAGCTTGTGACAGAGGTGGTTGCGGGAGTCCAAGGCCTTGACCAGGTGGTTTGGAATGCCCGTCACGTCGGAGACGTGGTTCATCAGGTGCCAGTTGATGGCGGCGTTGATCTCGCCCTTGTCGACGACGGTGTCCTTCTTGACCCCGTTGAATGCCGTGGCATCGTCCTTGTAGTGCATGATGACGTGGCTATCGTCACCCTCTACTGCGAAGATCTGCTTGCTCTTGCCTTCGTGCAGCTGTGCGCCCTTGACAGACATAGGGGGCCTCCCGGAAGAAAAGGTGGGCATCTTCGATACCGCCCCCAACGCACAGGGGGCCGTGACGGTCTGGCGACACTCCCCTTCCCTGCGACGCTCAGCCGTTTCCTGGGCTGAGCGGCTCAGGCTCCGGCTCTTCAAGTCCTTGGATCAACGCCTGGACTTCGCCGCTCAAGCGCTGTGCGCCGATGCCCACAAACTGATGCAAGGCGACCTGGTAGGCCAAGAGAGCCAGCTCCGGCTTGCCCGCAGCTTGTGCCAACTCGCCAGCGACCCGAGCGGGCCAGGCGTTGTCGTGATCGAGATCGCCGCTGGCTTGGAGGTCCGCTTTGGCTTGCAGAACGAGGGCATGGAAGCGTGGCCAGTCTGATTCAGCGGCCATGCACGCAGCCAGGGCGAGCTGAATTCCGGCCCGCAGGACCACCAGTCCAGCCTGACCAGAGGCACGCAGCAGGCGCTCCAGTTCCCGGGAACAGGAGATGTAGGCCTGGTCCATCAGGCGCAAGAGCGCCAGGTTGAAGCGGGCGTAGAGCGCCGCATAAGACCCGACGCTGTCATAGAGCGCACGGGAGCGCTTGTAGGCGTTGCGGGCGGCATCCTTGTGGCCTTGGAAGCGGTGGAAGTCTCCAAGATCGTTGAGGCAGTTGGCCATGCCCAGGCGTTGGCCGATGCGCTCGTAGATCTTCAGGGCCCGGTTGACCTCGAGGGCGGCGGTCTCCAGCTCACCCCGGTTGCGCGCCAGGTTGCCCAGGCCACGGTGACAGGTGGCTTGACCGGCCAGATCCCCCACTTCGATGAAGAGCCGCTGGGCCCGCAAGATGAGCGCCTCGGCCTCCTCCGACTGGTGAAGTTGGCGGGCGCAGTTGGCCTGGCCTTCGACGATCTTGGCTTCGAGCAGGGGGTCGCCGAGGGCCTGAACGCGCGGCAGGACCTCATCGAAGTGTTCCCGGGCGATGGCCGCATGGCCTTGTTGGCGCTCGCCCTCTGCCAAGTGCCGCAGGATGCGCACACAGAGGCGCTCATGGCCCCCGCGCTCGGCGAGCTTCAGGGCCTTTCGAAGCACCCGTCGGTGTTGGTGGAAGTGACCGGAGGAGCGCGCGACGAAGCTGGCCGCCATCCAGCCTCGGATCCAGCGGGGATCTTCGTAGGAGACCCCAGCCGAGGACATGGCTCCCATGCGCGCCTTCACCAGTGCCCGCACGCTCTCCAGATCCTGGTTGCTCCGGGCGTAGAGATAGGCGCGCTCAAGGGGCGCGATGGCCTGCTCAGGCTCTCCCGCTCCGATGAAGTGCAGGCCCAGACGTTCCTGCAGGTCGGGGGCGTCGCCGTAGCGGCGCTCCAAGCCCAAGGCGCACGCGCGGTGCAATGCGGGCAGGTGGCCCAGGGATTGCTCTCGGCGGAGGATCGCTTCCCGCAGCATGCCGTGCTCAAAGCGCCAGCCCTGGGGCTCCCGGCGGGCCAGGTTCCGACGCGCCAAGCGCTCCACGAGGGCCCCACAGTGAGCCTCCAAGTCTTCTTGGGGCAAGCCCCACGCGCGGGCAGCCAGGTGCCACTCGCGGGTCTGAATCCGGGTGCCCAAGGCAGCGGCCAAGCCGAGCAGGGTGGCCTCGATGGAGGGACGGTTCTGCAGCAGTGCTTGGGTACGGGCCAGCCAGGCCTGCACCAAGTCCTCTGGCAGCACCAGCTCTGCTCCAGGCCGTAGAGCGAAGCCTTGGCCCCGGTCCACCAGAGCGCCCCGCTGCACGAGCTCTCCGACGAGCTGCTGTGCAAAGAGCGGGTTCCCGGCCGCATGACGCTCGACGGTCTTGGCCAACTCGCCGACCAGACCGAGCTGCTCTCGGACCAGGGCGCGCTGCTCTTTGGGGGGCAGCGGGCCCAACACCCGGCGGGTGCAGCGGCCGAGCATGGACAGTTCCCTGAGCTGGGCCTTGGGGCCCGACTCGATGCCTTCCTTGCGCGCTGTGGCCAGGATCAGCATCGGCAGCGCAGCGAAAGCGGTGTCGGTGAGCAGTCGCTTGGCGAAAGAGAGTGCGTCTCGGCCCCACTGCACATCGTCCAGCCAGAGGATCACCACCCGGGCCCCCTCTTCCAGGCCGGACTTTCGGGCCCGGTCCATCACACCGCGCACCAGCCCGTGACGCTCCTTGGCGGACCGTGGGCCGGCGTTTGGCCCCATTGGGCGAAGCAGCTCGGTGAGGGCCAAGGCCTCCATGCGCAGCGCCTCGTTCCTGCCCATGCGCTCTTCCAGGATGCTGCGAAGGCCCTGTCGGGACAGTCCAAGGGCGTGGAGGTGCTCCGCCAGCAGCCCGGTCAATCCTTCGCTGGGGCCTCCGGTCGCGGTGTGTGTGGCACGGAAGACCTCGGCTGCGCCCAGCTCGTGGGCCCGCTCGCTCAACCAACGGCAGAGGCGGCTCTTTCCGATGCCGGCGGCGCCTTGCAGGATCACCATGCGCGTCTGCCCATCATTGCGGCAGGCTTGCAGCTCAGTCCAGAGCAGCTTGCGCTCCTCCTCCCGGTCCAGGAGGGCTGGAGACTTGAGGCCCAAGAGCCCCAAGCCGGGCCGACTCTTGCTGAGCGCGGGCACCCCGGGGTGTTCGGGGAGCGGCGCCAAGACGCGTTTGCAGCGGAGGGCCTGTCCCTGGGTTGGCAGCGGCTCCCAGGCCGGGGCCTTGAGCTGGTGGATCAGCGTGTCGCCGGGGCCCAGGGATGCCCAGGTGAGCGCCTGGGTCGGGGGGGACTCGGCCACGAGCGTAGGGCTGTGGCCCTTGATCTCCGTGTCTTGTGGCAGTCCCAGCAAGGCGTAGGCGGCATCGGCGGCGCGCTGGAAGCGGTCCTCGGGCCGTTTGGAGAGCAGGCAGCGCAGCCAAGCCTCCAGGCCGATGGGCACGTCAACCGTGGGCCGAAAGAAGCTGGGTTCTTCCTGCAGGTGTGCCTGCATCTGCTGGCTCACTTCCTTGCCATCGAAGAGCGGACGTCCGCAGCTCATCTCCCAGGCCAAGCAGCCCAGGGCGTAGAGGTCGGTCCACGGGCCGAAGGCGCGCCAGCGACCCAAGAACTGCTCTGGGGCCATGTGGGTGGGTGTTCCGGCCAGGGAGGTCGAGCCCCGCGTGCGTCCCAGCGCGTGCGCCAGCCCAAAGTCCGAGAGCTTGATCTCCTCGCCTTGGAGGCCTTGAGCGAAGAGCACATTGGCCGGCTTCAGGTCCCGGTGAATCACGCCACGGGCGTGTGCGTGGGCCAGTGCGTCGAGCAGTGCCAGCAGGACTTCCCGCAGGCCTTGCCAAGGCAACGTGCCTTTGTGTTGGGCCAGTGAGCCCTTCTCGGCGAGCTCCATCGCGAACCACGCAGCCTGAGCTGGAATGCGCCCAGCGCTCAGGGCAGCCACCTTGGCCGGAACGAGGCCATGGTCGTAGATCTGCACAATCGCAGGGTGGTCCAGGGCTGCGACAGCGCGAACCTCTTGGCGGAAGCCCTCCAAGGAGGACTGTGTTCCTTCTTCGAGCGCGACGATCTTGAGCGCCACCGGCTGGCTCTGACCGCGTTGCTGCGCCCGCCAGACTTCACCCATGCCTCCCCGGCCGATCGGCTCGAGCAAGCGAAAGGCTCCAAGCTCCAGGGGGGGATTCGTCATCGGTGCGCAGTTTAGCGGGTTGGCGGATTCAGCGTGACTTACCTGGGCCCGACAGACCGAAAGACAAGGGGCAGAGCCTCGCTTTCGCAGACTCGAAGGACAGAAGGTCGCAGAGCACTGCCCGGCGGAGGGGTCCCCGCAGTCTTGGACTGCTTCTGCGCAGGCAAGCGAGGCCGCAGTCCGAAGCGAGACAAGCAAATGCAGCAAACGCCGACTGCAAAACAGCCGCAACACCTCCATCTACCCCCTCCTCGCCTCCCCTTTGCATCGGGCCAGCGGCCCGACCTTCAGAGCCGGGGGGCGTGGGGGGCGCTGCCCCCCACACAATGGCTACTCCCGTAAGGCTGCTTCTGCGCAGGCAAGCGAGGACCGAAGGCCGCAGCGCGACAAGCAGAAGTAGCAAACGCCGACTGCAAAGCAGCCGGCGTTTGGAGTAGGGATGGAGGGACTCGAACCCTCATGACCATAAGTCACTTGATTTTGAATCAAGCGCGTCTACCGATTCCGCCACATCCCCGTGGCTCAGACACATACTCCCTCGAAAAGAAGTCGGCAAGACCCCGAGCCACACTCCAGCGCCCGCGCCCCCTCACCCAAGGCGAGTTCAGAGGCCTCGCATCTCGCTCTTCGCCCAGATCGCGCCATCCAAAGCCCCAAGCACGACCACCGTCAAAGCCGCCTCCCCCTGATCGCTGAAGACCCAAGCCATGCCCCGGAATTCATCTTCCGACCAGTAGCGCAGCTCGGCATGGGTGGGGGCCAGTCCCGGAATGGAGAGCTGGGCAAGACAAAGCGCCGCAGCCTGGCTGAGGAAGCCCAGCGGGTCACAGCCCCGGGATTGGCGCGCCCGACACAAGGCGATCTCCTCCTCCAGTGGCTGAGCGCCCCAGATGGGATGCCCCACCTGCCCGCGGGCGATGGGCGCATCGAATCCCAGGCTCTGCGGGTTGGAGGAGACACATGCAGCCGACGGCGTCTCGGGCACCCGCTGGGGACCAGAGGACGCGCAGCCAAGAAGCAGTGTCAGCAGCATGCGTCCTCCAGGACACCAAAAGCTTAGCCCGCAGACTCAGCCTGAAGCCCATCGACCTGTGTCATCAACCAGCCATAGGCCGAGGGCAACACGCACAAGGTCAACACCGTACAGCTCACCAAGCCACCGATCACCACCGTAGCCAGCGGCCGCTGAAGCTCAGCTCCGGCCCCAGAAGAGAGCGCCATCGGCAAGAAACCAAGCCCAGCCACCAAGGCGGTCATCAACACCGGACGCAGACGCTCTTGGGCACCAAGGCGGGCGGCCTCGAGGGCGGAGGTCGTCCCCTGATGGTGGCCCCGCACACAGGTGAGCAAGACCACGCCGTTCATCACCGCCACACCAAAGAGCGCGATGAACCCAACGGCGGCCGAGATCGAGAGCGGCAAGCCACGCACCCAGAGAGCCAGCAGCCCACCGGAGAGCGCCATGGGCACATTGGCGTAGACCAAGAGCGTCACCCGCACCTGCCCAAAGTTGGCCTGCAAGAGCACAAAGATGAGCAGCAGCACCAGCGGGAGCAACACCCCCAAGCGCGCGCTGGCTTGGGCCAAACGCTCGGAGTTGCCACCCCACTGCGTGGCCACACCACGCGGCACGACCCCATCTGTGAGCAAGCGCTCCTTGGCTTGGGCCACAAAACCCGCCACGTCTCGGCCGCGCACGTTCATCTCGATGGTCAGGCGCCTCTGGCCACGGGAGCGCCCGATCTGCACCGGACCAGCCTCCTCGCGCAGCTCCGCGAGGTGTCCAAGAGGGACCTGCACGCCGCCAGGAGCACCGACCAAAACGCCAGCCAGAGACTCGGGGTCAGCACGAAGCGGCTCTGGATAGCGCACCTGAAGGCCAAAGCGACGCTGGCCCACCATGACCTCGCCGACGGGACGACCGCCGATGACCTGGACCGCGTCGAGCACATCTTGGGCGTCCATGCCCAGCCTGGAGATGGCCACAGGATCCACCTCAACAGACAACATCGGCAGACCTGCCAGACGCTGGGCCTTCAGGTCCCGTACACCCGCCACTTGGGAGAGGGAGGCCACGACCGCTTGACCGGCCAGCTCCAGCTGCGCCAAGTCCTCACCGTAGAGAAAGAGCGCTACATCCGAGCGCACGCCCTCCAGGAGCTCGTTCACGCGCAGCTCGATGGGCTGAGAGAAGGCAAAGTTCACGCCAGGCACGTCCGCCGACAGGCTCGCGTCCATCAGCTCGACGAGCTCCGCTTGGCTCGAGGCCTGCGTCCACGCCTCCCGCGGCTGCAACATCACGTAGACGTCTGAGAAGTCCACGCCCATGGGGTCCGTGGCGATCTCCGCCGTGCCCGTTCGCGAGATCACCGTGTCCACTTCATCCGGGAAGCGGGCCAACAAGGCCTGCTCAACGGCTGTGGCTTGAGCCAGAGACTCACTCAAGGACACACTCGGAGGACGAATGATCTGAACGGCGATGCTGCCCTCGCTGAGCTTGGGGGCAAACTCCGCGCCAAGCTGCGGAATCAAGGCCAGGCTCAGGCCAAAGAGCCCAAAGGCAAGACCCAGGCTCAGACGAGGAGAGGAGAGAAAGCGCTCCAGCATCGGCGGGTAGCCCCGGTTCAGAAGACGCATCAACCACGTGTGCTTCTCATCGGAACCCTTGAGCACCAGCGAGGCCAACACAGGCATGGCCATCACAGCCAGGACCAGCGAGCCCAAGAGCGCGAAGACCACGGTGAGCGCCATGGGCCGAAACATGCGCCCTTCCACACCGGAGAGGCCCAGCACGGGCAAGTACACCAAGGTGATGATGGCCACCGAGAACACCACTGGGCGCGCCACTTCCCGGCAGGCCCCCAAAATCGTGGCGTCGTCGACCGGCTCTCCCCTGGCCCGCTTGCCAGATACGACCCGGACCACGTTCTCAATCATCACGACGGAGCCGTCCACAATCAATCCGAAGTCGATGGCACCCAGGCTCATCAGGTTGCCGGAGACCCCAAAGACCACCATGCCGCCAAAGGCAAAGCCCATCGACAGTGGGATGGCCAGCGCCACCAAGAGCCCCCCACGTAGGTTGCCCAAGAGCAGCAGCAACACGGCGATGACCAGGATGCCGCCTTCCACCAGGTTCGTCTGAACGGTGGAGATGGTGCGCGCGACCAAGTCGCTGCGGTCGTAGAAGACCTCAATGGCCACGCCCTCAGGCAGGCTGGGCTGCAGCTCCTCCACGGCCTGGGCCAAGTCTGCCGATACCACCCGAGCGTTCTGCTCGTAGCCCATCATCGCAATGCCAATCACGGCTTCCCTACGGCCATCTCGGGTGACGGCACCTTGGCGGATCATGGGCGCATAGGAGACGGTCCCCAGGCTCCCGATGGTGACCGGCGTGCCCAAGCTGGACGTTGAGACCCCAACCGAGGCCACGTCTTCCAAGCTGCCCAAGAGCGCACTTCCGCGCACCAGGACTTGCTCCCGTCCGCGCTCGATGCTGCCCCCGCCGACGCTCAGGTTGTTCTGCTCCAAAGCCTCGAAGACCTGGGAGAGGGTCAGGCCCCGAGAGGCCAGCGCCGAGGGTGAGATCTCAATCTGGTAGGTGCGCAGCGCACCGCCAAAAGCGTTGACCTCGACCACGCCTGAGGTAGCGCGCAGGGCCGGAGCCACCTGCCACTCCAGCACGTCCCGAAGGTCCATCAAGGAGAGCTGGTCCTCGTAGCCAGGCTGAGCGCGGATCTCGAACTGGAAGATCTCCCCCAAACCCGTGGAAGGCGGTCCAATTTCAGGCGTACCAAAGTGCTCCGGGATGTCCCGCTGAGCCGCAGGAAGCCGCTCGCTCACCTGCTGCCGGGCGAACCAGAGATCCGTGCCGTCTTCGAAGACCACCGTGACCACAGAGAGGCCATAGCGGGAGATGGAGCGCAGCTCGGTGGTGTCCGGCAAGCCCGCCATGCTGCGCTCGATGGGCATGGTGACCCGGCGCTCAACCTCCGTTGGGGAGAGCCCCGGGCTGGTCGTGAGGATCTGGACCTGCACGTTCGTGACGTCCGGCACCGCATCCAAGGAGAGCTGTTGGGCGGCGTAGATGCCGCCGGCCACCCAGAGCAACAGAGCGACGAGCACCAGGGCTTTGTTGCGCATGGACCAGGCCATGAGGCGGTCGATTAGGCCGGCGCCGCTGCCCGAGAGCAGCTCTTGATCCGTGACGTGGGTTTCAGTGGGCATGACCTTCCCCCAGCTCGCTCTTCTCAAGCTCACTCTTCAGAGCCCAGGCCCCTTCCAGGACCACCGACTCCTGTGCCAGGACGCCGTCGACGAGCAGAACCTCGCTCTTGCTCTCCGCTTGGATCTCAACAGCACGAAAGGCAAAGTGCCCGGGCTGCTCTTCAACAAAGACCCCGCGCCGACCTTCCACCAGAACCACGGCCTCCGCAGGCAAGAGCACCCCAAGGGCACCGCCTTGCGCTTCGGTGAGCTCGGCCTGGGCGTACATGTTCGGTTTGAGCTTGTGCTCTGGGTTGTCCACCAAGACGCGCACCTGCAGCGAGCGCGTCTGGGGGTCCAGCCAGTCGCCTACCTGGTCCACAGGCCCCGAGAAGCTCACGCCAGGCCAGGCCTCGACCGCGAAGGAGACGTGCTGACCCGTGGAGACGCGGGACAGATCTGACTCAAAGACATCCAGCAGCAGCCAGACCTGGTCCAAGTCCCCCACTCTGAACAGCGCCTGCCCTGGGTCGACCCGCTCGCCAACGCCCACGTCCGCTGTGAGCACGGTGCCGGAGATGGGCGAACGGACCGGAATGCGGGATGGAAAGTGCTCCCCGCTGTGAGGCGCCCGCCAAGCCATGGGCACACCCAAGACGCGCAGGCGCTCCTCGGCCGCCTCCATCTCGCCTTCTGCCTCGGCATGGTCCGCCTCAGACTCCAAGACCTGGGCGCGAGAGGCCACGCCGTCCTTCTCCAATGCCTGCAGGCGTTCCAAGCGTGCATCGGCTGCCAGGTCCCGGGCCGTGGCCGTACGAAAGGCCGCGACAGCGACGCCCAGCTCCGGCGACTGGACCTGTGCGAGCTGCTGCCCCTTCTGGACGCTCTCCCCGCTGCGAACCTGGATGCGGTCGACCTGACCGGCGATCCATGCGCTGACCAAGGACTCCTTCTGGGGATCCAAGACGATGCGACCCGGCAGCTTCAGAGTCTGAGCCAGGCGCCCTTCACTTGCAGGGCCCACGACGATGCGGGCGGCAGCCACAGCCTCAGGGCCCAGCTCCACCACGTCCTGGTGTTCGCCCTCTTCTTCCTTGTGCGCATCATGGTCATCGTCTGCATGCTCAGCAGACTCGGGGGCCATCGTGCAGGCCCAAAGCACCAACAAGAACATCACGGGGCACCTCCCAGGAGCGCCGCGTCATCCATGGCCAGCATCCGATCCAGCGCCGCATCGGCCAGCAAGCCCCGCAAGCGAACGACCGCCGCCTCGCCATCCAGAATCTGCGACTGAAGCAGCACAGCGGAGGAGAGGCCGATCTCGCCGGCCAACACCCCGGCCTCGACGGACGCCAAGGCGTCATGGGCGTCCTGGAGCTCACCCATCGGCGCATGGAGGGAGCCCGAGGTCAGCCCTTCTCCTTGCTCAACCCGCAGCTGCGCGGTCTGGCGCTCCACTTCGACCTGGGCCTCCAGGCCGGAGAGCTGCGCTTCCGCGACCTGCACATTGGCCTGAGCCTGAGCACGACCCACTTGATTGCGGCTCGCCAGAGGCAGACTCACCCCAAGGCTGGGCCCAATGGCCGGCTGACCGCCTTCGAGCTCTACGCCCAAGCCAACAGAGACGGGCGGCAAGGCCGAAGCGCGCGCCAGTCGTAGCTGCGCTTCAGCGGCCTGCAAAGCGGACTGCGCGGCCAAGACGTCGCTGCGAGTCTCCCCATTCGCTGTGCTGCTCACGGGCACGGTCGAGAGTGGGTCGGCGTCCAGATCCGAGGCCCCAAGCGGAAGCTGCACCCAAGAGACCAGGCGTCTCAAGGCCATGGCCTCTTGCTGCCGGGACTCCAGCAAGCGCACCGCAGCCTGGGTCTCCGTGAGCTTGGCCAGGCGCAGCTCCAGATCCGAGGCTTCCCCCTCTTGGAACTTTCGACCCACGCCATAGCGCAGTCGTGCGGCCAGCTCTTGGCCCTCCAGCGCAACGCCAACCAGCCCCACCGCGACGGCGGCTTGGGCGTAGGCGCGCCGCACCTCAGCTGCGACGATGAGCTGGGTCCGCCGAAGGGACTCTGTGCCTGCGCGCACTTGATGGCCGGCCGCTTGTCGCGCAAACCAGCCCTCTCCGCTCAGGGAGAGGGGCAGGCTCGCGTCCATGTCGGCGCGCTCGGGGCTGGCCGCCCAAACCTGAAGCTGTGGGTTGTAGCGCAGGCCGCGGGCCTGGTTTCGCTGGGCTTGGGCGGTGGCGAGTTGGCCTTGGGCGGTGGCCAGCTGAGGGTGAACATCCAGAGATTGACGAACGGCCTGGTCGGGGGTGAAACCCCAAGCCAAGGACGCCGAGAGAAGCATCACAACAAACATTGGTTGAACCTGAGTTCTGAGTACGACCAGAGACCTGATCTTGAAGATCAGTTCACTGGCCATGGCACGGCATCAGCCAACACCAAAGAGGCGTTGACCAGAGTGCTGCTCAGGCTCTGGGGGGCCGCACCGGGGGCCCGTTGGCCCACGCGCCCTGGTGGTGTGCCTGCCAAGGGTTCTGAGTGCCCAGCAGCCACTGCGCCGGCAAGACCGGCTCGTCGTCCGAGTCCGTCAAGATGCCCGGCACCGAGACATGGCAGGCACAGCTGTGGCTCAGAGCGCTGCAGCCATGCTCATCTTCCGCGGCGTGCTCATCGGCGTGCTCATCGGCGTGCTCGGAGAAGTGCGCCAGGTGCCCGTCGTGCACCAAGTGCTCCAAGTTCTCAAGCAGCTCACCCCAGCCGGGGGTCATCGAGACCACCAGCACCAGGGTCATCAGCAGCTTGGACCACGTGCGCATACCAGAGCCTACTCCGCTCAGGGCAGCAGCGCTTCTCGGGCCCGAGGCCGCAGGTTGTAGTCCGAGCTCATGCTGGCCCCATAGGCACCGGCGTTGCCGACCAGGAGCACATCGCCGCTTTGAGTGTCCGGAAGCCGTCGATCATGACCCAGCACATCCCCCGTCTCGCAGATGGGTCCCACAACGTCGGCCCGAATCGCGCCAACCTGGTCCAAGCGCGAGAGGTTCACGATCTCGTGCCACGCCCCATAGAGCGCAGGCCGAATCAGGGTGTGCATGCCCGCGTCCACGCCAACGTAGAGGCGCGCGCCCTTGTCCTTGACCTGGGTGACCGAGCCCAGCAGAACGCCGGCCTGAGCCACCAAGAAGCGACCGGGCTCCAGCCAGATCTCGTACTTGGGATGGGCGGACTTGACCGCTCGGAGCACCTTGGCCAAGGCCACCATGTCCAGGCCTGGCGCACCGGAGCGCTCCGGGACACCCAGGCCACCGCCCAGATCCAAGACGCGCACATCTGGGAAGGACTGGGCGAGCTGGGCCAGGAAGCTGGCCTTGTCGGCCCAAGCGGAGACGTCGTGGATGCCAGATCCGGCGTGGGCGTGAAGACCCACCACTCTGACCTCGTTGGCGGTACAGAGCGCGATCAGCTCGTCCACTTCAGCGGGTGGGACGCCGAACTTGGATTGGGCCCCGGCCGTGACCACGAAGCGGTGGTGCCCATCACCCCGGCCGGGGTCCAGGCGCACAAAGATCTCTTGCCCCCTGAAGACCTCTGGCCAGAGGCGCAAGGGCGCCACGGAGTCCAGCGTGACGCGCGCACCTGCGGCAAAGCCCGCCTCGTAGTCCTGCTTTGGCGCGAAGTTCGGCGTGAAGAGCAGACGCTCTGGACCCAGCTCTCCAAAGAGCGCCTTGACCCGGTCCAGCTCTCCGGGGCTCACGCACTCAAAGCCCAGTCCGGCATCGTAGAAGCGGCGCAGGATCTCCGGGTGGGGATTGGCCTTGATGGCAAAGAGCACCCGGTCGACCGGGAGCTTCAGCAGGCGCTGGGCCTGGGCATCCAGGGTCTCGGTGTCGTAGAGGTAGGCGGGGGTGCCCAGAGCGGCCTGCTCGAGCAACAACTCGGCCTTGTTGCGCCACCACGGGGGCTGAACGCTCTCTACCGGGCGGGTCAGCTCGCTCCAGGCTGGACCAAAGACATCGTCGACCTTGGCCCGGGCGAAGAGACGCTTGTGCAGGGTGCTCACCAAGGCCCCCGCCTGCTCCTCCGGAATCACGAAGCTCAGGTTCAGGTCGGATGCCGCCTGGCTCATCAGGTGGACGCGTTGGTCCTCGAAGCGTTCAAAGACCGGCCCCAGCTTGTGCAGAATGGCGCGGATGCGGCGGCCAACGAGGGAGACCTGGGCGGCGCCACGGATGATCTTTGGGGTGCACACCGTCGAGAGGTCCGCCATCAGGCGTTCCAGGGTCCCAGGAGCCAAGGTGTTGGCGGCGGAGTCCAGGGTCACGCTGACGTTGCTCTCGGAGGTGGCGACCAGATCGATGCTCACCCCGTGCTTCTTGAAGATGGCGAAGGCATCGGCCAAAAAGCCCACCTGCTGCCACATTCCCAGCGTGTCCATCACCACAAGCGTGATGCCCGTGCGGGAGCTGACGGCCTTGACCTGGGCCACCCCGGAGGCGCTGTCGGAGGCGATGACCGTGCCCTGTTGGTCGGGGGCCGTTGTGTTGCGAATGTGCAGGGGAATGCCTGCCTCTCGCACTGGGGCAATGCACCGCGGGTGCAGCACTTTGGCGCCGGTGGTCGCCAGCTCCTGGGCCTCGTCGTAGTCCAGGGAGCGCAGCAGCCGCGCGCTGGGGACGTCCCGTGGGTTGGCGGTGAACATGCCGGGCACGTCCGTCCAGATCTCCAGGCGTCCCGCCCCCACTCTGGCCGCGAAGATGGCCGCCGAGGTATCGGAGCCCCCGCGCCCCAAGAGCACCGTGTCCCCGGATGGGTCCCGGGCGATGAAGCCCTGGGTCAGCAGGATCTCAGAGCCCTCCATGTCCGCAAGCGCAGGGTCCCGCGCCCAGGGAACTTGTGCGCTCAGGTAGCGGCGCTCCAGCTGGGTCTCCTCGCTCGAGGTCAGCAGGTCTCGGGCGTCCATCCACCGCAGGTCCAGACCGCTGGCCTGGAGGTAGCTGGCCAGCAGGCGGGTGCTGAGCAGCTCGCCGGCCGACAGAGTGCGCGCACGCAGCCGCGGACTGACCTCTCCGAGCAAGCTCACGCCTTTGACGAAGCGCTCCAGGTCCTTGAGGAACTCCAGGGCCATGGGATCCAGCTGAACCCCCAGGGCCATGGCCTGGTCCTCGTGGCGCTGCCGGATCCAGGCCAGGGTCCCCGAGCCGTCACCGGAAACCGCCTCGGTTAGCAGGCGCTCCAAGGCCGAGGTGACGCCGCTCAGAGCGCTGCACACCACCAGCGGCCGCTCGCCGTCCTGAACGCAGCGCCGGAGCACATCGGCGATGGTCGCAGCGTTGCTGGCCCCGCTCATGCTGGTGCCGCCAAACTTAAGAACCACCCACGCGCTGCTGTCCATGTCCACTCCGGGCCAAGGGGGATCTGGGCGATCGATGGCCGCCGGCTGGTCCCAGCCGTGGTCGTCTTCGTCCCAGGGGATCTTGGGCTTGTTTCCGCTCATGGCGGGCAGCTAACGCGTCAGGCGCTGGTAGATGGCCGGCAGGCGCTGGGGCAAGGTCTCCGCGCGGTCGATGACCACAAATCCAACCTCGCCGTACATCTCCTTCAGGTAGGCCCGCGCTCTGGGGTCCACGGTGATGCAGAAGGGGTGAATGCCTTGTTGGCGAAGCTCCCGGAGGGCCACCTTGGTGTCCGCCTGGGCATAGGCGTCGTAGTAGGCGTCGCAGCCGCAGTCCAAGGGCCGGCCGTCCGAGAGCAACACCAAGAGGCGGGTGCTGGCGGGCTGCTCCATGAGCTTGCGGGCCGCATAGCGAATGGCGGCGCCGTCTCGGTTCTCCATCTTGTGGCTCATGCGCCCGATGCGGCGGCGTACAGAGTCGTCGTAGGGATCCTTGAAGTCCTTGGCGACGTAGAAGGCCACGTGGTCTCGGCCGTAGCCGGAGAATCCGTAGATGCCGCAGGAGTCGCCGATGGCATCGACCGCCTCGGCGATCATGACCAGGGCTTCCTTCTCCACGTGGATGATGCGCTTGCCGGTCTCTCCGGCCACCTCGTTGGTGGAGCTGCTCAAGTCAACCAAGAAGGCCACGGCCACGTCCCGCTGGTTTCGGTGGTGGCGGCTGTAGATGCGGTCCGAGGGCGTGCCACCGGCGCGGCGCTCCACCCGAGACTCGATGAGGCGGTCCAGGTCGAACTCATCCCCGTCCACGACCCCGCGCACGCGTCGAAGCTGCTCGGGGCGCAAGGCCTGGAAGCGTCGGCGAAGCTGTCGAATCTCCGCTCCGTACTCATCCAGGACGCCCTGGACGAACGCCCCGGTGTCCGGCTCCAGCTTGTGCTCTTTGACCTGGACCCAAGCGGGCTTGTAGTCCTGAATGGCGTGGTCCCACTCGGGCTGAATCACACCCTTGGCATTGGGGTCAGCGTCGGGGTCCAGGGGGCGTCCCCCGTGCCGCGCCTCGCGCTCGATGGCCTCGCGTTCGGGACCGATCTCCACCTGTCCCCCCTCTGGGGGTGGGTTGCGCTCCAGAAAGGCCACCATCTCATCGTAGCTGCGCTCATCTCCCCCTCGGTCCTGGCGCATGGCCCGCCGGATCTCTCGCAAGGTGGCGTCCAAGCCCTCCTCGGCCATGGCGTCCTGCACCTCGCGCGCCTGCTCATCGGCGGCCCGGTCATCCGGCGTCATCTCCTCCGGCCGCATCGCGCTGCCCAGACCGTTGGCCTCGAGGCCCTTGTACTCCTGCTCTCCGCCGCCCGCGCCGTCTTGAGGCTTGGAGTCCGAGCCGCCCTCTGGCTTGGGCGGCCGCTTCCCCTTTCCGCCTCCCTGTTCCTTGGGGTCAGGAGGAGGCTCGTCGGCCACCTTGCGGAGCAGCGCGTCCGCAACTTGGTAGAGCTGGGGCACCAGAGCAGCGCTGTCCGCGACCGAGGCCAGTGGTCCCAGTGCAGGCTGGATCTGTTGCCAGAGTTGCTCCACCTGCTCTCCCAGCTCTCCACCGCCTGGATGCTCCACTCCCCATGAGCGCTGGAGCAAGCCTTCGACCATGGCCTCGACTGGGGCCAGGTCTTCGAGATCTGGACGCAGGGCCAGCTCATCGGGACGCAGGGTGTCAATGTCCCGGGCCAAGCCTGGATACTCCTCCAACATGGCGCCCTCGACCCGGGCGTCTTCGACCACCGCAAAGAGGTCGCGGGCCAGGCTCTTGTTGGGGAAGCTGCGGAAGAAGCGCTCCAGGTCGCTCTCGTCGTGGGCAGGATGGGCCCACTCCCCAGGCACCTTGCGCAAGTCCAGCTCAAAGCTGCCGAACTCGATGTAGGCGGCGGTTCTTGCAGCGAGCACTCTGTAGACGGTGAAGTCCCGCTCATCGCCGTAGCGGTCCACGCGCTCGGGCAAGTAGAGGTGCCGTCCCTCGGAGAAGGCCTTGCGGCCTTGGCGCGCAGGAACTGGGCGGATCTGAACGTCCTCGCCGCAGTGGGCTCGGGCATAGAGGGCCAGCGTGCGGCTCACGGCCGAGAGAGGCAGTCCCAGACTGAGCCGCTCCAGCTCCTTCTGGCCCGAGGCAGACTCGGCCTTGAGGAAGACCTCGGCCCGGCCGGCGTCCAGGTCGTGCATGTCCAAGCCGCTGCCGACGAACTTGCCCAGCGCCGGTCCCTCCAAGCGCTCCATCAGGCGCGGCAAGGTTCGCGCGACCATGCCCACGGCCTCTGGGCGCTCCCGCACCACCATGCCCATCAGGCGCAGGTACTCCTTGCGCTCTCCTTCCGCGACCCGGGCCAGGTTGTCCGGAACGTCCAAGGCCAGCTGTCGGCCCAGGCGCCGCTGACGGCGCGCCCCAGTGAGGACCAACTCGGTGTAGGCCCGGGCTGTGGGCAAACCCATGGCGACCTCGACGGCGGTGATCTGTTCAGACCAGGCGCGCAAGGTTCCACGGTCCAGGCGCAGGAGCTCAGCTCCCACGCGGGCCTTCTCCCCTACGCCCCGGGCTTTGACCTGGAGCTGCTGGCGGAGTTTTCGGAGGCGGTCACCAAGGCCCACCTAGAAGAAGTCTCGGACGACTTCGTGGATCGAGCGTTGCAGATCCGCATCGTCGGTGAGGGTGCGCACAAAAGACACCTCACAGGCCCGCGCCGGGTCGATGCCGCGGGCCATCAGAGTGCCCGCGTGAATGAGCAGGCGGGTGCTCACGCCCTCCTCCAGCCCGCGCTCGGTGAGCCGACGAACCTTCTCGGCGATCTTGACCAGGGACTTGGCGTGCTTGGCCGCCACGCCGGACTCCTGCTCGACCACCTTCTGCTCCAGCTCAGCCTCTGGATAGCTGAACTCCAAGCTGATGAAACGCTGCCGGGTGCTCTGCTTGAGCTCCTTGAGCACCGACTGATAGCCGGGGTTGTAGCTCATCACCAACATGAAGTCGTCGGGGGCCTGAAGGCTGGCGCCGAGCTTGTCGATGGGCAGAATTCGGCGGTCGTCCGTGAGGGGGTGGATGACCACCATCGTGTCGTTCCGCGCCTCTACGACTTCGTCCAAGTAGAGGATGGCGCCGTGACGCAAGGCCGTCGTGAGGGGTCCGTCACACCACACGGTCTCCTCGCCCAGGATCAGGAAGCGTCCGAGCAGATCGGAGGCGGTCAGGTCCTCGTGACAGGCCACGGTGACCAAGGGCCGGCCCAGCTTGTGGGCCATGTGGGCCACGAAGCGGGTCTTGCCGCAGCCGGTGGGCCCCTTGAGGATCACCGGAAGCTTGGCCTGCCAGGCGGTTTCGAAGAGCTGGACCTCGTCTCCGGCCGGCAAATACCAAGGAGCCTGGTCGATCTCGAAGTCGTGGGCGTCGGGAGTGATGATGCGCATGGCAGAAGCCTACTCCCTTGCCTGCGCTGGGGCTACGGAGAGGGTGCAATGGGCATCGTGCCGACCATGAGATGCGGTGTCTCAGCCCTGGGTCTACATGCGGCGCGCAAAGCGCTAAGCTGCGGCCTCCAAAATGTGAGGAAGCATGACCAGAATCATCACAGCATCCCTTGTGCTGCTCAGCCTGAGCGCCTGCACCAAAGACGAGGTCACTGAGACGGGCGACAGCGTCGTTGAAGAGCTGCCCCCATGGGCCGAGATGACCCAAGACCAAAAGGGCGCCTATATGGCCAGCGATGTGACCCCAGCGATGGCGGCCATCTTCCAGGCCTACGACGCCGAGGAGTACGCGGACTTTAACTGCGCGACCTGCCACGGCTCCAACGCGGACGCCACGGGCTACGCCATGCCCAGCGACATTCATCAGCTCTCTGTGCCGCCGCCCGAGGCGTACGCAGGCCCGGCGGTGGAGTTCATGTACACCGAGGTGGTGCCCGCAATGGCGGGTCTCTTGGACATGGACGTCAACGACGGTACCAACGACGGCTTTGGCTGCTACGGCTGCCACACTCCCGAGCAGTAGCGCGGCTTAGATCCCGACGTTGAACCCAAAGCCCTGCACTGGCCCACGGCTGGTGCTCCGCTTGGTGTAGAAGCCGGAGACGGTCAGGTTGCCCATGTTGATGGCGACTCCGGCACGCCAGCCGAACTCGTGGCCGAAGCCAAAGCTGGGCGTGGCGTCCCAGTTCACGCGGCGGGAAGGCTCCGCCAGCCAAGCGGTGCTGACACCGGCCAAGAAAGCGACCTCGGGCGGACCAAAGGTGAGGACCACCGGGAGCTCCACGCCCCAACTGACGGGCAGGCTCATCCTGGAGCTGGTGAAGCCGTTTCGGAAGACGTCCAAGCCGCTCATCAGCGACCACATCTTCTCCTGAGGCCCAATGAAGCTTCCCAGGCGGAGGTCGGTTCCAGCTAGGCCGCCCACGAAGGTGCCCATCACCTGAGCCCGGGTCCGTCCGGCCAGGATGGTCTGGGAGTCCCAGTAGTTCACGCCACCCTGAAGGCCCAGGTTCCAAGCCAAGACTTGGTTGCCGGAGCCGCCATAGATGCTCACGTTGCCGAGGGGGTCCCAGTAGGGGCTGAAGGTCCAGCGCTCGGCGATCTGATGGAAGGGGCTGGTGGCCTGGACCGCGACCTCAGCTTGGGGCTCGGGGGCAGACTCGGGCGCTGGCTCTTGAGCCAAAGCCAATGCAGGCAATAACAGCAACACGTTCACGCTCCATCCTCCTCAGATACCTGACTTGCATCCTGCACGCGGGTGACACTGCCCCGCGAGTGGATGCTGCGGATTACTCGGGCCATCAGTGGCTCCAGGGGGTAGCTGCAGTACCAGGCTGGCGCCTCCGGGTGGGTCACCGCGCTGGTCCCCGCAACGGTGAAGCGCCAACCCTCCTGCTCCGCCTGTTCGCGAAGCGCTTGAAGACGCGACCAGGCAGGACCGCTGAGCAGGGCGTGGGCACAGGCGACGGTGATGTTGCGCGCCCCTTGGGCCTTGAGCTCCCGGACCGCGGCACAGACCGAGCCGGCCGTGTCCACGATGTCGTCCACCATCAGCACATCACGGTCCTCAACGGTGCCCAGAAGCGTGCTGCGCAGCACCTCATTGGGGTGGGTGTAGTCCCTCTCCTTGGAGAGCGTGGCGATGGCCAAGCCCAGGGTCTCCGCGTAGCGGCGGGCGCGCTCAAGGCCGCCTACATCCGGGCTCACGACCGTGTCCCCGCACAGTCCCTGGGCGCGCAGCCAAGGTCCGAAGTGTTTGTGGAGATAGATGTTCTCCAAAGTACACTCTCTGGGGTTGAACATGCCCGCGATGGCCTCGTTGTGGATCTCGACCGTGAGCACGCGATCGGCGCCGGCTACCTCGAGCATGCGCGCGACTAGCCCCGCGGTGATCCCCTCTCTCGTCCTGCCCTTGCGCTTGTCTTGGCGCGCGCCCGGGAAGTAGGGCATCACCACCGTGACCTCGTAGGCGTCGCTCAAGGCCAGGGCCTCGACCGCGTTCAAGGTCATCATCAGACGGTCGTAGATGCTGCGCTCTCCCTTGGGCACCACAGGGTTGGCCAAGAGGAAGACCCGGCAACCGCGCACGTTGTCGTCCACCACCACCTTGCCCTCGCCGCAGGCAAACCAGGTCTCATGACTGGGCACAGGCACGACACCCAGGACCTTGCCGATGCTCTGCGCGGCGGCCTCGGAGCCTCCCAGGGCGATCAGGCGAAGTGGGGCGCTGGCATCGGGCATGGAGACTCCCTGAGTTGAGCGCTCGCATCGCGCACAGAGTTTCCCTATCCTCCTTGGCGTGAGCGGCTCCAATCACAGAACTGGCACGCCGGGACCTGGGTCCCGCGTTGGGCCCTTCCGAACCCAGCGCCTACTGGGTGTGGGCTCGGGCGGACGCGTCTGGCTGGCCTTGGACGACCAGGGCCACCAGGTGGCGCTCAAGGTCTCCGAAGATGGTGCCCAAGCTGCGCGGCTTCGCAGGGAGGTCGCTGCTCTGGAGTCCCTCAACCACCGCTACGTGGTCCGAATGGTCAACGCCGATCCCCAGGGAAACTGGCTTGCAACCGAGTACATCCAGGGCAGCACCCTGGCCACCTGGGGCTCCCAGTGCAGCTTGGCCGAGCGCACCGAGCTCTGCGCCAGGCTCGCCGAGGCGGTGGCCCACCTGCACAGCCAGGGGCTGCTTCACGGAGACCTGAAGCCCAGCAACGTGATGGTCGACGCCTACGGGTCCCCCCGATTGATCGACCTGGGCACCGCCCATCCAGCCGCCCATGCCTCCAGAGACGAGGGCTTCAACGGGACATTGGGCTACGTCGGCCCCGAGCTGCTGCGTGGCGAGCCCCCCTCCCTGGCCAGCGACATCTACAGCCTGGGTGCCATCCTCTACACCCTGGTGGCACGCCAGGCCCCCTTCCGCTCCGGTGACCCGGCGGCCTTGGCCTTCCTGCCCCTGAGCACCTTCCCGGAGCCCCCCTCCTCCCGCGTCCCGCGCATGCCCAGAGCCCTGGACGAGCTGATCTTGCAGATGCTGGCCCGTACCGCCGAACGGCGCCCGAAGAGCCAAGGGCTCAGCGGCCGCCTGCGAAGGGCCCTGCGCAGCCCAACCCAGCTCCCCGTCGTGGGCATGTCACGGGAACGCGGTGCCCTGCGCGAGGCCATGGCCACCGCCCTGGACGGCGGAACGCAGGTCATCGTGCTGCACGGCGGCGAGGGCTGTGGGCGCCGCACCCTGATCCAAGAGAGCATCGCCTTGGCCCGCCGAGAAGGCATGCGCGTTCGCCAAGGCCCCGGGGAGACCCCAAAGGAGCTGCTCTCTGAGCTGGCCGAAGCCAAGACCACCTTGGTGCACTGCCAGGGCGGCGGCCGAGAGGTCCTGCGCTTCGCGGCCAGGCTCTTGGCCGAGCAGCTGCCGGCCCTCTGTCTGATCCGCAGCCAACGGCCGCTGATGCCCTTGACCAATCTGGGCGCACGGCACCTCTCCCCTACCCCCCTGGAGCTGCACCACGTTCAGCTCATGCTGGCCGCCGCCGACCAAGATGTCGCGCGCGGCCCAGAGATCTTGGGACGCACCCGCGGCCGCCCCGGCGCCGTCGCCGGCTACGTCCAGCCCCTGGCTCGAGGCCTGGTGGGACTCTCCCCCCGCCAACAAGAGCTGCTGCGGGTGACCGCCACAGACCCGGTGGCCTTGCCGGAGCTCAGCGCGCTCTTGGATCTGAGCGAGCACGCCTTGCTCGATCTGGCCGAGCCCCTGCTGGACCGCGGTCTGCTGGTGGAAGTGCAGGACGGCTACGCCCTGCAGGCCAACCAGAGCTAGCCCCCAGAGAGCGCGTTCAGCGGCGGTCCATCCACGTGCCCAGGGCCGTGTTGGTCTTCTTCAGGTTGGGCGTGATCATCGAGACGATGAACTTCTCGACCTTGGGACCGATTCGTCCGGCAATCATGCGGGGGACACCGGGAATTCCCTTCAGGTTGATGCTCAGATCACCCTCCAAGACCACCCGGGTGGTGCCGTTGCCCAAGTCCACGAAGGTGTTGGTGCCGCTGCACTTGACCGCGTCGGTGAAGGCCCGGGGCTTGATCTCCCAGTGACAGCGCATCTCGCCGTCACGCCACTCGGCGAAGTCGTCCCAGCGCAGCATCTCTGGTTTGAGAAAGGCCTTGGCGAAGGTGGGAATCTCGCTCTTGGCGAACCAGACATTGTGCAGCTTGACAGCCCCCTCAGTCTCCTGGCGGGACTCGACAACGATCTTCTGGATGTCATCGATGTAGGTGGCAAACTCGGGCAGATGGTCCCGGTAGGCCAAGTAGGCTTCGTTCTGGCCGTGGTTCACGACGGACTCGGAGTGGATGCGCATAAGAAGCTTCCGTGAGCAAGAGGGGTCAGGACGCTATCATGGCCATGCCCAGCCTGACCTCGCTGGCGCCAAGGTGGCTCACCCGTGCTCCAGACAGACACCGCATTTTCCGACGCCGTCGAAGCCGCCGTGGGAAGGATCGAAGCCACCACCGAAGCGGAGCTTGTCGTGGTCGTCTCAGGGCGCAGCGGCAGCTACCGAGATCTCTCCCTGCTCGCCGGCATCTGCGCTGCAGCCCTGGGGCTCGTCGTCGCACTCTTCGCCCCAGCAGACTTCCACGCCGCCTGGATCCCTGTGGACCTGATGCTGCTCTTCGCCGGGGTGGCCTGGGCCTCTCGCCGCTTGCCGTGGGTGATGCGGCATCTGGCCTCCACGGACCGCAAGGCCGATCAGGTGGACCATGCTGCCAATGCCGCCTTTCACGAGGAGGCCGTTCACGCCACGCGCGACCGCTGCGGGGTGCTGATCTACCTCTCCCTGCTCGAAGATGAGATCCGCGTGCTCCCGGACGTGGGTGTGAGCGGACATGTGCCTCCTGCGATCCTCGAGTCCCTCTCTTGGTCCTTCGCGGACACCGAGAGCTTGGTGCGTGGCCTGGAGGCCTTGGGGGAAGTGCTCTCCGAACACCTGCCCAGCCAGGGGGAGAGCGAGAACCTGATCTCCAACGCCCCCCGGATCCACCCATGAGGGCGCTTCGGGCCATGCTCGGGGGCAGCGCTCTGGTGCTGACACTGGCGCTCTCATTGCCGGCCGAGGCCCGGGTGGGCGGTGGGCAGAACTACGGGGGCGGATCCAGCTCCTCGAGCTCTAGCTACAGCGGCGGCGGCTCTTCGAGCTCCGATGGCGACCTGGTCGGGCTGCTCCTCTGGCTCTGCATCGAGCACCCGGTCGTCGGCATCCCTCTGACCTTGGGCGTGGTGGGTTTCACGATCTACTCCAAGACCCGCGGCGGCCCCAGCGGCAAGGTACGCACCATCCAGCGCGGTCCAGCCAACGTGCCCAGACCTCAACGCGGCATGGCCCTACTCAAAGAGGCCGACCCTGGCTTCAGCGAGCCGCTCTTCCTGGACTTGGTGCAGCTGCTCTTCACCCGTGTCCACGAGCTCCGATCGAGCGGCGACTACAGCGCGATTCAGGCGATGCTCACCAGCGAGGCCCAAAGCCAGCTCAAGCAGCGCAAGCCGGTGGCCACCGCGGACGTGATCGTGGGGGCCTCCCGCATCCTCAGCGTGAGCTTGCAGCCTCCCCAGGCCTTCATCGTCGTTGAGTTCGAGGCCAACGTCACCGTCGCAGGCAAGCCCCTGTGGATCCAGGAGCGGTGGACCTTCCGACGCCTGGCGGCCGCCCACTCCCCGCCTCCCGATCGCATGCAGGCTCTGCGCTGCCCTGCCTGTGGCGCGGCGCTGGAGACGGACCCCAACGGCCAGTGCACCTACTGCGGCAACGGCATCTCAGATGGCCGCTTGCAGTGGCAGCTCTTCGACGCACAGCTCTTGGCAAGCCGTCCTGCCACCGCCCCCTCTCTGAGCCTGGGCGGCGGCATGGAGACCGGGACCGATCTGCCTACGGTCTTGGATCCCGAGCTTCCAGCCCACACCCGCGCGCTCCTGGCCCGCCACCCGGAGCTTCAGTGGAGCGAGCTGGAGACCCGGGTGCGCAAGGTCTTCATGGCCCTTCAGGAGGCGTGGTCCAGCGGGCGCTGGGAAAAGGCCCGTCCCTTCCAGACCGACGCTCTCTTTCAGACCCACCGCTACTGGATCGAGAACTACAAACGGGCGGGGCTACAGAACGCCCTGGAAGACATCCAGATCAAACGCGTCCAGACCGTCAAGGTCAGCCTGGACGCCTACTACGAGGCCGTCACTTTCCGCATCTTTGCCCAGATGCGCGACTGGACTCAGAATGCCCAGGGACAGGTGGTCGGCGGTTCGAAGAACCAGGCCCGTATGTTCTCGGAATACTGGACCTTTGTGCGAATGGCAGGCGGAGACGCCAGCGCCAGCGCCGACACCGAACACTGCCCCAGCTGCGCAGCGCCACTCGATAGGGTCGACCTGGGCGGCGTGTGCGGCTACTGCGGGACCCGCATCGTGGGCGCTGAACACGCCTGGGTGCTCTCCAGCATCACTCAGGACGAGGCCTACCGTGGCTGACCAAAAGCGAACAGCCGGCTGGCTGCCCCTCACCCACATCCACTCCAAGGGTGCCCAGGGCGTTGCCCATGCGCTGGAGAAGGCCTTGGCCCAAGAAGGCCGAGAGGATCGCCACACCCACGGCTTCCACACCTACCCAGCAGGCCTGCACCCCGAGACCGCACGCGCGCTCTTGGAGCTGCTGCCAGGCGACAGTCTCTTCGACCCCTTCTGTGGCGGCGGAACGAGCCTGGTCGAAGGCATGCTGGATGGCCGCGAGACCTTCGGCAGCGACATCTCGCCGGTGGCCATCGCGATCAGCAACGGCCGCACCCGCCTCTGGACGCCAGAGCGGATCACCAAGTTCCGCTCCGCTTCCAGGCGCATCGCCAAAGAAGCCCAGGAGAACGAGGAGTACCCGCCGCCCTTCATCACCTCCCGAGTCAAGCCTTGGTACGAGCCACACGTGGCGCTTGAGATCGAAGGCATTCGCAAGGGCATTGCTGAGTCGGACCCCGAAGTGCGGGCCGCCTTGGAGCTCGTGCTCTCCTCGATGCTCATCAAGGTCTCCCTGCGCCGCTCGGACACCAGCCCCCAGCGCGTGGAGCGCACCCGTCCCATTGGCACGACCGCCATCCTCTTCCACAAGAAGGCCCGCGAGCTCGGGCGCCGTTGGGAGGCTTTTGCAGCCGACGTTCCAGAGGAGACCCCGGAGGCGCAGATCGTTCAAATGTCAGGTTTGGAGTCTGATCCTCCAGATCTGGTCCACAGCATCCTGACCAGCCCGCCCTACCCTGGCGTCTACGACTACCTGCCCTTTCAGCAGCTGCGTCTGGCCTGGTTGAACTGGGACAGCCCAGAGATCTGGAACCAGGAGATGGGCTCCCGACGGGCCTTTAACAAGAGCCCCCGCGAGGCGATGTTCAACTGGAAGGAAGACCTGCGTACCTGGATGACCCGGGTGCCACACCAGCTGCACCGCAACGGCCGCGCCGCAATCGTCATCGGCGACGGTGTGATGGAGAACCGAGTGATTCCCGTGCTCAAGCCACTGACCATGGAAGCTCGGGATGCAGGCCTCACCGTCGTGGCCAGCGCATCCGGCGGCCGCCAGGACATGGGAACCGGCTTGATGCGCGAGGAGCACATCCTCCTGGTCGAGAAGTCGTGAGCGAGATGGAGCGAGACCAGGACCACAAGGTCACCCTGGCCGAGCTCCAGACTCAGCTGCGCGCCTTCAACCAAGAGCGCGACTGGGGCCAGTACCACAACCCCAGAAACCTGGCGATGGCTCTGAGCGTCGAGGCCGCCGAGGTCTTGGAGCTCTACTTGTGGAGCACCGACCAGGGGCCCCAGCCCCCAGTGGCCTCGCGGGTGGACAAGGTGCCCCATGAGCTGGCGGACGTGCTGATCTGCCTGCTCAACCTGGCCGAACATGCTCAGGTGGACCTGGCCTCGGCCTTCCAAGAGAAGCTGGCGATGAACGCCGAAAAATACCCTGCATCCAAGGTCGCTGGACGCATGGAGAAGTACAGCGAGTACGAGTGAGTCGGCTACAGCGGGCCCAAGCGGTGTTTTGGGTAGCGCTCCTGCTCAGCCTACTGATCTGCTTGCTCCCAGTGCTCTCGGACCCCACGCGCATCGTATTGGGGAGTCCCGCCGGCGAGGCCAGCACGCACATCTTCGGTCTGCTCTCTGGCTTTGAGAGTCCGGGCCTGAGGCAGAGCGGGCTGGCCAACTTTCCTCAAGGAATGCGCTCGGATCTGGCCGACCCGCTCAACCTGATCTGGCTCTGGCCGGGCAAGATCTGGGGCCTGCGGGGCGCGGTTGTGGGATGGAACCTGCTCTGCGCCAGCACGGTGCTGCTGGCGGGTTGGGGCGGCTTCCGCTTGGGCCGGCAGCTGCACCCCTCCACCCCCGAGGCCGCCACGGTGCTGGGACTGGTCTTGGCCTGCTCTCCCTACCTGCAAGGAGTGGCCCTCTCCAGCGGACGCAGCGAGTATTGGGCCTGGGCCTGGACAGCCCTGGTACTCAGCTGGGCGCTCTCGGCCTTCCGCAGGCCAAGCTGGCCTCGCTTGGGCCGAGCTGCTCTGGGCTTTGCAGCACTGGCCCTCTCGGGGTGGCAGCCTCTGATCTTCGGGCTGATGCTCCTGCTCCCCGCCCTCTACTTGCTCTCCAAAGACCTGCCGAAGTGGCCGCTCCTGCCGATGGGCGCCCTGGCTGCCGTGGCGGCAGGTGTGCTGCTCAGCCAACACCTGAGCGCGGACCCTTGGTGGCTGCGGCGCGTGAGCGGGGAAGAGGTCGTGGCCGCACCGGCACGCCTCGCCGAGCTCTGGCCTGGCACCCTCTCCGGGCAGCTCGGGGACCGGCTGCTGTTTCCGGGAGGTTTTGCGCTGCTCTTGGCCTTCTTTGGCGTCTCGCGGGAGAAGGGCTGGGCCGCCTTGGCCGCTCTCTTGGCTCTCTTGGCCTTGGGGCCGGCCATCGCACTTGGGGACCACATCCTGCCGGGCCCTGCAGCGCTCTTCGCCCCGCTGCCCGTCCTGGGCGGACTCTCTGGCTGGTCCCGTTTGGCCATAGTCGGGGTAGTGCCGCTGGCGGTGTTGGCCGCGTCCGCTGTCGCTTGGCTGCATCCCCGCTTTGGTTCCTGGGTGCTCTTGGCTGCGCTGCCACTGGCGCTTGAGGGGGCGGCCATACGACCGGAGCTCCCAGCGAGCTTCTACTTGGCGCGCTTGGACCCAGAGCTGGAATACGCCCTCGTTCGTCCCCCACCTGGGGCCGTCTTGGAGTTGCCCTCAGCCCCCATTGGCCTAGCACTGGAGCAGGAGTCCCTGCGAGACCACGCGCTCCTCCAGACCCTCAGCCATGGCCGAGCCAGCTCCTTGGTGTCCTCGCCCGAGGAGCCCAGCGCTTGGGCCAGCTCGCCGCTTCTCTATGCCTTGGACCACCGAGAGTCCCTCAAGGCGGTTGATTGCTCCCCCCAACCTCAGCTCAGCGCCGCTGGCTTCTCGCTGGTGCTCCTGCACAGAGACTGGATGAGTCCCGCGCGGGCCGACCACACCGAGCGCATCCTGCGGGCCCAACACGGAGCCCCCGCCAAGGAAGGGCCAGGATGGGCCCTGTTTCTGGCAGCGCAGGAAGGACCCGGCGGCTGCTAGTTGATGGTGCTTGGGTCCACCAGGGTGAAGCCAGCCACCTGCGCCTCAAAGATCTGCCCGTCGTCCCGGTGCATCTCGAAGCTGCCTTTCATACTGCCGATGTTGGTGCTCAGGGGGCATCCAGAGGTGTAGACATGCTCGGCGCCCGGCTCCAGGCGGGGCTGCTCTCCGACCACACCCGGGCCGCGAACGTGCTCCACGTGTCCGGTGCCGTCTTGGATGACCCAGTGGCGAGACTTGAGGGTGGCGGCCTGCTCCCCTTCGTTGATGATCGTGACCTGGTACACGAAGAACCAGAACTTCCGGCTGGGGTCACTGCGTCCGGGCACGAAAGCGCTGCGAACGCGCACTCGGATTCCGTCGGTGAGCGCATCTGAGATCATTCTTTCTCCGCAGGCTTGGCCGCTGAGTCTATAGGAGTCAGGGTGGACAGAGGTCCGCGCCACCTTGAGCCTCACAGGCTTGGCCGACGATTCGCCTTGTCAGGACAGGACCGACGATGGGGGTCACCTCGACCAGAGCGCTGAACTGGCCGGCGGCGGTGGGCTCAAAGGAGATGTTGATCGGGAACTCGACCCCTGGCGCCAGACTGATGGGGAGCGGCAGCTCCGTGGGCAGCGCGAAGCGATCGGCATGGGGCCCGCTCAGCGCGACCGCGTCGATGACCATGCGCTCATCTCCAGTACTCAGCACGGTCAAGGTGGACTGGGTGGCCTTGTCTGCAGGCACCCGCTGAAAGCTCAGCTCCCCTTCTGGGAGCAGCTCAAAGCGTGGACCGATGGCGGAGTCCTCGTTGTAGGTCTCCAGACCACACCCCAGCAGACCCAGCAGCAGCGAGAAGAGAGGCACCCTTGTCTGTTCCTTCAGACACCCAGCTTTGGTGGCGTTGCTGCCAACGGGGCGTGTCGAAGAATACGCCAATCCTTCGCTCCGGGTGTCCAAGGGACAGGCCAAAAGAGGCGCCTGCGCCTCAAAGCAAGGGCACACCCGTGAGTCTTGAGCCCATCTCGCGCTACCATCAGGCCGTGTCAAACAAACCGCCAATGTTCCAGTCGCCGAGCATCCCCGCAGTAGCAGACTCCCTGGTCGCCAGGGCCGAGCGCCGCTTTGATCGGATGTCCCCCGCCCAACTCGCCGAGCTGCTCTCGGACACGGTCTACAAAGAGCGACTTCGCTTCGAGGACAGCGCGCCTGCCCCGGAGGAGCTCGCTGAGATCGACAACGCCGCGCGTGCCATCACCGATGGCTCCAGGCCCAGTCTCCTGGCTGCATTGCGCCGCCTTGTTCGGGGCTATGGCGAGGAGATCCACAACCCCTTCTCCACCCGCGCCTACAAAGTGGCCACGCGCGTGCTCCCTCGGGCGCTGAGCAACCTGGTGAGCGCCACGGACCCCAAGCGCTTGCTGATGCGTGACCTGGACCCTTCGGACAAGATTCAGATCCAAGGGCCTGTGGAGCAGATCAAGCGGCTGGCGGAGCGCGGGACCATCATCCTGGCGCCAACGCACCTCTCCAACTTGGACAGCCCGCTGATTGGATACGCTTTGTATCAACTCGGCCTGCCGCCCTTCGCCTACGGGGCAGGGCTCAACCTCTTCTCCAACCCCATGATGGCCTTTTGGATGAGTCGCCTGGGCGCCTACACCGTGGACCGCCGCAAACAGGGCCGCCTCTACAAGGACACCCTGAAGGACTACTCGGTCGAGATCCTGCGCCACGGCCACCACAGCCTCTTCTTCCCCGGCGGCACACGCTCTCGCTCCGGCATGGTCGAGAAGAACTTGAAGAAGGGACTGCTCGGCACCGGCTTGCAGGCTTGGCAGGAGAACCTCAACGAGGGCCGTGGCGAGGACGGCGAGATCTTTGTGGTCCCACTCACCCTGTCGACGGAGCTTGTGCTCGAGGCCGAGACCCTGATGCGCGACAACCTCGCTCGTGAGGGAAAGCAGCGCTACATCATCGGGGACGACGAGTTCTCTCAGCCACGCACGGTCGCCAGCTTCCTGCGGCGTATCCTGGCCCTGGACGAGGGCGTACACGTCACCTTCGGGGCCCCCATGGACCCCCTTGGAAACCCCGTGGACGAGCGCGGACGCAGCATCGACCCGATGGGCAAGCCCATCGACCGTCGTCGCTACGTGCGGGACAGCGAGGGGCTGGTGGAGTGGGACGCCCAGCGCGACCGGCAGTACACCGAAGGGCTGGCCCGGGCATTGGTGAAGGCCTACCACCGCGACAACGTCATCCTCTCGACCCACTTGGCGGCCATGGCAGCCTGGCGCGTCTTTGAGAAGCGGCACCCCACTTTGGACACCTGGCGCTTGGTCCGCATCGAGGCCGGGGGTCGCCGAATGGACAAACCCGACGTGGTGGCCGAGATCGAGCACGTGCTGGCCTCGCTGCGGCCCTTGCAGCAAGCCGGTCATGTGCGCTTGAGCACCCCGGACACCGCCGAGGAGATTCTGCGGGTCGCCCTTCAGCGCTTCGCAAGCTTCCACACCCGCAACGCCATCCGAAAGGTCGGCGCGACCTTGGTCGTGGACCCAGAACTGCTGCTCTTTTACCGAAACCGCATGGTTGGGTACGGCCTGGACAGCGAGGACACCCACGCAGCACGCGGCCCCAAGCCACCCGGTCCGCCAGGCTTGCCTTCCGGTTCTCCTGACGTAGGAGTGCAGCCATGAGCAAGCTCAATCCAGACGGCACCTCTGCTGCCATTCGCGTCGGAATCGTCGGCGACGGCGCCTGGGGCCAGGCCTTGGCCACCCTCTGCATCGAAGCCGGAAACGAGGTCTTGCTGGGCTACACCGGTCGCAAGCCCCGCCGGAAGATGGCCGTCACCAAGGTGCTCGCCGAGGTGTCTGCCCACGCAGACTTGATCCTGCTCGGCGTGATGGCCTGGGAAGTGCGCGACGCCGTTCGCGAGCTGAACCTGGGCCCACAGCACCGCGTGATTTTCTGCACCCGAGGACCGGATCCAGACACTGGCCGCTGGCTCACCCACTTGCTGCCTCAGATCAGCCCCGTCATCCGTGTGGGCATTCTGGGTGGCCCAGTCATTCCCGCTGAAGTGCTCAAGGGCGTACCCACCGCAGCCATCGTGGCCAGCCGCTTCGACGACGTGAACCGAATGGGACAACAGGCCCTGCACAGCCCAAAGTGCCGCGTATACACAGGCGATGATCCCGAAGCGATCGAGCTGGCTGGTGCCATGGCACAGGTCCTGGCCGTCGCCGTCGGCGTCGCAGACCAGATGCAGGCCGGGGCCGGTGTACGCGGCATGGTCATCAGCCGTGGACTGGCGGAGATGCGACGCCTGGCCGCCGCTGTGAACGTCGACCCAGGCGCCTTCGGAGGGCTCGCTGGAATTGGCGATCTGGTGGCCAGCTTCTCCCTTCCTGACCACGAAGCCTACAAGGTGGGCCGGGACCTGGGCGGCCCCAGGGACCACACCGACAACGAGGCGGTTCTCACCGCGGGTACGGCTTTGGCCTTGGCCAAGCGTTTGGGGGTTGAGATTCCCCTGACCAAGATGGTCTACGCCATCGCCCACGGCAAGATCGACGTGGACACCGCAATGGCCTCGTTGATGGAGCGCAGCGCAAAGGCTGGCGAGGGCTGAGCCGGCGTTCGGCTACCAGACACCCAGTCGGCCAGGCCAAGCCCACCCCATCCCGATGTTCACTTGGGGTCCTTCGGGACCCTGACTGACCAAGACTCGGAAGCTCGCCCCGCCTGCGACCTCAACCTGCAGCTGCGCGGCGGGTTGAAAGCTCAGGGGACCCGGTCGCGTGATCAGCAGGTCTTCGGGTGGCGGGAGCTGGGAGCTGAGCAGAATGCCTCCAACGCCGAGATCGAAGCTGGTGCTCCACACCCCGTCTCCCAGGCGAACCCGGCCAGAGAGCAGCGCCACCCCCGAGGTCCATGAGACCGCCTCGTTGCGGCTCAGGGCACGCCACCGTCGGTCCAGCCCAGCCGCCGCCCCCACGGAGAGCACCACCCGGTCCCTCACATCCGCCTGAACATGACCGCCGATGCTGGGCGCCTGGTCCAATGAGATGGGCATCCACAGGTCCAGGCCGGCGCCGTAGCTGCCCCCCAGTCTGCGGTGCTCGGGGCTCTCCATCAGCGCTTCAAGGGCGGCGACGGGCGCGGCAAAAGCTACGCCGTCCCCATCCAGTTTACGGCTCGCAATGCCGATAACTTCGCCTTGGGCGTTCACGATGGGACCGCCGCTGTTGCCCGGATTCACTGGCGTATCCACCTGCACCCAGCGCTCCCCCACGCCACTGACCACGCCCTTTGAGGCGCTCCACATCAGCAGGCCATCAAAGCTGGAGGACTGCTCGCTCGCACTGCCAAAGGGATGGCCCAGGGCCCAGGCTGTCTCGCCGATGCTGGGGACACCCTTGGCCATCTCCGCCCATGGATGCCCGTGGAGCCCAGGCACATCGAGCAGAGCGATGTCCTGCTTGGTGTCTGAGGCAATGACCGTGGCGCTGAAGCTCTGGCCGTCTCGGGTCTTGACCTGAACCTTCGCGCCCGCCACGCAGTGGTAGGCGGTGGCCACCTGACCCTGGGCGTTCACCACCACGCCTGCACACAGCGATGCACCGCTGCGAAGTGCCACGACAGTGCGCAGCCCCTCCTCAGGGCGCCATTGCGTGTCTTCTGGGAAACCTTGCGCCAAAGAAGCGCCGATGAGCAGGGCCGACATCATGCGTGGCAGGCTACACCGCATAGACTCCGGAGGCCCTCGTGCTCTTTGTTCTCGCTCTTCTCGCCTGCAAGGACCGCCAAGGCGGTGACGACGTAGACGACACCGCTGACACTGGGACCGTTGATACCGGCCTGGAAGACGAAGCCCTGATCACCGAGGGGCCTGCACTGGGCGACTGCACCCCGCAGACCGGGAGCGAGGGCGTGGCCCTCTCTGGCGTCCTTCTTTTGGAGAGCGGGCCCGAGTTCGGCGTCGTTCTGAGCCAGGACGGCGAGATCACCTGCGTAGGCGACTGCGATGTCTCCCAAGCCACGGTGGTCTGCACCGAGGGCATCATCGGCGCTGGCGTGATCGATTCTCACGACCACATGCAGTACAACTCCCTGCCCCCGTGGCGCATCGGTCCTGAGTTCAGCGATCGCTACGACTGGCGCAGCGACGGACGCTACTTCGAGTACAAGAGCGCCTACAACGACATCATCGGCGACTACGGCTGCCAGATCATGCGCTGGGCCGAGACCCGCGCCATCGGGGGCGGCTCCACTTCTGCCGTAGGCGTGTACTACGACTCCTGCATCAGCGGCGGCCTGCGGAACCTGGATGAGAGCGACTGGGCCCATGGCCTGGACTACGCCATGGACTACAGCTCCCGTACCGTGACGAGCTCGGTCGATGCCGGCGACGCCGAGGAGTACCGCGAGGAGCTGGCCGACGGCAGCCGGGACGTGATCCTGGACCACGTGGCCGAGGGCTGGAACTCCAGCGTCGGCTCCGAGCTGGACTACATGCACGAGATCGGCATGACCGGTCCGGGCTTCGTCGTCGTTCACGGCAGCAACGCCACCACCGCGCAGCTGGCCCGGCTGGCCTCCGAAGGCACCGGCGTGATCTGGTCCCCCCGCTCCAACCTCTCGCTCTACGGTGGCACGACCCCGGCCCATGTGGCCCGAACCCTGGGCGTGTCCATCGCCCTGGGCCCTGACTGGTCCCCCTCCGGCTCCCACACCCCACGCGATGAGCTGCTCTGTGCCGACGACTGGCTGAGCAGCACCGGGACGCCCATCTCGGACCGGGCGATCTGGGCCATGGGGACCTCGGATGCGGCGCGGGTCTTGGGCTTGGACGGCGTGCTGGGGACCCTGGAGACCGGCGCCAAGGCCGACGTGGTGGTCTTCCCCTACTCCCAGACCCCCTACCGCGCGGCCATCGACGCAACAGCGGAGGAGGTACTCCTGGTGCTGGTGGACGGAGAAGCGGTCTTTGGCGAGCCTGCGCTCATCGAGCAGCTCAGCCCCCAGTCCACCTGCGAGGCCATCGAGGTCTGCGGTGAGATGCGCGAGTACTGCGTGAGCTGGAGCGTGGAGAGCACCGAGAGCAGCCTTCTCGGCGCTTTGGCCAAGACCCAGGTCGACGACCAGAGCCTGGAGTACACCCGAGAGCTCTTGGGGCTCTTCCAGTGCGAGGGCGAGTCCCGTGGGGCCTGCACCCCTCTGGAGACCAGCCCACAGGACCCCGACGCCGACGGCATCGCCCAAGATGTGGACCTCTGTATTGACGTGTGGAACCCCCTGCAGGGCGACCACGACGGCGATGGGATTGGTGATGCTTGCGATGTCTGTCCGCTCATGCCTGACGCTACGGACTGCGAGCATGACCCCGTGGACATCGACGATGACGGCGTTCTCTACGATGCGGACATCTGCCCGGTGAACTGGGACCCGGATCAGTCCGACTCGGACAACGACGGCAAGGGCGATGCGTGCGACCGCTGCCCTGAGACCTCCAACCCTGGCGACGCCCCCTGTCCGATGGGCGTAGACGCGCTGCAAGATGAGACCCACCCCGAGCACCCCGCCGAGGGCGAACGCGTTGAGCTCAGTGGACTTGTGGTCACAGGTCGGCGCGGCGGCTCAAACGGCGGCTTCTTCGTACAGGACCCCAACCTGGACGAGTATGCAGGCATCTACATCTACGACCGCTCCAGCGCGGATGTCGACATTGGAGATGTGGTCAGCATCAGCGGCACGTACTTGGAGTACAACGGCCTGGCCGAGCTTGAGAACCCCGACGTGACGGTCACCGGATCCATGGAGTTGGCCCCCAAGGTGGTCAGCGCTTGCGATGTCGCCACCGGCGGCGCGAAGGCCGAGGCCCACGAGAGCATGCTCGTGCAAGTAGACAGCGTCAGCGTCAGTGATGAGAACCCCGACGCACCGGACGACTACGGCACCTTCGAGGTCGAGGGCTGCTTGTGGGTCGATGACACCCTGAGCACCGACCACGAAGTGCATCCCGAGGTCGGAACGTCCTACACTTCGATCGTCGGTCCGATGACCTACGGCTACTCCCAGTACCGCATCCTCCCCCGCTCCCTGGACGACGTCCGTTGATCTGGCTCCTGCTCGCCTGCGCTTCACCCAGTGCGCCCGCCCCCTCCATCGATACGCCGACGCCGCACGTGCAGCTTCCAGAGGAGCCGGCTCCGGCGCCCGTGCCTGAGACCATCGCTCTGCGACACATCCTGATCTCCTGGCAAGGCCAGCGCCTGGAGAGCAAGGAGAAGCGCACACAAGAACAGGCACTGGCGCTCACAGAGCAGCTCCACAAGCGCGCCCTTGCCGGCGAGGACTTCCGAGAGCTCGCTCAGGCGTACAGCGACGACAAGGGCTCTGCTGCCCGACGTGGTTGGCTGGGTCCTGGCCAGAAAGACACCTGGGTTCCTGCCTTCTCGGATGCAGCATTCCAGCTCCAAGTCGGCGACATCTCGCCCCCAACCCAGAGCCCCTTCGGCTACCACCTCATCCAGCGCGTCCCTATGGACGAGCTCCACCTCAAGCAGATCCTCGTTCAGCACGCCGATGTGCCCAAGGTCTGGAAGACGGACAAGGCCGAATCCAAGACGCCTGAACAAGCCAGATCACAGGCTCAGGCCGCTCTGGAAGCCCTGAACAGCGGCCAGCCCTTCGAGGAAGTCGCCAAGCAGTACTCCGACGGTCCAATGGCCCCACGGGGCGGTGACCTGGGGCTCTTCATGGAAGGCGAACTCGGCCCCGCCGTGGACCAAGTTGCCCTGAACTTGGAGGTTGGTGGGCGCTCCGAGATCTTCGAGACCACGGCCGGGTTCCACATCTTGAAGAGAGCACCGTGATCTGGGTGCTGATGGCCTTGTCCTGTAAGAACGACGCACAGCATCACCAAAGCGCTCTGGCCAACGGCGCCCAAGCCGACTGCTCCCCCATCGAGGACCTGGAGATCCAAGGCGACTGCATGGCCTGGAAGGCTCGAAAGCAGAGCGAGGATGGAGACTTGGAAGCAGCCGCCACCACCTGCGCAGGAGTGGCCATGCCCCTCTGGCAGTCCGAGTGCTGGTTTATGGTCTCAGACGCCTCCAACGCAAGAGGCCAAGCTGCCGTTTCTCTTTGCTCTCGAGCAGCGGAGTTTGAGGAGGAGTGCCTGGGCCACGCCCTGAACCGCAGCCTGGAGGAGGAGCTGCGTGTCCCTGGCCGCGAAGCCCAAGCCCATGAAGAGCTTGAGCAAGCCTGGCTAAGCCTGTACCAAGATTCCCGCCGCAGCCAGGCCAAGGCCGACGCCATGTTCGTCAGTGCGCTGCTGCGTCGCCCGAGACCCTACACCCGAGGCTCTCTGGGAAACACACCGGACCGGCTTACATTACAGGTGCTTAGCACCCACATTACGGCCCGGAACTGCAGCCTACATGGCATAGAGGTGTCCAGTTTTGGCCAACTGGTAGTGCAGGCCTGGGAGAGCGCTGAATGCGGTGCGTACCCTGGAGGTGAAGCCCTCCGGCCCTGAGGCCCACCATGCTGCTCTGGCTCCTTTCCTGTCTCTTGCCATCTGACTCAGATCTGCACCAGCAGGCCCTCCGAGCCGGCTCTCAGGCAGATTGCAGTGGCATCCATGCTCCAGATCTGGCGGGAGACTGCTGGTCCTGGAAGGCTTCGCTTCTTGCCGCCGATGGCGAGGTGGACCAAGCCGCCCAAATCTGCAGCGCCATGGAAGACTCACAATGGAAGGGAGAGTGCTGGTTCCTGGTCGCCGACGCCACAGAAGCGCAAAGGGCCGATGCGACGACTCTCTGCCAGCACGCTGCCCCTTACGAGCGAGAGTGCGTGGACCACGCCGTTCAGCGTCTGGCCGAAGCGCTCCTGGCAAGCCCCGGTGCCGAGATGGAGGCCATAGCTGAGCTGACAGATCGCTGGACGCCACTCTATGGTCAGACGGAGGCCTCGCATCGCTCCAGAGCGCTGGCCTCCGCCTTGATCTTACAGCGCCCACACCCTCTGAGCCGCGCCACTTTCGGAGATGCAGACGATGCCCTGGTTCAGATGACCCTGACGCAGCACCTATCCAAGCGCTCCTGCAGAGTCCTGGGCTTGGACGTCGCCAGCTTGCAGGAGGACATCGACGAAGCGCTGCTGGCCGCACGTGCCACCAAGCAATGCAGTGACTCAGTCGGCCACTAGTCCGAGTCCAAGCCGAAGTAGAGATCCAGCTCATCCTGGATCGCATCATCGGTCGTCGGCAAGACGCTGACAACCCGCAACTCTTCGTCCAAAAGCAAGAGCCTTGGGAACTGCGTCTCCGTGATCGCGAAGGACCAGAGGTCTACATCCGCGATGACTGGGGCGATATCGTCCACAGGCAAATCGTCCAAGTCCTCGCGAACCATGAACTCCTTCTCCCACACGTCTGCAAACTCAGGAGTCGGCGGCGCAGAGACAAAGTCCTGCGGAAACACACTCATGTAGACGAGCCCAAAGTCCTTGTACGCTCTCTGCGTCTGGCCAATCCCATGGGCAAGCTGCTGACAAGGGGCACACCACCCCGTGCTGACGTCTACGATCACAGGCGAGCCGTAGAACTGGTACAGGGAGACCTTGTCGCCGTTCTGATCCAGCTGGCAGAAGTCTGGTGGCCGCTCTCCCTCCTCAAAGCCTTGAGCCTCAAGCCCTGCTGCGGCAGGATCGGCGTGCGACCAGACATTTCCGTCGTTCTCGCACTCGGGCCTCTCGGGGCTGGTCAGCCTTGGCGCACAGGCAAGGAGCAGCAAAAGCACGGCCTACTCCTGTGCCAAGTACTCATCCACCACAGCCCGAATCTCGGGATCTGAGGCCGGAATGTCCCGCGCATAGACGCGCATGTCTCTCCCCACGACCATCAGCTGCGGGAAGGTGTTGCCCGGAACAGCCCCGCGGTACCAATCCTTGTCGTCCGAGACCACAGGCGCTGTGATCCCAAAACCATCCGTCCATTCGTTGAGCTCGGCGACCGAAGGCGGATTGCCATCCAAGTCTTGAGGCAGGACGGTCAGGTACATCAGATCACTGTCCTCGTAGTGCCGCCAGGTCTCATCCACTTCCTTGGCGAGCTCCTGGCAAGGCGCACACCACATGGTGCTGATGTCCAGGATCACCACCTGCCCATAGAACTGCCACAGCGAGAAGTCATCGCCGTTCTGGTCGATCGCGACCAGTTCCGGGACGACCTCTCCCACAGAGAAGCCTTCTCCCTTGAACTCTTCTGGAAGCTCCTCTGTCGCCGGCCAGGTGTTCTCCGGCGCGACCCAAACGCTCGGTCCGTCAGAATAGAGCTGGGGGGCACAAGCAAGTGTGAGTAGTAGTGTCATGAATCCATTTTAGGCCTGACAGCATCCACCTGCTGCAAAATCTGAGCCTCAGGAGACTCCGTGTCCGAACAGCTGACCCGCAATGCCGTCATTGAGCGCTTTCATTCCTACGGATGTCCCCCGGAACGAAACCGAATCGGCGCTGAGTTCGAACGCATCCTGCTTCGAAAAGACGGCTCCCCCGTCGGATACCATGAAGAACACGGCATTCGTTGGATCCTCGAGCAGCTCGTGGAGCGCTTCGGTTGGGAGCCCAAATTCGAGGGAGAGTTTCCCATCGCGCTCTACCGAGACGGCGCGAGCACCACCCTGGAACCTGGCGGCCAGGTGGAGCTCTCCGGTGCGCCATTCGCCACGATGGGCGAAGTGCGGGACGAGGCTTCTCAGAGTTTTAGCGAAATCAAGGCCATCATCCAGGGCAAGAACCTGGCCTTGGTCGCCCTGGGCTTGAGCCCCTACGTGCCCATGTCCGAGATCCCCTGGGTCCCCAAGGGCCGCTACAAGGTGATGCGCGAGTACCTCCCTCAGTACGGCGACATGGCCCACGTCATGATGAAGGGCACCAGCTCCTTCCAGGCCAACTTCGACTTTGAGAACGAGGCGGATTGTGGCGTGAAGATGCGGGTCCTGTCGGGTCTCGGCCCGGTGACCACTGCCCTGTTCGCCAACAGCCCGATCTGGGCTGGAAAGCCATCGGGCTACCTTTCTACCCGAGGCCTGGCTTGGACGCGCACCGACCCCGCACGCACTGGATTCCCCCCAGCCTTGGCCGGAAACTGGAGTCACGAGCGCTGGGTCGACTACCTGCTCAACGTGCCGATGATGTTCATCAAGATTCAGGGCCAGTGGCACAACGCCAATGGAAAGACCTTTGGGGACTGGATCGAGAACGGCATCGAAGGGGTCTACCCCACATGGTCCGACTGGCAGCTCCATGAAACCAGCGTCTTCCCAGAAGTCCGGGTCAAGAGCGTGATTGAGGTGCGCGGCGCAGATGCCGTCCCACTTCCTTTGGCCCTCGCAGGCATCACCATGTGGACCGGCTTCCTCTACGACGCAGCCGCCCTCTCCGAGGCCGATGCCTTGGTCGCTGAGCTCGGCGAGGCGACACCGGAGCGCTTCCTGGCGGCCTGTAAGGATGGCCTGCAAGCCAAGGTCGGCGGCCGACTTCTCTCCGAGTGGGCCCAGGACCTGGTGGACATCTCTGCCCGCGGACTCTCGCGCTCACGCCCCAAAGAACGCGGCATGCTGGACCCCATTGAAGCCCTCGTCGCCCACGGGCAATCCCCAGGTGCTGCAGTCCTCCGGATCTGGAATGAGTGCGACGGAGGGGCGCAGCGCCCCTGCTTCCTCAAGCGCGTCTTGTACTAGTGCGGCGGGCAAGGGACTCGGCGGGGGTGTAGAATCCCTCACCCCTAGTCGAGGCCCTCATGAACCAGCCCGTCCCCACCGTCATGCTCGGCTTCGGAGCTGAGCAACTGGGCGCTGTGAACGCAGTTCTGGGTGACAACGCCAACGTCATCTACCAGAACAGAGAAGTACGCGAAGGCTTGGCCCAGCTGGTGCCCCTGCAGCCTCAAGCGGTCCTGCTTTTCTTCTCTCCGGATGACATTCGCCTCGTGCTTCAGTTCGCCCGACGCGCACGCCACGACGCGCCGAACGCTGCGCTAATCCTCGTCTCCACCCACGAGTCCCTCGAGGCCACCCGCGAGGCTGTGCGCCTGGGTGCTCGCGCCGTCGTGGTCCTGGGCATGGACGACCGAGACTTGCTCTCCACATTCGAGCAGCTCCGTCGGGAGGTCCACGAGACCGTCGCCACTGGAACCGTGGTGTCCTTCATGGGCGCCAAGGGGGGCATGGGTACCACCTCCATCGCCCTCAATGTGGCCTCAGCCTTGGCCAAAGACTCCAGAAACCGCGTCCTGCTGATGGACTTCGCGCTCTTCATCGGCGAGGTCGGCGTCTACTTGGACATGGCCACTCCCTACACCTTGGGAGAGTACGTTCGAGACATCGGACGTCTCACGGATGACTGGATCGACGAGCGCATTCCACGGCACCGCACCGGCTTCTTTGTGCTCTCTCAGCCGCCCGAGGTCAATGAAATCGCCGCGATCGAAGCCCACCAGATCGTCGCCGCCGTCGCCGCCTCCAAGCGCTTCTTCACGCACATCATCCTGGACGCCGGCGCAGGAATCTCCGAGGCCTCTCTGGGAGGCATCAACACATCGGACATGGGCATCATCATCACGACCCAAGAGCTGCCAGCCATCGTCAGCACCGGTCGTCGAGTGAACTTGCTCACACAGCTCCACGGCGACCGCACCCGCATTCGGGTGGTGGTGAACCGCTTCCAGAGCAAGGGCGCGACCAAGGCCCGCATCGAGCAGTACGCCGGCCATGGCGTGAGCGCGACGGTCTGCAATGACTACGCGAGCATGAGCCGCTGCATCGAGACGGGCCAGCTGCTCTTGGAGTTGGCGCCTGATGCGGAGATCACGACAGACATCTCCAAGCTGATCCGGCTCTTCGACGACGAGACGACGGTGGAGACAAAGACCCGAAAGAAGCTCTTCGGACTCTTTTAGCTTCCGCTCTCCAAAGAGAGCTGTCGCGCGCGCTCAAAGAGCATGATTCCTGCCGTCACGGAGACGTTCAGGGATTCCAGCTCCCCCTGCAGAGGCACCCCCACGATCTCGTCGCAGCGCTTCCGCAGCGTTGGGCTCAGGCCCTTTGACTCGCCGCCCAAGACCAGCGCCGTAGGAATGGTCCAGTTCAGGTCCCAATGCGCCACGCCGCCCATGTCCGCGCCAACGATGCGCAGACCGGCCTTGTGGCAGATCTTCAATGCACTGGAGAGCCCTTCCCGTACCAGCGGCACAGCCTCAGCCCCGCCCATGCTGACCCGATGGACCACTGGAGAGAGCCCCTTGCCGCGTTTGGTAGGCACGACAACGCCATGAACGCCCGCCCCCAAAGCAGAGCGCAGAATGGCGCCCAGGTTGTGCTCGTAGGAGATCTCGTCCGCGAGCACCAAGAAGGGAACTTCGCCGCGCTCGTAGACTTGATCCAAGAGCTGCTGCACGGTCAGCTCGGGGAGCTGGTCCGCATGGGCAATCACGCCGTTGTGGACCTCACCCGCGGCCATTCGGTCCAGGGAGTCCCTGTTTACGCGCTCAATGCGCACCCCTTCCTGTTGGCAGAGGGAGACCAGGCGGCGGATCTTGTCATCTTCCCGAGCGCGCTCATCCAGCATCACCTTGCGCACCTTGCGCCGCTTGCGCAGCAAGGCCTCGATGACCGGATTGCGGCCTTCGAGCTGCTCGAGGCCGTTGTCCAAGCTGGGACGTTTTGCAGGCCGGTACTCCCCCCTAGGCGGACGCTTGTCCCGCTTGGGGATTGGAACCTGGCTTTCCTTGGCCGGCGGCCGAGGCGTGTACGCCTTGGACGGCGGCCTAGACGAGGGGTGCGCCTTGGCGCCGCCCTTCGCAAAGGCCTTGCTTGGCCCCTTGCCAGCTGGCTTGGATCCAGTCCTACTCGACGGACGCTTGCTAGGTCGCTTTGGACCTGCTTTGCCTGAGGGGCGACGGCCTTTGGACATCAGAGAAGCTTCGCAGCTTGCTCAGCCAGCTCGGAGCGCTCACCCTTCCGCAGCGTGACGTGGCCAGCCAGAGGAGAGTTCTTGAAGCGCTCGACGACGTAGGTCAGACCGTTGGAGGTCGCGTCGACATAGGGGTTGTCGATCTGATTGGGGTCACCCGTCAGGATGACCTTGGTTCCCTCACCAGCGCGGGTCAGGACCGTCTTGACCTCGTGGGGGGTCAGGTTCTGCGCCTCGTCGACGATGAAGTATTGGCGGGGCATGGAACGCCCGCGAATGTAGGTCAGAGGCTCAATTTCGATGAGCCCTTGATCGAGCAGCGGCTGGTAGCGCGGAGGTCCGCCTCGCTTCTCCTCGTCCTCACCCATCAGCAACTCTAGGTTGTCAAAGATGGGCTTCATCCAAGGGTTCAGCTTCTCACTCAGGTCGCCGGGCAGGTAGCCCAGGTCTCGTCCCAAGGGGAAGATGGGCCGACTGACGACCAAGCGCCGAAAGGCACGGTCGTCCGCCACCTTCTTCAGGCCGCAAGCAATGGCGAGCAGGGTCTTTCCGGTGCCGGCCATGCCGTCGATGGTGACCAAGCTGATGCTGTCATCCAAGAGCAGGTCCAGGGCAAAGAGCTGCTCCTTGTTGCGGGCAAAGATGCCCCAGACGCCCTCTTTGTGGCGCCCCACCAAGCGCAGCTCCTTCTTGCCCGCGTCATAGCGGCACATGGCTGTCTGGCGGGTGTTCTCCTCCGAGATGAGCATCACGAACTGGTTGGCGTGCAGTCGGTCGGTCTCGTCCCAAGTCACCGCACCCTTGTTGTAGATCTGGTCGATCACGGCCGTCTCTACGGTGCGCTCGATGACGCCCTGGTAAGCCTCATCCAAGCTGATGTGGGCGTTCTCGTAGTCCTCTGCCGAAACACCCAGAGCATCGGCCTTGATGCGCATGTTGGTGTCGCGGGTGACCAGCACCACCTTCCCTTCATCAGAGTTGTGCAGATGCAGCACCGTCTGAAGGATCAGGTTGTCGTTGCTCAGCTTTCCAAAGCCATGGGGCAAGCGGGCTTGGCCATCGCCAGCCAAAGCGATGCGCAGGGTTCCGCCACCATCCAGAACCACACCGTCACTGAGCGAGCCCTGTGCCCGAAGCTGATCCAGCTTGCGGGAGACATAGCGGGCGTTTCGCCCCGTCTCGGAGAGGTCCTTCTTGAAGGTGTCCACCTCCTCGATGACCGTGATGGGGATGACCACGTGGTGCTCGTGAAAGACGAACAAGCAGTTGGGGTCATAGAGCAGCACGTTCGTATCGAGCACGAAGGTGCGCGTCTGGCCATCGCTGGCGAGGGATTCAAGCAAGGGAGGGTCCGCGGCTGGAAGGAGAGGGTCGGGTCCGCCAGGTGGGAAGGCCGAGGTGGCCGGGCGGACTCAGGGAATGGACAGAGTACGGTGGAACATCGCACCAGCTGGATCGTCGCTGGCGCGACGCGAGAACACAAGCACCGGCTCCTCCAGGACGAGCTCCCCGGCTTGGTTCGCACCAGGGGCCACGTAGATGTGCAGGACACCTCCGCCTAAGGCATCGCTGGCCAGGGCCGTGACATCCACCTGGTTCTCACCAGGATGGAGGAAGGCTGCCAGATCGATCATCACCGGGGCGCTGCCGCTCTGGTAGTTGGTCACTGAGGTCCCATTGATGGCGATCTCGAGAACATGGCCCTTGGAGCCGTTGTCCTCGACCACCAGCCACCAGCGCTCTGGTGGGACGGCATTCTCAGGAGGCGCGACCAGGACAGAGGCGGTGGTATCGGGCGCCGCTGGCGTAGCAAGCGCACCCACGTCGGCGACATCAGCTTCCGTCGGGGCCAAGTCAGCTGAAGGCTCCGCCTCTAGCACAGGCAGTGCTGGCGCTGGGGCAAGGGGCGCGACCACTTCAGGAGCCGGGGGCGCCACGGGTGCCTCGACCGGTGCACTCGGAGGACCCTCAGCACCGGCGACTTCTACGATGAGGTTCGGCGCCGTGATGTAGACATTGCCTTCGGCGTCGATCTTGATGTCGACGTCTTCGATCTCGAAGTTGCGGAGGCTGTTGGCCTTGACCCCGTTGATATAAACGGAGCCGCCAAGCAACAGCGCACCCAAGATCCAGCTCATCAAGGCTCCTCTCCCCCGTTGACCCGAACCCGAAGCTCCTTTCCGACCTTGAAGACGGGCAGGACCTTTGGTGCGACCTCGATGGTCTGACTGGTCTTGGGGTTTCGTCCAGTGTAGCCGTCGTAGTGACGGGTCTTGAAGCTGCCAAAGCCTCGAATCTCGATGCGCTCTCCGTTGACCAGAGCCTCGCGCATTCCATCAAAGATCAAGTTGACGACCTCCTCGGCGGTACGCCGAGGGAGGTTGCGGCTCAAGGCGACTTCGTCAATCAGCTCGGACTTGGTCATGTCTGCTCCTCAGGCCTGGCCGTCTTCGGCCATCTCGTCTTCATCGGACACGTCTTTCAGGTCATCAACCGTCGCGCTTTCCTGTCCGTCAAAGACAACACCTGGGGTCGCAGGTGTCAGCCACTTGACGAGAACTGGCTTGACCTTCTCCATGATCAGGATGGACGGGGTCGCCACAACGATGGAGGAGTAGGTGCCGACAACGATACCGATGCACATCGCCAAGGCGAAGTTCCGGATGACCGGTCCACCAAGCAGCAGCAAGGCGCCGATGCCCAGCAGCGTGGTAATCGAGGTCGCCAAGGTACGGCCCAGGGTCTCATTCAAGGAGTCATTGATGAGCTTGGGAGTCTCGGTGCGTCGATAGCGACGCATGTTCTCGCGGATACGGTCGTACACAACGATTGTGTCGTTGAGCGAGTACCCGATGATGGTCAGCAGAGCGCCGATCATCGAGAGGTTGACCTCGAGCTGCAGCACTGTGAACAGGCCCAGGGTCAAGGCGACATCGTGGACCAGGGCCAAGATTGCGCCAGGCGCAAAGACCACATCAAAGCGGAACGCGATGTAGAGCAGGATGAGGCCAAGCGTCGCGCCCATTGCCAGCAGGCCTTGGTTTCGCAGGTCTCCACCGACCTTTGGACCGACCGAATCCAAGGAGCGAACCTTGAATTGGCGGCCGACGAAGGCCTCCTCGATGCTGGTCTGAATCTTGGCGCTCAGGCCGGTGAGTTCCACCTGAAAGGTGTTCTCTTCAGCGTAGGACTTGACCTTGGCGCCTTCGATGCCCACCAGGGCTTGACCGAGGGTCTCCATGTCCACTTCAACGCCGGGCTTGTGCTCGATGATGAGGCGGGTGGTGACTTGGGCGTCCAAGCGGGGGTTGACCACAAAGTCGGCGCCATACTGAGTCGCCAGGGCAGACAAGACCTCGGCCTCAACTTCTTCGGCACCGATGGTGGTGTCGCGTACGCGGATGCTGTACTCGTTGTCCGCCTCGTCGTTGATCTGTTGGACGGCATCGTCCCCCAGGCCAAGGGTCGTCAGGGCGCCGCGGACCTCGCCGATGTCGATGTCCTCATCGAACTTGATGGTGATCTCGGTTCCACCCGTGAAGTCGATGCCCCAGTTGGGCTGAATCACGGCAGTAACGACGATGGAGACCAGGACCAGGAAAGCGCTGATGGATCCGAAGATCTTGCGCTTACCGATGAAGTCAATGCTGTTCTTGGGCTTTAGAAAGTTCATGTCCGCCTCAGAATGCCAGCCGCGCGGTGGACTTCCGTACCAGGAAGTCCATCAGCGTGCGGGAGACGAAGATCGCCGTGAAGAGAGTAGTCAAGATGCCGATGAGCAGTGTGACTGCGAAGCCCTTGATTGGCCCGGTGCCGTAGCTGTAGAGCACCACGCCAGCGATGCCGGTGGTGATGTTGGCGTCGAGAACAGCTGAGAGTGCGTGGGCGTAGCCTGCTTCCACCGCCTTGCGGGGATTCCGACCGAGCTCCAGCTCCTCTCGAATGCGCTCGTAGATGATGATGTTCGCATCCACTGCCATACCGACCGTCAGGGCGATGCCTGCGATTCCCGGAAGGGTGAGCGTGGCATCGAACATCGCCAGCAGCGCCAGCACGAAGAAGACATTCAGGCTCAGACCAACCGTCGCGACCACACCGGGCTTGCGGTAGTAGAAGAGCATGAAGAGCATGACCAGGATGCCGCCGATGATGACGGCTTCCGAGCCTGCGGTGATGGCGTCCTGACCGAGTGAAGCACCGACCACGCGGACCTCACCGACGCTGATGGGCGCAGGCAGTGCACCGGTGCGCAGCACCAGGCTCAGCTTCTGGGCGTCCGCTTGCTTCTGCTCGAAGCCACCGGTTCCCATGCTGATCTGGGCACGGCCACCGGTGATGGGCTCGTTGATGACCGGAGCAGACTGAAGCTCCTTGTCCAGAACGATGGCGAAGCGCTTGTCCACGAACTCGGTGGTGACCCGAGCGAAGATCTTGGAACCCTGAGGCTTGAACTCCAGGGAGACGACCGGCTGGTTGCGCTGGTCGAAGGAGGTCTGGGCGTCATTGACGTCGTCGCCAGTGAGCATGACCTCGGAGTGCAGGATGTAGGGGGCGGCGAATCGGTCGCCGCGGTCCAGTCCCGCTCCGCCGAGCTGAGAGATCTCGTCGGCGTACTGCCACATCACGACGTTCTTCGGGCCGATCTTCTGGTTGTCTTGCAGCCAGTAGTTCAGCGCCTGGTCGTCGAGGAAGTCCTTCTCGGGCATGGCGGTGCGAGCCGCCTCGATGGCGGAGTCCAAAGCTGCAGGCTGGAACTCCTCATCGACCATGAAGAACTCGAGCAGTGCGGTCGTGCCGAGCACGTCCACGGCCTGCTTTGCATCGCTCACGCCGGGCAGCTGCACGTTGATGCGGCGGTTGCCCTTGCGAACGATCTGAGGCTCCTTCACACCGGTCTCATCGACTCGGTTGCGAAGCATCTCGACGGCCTGCTCAATGGCGCCCGTCTCGATCTCGGTGCGGGCGGTGTCTGTGAGGGCAAAGCGGTGAACCCCACCGTCCACGCCTTCGTAGGCGTAGTCCTGGTACTTGCTCATCACCGCGCTGCGGAATGCGCTCAGCTCGGTCTCCGCAGGCAGGGTGACGAGAAGAACAGGCTTGCCTCGCTCACGACGGATGTCGCTGACGATGATGCCTTCCTCATCGGATGTGGCCATCAACGGTTGCACGTCACGGGCGACCGAAGAGAGGACCGCCTCGTCCATGTCCACGTCCAGGGTCAGGTCAATGCCGCCCTGAAGGTCCAGACCCAGGTTCAACCGGGTCGAGGGCATCAAGCCCTCCCACCAAGTCTGTTCGACTTCCTCAACCGCGTCTGTTGACTGGAGGCCGTCGGCGACCGCAGCCATGTCCGGTCCGCCCAAGAATGTGGGGGCCAGCAGCCATACGGACAAGACCAGAGTGAAGAAAACGGTGCTTAGGCGCACCCACCAGCTGCCGCTCACTTGCTCTCCTCCTCTTCAGGCTCGCCATACTTTCCGGAGATGGACTCCTTCTTGATGCGCATGCGGCTCTTGTCGGAAACTTCGAGCACGACGAGGTGCTCTTCGACCGCCACGATCTTGCCGATGAACCCACCCTCGGTGACCACTTCATCGCCCTTCTTCAGGGTGGTGATCAACTCCTCGTGCTCCTTGCGGGCCTTGGACTGAGGCCGCCACACGATGAAGTAGAACACCCCCAAGAAGAGCAGAATCAGAGGCGCTTGGGCGAGCAAACCGCCGCCGCCTCCCTCTGCCTGCAGAGGCACGGTCGCGAGGACCGCGGTGTTGAGGACTTCAAGGGTCATGAGGTCTCCTGGGGGTCCCGGTAGGGACCTGACCAGATCAGCGCCTTCTCCCTCAGCGCGAGCAGCGCGTCGGGCCCAAGGTCAATGGCTTCGCGGATGCGCGCCATGAGCTTTTGGTAGAAAACGAGGTTGTGAAGAGTAAAGAGACGCGGAGCCAACAGATCCCCCACTTGATGGAGGTGCCGCAGGTAGGCCCGCGAGAAAGTCGCCAGCGGGTAACACGTTGAGCCAGGGTCGATCGGACGCGGATCGTCCTTGAATCTTGAGTGTTTGATGGCCAATCGGCCGTGCTGCGTGAAGAGGTAGCCGAAGCGCGCGGTGCGTGATGGAAGCACACAGTCGAACATGTCAACGCCCCCGATGACCGCGTCGATGATGTCGATGGGGTAGCCAACGCCCATCAAGTAGCGAACCTTTCCGGCCGGCATGTGGGGTGTGGTGGCCCGGACCATGGCCTGCATGACCTGCTTGTCCTCGCCGACGGACAGCCCACCCAAGGCGTAGCCATCCAGATCCAGATCCGCGATTTCACGGGCGTGTTTGGCCCGTAGATCGCCGAACATCCCACCCTGGACAATGCCGAAGAGCGCCGTAGAGTCCGCCTGCGTCCGTGCTTCTTGGCAGCGCTTGAGCCAGCGGGTCGTGCGCTCGGTGGACTTCTGAACGTAGCGCCGGTCCTCGGAGAGCTTGGGGCACTCATCCAGGGGCATGGCGATGTCGACGCCCAGAGCCTCCTGAATCTCCACGCAGACCTCGGGGCTCATGAAACGCCACTCTCGGTCGTGCGGGGAGAGGAACTTGACGCCTTTCTCGCTGATCTTGGCCTTCTCTCCAAAAGAGAAGACCTGAAAGCCCCCGCTGTCCGTCAGGATGGGGCCATCCCAGCCCATAAAGCGGTGCAAGCCCCCAAGCGCCTTGACCCGCTGGTGCCCGAAGGTGTCCCAGATGTGGAAGGCGTTGCTCAGTATTATGTCGGCGCCAACGGGGTCTTTCAGCTCCGCCGGATGCAGCCCCTTGACCACAGCCTGGGTGCCAACCGGCATGAACGCGGGCGTCTGAACGGCTCCATTCCGCAAGTGCAGCACGCCCCGGCGGGCGTCTCCAGCCTTGGCTTTGAGCTCGTAGCGGGCGGGGGATGGGACAGCAGTGCTCAAGACGGCCCGGTGGGTAACGGATGGATTGGCAGTGGGGCCAACGCTTCACACGATGGGGGCCCGGGACAAGCAGCGATCCATCAAAGCGGAGGCATTGATGGCCAGGATTCATCCCTAAGGCGTGGGCAGCAACAGCATGGCGTCGCCATAGGAATAGAAGCGGTATCCGGCCTGAACCGCGTGTCGGTAGGCATCGAGCAGTCGCTCCCGACCCACCAAGGCGCCCACCAGCATCAGCAAGCTGGAGCCCGGCAGATGGAAGTTGGTCAACAAGCCGTCGACGACCTGAAACTTGAATCCCGGTCGGATGAAGAGTCGCGTGCTCCCCTCCCCGGCCAGGACCCCACCCTTGCCGTCCGAACAGCTCTCCAGGGTGCGCGTCGAGGTCGTGCCCACTGCGATCACACGCCCACCTCTTGCCCTGCATTCAGCGATGGCCTGGGCTGTCTCGACCGAGATGCGGTAGCGCTCGGGGTGTAGCTCCCCACGCTCCAGGTCCTCGGGGCGCAGGTTTCGGAAGGTGCCCGCGCCTACATGCAAGGTCACCGTCGCGATCTGCACGCCCTTGGCACGGAGCCGATCCACCAGAGAGTCGCTCAAGTGCAGGCCTGCAGTCGGCGCAGCCACCGCACCGGCCTCGTTGGCGAAGCGGGTCTGGTAGCGCTCTCGGTCAGCAGGGTCTGGCTTACGCTGAAAGTAGGGGGGAAGTGGAATCTCCCCCACTCTTTCCATCAGTTCCAGCGGCTCGGGGCTGCACTCCACCAGCCAGGCCCCGCCATCGGCTCTCCCCAACAAGGTCAGGCTGCCCTGGCCTGCATCCAAGACCTCCCCCACCTTCAGACGGCGAGCAGGTCGCAGCATCGCTTGTACCGGCCCCGGCCCGGCCCCAAGGAGCAAGGCCTCGATGGCTCCACCGGTGGCGCGCCGGGCATGAATTCGGGCGTGAAGCACCTTGGTGTCATTGACCACGAGCAGATCGCCCGCCTTCAGCAGCCCGTCCAAGTCCCGAATCTGGCGGTCCTCGTGACCCCGCTCTGGGAGCAGCATGAGCCGCCCACCGTCCCGGTGCTCGGGGGGAAAGCGTGCGATGCGGTCTTCCGGCAGCTCAAAGTGCCAGCGGTGCAGGTGCTCAGACACGGTTACAGCGCGGTCCCTTTGGAGTGTTCAGCCATGAGCAAGTCGACTCGGTCCGTAACCCGCCACCGCAAAGACAAGGCCCCTGCGGGCCAGCCAGCGACGCCCAACGCCTCGGCCGCGGCACGTCCAGCCGCCCGTCCCGTCGGCACCCGCAGCCATGGCACAGCGCGCCCCGATCACCACCAGCCCAGTGGTCAGGAGCGCGATCGCCAGCGTCAGCGCCAAGAGCAGACCCGTGACCGCGGCCCCGTGCCCCAGGGTCCTCCCAAGAACTTGGTCGACGAGCAAGCCCTCACCGATCTGGCCAGCATGGACGCCGACGCCTTCGCCTCCGCCATGGGCGGCGTGATGCAGGGGGAGCGCAAGCGCTTCTCCAACGGCGACCGGGTCTCCGGCAAGGTGGTCGGCGAGTCCGAGCGCTTCTGGTTCCTGGACGTCGGTGGAAAGGCCGAGGCCGTCTTCTCCAAAGAAGAGCTGCCCACCGCCGAGATCGGCCAGACCCTGGAAGGCTTCGTGATGGGCCGTGACGAGATGGGCCTTCGGGTCGGCACCAAGCTCACCGGAGAGGGCGCAAAGGCTCACTTGGCTGACGCGGCCGAGTCCGGAATCCCCCTCGAGGGCAAGGTCATCGCCCGGAACGCAGGCGGCTTCACCATCGAGGTGGCCGGCACCAAGGCCTTCTGCCCCGTCTCCCACATCGACCTGAGCAGCGGCGGCGACCTGGACCGATTCGTTGGCAAGTCGGTGACCGTCAAGGTGCTCGAGCTTCGCGGCAAGGACCTGGTGGTCAGCGTTCGCAACTACCTGCAAGAGCAGCGCGCCGACCAAGCGGAGAGCCAGTGGGCCACGCTGCAAGAGGGCGACAGCCTGACCGGCACCGTGCGGAATGTTCAGACCTTCGGGGCCTTCGTGGACCTAGGCGGCGTGGACGGTTTGGTGCCACGCAGCGAGCTGAGCTGGGACCGCAACGCCAAGGTCGAAGACCTGGTCACCGTGGGCCAGCAAGTGGAGGTGACCATCATCTCCCTGGACCGCGACGCCAAGAAGCTGACCTTGTCCCTCAAGGACCCTGCTGCCTCTCCCTGGAGCAAGGTGGGCAGCGACTTCCAGGTTGGCGGCAGCTACACCGGAGAGGTTGTGCGCATCACCGACTTTGGTGCCTTTGTGCGCTTGGCCGCAGGCCTCGATGGCCTGGTCCACATCTCCGCCCTCAGTGACGAGCGCGTCGAGGCGGTGGAGGACGTGGTCAAGAAGGGCCAGAAGGTCCAGGTCCGCATCCTCTCGGTGGATCGCGATGCGAAGCGACTGGAGCTGAGCATGAAGGCTGGCGGCGGACCTGCCGGTGGTCGTGGCTCCAAGCAGTCCAGCGCTGGAACCGCATCTCTGGGCACCTTCGCGGACCTCTTTGCCAAGGCCAAGAAGTAGGCGTTCAGGGGGCCCTGGGCGCGCTCAGGGTCCACACCAGCTCGTCCACGTCCTGGTTCCCCACCCGGACCAAGCCTGGGTAGATGCCCATGGCTGCCCTTGGACCGATGCCGTCCCCTTCCGGGTCAGATCCCGCTCGAAGACGCAGCGGCCCTGAGCTGCTTGGGACAGCCAGCTCGAAGGGCCCTGGCGCATCCAAGGTGAGCGTGCCGACCACGACCAGCTGGCCTTCACTGTCCTCGCTGAGGGCTTCAATGCGAACGGGACCGGCGCCGGACCACTCCACGCGACCGGAGAGCGTGACACTCTGGGCCAGAGCCGCTGCAGCCCACAACAAAAACACTATTGGAGTCCGCCCAGCTCTTGGTAGCGCGCCCGGAGCGCGACCAAGTCTTCCATCGCCAGGCGCTTGTCTTGGGGACGACGAAGCAAATAGGCGGGGTGCACGGTCGGCCTTAGGGGAATCCCCTCCCACGCATGCCAGTCCCCGCGCAGCTTCATGATGCCTTCCTTGCTTCCCAGGAGGGCCTGGGACGCGGAACCACCAAGGGCCAGAATGACCTTGGGCTGAATCGCGCGGAGCTGCGCCTCCAAGAAGGGCCGGCAGGCGCCGACCTCCTCGGGCGTGGGCGCTCGGTTTCTGGGGGGGCGGCACTTCACGACATTGAGAATGTAGACCTTCTGGCGGTCCAGCCCGAGCACCCCTTGCAGCATGCGGTCCAGCATCTGTCCGGCAGGCCCGATGAAGGGCAAGCCCTGACGGTCCTCGTCCTCCCCTGGGCCTTCCCCGACGATCACCAAGTCGGCGCCGGGATTTCCCATGCCGTAGACGATGTGGGAGGAGCGCTCACAGAGCCCACAGCGCTCGCACTCCCCGAGCTCCTTGCGAGATGCCAAGAGCTGATCGGCTGAGGTGCGCGCCGGACTCCCAGGAGGCAGGGGCGGGAGGGGTCGCTTTCCGAAGCCCCAGGTACCGACCACGTGGTTGTAGGTGTAGGCGATCTCGCGCTTCTTGGGTCGTTTGTAGACCTTGGGCGGCGGGGGCAGCGGAATGCCAAGATCCGGCGGCGGCCCCGAGGCCTCTTCCTCCACGATCCAATCGGGTGCCTCTGGAGGTGGTGGCCCCTCCATCCCCATGTTTGGAGGCGCAGCTTGAGGAGGTGCTGGAGGCGGATCGGGTCGCTTGGGGCTGCTCGGCGAGCCTCCCCACTTGCTCTTGCCAGAACGCGCTGGAGTGCCCTTCGCCTTCGAGGCCACCACGGCCTTGGGCTCCGAGCGCGCAGGACTGCCGCTGCGTGAGCTGGGGCGTGGCGCTGGACGAGTGGCCGGCTGGCTTCTCTCAGGCCTGGCGGCGGCGGGGCCAGCCGCCGGTGCGCCGGCTGCCGGCTCAAACTCCGCCCGTTCGGGCCGAGGTGCCATCGCAACCCCGCGCGCGAGCTCCGCCTGCAGCAGGTCCTGCACCTCGGCACGGAGGACCTCGAGCTCATCCAGTGGGTTCAGCTCCATGGGTTCCATCCACGCTCCCTGAGGACCGGTAGCAGTCTGTAGAGCGGCAATCCAATCACGTTGAACCAATCACCATCGATGCGCTCGATCAACACCGCGCCCCGGTTCTCGGCCTCGTAGCCCCCAGCGCTGCCCGCTCCTTCTCCTGTCTTGACGTAGGCCTTCAGGTCTCCGTCTGTGAGATCGGCGCGGAAGCGCACCTTGGTACGGACGTCGAAGATGTCCTCGCTCTCGGGACCCACCACACAGACGCCTGTGACCAACTCATGGGTCCGGCCACGGAGCCGCTTGAGGCGCGCCAGATGATCCTCTGGATCCTTGGGCTTGCCGAAGCACTCCCCCGCCATGTGCGCGACCTGGTCCGCCCCGATGACCAACGCCCCAGGCCGACGCGCCGAGACCGCCTGAGCCTTGAGGCGCGCGAGCGTTCGAGCAAGCTCCCCTGGGTCCGAGAGGGTCACTGCGCCCTCATCCACGCCGGAGGCCAGCGCCTCACAGCGCACTCCAGCATCTTGCAGGAGCTTCTGTCTCCAGGGGCTCCCCGAGGCCAACACTAGCTGCACACTCACCTCTGGTCCTGCACGAAGGGGGCCCTTAGTGTAGCCTCGATGCCACACCGCGCCGAATCTGGCGCCCCTTTAGCCCGAGCGTTTCTCATGTCCTCAAGCCGCGCCGTTGGCATTGACCTGGGCACGACCTTCTCTGCCATTGCTCACGTAAACAAGCATGGCGTGCCCGAGATCCTTCACAACGCCGAAGGGGACCGAATCACCCCTTCCGTCGTCCTCTTTGAGGGGGACGAGGTCATCGTTGGCAACTATGCCAAGCAATCTGCCGTGGTCTACCCCGAGCAGGTCGTTGAGTTCATCAAGCGCTTCATGGGTGACCCGCACTTCACCTTTGAGTACCGCGGGGAGTCCTACAGCCCGGAGCGAATCAGCAGCTTCGTGCTGGCAAAGCTCAAGCACGACGCTGAGCTGCGCCTTGGTCACCGAATCGACCAGGCCGTGATCACGGTCCCTGCTTACTTCAACGACCACCAACGCCAAGCCACCCTAAAGGCCGGCGAGATGGCGGGTCTGCAGGTGCTCAAGCTCATCAACGAGCCCACGGCAGCGGCCTTCGCCTACGGCCTGAACAACACCGAGGCTGGCAAGAAGAAGGTCCTGGTCTTCGACTTGGGCGGCGGCACCTTCGACGTCACGATCTGCGAGATCGACAAGCGCGACATCACCGTCATCGCAACCAACGGTGACCACCAGCTGGGCGGAAAGGACTGGGACGATGCCCTGATCCGCTACGCCGCGCGCTCCTTTGAGGAGAAGCACGGCATGGACCCCTTGGAGGATCTGGCCGCGTACCACGACCTCCGCCAGAAGTGCGTCTCGGCCAAGATCAGCCTCACCCGGCGCCCCAAGGTCAACCTCTTCTACGACTACAAGGGCAAGATCATGCGCCTTCAAGTCACCCGGGAGACCTTCGAGGATCTCACCGGCGGCTTGATGCGGCGCTGCCAGCTGCTCACCGACGATGTGTTGGAAGAGGCCAAGCTTCAGCGGGAAGACATCGACACCGTGCTCCTGGCCGGCGGCTCGACCCGCATGCCCATGGTCCGCGCGATGCTCAAGTCCAGCTTTGAGCGCGCCCCGGCGACTGACATCAACCCCGATGAGTGCGTCGCCCTGGGCGCTGCGCTGACCGCGGCATTGGAAGCAGCCCGCCTCAGCGGCGAGAAGCCAGACATCGACATCCGCACCCACGATGTCACCAGCCACAGCCTGGGCATGGTCGTGTTCCGTCAGGGCACCGACAACGCGCTGCACAACAGCCGAATCATCTCGAAGAACACCCGCATCCCCTGCGAGCAGACACGAGATGAGTACGTCACCACCCATGATGGCCAGACCACCATGGACCTCTGGCTCGTGCAGGGCGAGAACGAAGACCCCTTGGAGTGCAACGTCCTGGGTCGATTTGAGTTCTACGGAATCCCTCCCCGGCCTGCCGGCGAGTCTCGCCTTGCAGTGACCTACCGCTACAACGCAAACGGCATTGTCGAAGTCGAGGCCATGGATCTGCGCTCCGGCCAGACCCTGGCTCACCGCTTGGCGGCCGGCCACGTCACCCTGGAAGACCTGGCCAAGAACCGCATCCCGATGCAGCTCGCGTTGATCATGGACTGCTCCGGCTCCATGTACGGACAGAGCTTGGACGATGCCAAGACCGCCGCCCACGCCTTCGTCGACCGCTCCCTTCAGCCCGGTCGCCAGATCGCCCTGGTCGCATTCCCGGGTGGGGTGATGGCGCCTCCGACCTCGGATCCGCGCCGACTCTCCCAAGCCATCGACGAGCTCACCCCCATCGGGTCCACCCCCATGGCGGCAGGCCTCAAGAACGCAAGAGACCTGCTCCGGCCCCGCGCCGGCATCCAGCGGGTCTTTGTGGTCATGACGGACGGCCACCCGGACAACCCCGAGGGTGTCTCTGCTGAGGTACACCGCATCCGCTCCAGTGGCGGCCGCATTGTCACCGTGGGCGTTGGTCCACAAGTCCAGCAGGCCTACCTGCAGTCCCTGGCCTCTAGCCCATCGGACTTCCACTTCTGCAGCGACTCCGTGGAGCTGCAGGGCACATTTATCAACCTGGCCACTGAACTGGCTCAGAGCTGAGCGGAGACCCTATGTCTGAGAGCGAGGCACTCCGCGAAGAGATCGCGGCCCTGCGGGCACAACTGGAAGAGAGCGCAGTCAACGAGCAGACTCAGTCCAAGGCTTTCGATGCCTTGTACGAGGAGCTCAAGCAGTACAAGGAAGACTTCATCTTCCAGGCCGAAAAGCCACTGCTCTTGGACCTGCTCCTCTTCTACGATTCCCTGAACTGGTTTCAAGAGTCGCTGGTGAAGCGCGAGATGTCCATGGACGTCATCTCCGACTCCTTCCAGTACTTGATCGACGAATTCCTGGAGGTGCTCTACCGCCGGGACGTTCTTCCAATGGAATCCCAGCCCAACTTCGACCCAAAGACCCAGAAGGTGGTCAAGGTCATCCCAGCGGAAGGACCTGGACAGGACCAAAAGGTCGCTCAGGTGCTAAAGCGTGGGTTCAATCGAGCCGAGCGTGTGCTGCGGTCCGAAGAGGTCGTCATCTACCGGGATTCAGGAAAGTCCGGCAGTTAGACCCAGCGGATGCTTCCCTCCCTCGTCCTCACACAGGTGCACTAGGTTTTGGCTGGCGACAACGACATCATTCTGGGCATTGACCTAGGAACGACCTTCTCGGCGATGTCCTACGTGGATCGCTTCGGGAAGCCGAACATCATCCCCAACGCTGACGGGCACTCCACTACTGCTTCGGTGATTCACTTCTACGACCGCAATGCATGTGTGGTCGGCGAAGAGGCCGTCAAGATGGTGGTCGTGGATCCGACCAACGTCGTGCGCTTCATCAAGCGCTCGATGGGCGATCGCGACTTTCAGCTCGACTTCTTTGGCGAGTCCTACACCCCCCAAGAGCTCTCCGCCTTTCTCCTTCGCAAGATGAAGAACGACGCTGAAGAAGCCCTGGGCCGTGAGATCAAGGACTGCGTGATCACCGTCCCAGCCTACTTCAACGCCGCTCAGCGTGGCGCGACCGCCGAGGCTGGTCAGATCGCTGGCTTCAACGTGCTCAGCATCATCAACGAGCCAACGGCCGCAGCAATCGCGTTGGGCCTTGAGCACCTGGGCAAGCACAAGAAGCTGCTCGTCTTCGACCTGGGTGGTGGAACCTTCGACGTGACCGTCATGGAGATCCGCGGAACAACCCTTCGCACCTTGGCCTCGGACGGAAACGCCGAGTTGGGTGGAAAGGACTGGGACGACCGGCTGCTCAGCTACGTGGCCGAGCAGTTCGAAGCCCGCTTCGGACTGGATCCGCGCGACGACGCCCTGCCCTATCAGGAGCTCTACGAGCGCTGTCTACACGCAAAGCTCAGCTTGAGTACCAAGCCCCGCGCGGTGATCCCCGTGAACTTCCGCGGGCACAGAATGGTGGTCTCGGTGACCCGGCAGCAGTTCGATGAGCTGTGCAAAGACCTGGTCGATCAGTGCATGGACACCTGCCAGATCGTCTTGGAGAAAGCCAACATGACCTGGGACGACATTGACGAGAACCTTCTCGTCGGTGGCTCGACCCGCATGCCGATGATCCGAGAAGCCCTGGACAAGATGACGGGCAAGCCCCTGGCCAAGGGTGTGAACCCCGACGAGGGTGTGGCCCTGGGCGCGGCGCTGGCGGCCGTCTTCCGCCATCAGCCCAACCATCCGGCACTCCGAGCGCACCGTGCCGCATTGGCGCGCAGCCGGGCAC
>CAJXRZ010000025.1 GCA_913060515.1 uncultured Pseudomonadota bacterium | reverse complement strand
TACGAGATTTCTGCCTGTCTCGTGGGCTCGGAGATGTGTATAAGAGACAGGCTCCCGGGAGCGGCTGCGGTCCAGGGTCACGAAGGGCTCAAAGATGCGGGCGCGCTCGGACAGCGGAATGCCCGGGCCATCGTCTTCGACTTCCAACACGCCCGGGGCCAGCCTGACCTCGATGGTGGAGCGGGTGTGTCGAATGGCGTTGGAGAGCAGGTTCTCTAGAATGCGGCGCAGCTCTGTGGACTCCAGATCCAAGTCCCCCTCCCCCTTCACCCTGAGCCCATGCGAGGTCATCAAGGCCATGCTCTCGACGATCTCGTGCACCAGCGGCGTGGTCTGCCCTGGACCCATCGATGCTCCCCGCACCCGGTCCGAGCGCAGCAGGTCCAGCAGCTTGCCCAAGAGCGCATCGCTCCACTCCAGCTCGCCATCCAGGGCTTTGATCCACTTCTCCCGCTGCGCCTCTGGGGCACCCGCCAAGGCCTCGAGCTGGAAGCGCATGCGGGCCTGGGGGGTACGCAGCTCGTGAGAGACCGCCTGGAGCAGCTCCTGCTGGCTGTTGACGGTGGACTCCAAGCGCTCGGCCATGTGGTCGAAACGGGCCCCGACCGCGCCAATGGGCCCATCGACAAGGTTGGTGCGGGCACCCAAATCCCCTGCAGCCAAGCGCTGTGTGGTGCGGTCGATCTCGTAGAGGTCTCGAGCGAGTGGCCGGCCAAAGATCAGGAGCACTGTGCCAAAGGCCAAGATGGAGAGGACCAGGTCCACGAAAAACTCGTTCCAGCGAAAGGGGGGGCTCTCTGCAGAGCCCCAGAGGTAGCTGCCATCCTCGAGCCGCACGTACTGGGACGCACCTGTTGCCGGTACCAGCGAGAGCTCCAGACGCATGGCCAAGCTGTGACCGTAGCTCTGCAGCGCCCGCTCCCGCTCGCTGGGGGTGAGGGGATCCAGGTGCTCCGCAGCGACCATCAGCTTGGGAATCAGCAGCTGTCGCTGACGGGGTCGATGCCGCCGTTCCTTGGCCACTTGCCCGATCTGGTGCGTGACCGCTTGGGCAGCTACAAGCGCCAGCAGGGCCGCGAGCATAAGCTTGGCGAAGAAACGCTGCATCAGACCTCGGGGGGCATCAGGTAGCCCGAGCCGCGCACGGACTTGAGCACGACGGGGCCCCAGTCTCCCAGCTTTCGGCGTAGGCGACTGACGCGAAGATCCACGGAGCGGTCCAAACCGTCCCACTCAATGCCGCGCAGCACCTGACTGAGCTCGTCTCGGCTGACCACCTCCCCGGCGTGCTGGGCCATGACCACCAACAAATCGAAGTCCGCAGTGGTGAGGTCCAAGACCTCGCCAGCCAGCTCGGCCTCGCGGCTGTGCAGTCGAAGGGTCAAGCGCCCGCGCGCAAGCTCCGAGACCGTGGGCTGCATGCGTCGAAGGACCGCCTCCAGACGGGCCAGGAGCACCTGTGGGCGAACGGGCTTGGCCAGGTAGTCGTCGGCCCCTTGGCGCAGGCCCACTACCTCGGAGAGGGTGTCGCCCCGGGCCGTAAGCATCAGAATCCCCCCGGGATAGCCAGCCTCACGGAGGCGCCTACAGACCTCAATTCCGTCCAGGCCCGGCAACATCAAGTCCAGCACGATGGCGTCTGGGGCATCCCGGTCCACCTGCGCCAACACCTTGTCTCCACGTCCAAGGACCGCGACCTGGTGGCCATGGCCCGTGAGGAAATCCGAGACCAGCTCGGCGAGAGGGGGGTCGTCTTCGACCAGGAGAATCTGTGCCATATAGACCTTGTATCGCACCGCTCACGGGGCACGAGTATCCCTTTGTATCTTTGAGCATCTACCTGGACATAGGAGGAAACAAAGCACCCACAGACACGCAGTGGGCGCCCCCCTAAGGTTTAAGAACTACAGGAGCCCCCCAGATGCTTGCAACCCTCATCCTCTTCGCTTGCGCCACGAGCGACCCCGACACCTCCCCTGGAGACACCTTCGCCGAGGGCAGCATCTGGGACGCCTTCAGCGAGAACGTCACGGTCTACGCCGACGGCGACGACATGGTGCTCGAGAGCAATGGGTATCCGGACCACACTACCCCCTACTGGGGACCGGACCACGAGCTCTACGTCGAGCCCACGGTCACGACCACAGAGCGGATGACCCCCGGCTACATCGAGCGCTTCGTGGGGACCTACACCCTGACCGTGCCGGCCAACCCAGAGAAGGCCAGCAACTCTTCGACGACCTCCCTGGGGCCCATCGGCTTCGCGGTCAGCGGATCGATGATCTACAACGACCGGGAAGGCGGAAACGAGCCAATCGACAACGCCGCCCCTGGCCTGGACTACACCGGCGCCCACACCGGACCCACCAGCTACCACTACCACATCGAGACCAAGGCCTGGTCCGAGGACGACGACGCCTTGATCGGAGTCATCGCAGACGGCTTCTTCCTGTACGGACGCAAGTGCCAGAGCACCGGAGGCTACCCGGACGATCTGGACGAATCTGCAGGTCACACGGCGACAACCCAGTACAACGCGGACCCTATCTACCACTACCACATCGCCAACGAGGCCTACCTGGACCAGTACTACTTGCTGTTCTCCGGGGACTACCAGGGCACCCCCGCCGCCATCCAATGAGCTGGCTTGCCCTTCTGCTCCCCCTCCTCGGGTGTGCCAGCTGGGCCACCGAGACGCTGCCTGACGTGCCCCAGAGCCAGCTGGTCCTAAAGCGCGCTCAGGGCTTGATGTTCATGGACGGTCAGCCCTTCGATGGCCAGTCCGTGAGCACCTACCCAGACGGGCAGCTGCGAGAGCGTGCCAGCTACCGCGCAGGACGGAGAGAGGGAGCGCGGGAGTTCTGGTACCCAAACGGACAGCTCAGCAGCGCCTCCACCTACGCGGACGGAAAAGAGCAAGGCGTGAAACGCACTTGGTACTCCAACGGCGTGCTGCGCACCGAAGGGGCACTGGTGATGGGGGTCGCCGATGGTGTCTACCGCCAGTGGTACGAGACCGGGCAGCCCTTCAAGGAGATGCGCTTGGAGATGGGCCAAGAGGTCGGCCTCCAGCGGGCCTGGCGTGAGAACGGCGCCATCTACAGCAACTACGAAGTCATCAATGGCCGGGTCTTCGGCCTTAAGCGCGCCAAGCTCTGTGTGGAGCTGGACGAAGGAGTCGCCCCATGATCTGGCTGATCCCCACCCTGATGGCCTGCGCTGAGCCCCCCGAAGCGCTGCCCAGCCGCGTGCAGACCCTACCCTTCTACGACAGCGCGGAGTTCACCCCGCACTGGGTGGCCCCCGAGGAGCTGCCGGCCGACTTCCACCGGATCCCGGCCTTCAGCCTCACCGATCAACACGGCGAGACCGTCACCCAGACTGAAATGGACGGCCAACTCACGGTGGTGAACTTCTTCTTCGCCAGCTGCACAGGAATCTGCCCCCGGCTCTCCGAGTCGATGAAGCGGGTGGACGAGACGCTGCCCCCGGAGGGCGTGCTCCTCCTCTCCCACTCCGTGACCCCTCAAACGGACACCCCCGAGGTCCTGGCCGAATTCGCCAAGAACAAGGGCCTGAACTCCGAACGCTGGCACCTGCTCACGGGCGAACAGCAGGTGATCTACAGCCTGGGCCGCTCGGCCTATTTCGTAGAAGAGGATCTGGGCGAAGAGAAGGATCTCACCGAGTTCCTGCACACCGAGAACATCGTGCTGATCGACGAAGAACGGCACATTCGAGGCATCTACAACGGCCTGAACACCACCAGCGTGGATCAGCTCATCGCCGATGCCAACACGCTCTTGGTGGCCTCGGGCGGGGAATGATGGATGGGGCCAGGTGCGACAATTTTTCCGCACCCAGGGTACCCATGCTGGCCCATAGAGATCCCTTTCAAGCTCCAAAACGCGCGATGCCGTCCCACTCTCGGCTGGCATGACCCTTGCTACAAGAGTGGGTGGAGTTGCCAATGCCTGCCTTGACCCGACGACAGAGCACCGCCCCTCAGAACGAGGTCAGCGCCCCTCAGAGTGCGGTGGACACCGCGGCCAACGTCGACAACTCGATCTTGCAGGAGCAGCTGCGCAACCAAGCCATGGACGGCGTCGTCACCCAGGTGGTGGGTGTGTTGCCCGAGAGCAGCCGCACCAAAGGGGAGCCCCACGTGCGGGCCGTGCTCAACGAGCTGGCGATGGCCGGCATCGGCAGCCGCACCCAAGCCGCCTACATCCTGGCGACAGCCGACCACGAGAGCGGCTTTGGCAACCCCCGCTTCTCTCGCTCCGAGCCCCTGGTGGAGGAGCGCAACAACATCAGCCAACGCTCCAACGGCAGCTTCAGCGGCACCGACCACGTCAAAGGCAAGCGCATCAGCGGCGACTCCTTGGAGCAGGCTGAGACCAACTACTGGGACAGCGCCTACGGTGGGCGCCTGGGCAACGAGCGCGGCACGACCGACGCCAAGAACTACCGGGGACGTGGCTATGTGCAGCTCACCGGCGAGGACAACTACGAGAAGATGACCCAGTCCCTCAACGCCGAGGGCTTTGTCTACACCCACGGCGGCGTGACCTACGGCGGCCCCGAGGGCCAGCCCATCGACCTGCTCACCAACTTTGAGCACGTGAACTTGGTACCCGCCTTGGCCGCCCGCGTGATGGTCAAAGGCATGATGGAGGGCACCTTCACGGGCAAGGCCTTGGGCTCCGAAGTCAACGGCTCCGAGACGGACTTCTACAACGCCCGCGCGGTGGTCAACGGCGACAAGGAAGAGAACGGCTCGCGCATTTCCACCAAAGCTTGGAAGTACGTCACCGCCCTGGGCCAGTGGGACAAGGTGGTCTCCTTGACCAAGGGCCGCACGACCTCTGCCGGCGGAACAGCGGTCACCCCTGGCGCGGCCCAGGACACCGGCCCCATCTCCGCTCTGATCGCCGGCCCCATGCTGAGGCGCGGTGCCAAGGGCGACCGGGTCCGTGAGCTGCAGCGCTTGCTGAACTTGCACGGTGCAAACATGACGGTGGACGGGGATTTTGGCCGCGCGACACAGCGCGCCCTGACCCGTTTCCAGCGCCAGCGCGGCATCGAAGTAGACGGCGTGGCCGGTCCTGAGACCTTCCAGATCCTCTCGGGTGGCGCAGACAGCGCAGACAAGTGCGTCTACACCTCTTCCGATGCCACGGTGACCACCGTCGAGGAACTGAACCAAGCTCTGGGCGGCGGGTTGGACGCCGACGAGGACATGCTCAAGGACGCAAAGGCTGCCGTCACTGGCCGCCCAATGCTGCGGCTGGGCTCCAAGGGACACCGGGTCGAAGCCCTGCAAGAGCTGCTCTCCGCCGCTGGATTCCCAGTGGGCATGGACGGCGACTTTGGCAACGTCACCCGCCGCGCGGTCCTGGCCTTCCAGACGGCCCAAGGCCTCTCCGCCGACGGTCGTGTGGGTCGGGACACGGCCACCCGCCTGCGGGATGTGGCGAGCACAGCACAGGCCACGGCCCACACCAGCGGCGGCACACCTGCCGTAGACACCACTCCGGTCAACACCGCCCCAATCGTCGCGGACACCAACAACACGACCACCGCGCCTGTGACGGACCAAGTCCTGGGCGGCGGCGGACAAGGCGTGACCCCAAGCGCCAACCCCACGGTCGCAGAGCGCGGAGAGCTGGCGGCCCGCGCAGCACGTCAGATGTACGCCGAGGGCTTGGAGACCCACGGCACTGGTTCTTGGGAGACCCAAGGCAGCAACTGGGGCCCCTTGATCGAAGAGCTCAAGGAGAGCAACAACTCCGCCAATGGCGCCTGGGCCCAAGGCCTGCCCTGGTGCGGCATGTTCGTGGGCCACCAATACAACCAGGTGGGCATCCGCGAGGAGATCATGAACAAGCTGGTGTTCTGGTCCGGCCTGCGCCTGCACGCCTTCTTCACCGAGGGCAAGTACGTCGGTCAGACCAACGAGGGACCAGACTCCTGGTGGCAGCCGCACCAGACCGTGGACCTGCGCAACGAAGGCAACGAGGCCAACCGCAAGTCCATGGTCGACAGCTTCGCACCCCAAGCCGGCGATGTGGTGCTCTTCCGAAACGCACTGGACCACGTCGCTGTGGTCAGCAGCTACGACGCGAGCACCGGCGCTCTGAACCTGATGGAAGGCAACCGCTCCAACAAGGTGCAAGCCAGCGTTTACTACCCGGCGCGTGACACCAGCGTGGCCTTCTTTGGCCGCTTCAACGCCAGCGACTTTGACCCAGCCGCTCAGGTCGACGCCAGCGTCACCCAGAGCGCGGACCCCCGGGTGACCCACACCAACGCTTCGGGCGGAACCCGCTAAGAAGCGCGGTCAGCTGGCGGCCAAGGTGACCACGAAGGTGGTCTCTTGGGTCCCATCGCTGGTGCTCGTGGTCTCCAGCAGCAGCTCTGGAGGGACCTCGCCGTCATCGTCGGGGTCGTTGGCGAAGCGCAGCTGGGTGGTCACCGTCTTGTGGCCCTCTGCGCTCACCTTAATGTGGAAGTGCGAAGGCATCAGCTTTCCGGTCTCCGTGTAGTAGGAGATGGGCCGCAGGGTGGTGATCTCTACGCGGCCGTCAAAGCCCGTCTGTACATTGCAGCGGTAGTGCATATCGCTGCCGGTCAGATCGTAGAGTCCGGTCTGCATGACGTGCCAGAGGTCCACCTGGGCGTCCGCCAAGAGACGGCAGTCCCGGCCGCTGCGCACTATCAGCGTCATGCGCAGGTTCGTGCCCAGCTCTCCAGCTGTGCGCAGATCCACCCGAGAGGGCGCGCCGTCCAGGTAGTAGGGGCCTTCCGCGAAGTTTCCGGTGACCTCGCAGTCGCTCACCTCTTCAACGCCTGTGTCGCTCCATCCGGTGTCCAAGAGCCCGCTGTCTCCGCTGTCCATGGGAGGTGGTGCTCCCCGTCCCCCCAGACCTTCCCGCCAGCCCCGGGCGCCGTCACAGCCGCTCAGGGCCGCCATTCCGACGGCGCTCAGTCCAAAGGAGCCCAGCCCCAGCATCAGCTCACGTCTGCTCTTCTTGGGGTCGGTCACTGGCAGCCCTCCTCATCGCACTCAAAGGTCTCGTTTCCGGCGTAGTTCACATCGGGCGCGCTGCTCACGTCCTCGGGCAGGTTCGCGCTCGCGCCGCTTCCCCAATCGCAGTCCTGGGAGACCAAGGTGCTGCCGCTGGCCATGTACACACCGCCCCCCTCCCCGGCGCTGTTCCCCAGAAAGCCCACCACCTCGCCAGCGCCGCCAGAGCAGCTCAGGCTGGCGTCCTCGACGATGGCGCCGCCGCCCAAGAGCTTGGCGGTGTTGTCCTGAACCAGGGTGCTCTCCAGAGTGGCCGAGGCGCTCTCGCTGTAGCCAACGATGGCCAGGCCCGCGCCCAGCTCCGCTGCGTTGTCGTGCACGCTGCTGTCCACCAAGCTCAGACTGCCGCCGCTCAGGGCTAGGCCGCCGCCGTAGTAGCTGGCTTGGTTGTCCTTGATCTCCAGCTCGGTGGCCGTCAGCGCGCAGCCATCGACCCACACCCCTGCGCCCACGCCCGCTTGGCTGTCTCGGACCACGACCTGCTCCAGGTGCAAGGCGCTCTCGCCGCTGCACTCGATGCCTCCCCCAGCGGTGAACTCGCTGAGGACAACGCCCACGCCAACACCATCTCGGATCTCCAGGTTGCTGGCCGAGACCGACAGACCGTCCTGACGCACGATCAACGCGGCGGACTGCGCATCGGGGTCCAGGGTGACGGAGCCGATGCCCACGATGTCGAGGTTGGCGCGCACCCGCAGTGAGAGGGGCCAGGTACCCGAGCAGATTGAGAGCACGCCGTCCTGCGTAAGCACCTCGGTGTGCACGCCGCCGCTTCCCCGCAAGCGCTCGCTGTAGTCGCTCTCCACACCCGAGGTCGCCACGAAGCGGGCCATGCCGGCCTCGGAGCTCTCGGCGCTGCAGTCGTTGTCCAGGCCATCACAGACCTCGGTGGCGCCAGGATGAATGGCCGGGTCGCTGTCATCACAGTCCTGGGCCTGCAAGACCCGGTCGGCGCCGGGAGATTCACAGAGCCCCTCCAAGCCGGTCTCGGGGTCGCCCCACCCGTCGGCGTCGGCGTCCAGGTACCAGGTGCCGCCATCCAGGGCCTCCTCGTCTACGGCCTCATCGCAGTCTTGGTCCAGGCCATCACAGAGCTCGTAGGCGCCGGGGTAGGCGTCGATCGATGTGTCATCACAGTCCCCCCCTTGGGTGACCCACCCTTCTGCTGGGGTGCACGCCCCAGCGAGGGTGGTGTCGTCGCCATAGCCGTCACCGTCCAGGTCTTGGTAGACCTCTTGCTCCTCACAGTCGCCCGTGTCTTCAACGATGGGCTCACCGGTGTCCACCGGGGCTGGGTCACACGCGAGAAGAAGCAGCAGCAGCAATGTGTTCCTGGGCGAGCTCTAAGAAGCGGGAAAAAATCTTCGGGCCGACCTGGGCCATAAGGTGGGCTTTGGCCAGCTCACTGTCAACATCCAAGCCCAGCTCCGGGTGCTTTTCAGCGCGGTACTTGAGCAGCTCGATGCCTTCGGCTTGGGACATCTCGGCGTGGAACTGGATGCCCCAGGCCGGCTGACCCCGCACGCGCAGGGCTTGCACCTTGCACAGCGCGCTGGAGGCGATGACCTGAATGGCGGGGCCCGGCCCGATGACCTCGTCCTCGTGGGAGACGAAGCAGGTGAAGGGGCTGGGCAAGACCAGGAGCAGGGGATCCGGCGCCAGGGCCCGGATCTCGACGTAGCCAACCTCCGGCGGCTTGGCCTTGGCCACGCCCTCCCCAAAGGCGGCGCCCAGGACTTGGTGTCCAAAGCACACCCCGAGGGTGGGGATGCCGGCGAGGACGGCCCGGCGGGTCCAGTCGACCAGCTCCCCGGTCCAGCCCGGCCGCATGTCCACGCCCTCGTAGCCGTCGGCCAAGTTGGCGCCGCTGCCGGTCATCAGGATGGCATCGACGCCATCCAAGGCCGGCAGAGCTTCCCGGGTTGGCCGAGTGTGACGCCACTCCACGCCGCTGAGGTGCGGCGCGAAGTTGTGGGTGCCTCCGGCTGGGTCCAGGTAGTTGTCGACAAGGAGGACGCGCATCAGCCTTGGATCCGGGCGATGGCCTGGTCCAGGGGACCGGTCCACTGCTCGCCGCTCTCCATGTGCTTGAGGGTCACCTGGCCCTCCTCGCGCTCCTTGGGACCGCAGGTGAGCACCCGAGCGATGCCCGCCTTGTTCGCGTACTTGAATTGTTTGGCCAGCTTTCCAGGGGCCTTCATCCAGACCTCGGCATTGATGCCCGCTTGGCGCAATGCTGCGGCCTGCTCCAGGGCCAGAACACGGCTGTCGTCGTCAAAGACAGTGACGAGTACCTGGGTGGTCGCGGTGGGCAGCTCGCCGAACATGCCCAGCTCTTCCATCACCACCAGGATGCGCTCCAAGCCCAGGGAGACCCCCACGGCAGGGACGCTTTTCTTGCCAAAGATACCGATCAAGTTGTCGTATCGGCCACCGCCAGCGATGCTTCCGATGGCAGGCTTCTCTACGACGACCTCGAATACGGGGCCGGTGTAGTAGGACAGCCCGCGCGCAAGGGTGGGGTCGAAGCGCACGGTGCCGCTTGGGACGCCCATCGCTGCTGTGTACTCCAAGACCTCATCCAGTTGGGCCAGAGCCTGGCTGGCTGCGGGGAGCTGCTCACGCAAGAGCTCGAGCCCTTCGGCGCCACCCAAGTCGATCAGCGACCAGAGGCGCTCGATGGCGGCGCTGTCCAGGCCGCATCGCTCCAGCTCGGCTGTCACGCCCTTCTTGCCGATCTTGTCGAGCTTGTCGATGGCCACCAGCACGCCGGTCTCCCGGTCCCCAGCGCCCACTTCCTCCACCAGGGCACGCAGCAGAGCGCGGTGGTTGAGCTTGATGGTGAAGCCGGCAAAGCCCAGAGCGCGCAGCGCGCTGTCTACGACCGCCAGAGCCTCGGCGTCCGCCCACATCTCCTCGCAGCCGACGGTGTCCACATCGCACTGGTAGAACTCGCGAAAGCGTCCCTTCTGAGGCCGGTCAGCGCGCCACACGGGCTGGATCTGGTAGCGCTTGAAGGGCATGCTCAGACCGGGATTCATCGCGACCACGCGCGCCAGCGGCACCGTGAGGTCGTAGCGCAGGGCCAGATCCACTTCCCCACGAACGCCGCCTTCGCCGCGCTTGAGGATCTTGTAGATGAGCTGATCGCCCTCAGCGCCGTACTTGCCCATCAACGTCTCGATGCGCTCGATGGCCGGCGTCTCCAAAGGAAGAAAGCCAAAACGGGCAAAGACCCCGCGCACTGTCTCGATCACAGACAAGCGGCGAATCATGGTTTCAGGGAGAAGATCGCGTGTTCCCGACGCGCGGTTGACCGGCATGATGGGCTCCAGTGTGGCGGGTGCATCTAATCCCGGAGCGCCGCACGTCCAGCGGCCTGGGGCCTGCCTCCATCGGTCAGATTCTGTCAGGACTCTTCCAACAGCGTGTCACAGAGGGCCAGGGCGTGAAAGACTATGGGTGTCACGAGGCTTCCTTGTCCCTTCCGCCCTTTGTTACCGACCTGCTCCGCGAGGCCCGTGTGGCCTCTTTGCAGGAGTGGCTCAGTCTGCCGCGGAGCTACAGCGCCGTAGACGGCTTGGCAGCGGTCGGCAAGAAGGTGCGCTGGGCGCAAGCTCAGATGAACAACCCACGTCACGAGGGCCAAGCCCGCATCGTGTTGCGGAACAAGGCCCAGCTCAAGGAGCTCATCGAGCTCGGCGCGGCGAGCTCCTCGGCCATCGACCCGATGCTGCCCGAGCCTGGCCCAGATGCAGAGATCGCCCTGAAAGCCTACTGGGAAGGTCTGCAGCTCGCTGGCGACATGCAGACCGAAGAGCGCTGGCGCAAGATCCGGCGACACGCCAAGGACATTGGTGTGGACGAGAGCCACCTGGAGAGTCTGCTGGGCGACCCCCAGAGCGTTCAGGACCTGGCCGACGCGATCTCCGAGATCCGCCAAGACACCCGGATCTCTCCGCGTGAACTCGAGACCGCCCTGGCCGAAGCACGGGACGCCAAAGACGCCTTGATTCGCCTTCAGGGTCTCAAGCGCCGCACCCCGGACCCGAACACCACACACAAGCGCGAGCTCTTGGACACTCTGCGCGGATTGCTGCTCCAGCAGGTGGTGACATCGAGCAGCCAAGAGTCTCTGGTACGCACAGCAACACGACGTGGACTGTCCCCGGTTCGGGCGCGAAACATCGTTCGCATCAGCCTGAGCGCCTGGAAGGCCTTCTGCTCGCACCAAGCCAGCCCCCATCGTGTCATCGGCGTCTCCAGCACCGCGGAGAAGGAACGCGTTCGCCGCTCCTATCGAAAGCTGCGGGAGAGCCTGCTGGTGCAGGAGCTCACGTGGGAGCGCATGGAGACCGTGGCCAAGGCAGACGCGGCCTGGGCTGCCATCGCCAGTCAGCGCACCATTCACTGAGTGAGTACGCTGGCTGATTTCCGAGGTTGACGCTCACCCTTCTTCGAGTGAAGTTGGGGTCACTTGGAGACACGATGACCACTGCATTGCTCTTGGCCCTGCTCGGCTGCCTTAGTGACAAAGACCAGGAAGAAACCGGTCTTGTGGACGAGGTCTGTGACGATGGCTCCGACAACGACGGCGACGGCGATGTGGACTGTGATGACTCGGACTGCCAGTCCGATGCCGCGTGCCGGGTTGTTGTTGAGAGTGACTGCGATGACGGCTTGGACAACGACGCCGATGGCGCCACAGACTGCGACGATGCGGACTGCAGCGAAGATCCTGCCTGCGCATCCGTAGACGAGGACTGCACTGACGGCTTTGACAACGACGGCGACGGCGACGTGGACTGTGAAGATGCAGACTGCGAGGATGATCCCGCCTGCATCCCCACCGACGAGGACTGCCTCGATGGCGAAGACAACGACCTAGACGGCCTTGTCGACTGCTTGGACATCGACTGCACCGATGAGTGCGCCGAGGACTGCACCGACGAGGTCGACAACGACGCCGACGGCTTTGTGGACTGCCTGGACAACGAGTGCTCCGGAACGCTGGACTGCGTGGAGGACTGCACCGACGGCGTAGACAACGACGGCAACGGGCTGGTGGACTGCGAGGACGCCGACTGCGCCAGCGATGTGGCCTGCATCGAGGACTGCGAGGACGAGCTGGACAACGATCTGGACGGCTTCGTGGACTGCGAGGACGACGACTGCTGGGGCACCGTCGAGTGCGTCGAAGTAGGCGCCCAGGTTCTCAGCCACGGAGGCGGCAACGGCGCCTTCCGGCGGGTCACGCGCAGCTCCGGCACCTACTTCCCCAGCGGCGGCTACACCTACAACTACAGCGTCACCGTCAGCAACTCTGCCCTCTTCGAGAACATCGAAGGCACTCTGCGCACGACGCTTGAGAGCGCAGAGGTCACCTGCAACTGGACGGTGGACTCGGTGTTGATGGGCCGCACGCTCATCGGTACATCGTCCTACAGCTACATCTACCAACAGGCCTACGGCATGGACTTGGTCGCACGCAGCGGCTTTAAGACCAGCGGCGCCTGCGGCGGGGTGGGCAGTGAGATGCTGCCAAGCAAGTTCGGACTGGACTCCTCCTCAGGCATTGGGGCCACCGATCAGACCTCGGTCTCCTTCAGCAGCTTCAGCGGGCCGCTCTGGTACGCAGCGTCCATGGGCGTGACCTACACCAGCTTCTCAGGCGGCGGTGGAGGCCCAATCCCAGGTGGCGGCTACAGCTACCAGTACAGCTCAGGCGTAGAGGCCACGCTGACTTGGCCTGCAGGCGGCTCCGGAGAGGTCTGGAACCCATAGCGCTCCAGAGGCGGGCTCGGACTGTGGGCTCAGCCGCAGTCCAAGCTTGCGTTTGTGCGGCGCCCGGGTGAGGTTGGGCCGACTTGGAGACACCATGACCTCTGCCTTGCTCTTGGCCCTGCTTGGCTGCGCCGCTGACAAAGACACCGAAGAGACCGGTCTTGAGTCCGAGGTCTGTGACGATGGCTCGGACAACGACGGCGACGGAGATGTGGACTGCGCAGACTCCGACTGCCAGGACGAGCTGGAGTGCAGCAGCGAGAGCGACTGCGGCGATGGCCTAGACAATGACGCAGACGGCTCTGTCGATTGCGATGACGCCGACTGTGCCGACGATGCGGCCTGCGCATCAGCGGACGAGGACTGCAGCGACGGCGCGGACAACGACGGCGACGGCGACGTGGACTGCGAGGACGCAGACTGCGCCGATGACCCCGCGTGCAATCCCACCGACGAGGACTGCAGCGATGGCGAGGACAACGACTTGGACGGCCTGGTCGACTGCCTGGACATTGACTGCACCGACGAATGCGCCGAGGACTGCAGCGATAGCGTCGACAACGACGCCGATGGTCTGGTCGACTGCCTGGACTCCGAGTGCGCCGGTGATTCGGCCTGCCTAGAGGACTGCACCGACGGCGTGGACAACGACGCCGACGGCTTGGTGGACTGTGAGGACGCCGACTGTGCCAGCGACTCCGCCTGTTTCGAGGACTGCAGCGATACGGTCGACAACGACGCCGACGGCTTGATCGACTGCGAGGACGATGACTGCTGGGGTGCCGAGGCCTGCCTGGAGTACGGCGCGAAGGTGCGCCTGCACGGAGGCGGCTCGGGCTTCATTCGCCAGACCAAGCGCCTGCAGAGCACCTACTTTGCCGATGGCCGCTCCACCTACGGCTACACCATCAGCTTCAGCAACTCTGCCCAGTTCGACGACATTGAAGGGCGGGTGCGTACCACCGTGGAGGGGAGCACCGTCGCTTGTGACTGGAGCGTGGACTCGGTGTTGATGGGACGCGGCGTGGCCGGCAGCTCCTACAGCTACGTCTACGGACAGGCCTTTGGGTTGGACTTGGTCGCACGCAGCGGCTTCCAGACCAGCGGGGCCTGCGGCGGCTTGGGGAGCGAGTTCTTGCCCACCAAGTTTGCCGTTGCCTCGTACTCGGGCATTGGCGCCACCGACAAGGACCGTGTCATTGCCTCCAGCTTCACCGGTCCAATCTGGTACGCGGCGAGCATGAGCGCACGCTACTCCAACTTCTCGGGCTCAGGCGGCGGGCCAGTGTCCGGTGGCGGCTACAGCTACTACATCAGCTCCGGTGTAGACATGAGCTTGGACTGGCCAGCCGGTGGCTCTGGCGATGTGTGGAACCCATAGGGTCAAGCGCTCAGCGCCTCAGTAGCTCAAGAAGCGTGGATCTCTGAGCAGCACTGAGAGGATCAGCTCCTGGGCTGCAGCCTCCCCTTGCGACTGGGCGAGCTCCTCGTAGGCCTGCTCCAGGGCGTCCAGCTCCGAATCGCTGGCTCGCTCTGCATTGAGCTGCCAGATCAACGTGGCGATCCAGTCTCGGGGAGAGCGAACACTCCCTAGCTCCTGGCCGAGTATCCCCCCGCCAGCCACAGCCGAGGACGCCGCGGTCTGGGCGCTGCGCTCGGCCACCAGCGCCCAGGTCAAGCCCGGAAGGGTCTGGGCCTGGGTGACCGCGTAGCCGTCCACGCCACCTGCCAGAACCCGGTAGCCCTTCTTGTCGTTTTGGAGCTGGGCGTAGCCCTCTTGGGTCCACTCAAAGTCCGTGAGCTGGACCAAGACGCTCTCGAGCTGACTGGGACTGAGCATCCGCACCAGAACCGTCTCACTGGGCGCCACCTGGTACTCCGGGGAGGCGATGAGGTCCTGATAGAGGGGCTGCATGTGGGCGCCTTGCCCAACGAACTCTTGCCGCATGGCCTCCAGCCCTGGCCGGTCCTCCATCACCACTGGCCGCCGCCAGAGCAGCTCCGCGCTGCTCTCTACCGCGCAGCTGTAGAAGCGAGGGTCCTCGCTCATGGCCCAGCCAAGCTCTTCCAGGCCGGAGATGGGCGTGCCGAAGTAGCCCGGGTCCACACCCAGATAGTCCTGGGCCAGAGACTCCCGCTCGGCGTGGTAGCTCTCCTCTTCCACGCGGGAGTAGAGGGTGAGCCACCAGAAGCCAAAGAGGTTGGCCGCCAAGGGGTCGATGGTGGCGTGACAGGCCAAACAGTAGGGGTCGTTGCGCACGGCGTCCTCGACCTCGACCACCTCCTGGTTCTCCGAGAAGCTGATGGGCCGACCCAGGTAGTCCGCGCACAGCAGCAGGCGACTGATGGCCGCCGCTCGGGAGCGGTTCATGTTGGAGTCGGTGGTGGTGTAGCGCCACCACAAGCCATTGGTGGCCAGCACTCCGGCGGCCGGGCGACCGTCGGTGTAGCGCGCGGTCTGCCATCCCTCGCCCTCGTCCCGATCCAAGGGCCACATGCTGCCCAACAAAGGGTTCGCACGGGTCCAATCGGCGCTCACCGCCGTGGTCCACGGCATGTCTTCGGCGATGACATTCGCCATCAAGCGAAGGGGCTCTTCCCCGATGGACTGGGCGAAGACGAAGTTGTCGATGGGGTCCAAGCCATAGTCATTCGGCGTGATGTCGAAGGTGTCCACCCGCGTCCACCAGCGCTCCGCCAGCAGCTCGACTAGGCGCTCCTCGAAGCGCGGATCGGCCATGTACTCCGCCGAATAATCCAAGACCAAGCTTGGGTCTTGCTCCACCGCGTCCAAGTCCTCCACGCTGGGGAGGGTGCCGCGCAGGTCCAGGCTGACCCGCCGCAGCAGGCGGGGGGCCTCCAGCAGAGGCGGGAGCTCCGGCGCCGTCCCGCTGTCTACGAGGGGAGAGGGTCCTTCGGGGCTTGTGCACGCCAGCCAGAGCCACATCATGGGAGCTGATCCAGCTGCTTCTGGAAGGACGCGGCGACAGGCCCCAAGTCCAGGCAGACTTGGCCAAGGTCCTGCTCCTGCTCGTCGAGTAGCGGACCACAGCCTGTGCATTCCTGGGGGGTCCAGGTGAGCCAAGCGCCGCTGGGTTCCCGAAGCTGCAAGGTGCCGGACTCCGGCGCCCACCCACAGGCCTCGCTGAGGGAGAGGGTGCTGTGCATGGACTGCGCCAAGTACTCCAAGGCCCCGCTGAGCTGGATGCGGCGTTCCGATCCGCTCCCATCCACCTGAACCTGAAGCTGACCGGAGACATTCTCTCGGTAGACCCCCTCGTGGCCCTGCCAGAGGTAGCTGCCCTTGTGCTCGCCAACAAAGGCCAGCGGGACCTTGGCCTCGCCCAGCACGACGCCGGTCTCTTGGTGGCCACCGCACTCGAAGCTCTGCCCTGTGGGGTCCCGGAAGCTAAAGTCCCCGAAGGCCTGCTCGGTCTCTAGGATCAAGGTGGTGTCCTGATCCCAAGGCCGCATCTCACCGCCAAAGCGGCTCATGCCGGAGTAGTACCAGCCGGTGTCGGCCTGGCAGCCCTGCAGGTTGTGCGGCGCAATCTGGGCCGCCATTCCGGGGCAGGAGGCGTCCCCTTGGCCCAGGGCGTAGAAGTAGAGATCCATGCCGACCCAGGGAGAGGGAAAGCCCTGGTTCAGGATGCCTTGAACCGCCTGCTCGGCGTCCGTTGCGGCCCAGGCCAGCTCAGCATCGGGCCGCTCCAGCGAGGGCAAGCTGGCGCTGTCTTGGAGCTGAACATTGCTCTGCGAGTCGTCCGGGGTTCCGCCCACACAGGCCAAGAGCCAAATCATCGCATCACCGCCCGCAGCGGCTGGGCGTCGGTGAACTCCGCTGGGTCCACGTCCCCCATGGCCAGCAAGGTCGCGCCCAAGTTGGACGAAGTCAGAGACACGCCCCCATCGGAGGCCTGTCCGCTCTCCAGATCGATGGGGACCCCACGGGCCTGGTCGCTGAGGGCGCCGACGGTCTGTCCGCCCTGCACTCCGGCGCCCACCAACATGGCCGAGGTGAAGGTCCAGTGGTCCTTTCCGCCCAAGGCGTTGAGGGATGGCGTTCGCCCCATCTCGGAGAAGAGCACGATGGTGACGTGGTCCGAGAGGGCGCTGCCGTCCACCGCTTGGCGGGTTCCCAAGTCCTGCAACATGGCGCTCAGGTAGCCAAAGAGGTCACTGAAGTGCCGCCCTTGGTTGATCACGTTCTCGTGGCTGTCCCAGCCCTCGCTGCACCAGCCCTCGTACTTGAGCATTCCACAGCGGCTCAGCCCGCGGGAGAAGCACTCAAAGAGGGTCGCGGCGTCGGCGAGCAAGTCCCGCTCACAGGCGCTGTTCTGTGGCACCAAGCTCAGGCCTTCCACCCCGCGCAGGGCGTCGGCAGCGGTCAGCGCTTGGGTGTAGCGCTCGTAGTATTCAGCCTCTGCCGTGGAGCCGGCGTTGGCCTGAAGGGAGAGCAAGCGCTCCTTGAGCAGGGCGTGCTCCACATCGGGGGCGGGCGGGACCACGATGCCTTGGTCACGCTCGGAGAAGGCACTTCCATCCAAGAGCTTGGCGAGCTGACCGTCATCCCCCACCCGAACCACCTGGTCGGCGAACTGGGCGTTGAAAGCGTGGCCCGCCAGCACCAAGTGGGGCAGCAGCAGAGGCTCAGGGCTCTTGGCCGCCAGGATGCTGGGCCAGTCGTCCAAGGCGCCATCCCCTTGCCCTGTGAGCACGATGCGACGGCAGCGCTCATGGGTGACGGAGCTCACCTCCATGCCGTTGATGATGGCGCTCTGGTCCCCGTAGCGCTCCAGATAGTCCCGCACGGTGCCGCGGTCCGGGTGGTCGATGAAGTCCACGCCGCCGATGTTGCCAGCCTCGACCTGGGGCTCGTGGTCCACCTTGCCGAGCAGCTCGGGGGTGAACACAAAGCTGGTGTCCCAGCCGCCATCGCAGTGCATGAAGAGGAAGCAGTGCTGTGGCGTGCCAGCCGCTTGGGCGCGCCCAGAGACCAAGGCCCCCGGGGCCGCAAGGGCACCGGCTCCCAAGGCGAGGACTTGGCGGCGAGAGAGCTTCACAGATGCAGTGTACCCCCAAGGGCCGCAGCCTTGACCCTGTTTAGAGGCGGCCCTGCAGGGCCATCAGCTCAACCAAGGCCTTGCGGTAGTCCACCATCGAGCGGCTCAGCTCGACTTCGGCAGCGTCTCTGGCGCGTTGGGCCTCCAAGAGGTCCTTCTGGATGGCGCGGCCGGCCTCCTGTCGGGCCTTCTCAGCGGCCAGAGTCTCCTCGGCCAAGCGCAGGTTCAGCTCCGCGAGCTCCAAGGTGCGCCGACTGGTCTCAATGCTGCGCACAGAGACGGCGACCGCCTGGGCGGTGGCCTGCTCGGATGCTTGAAGGGTGAGCTCAGCGCGGGTCAGAGCAGCCTCCCGTGCGTCCAGGTCCGCCTTGGCCGAGCGGTTGCCCAAGGGGGCGGAGAAGTTTCCGCCGACGTAGACGGTGGGGAAGTCTAGGGTCGTGAAGGCGTCCACCGCCGAGTTGTAGCCGTCCTGGGGATCAAAGCCCGAGAGACCTGCTGATGCGGTGACCGAGAGCGAGGGCAACAAGGCGTGGCGGCCCACCGCCACATCTGCCCGTGCGTTCTCAACAGCCGTGCGCTGAGCCATCAGTCCAGGGTTTCCGTCCAAGGCATCCGCCACAGACTTGTCCAGGTCCAAGCTGACATCCATCGGCACGCCCCCCGGCGGGGTGCTGGGCTCCAAGGGCTGACCGACGGGCAGCGCCAAGAGCACAGCCAGGGCATCGCTGGCGGCCAGAGCGGAGTTCTCGGCCTGAATCAACGTGAGCTGAGACTGGGCCAAGGCGGCCTGCACACGGGTCAGGTCCACGGGCGCCACGTTGCCGGCGTCCAGCTGGGCCTGCACGATGCGCACCTCTTCCTGGGCCACCGTGACCGCGTTGTCCGCCGTCTGCAGGGCCTGCTGCGCGTAGAAGAGCTCCCAGTAGGCCAGGGCCACGTTCTTGAGCAGCTCCTGGCGCTGCTGCAACAGCCCAGCCTCGGCTTGGTCACGGGCCGAGATGGCGGCACGCTCCGCCTGCATGTTGTAGGCGCGTTGGTGGCCTTCCAAGAGCTGCTGGGTCACGCTGGTGTTCAAGCGGGTCGAGCCCGAGGCGTTGCTCTGCTCTACCGGGTCAAAGCCATCGATCTGGTACTTGGTCAGGGTGGTGCCCGCGAAGTTGGTCCAGTCCACGTTCCAGCTCGTGCCGGTGCTGAGGGTCTGGGAGACGCCCGCCGACCAGTTCCAGCGCACATCGCTGGTGTCGAAGGGCACCAGGAAGACCTCGGTGCCGACAGGAATCTGGGTAAAGCCCTGGGAGAGCTCCCAGTTCCGGCCCGCAGAGAGGTTGAGCATGGGGTCGTAGATCCCTCTGGACCCCAAGACCCGCGCCTCGGCCGCCGAGAGATCGGCGTTCGCCTGGCCCAGGCCCGGGTTGGCCTCCAGTGCGGTGGCGAGGGCCTCGTCGTAGGCCAGGGGCGCAGCCCAAGAGAGGGATGTGAGCAGCAACAGCATCGGTCAGCTCCGAGTGGGCCAGGCATAGGCGAGCACGCGTTCGCTTAGCGTGCGCGCATCGTCTAGGGCCACATACAGATAAGGCACAAAGAAGAGAGTGAGCACCGTGGCGGCAGCCATGCCACCGGCGACGACCCGGGCCAGAGGCGCGTAGGGGATGCCCACGAAGCTCTCGGTTCCAAGGGCCATCGGCAACAGACCGCAGATGGTGGTCAGGGCAGTCATCAGGATGGGACGCATCCGGCGCTGACCCGCTTGGATCAGAGCTTCTCGGCGTTCAACGCCCTCTGCGCGAAGCTGCGTCACCAGGTCAACCAGCACGATGCCGTTGTTGACGACCACGCCGATCAGCACCACCAGCCCCACGCCGCCCATCACATCCAGGGGCGTGCCGGTCAGGTAGAGCGTCCAGTAGACACCCACCAGGGCCATGGGGATGGTGGTCACGATGGACAGGGGCAACACGAAGCTCTCGAAGAGCACGCCCATGAGCAGGAAGACGAAGGTGATCGAGAGCAGCAGTGCCAGGTTGCGCGCCTGGTCGTTCTCCATCTGGTCCTCGAAACGCCGGCCCTTGGCCCACTCGTAGCCACGGGGGAACTCCATGGAATCCAAGGCGCTCTCAATCTCGACGTAGGCCTCGAAGATCTCCACCCCTTCAGCCAGCTCCAAGTTCACCGGCAGCGAGGTCACCCCGCCCTGCCTGGAGATGGTGCCAAAGCCCTTGGTCACCGTCACATCCGTGAGCGCCCGGAGCGGGATGGGGGCGCCGCTGGCCCCATAGAGTGGGAAGTCCAGCAAGGTGTCCAGATCCGCGCGATCCTTGGCTTGGAAGCGGGTCATCACGTTCACCTGGCGCCCACCGTCGTGATAGTCGGGCAGGCGGTTGGCCCCCATCGCGAAGCTCAAGGTCTGGCCGATGCTGGTCGCAGAGACCCCGGCTTTGGCCGCAGCGGCGCGGTCGACTTGGAGCTGGATCTCGTCGCTGCCGCGCTCGTCCAGGCCGCTCTCGACGCTCAGCGCGATGTCCAAGGGCCGCAGGCGGCGAATCATCTCGTCGGAGAGCTGCGTGAGGACCTGGGGGTCCTCGCCTTCGATGTAGAGCACCAGACGGCTGGACTCGGCGCTGGCACCGACGCTCTGGCTGCCGCTCCAGATGCGAACACCGGGCAGATCGGGCATAGCCGCCAGGGCCTCGTCCCGGATCTCTTCTCGGCGCTCCTCTTCGAGCTCATCGTCCAGGTAGATGCTCATCTGTCCGCTGCGGCCAGAGCTGTTCAAGCGGCTGCGGAAGACCCGGACGCCCCACTCCTCTTTGTGGTCGCTGACCACCTGCTCCAGGGACTCCAGCGCTTCCAGGCGCTCGTAGTAGCCGTAGCTGGGAGGCAGCTCGAAACCGATCTCAAAGTCGCCAAGGTTGCCGTCGGCTTGGTCGGTGCAGCCCACCTGCTTGAAGGGCACAGCGACGGTCAGGACGAGCACAGCCAACACGCCGAGGCCGGTGTCGAAGCGGCGGGTCAGGATGCGGCGCAGCATGCGGCTGTAGCGCACCGCAAGCCACTGAATCCACTTGGGGTCTTCCTTGACCGCCGTGTTCTTGAGGAAGACGGTGCTCAGAGGCGTGAAGACCAGGGCGACCAGCAGGCTGGCAGCCAGGGCGAAGACCACCGGGAAACCCAGGGCGCCCATGAAGAAGCTGAACATGGCGTTCTCGCTCATCAAGATGAGCGGCAGAAAGACCACCATGGTGGTCGCCGTGGACAGGGTGATGGCCAAGTTGACCTCGGCCGTGCCATCGATCGCAGCTTGTTGGGCGCTCAACCCCGCCTGACGCCTTCGGTAGATGGTCTCCACGACCACGATCGCGTTGTCCACGACCATCCCCACTGCGATCATCAGACCCATCAGGGAGAGCAGATTCAGGCTGCCGCCGGTGAAGTAGAGCACCGTGACCGTGATGAGCAGCGAGAGGGGAATGGACGCCGCGATCAGCAGGGTCATCCGGATCTCTCGCAGGAAGACGAAGAGAATGATGACGGCGAAGAGCCCGCCTTGAAGGGCGGTGGTCAGCAGGTTGTCGATGCTGTCTTCGATGAGCTCGCCCTGCGAGAAGAACACCGAGTAGTCCAGCCCTGGGGTGTCCTGGCCCTCCAAGAGGGCGACGATGTCCGCACAGGTCTGCACCGTGTTGGCCGAGGACTCCTTGGTGATGGCGATGCCGGCGGCTTCCTGGCCATCGATGTGCCAGATGCTGGAGCTGGGCTCGATGCGGTAGTGCACCTTGGCCACGTCTTCGAGCACGATGCCGGGCGCCACAGGGGTCTGGCGAAGCTGCTCCAAGCTCTCGTAGCGGGCCAGGGATCGCACGTAGCGCACGCGGCCTTTGTCCTGGATGCGGCCGCTGGCCATCTGGAAGTTGTCTTGTCCCAGCGTGCCCATCAGGGCAGAGAGGTTGACCGCGTGAGCCAGCATGGCGTCCCGGTCAAAGTCTACGTAGACCTCCTTCTCATCGATGCCGTAGACGTCCACCTTCGCCACGCCAGGCAAGCGCTCCAGCTCGGGCACCAGGCCCTCGAGCACCAGGGGCGCCGGGTCCTCGATGGAGGGGTCAATGCTCAGTCCCGCCCAGACCACCGGCTCATCGCTGGGGTCAAAGCGCCAGATGAAGAAGTCGTCCACCCCCTCGGGCATCTCCACCATCGCGCGCTCTAGGCGGTCGGCGATGCTGTTGTAGGCCTGGTCCATGTCGGTGGAGGACTGCAGCTCCACGGAGAAGCTGGCTGAGCCTGCCCGGGCGTTGCTCCCAAGGCGCTTGATGCCGGGCACGGTCGCGAGCTGCTCGGCGATGGGCGAGACCACCTTCTGGTCGGTCTCCAGGGGCGTGCTGCCTGGGTAGGGCACCTGAACCCACATGTAGGGCACATCAAAGCCCGACGGCATCATCTGAACGGGGATGTCCATCCACGCCAGAGCCCCCATGACCAAGAGGGCCAGCAAGGCCATTAGGATGGTCACCGGACGGCGAACCGCCAGGGCGGGCAGCCACTGGCGGAGGCTCGGCCGTTGGGGGGTCTGGTTCACTTGGCGGGCACCGGCTCGACAGGCGTGGCCGCATCGGGTCCCTCCGCCGCCGCGTCATCCCCGCGCTTGTTCTTGCTCAGGGCGCCGATGAGCCCGCGGTAGACCACAGGCACGACCACCAGGGTGAGCAAGGTGGAGGCCGAGAGCCCGGCGATGACCGTGATGGCCAGGGGCTGTTGGATCTCTGAGCCGGCGCCGACCCCCAGGGAGAGGGGCAAGAGGCCCAGCGCCGTGGTCAAGGTGGTGATGAGGATGGGGCGCAGTCGGGCCCGACCGGCGGCCACGATGGACTCCTGCAGAGCCATGCCCTCGGCGCGGTTCTGGCCGATGCGATCCACGAGCACGATGGCGTTGTTCACCACCATGCCCGCGAGCACGATGAGCCCGATGAAGACCACGACCGAGAGGCTGGAGCCCGTGAGCAGCAGCACCGGCATGACCCCCACCGCCGCCAAGGGGACGGAGAAGAGGATGACGAGGGGTTGCACCAGGGACTCGAAGGTGGACGCCATGATGACGTAGACCAGGAACACGGCCAGGAGCAGGGCCAGCCCAAGCGAGGTCAGGCTGCGCTGCATCTCCACGCTCTGTCCAGCGATGTCGAAGCTGTACCCCGCTGGGCGCTCCAGATCGGCGAGCAGCTCTTGAACCGCGGATGCACTGCTGCGCAGGTCCAGGCCCTCCAGGTTTGCGCTGACCACAGCGCCGCGCTGTTGATCGATTCGGCGGATCTCACTGGGCCCTTCAGCCTGCTCTAGGTCGGCGACCACGGAGAGCGGAATGACAGGATCCAGCTGGGGATTCACGTTGATGCGCTCCAGGTCCCGCAGAGTGCCGCGGTCGCGCTCGGCGAGCTGGACGACCAGGTCTACGCGGCGCTCACCGCGGGCCAATCGGCTCGCCTCAGCGCCCTGAATCTTGTCCCGAAGGGCACGGGCCACCGTCGAGGTGCTCAGGCCGAAGCGCTCGAGCTGATCGCGCTTGTAGCGCACACGGACCTCTGGAAAACCTGGGACCAAGCTGGACTGCACATCGCGCACGCCCTCCAGGTTCGCCATGCGTGAGGCCACCGAGTCCGAGAGGTCCTGGAGCACGTCCAGGTCCGGCCCAGTGATGACCACCTCCAAGGGGGTGTCCACGCTGACCAGGGAGCTGGCTTGGAACTGTGACTGCAAGCCGCCGATCTCGGCGAGCTGGCCTCGCAGCTCCGAGGTGAGCTGAGCCTGCCGGGCGCCCAAGTCCCCTCCTGGGGTCATCTGAACCAGGACCTGCGCGGTGTGCTCCCCTTCGTCTGCGCCTGAATCTGCACGGCCCTCAGAGCCGATGGCCGCATAGATCTGATCCACATCGGGGTGGGCCATCAGGATCTCTTCGGCGTGGGCCACCGTGGCGACGGTTCGGTCCAAGGGCGTGCCCACGGGCATGGCCAGGGACACGGTGAAGCGGCCCTGATGGACCTCGGGGATGAGCTCCGCGCCAGGGCTCAACATCAGGGCCAGGACCAGCGCGACGGCCGCGCCTCCAAGCACCAGACCAGGCTTGGACAAGGCCCCCTCAAGCAGCGGCGGGTAGCGGGCGGCGACCCGGTCATAGACCCCACCAAAGCGCTCGGCCAGGCCCATAGAGAAGCGGTAGATGGGCGGCAGCACCTTGCTGCCGATCCAGCCGCCGGCGCGCCAGGACAGGGCCCAGAGGCCGACGAAGAAGGCGGCGAAGGCGTTGACCAAGATGTGCAGCACGAAGCGGAAGAGCTGGTAGGGCAGCCCAAGCCAATGCCAGGCGGCCTCCCTGTTCCACGCCAGAGACTCTTGGAGCTCTGGCCATGCGGACCAGCGGCCCTCGGCGTGCAGGGATGCCACGGACTCGGGCCGAGCCGGAATCTCGAAGTGGCGCGCCGCCAACATGGGCACGAGCACCAGAGCGACCGCCAGGGAAGCCAAGAGGCTGAAGACCACAGCCAAGGCCAAGTCGCCGAAGATCTGTCCAGCGACGCCCTCCACGAAGACGATGGGCATAAAGACCGCGACCGTCGTCAAGGTGCTCGCGGTCACGGCAGCGGCGACCTCGCGCGTGCCAAAGATGGCCGCGTCCCTGCGGCTCTTGCCTTCATCCAAGTAGACCTGAATGGCCTCGAGCACGACCACGCTGTTGTCGACCAACATGCCAACACCTAAGGCGAGCCCACCCAGAGACATGAGGTTCAAGCTCACATCTCCAAGGTACAGGGCTGCGAAGGTGGCGATGACGGACACCGGAATGGCCGTGGCGATGATGGCCGTGGCCCGCAGGTTGCGCAGGAAGAAGAAGAGGATGAGAACGGCCAGGAAGCCGCCGAGCACAGCGGTGCTGCGCAGGTTGGAGATGGCGTCCTTGATGAACTGGGCCTGGTTGTCCAGCACCGCCAAGCTCACCCCAGGAGGCAAGGTCTCGACCAGCCCCGGGGGCCCCATCATGGCGGCCATCTCTGGCGGCATCTGCTTGCGCGCTTCGGCTTGGCCTGGCTCACCCAGGCGGGCCTGAACCGCTTCAGCGACGGAGACGATGTTGGCGTCGGCCTCCTTGAAGATCTCCAGCTCGACGGCCTCGTAGCCATCGAGGTGCGAGACCACTTTGCGCTCCTTGAAGGCCTCACGGACCTCGGCCACCTCGGAGATGGGCACGCGCACGCCGTCGGCGCGAAGCACCTCCAAGTCCGCGACCTCCTCCACTTGAGAGAGCTGGTTCAAGGTGCGGATCAGGAACTCGGTGTCCCCCTCGCGGATCGCGCCACCGGCGATGTTGACGTTCTCGGTGAGCAAGGTGTTCTGCACCTGCGCCAAGGTCACGCCGCGGGCCTGCATCCAGTCCTCGCGCAGCTCGACGAGCACCTGGCGCTCCAGGCCTCCGCGCACACGCACTGCCGCGACGCCGTCGATGCCCTCCAGCTCGCGCTTGACCTCGCGATCGGCCAGCTCACGCAGGGAGAGCAAGGCCTGCTCCTCCTTCCCCGGGGCAGCCTCCACGCTCAGCGCGATGCGCAGGATGGGGTCCAAACTGGGGTCGTAGTGCAGGATCAAAGGCCGATCTGGGCCCTCCCCCAACCACGTGGTCTGTAGGCGTTCACGCACACCTTGAGAGGCGGCCGCCATGTCGGTGCCCCAGGTGAAGGTCAACACAACATCGGAGAGCTCCGCACGAGAGCGGGACTCGATGCCCACCAAGCTGTCCGTCGTAGACAGGGACTCCTCGATGGGACGGGAGACCTGTGCCTCGACCTCTTCCGGGGCCGCGCCGCTGTAGTCGGTGCGCACGGTGAGCGATGGGTAGCTCAGATCCGGCATGAGGGTCAGGGGGAGCTGGGCGTAGCTGACGTAGCCAAAGACGGCCGCGGCCACGAAGACCATCAGCACGGCGACGGGTCGGTCGACGATGGCCGCAAAGAAGCCTGAGCTCAGGTCGGCCGCGGAGGACCGTGGCGCTGACTCTGTGCTGGACTGGGCTAGGCGCTCCCCCTCAGGGGGCTCCACTGGCGGAGAAGGCTCGATGGCTCAGCCCTCCTGCTCATCGTCGTCACTTCCAGCGTCCGCTTCGACCTCGGGTTTGTCGGCGGGCGTATCGCCCTCCTCACTTGGCTCCGGGGCCTTGACTTTCGGGTCGTCGGCAAAGCGCACCCGGGTCTCATCGCGCAAGCCAGTCTGGCCGACCACGATGACCTGAGCCGCCTCCCCAGGACCTTCGAGCATCTCCACGTCGTCCTCGCCCTCGAAACCCAGGACGACCGGCGTCTTGTGGGCGATTCGGCAGGGACCAGGGATTTCAATCTCAGGGGGCGCAGCTTCCTCATTCCCCTTGCCCCAGCCCTTCTTCTTGGGCTTCTCCTCCTCGTCCTCCGCTGCCTCTTCCTTCTTCGCCTCACAGACAGCGGGGTCCGTGGTGACCACAAAAACCGTCGGGTCTCCTTCCTCGTAGAACACCGCACGGCGTGGCAAAACCAGCACATCGTCGTGCCGGTCTACCTCGATGCGGACGCTCACGAACTGACCTGGACGCAGCACCTGGCCGGGATCATCCAAGGAGACGGTGACGCGGACGGTTCCAGTCTGGGCGTCCACGGTCGGGCTGATGCGGGTGACGTGTCCTGGGACGCGGGTGTCCTCGTCGTAGAGGCTGACCAGAGAGGCCTCCTGGCCGACCTTCAGACGCACCAAGTCACGCTCGGGCAGCTTGATCACGACGCGCAACCGGCTCAGGTCCACGACCTGAAAGGCGCGCTGTCCCCCAGCAACCTCGCCGTACTGCAGTTCCCGAATGGAGACGGTCCCGTCGATGGGACTGACGATTCGGGTGTGTCCCTGGGTGCCGCGTGCCTCTTTGAGCGCCACCACCGCGCTGCGCTCGGCGTACTTGGCCTCTTGGAGCTCTCGATCTGAGACAGCGCCCTTGCCGTGCAAGCCGTTGACGCGCTCCAATTCGGCTTGGGCCCGTGCCAACTCCGCCTCTGCGCGGGCCAAGCCAGCGTCCAAGCTGACATTCTCAAGGATCGCGAGAACCTGCCCTCTGCGAACTTGGTCACCTTCTTCCGCTTTGATCGCCACAACGGTACCGGTTGCCTCGGGAACCAGATCCGCCTGGGCCTCGGACTCCACTACGCCATTGGAGATCAGCAGATCCGCCACGGCACCGGACCCCAAGCTCTCCACCTGAACCAGGGGTCTCGGATCGGTGATAGGACCGGTGCTATCTGCATTGTCGGGACCCATATCCGGGCCCCCAGAGCAGGCCAGCAGCGCGGTAAGCAGGGACAGAGGCAGCAAGGGCATCGGCGCATCCAGGAGGGGCGGAGGGTACGCCCTAACCTGCACACCCATTGCGTTCTGGCTGGTAAAAACGCGGATTTTCACGGTCTGCGGGTAAACCCCCCCTTGCGCGGAACCGTTGAGACAGGTGATGTTAGCCCTTCTCCAGTTCGCTCCCGCTCCTCCCGAAACGTGGTACGCAATGCCCGTGGCACACCGAACCATGCTAGCCCTGCTCAAAGGAGACCAGTCCGTTCACGTGGTCCCCGTGGAGGATCGTCCCGTTCACATCGGACGCGCCCCGGAGAACGATCTGGCCGTCGTGGATCGCACGGTCTCCAGACACCACGCCACCGTATGGAACCAGGGTGGCAAGACCTACGTGCGTGACCACGGCACGACCAATGGCAGCTTCCTGAACGAGATGCGTGTAGACGGCGCCGTAGAGATTCCCGGCGGCTCCAAAGTGCGCCTGGGCCTGAACACCTGGCTGCAGCTCCAGCAGGTCGCCATCAGCGAGCCCGTCCTGCACACCGACCTGCTGCTGCTCGACCTGACCGCCGGTATTCAGCACCAGCTGCTCCCCGGGGACAACCCCTTGCCCGAAGGACCTGGCAGCCTCGCCATCCGTCCGGACAAGGTGGTCCTGCTGACCCCCCTCGGCGAAGAAGTCGTCGGCCTGGGTCAACCCTTCGAGCACGCTGGCCGCCGCTACGAGCTGGTCCGCCCAGTGCCTGAGCCGGCCCCTACCGGCGAGATGCCCGAGCTGACGAGCAACGCCTTTGCCTACAAGGTGAACGTGCGTCTGAGCGGCCCCTCGGGCCCGGAGGCCACCTTCACGCGCATGTCCAGCGGCGAGCATCACCGGGTCACCGCGCCAAATCGCGTCGTCCTGCTCTGCGTCTTGGCACGCCAGCTCAAGAAAGACTTGGAGGCCGGCGTTGAGCCCAGCCGCTCAGGTTGGGCCCGCGACCACGACATTCGTCGAGGCATCTGGGGCCGTCAAGCCGACACCCAGGACGCCAACACCCTGCATGTGGTGCTTCACCGTCTGCGGCGAGAGCTCAAGAAGGGCGGGTTCGACCCAGCCTGCATTGAGAAGGGCCGTGGAAGCTCGCGTTTGCTGGTCTTCGAGATCGACACTGACTAACGGAAATTGACCCACCGCGCCGCAGGCGCTGTGGGACAAATTCCGGGCCGGCAGGCGCTTACCAGCGGAAATTGACCCATGGCACTGCAAGTGCCTTGGGACAAATTCCGGCCGGCAGGCGCTCACCAGCGGAAATTGCTCCCACCGCGCCGCAGGCGCAGTGGGACAAATTCCGGCCGGCAGGCGCTCACTAGCGCCGAGAGGCCGCCGAGAGGCCGCCGAGAGGCCGCCGAGACGCCGCCAAGACGCCGCCAAGACGCCGCCGAGACGCCGCCAAGACGCCGCCGAGACGCCGCCGAGAGGCTGCCGAGAGGCCGTCGAGACGCCGCTCACCAGTGCCACGCGACAGCCACTCACCAACGGCGCTCACTAACCACGGCACATCAGCTCTCCTGCAAGTACAGCTCCAGCGGCACCACACAGAAGCCCCAACGGGCCGCATCTCGCCATGGCACTTGGTAGACCGGCAGGCCTCCCTGCCCAGTCAGCTTGTCTTGGCTCAAGCCACAGCTCTGGCCGATGGGGGCCTCGCCGCAGGAGCGCACGCCGTCGATGATCTCGCCTTCTTCAATGTCCGAGCGCGGCCGGCAAAGCTCCTCGCTGGGGACCTCGAACAGCGTGACCTTGTAGTAGCGCCTGGCCCGCCAGCCTCCGCGCTTGCCGGCGTAGCCCATCGCCTGCAAGACGCGGGTTTGGTCGGCTTTGTTGGCGTGAGACCACGCGCTCAAGTCCGAGGCCAAGACCACTTCGATGTCTTGGTTGTTCCTTGCGGAACGCCGGACCGGGCTAATCCACGCGACCTGGGTTGTGGCCCCAGGCGCGGGCAACGCCACGCATTGGGTAGGGGCATCGGCAGCCCCCATGGCCAAGCTGGTCAGCAGCCAGTTCACTCCGCACCTCGGTCCTGAATCATGGCCAAGAGCTCCTTGTGCTCTCTGGAGTTCAGCACATCCATCTCTGGGGCCGGCTTGGCCTCCAAGAAGAAGCGCTCGCGGGTGGCCTGAAGGCGGGCCATGGCGTCGATGGCGAGCTGGTCGTGGGCCTTCTCGTCCTCTTGCAGCCGCACCAGCTCCTCGAAGGTCTCCAGCTGCAGCGCCGGCTCCTTGCAGACTAGGAACAGGTCCACGCTGGCCCTACAGGCCTGGTCCAGCTGCTCCCGCAGAGGGTAGCGCCCACGCACGGCCTTCATCTCCAAGTCATCGGAGACGATGAGCCCCTCGAAGCCCATCTCATTGCGCAGGATGTCCGAGAGGATGCGCTTGGACATCGTGGCCGGGCGGTGCTCGTCCCACTCCGGGAAGACCACGTGGGCGGTCATCATCGTGGCCACCTTGGCCTGGACCGCCGCCACGAAGGGCCGCAGCTCCACCTCGTTGAGCTCCGGGATGTCCTTCTCCACCGTTGGCAGGGTCAGGTGACTGTCCGTGGCCGTGTCCCCGTGTCCAGGGAAGTGCTTGGCGCAGGCCATGACCCCGAGCTCCTGGGTGCTCTGGATGTACTGCGCGACGTGCTTGGCCACCGCGTAAGGATCCCGCGAGAAGCTGCGATCTCCGATAATGGGGTTGTCCGGGTTGGAGTCCACATCGGCGATGGGCGCCCAGTTCAGGTTGAAGCCCATCGCACGGACCTCGTTGGCGAGAAGGCGGGCGTAGGCCGCCGTGATCTCGAGCTGGTCCACGTTGCCCAGATGCCGCAGCGGCGGGAGACGACTGGCCCCGTCCTTGATCCGCTGAACCCGACCGCCTTCCTGGTCTACCGAGAGGATGGCGGGGTTGCGGGTGTCCACCAGGCTGGCCAGCTCACGGTTGAGCTCCCGAACCTGCGCGGGCTCCTCGACGTTGCGAGAGAAGAGGATGAAGCCGGCGGGCTGGAGCTGCTTGATGAGCGCACGGGTGTCCTCGTCCACACTGCCACCGGAGATGCCGATGAGCAGGCGCTGCCCAGCCCTGGCCTTGCGCTCCGCCAGCGAGGTCACCGTGCCCACGACGCGGCTCACGAGTGACCGCCATCGACAGGGTGCTGGGCCAGTTCAATGAGCACGCCACCGGTGCTCTTGGGGTGGATGAACACCACCTGTGTGCCGTGGGCGCCAGGCTTGGGTGCCTCACTCAAGAAGCGGTAGCCCTTGGCCTGGAGACGGGCCATGTCGGCCACGATGTCGTCGGTGGAGAAGCAGAGGTGGTGCATGCCCGGTCCACGCTTGGCCAAGCTGGCCGCCACGGGGCCTTGGCCGTCCATGGGATGGATGAGCTCGATGCGGGTGCCCGAGAGGGGGAAGAAGGCCGTGGAGGTCTGCTCCGTGGGCACGTCCTCCCGACCGCTCAAGGGGATGCCAAAGTCCTCGGCGAAGCGCGCGATGGCCTCCTCCAAGTCGGTGACGGCGATGGCGACGTGGTCCAGTCCGGTGATCACAGATCCTCCTCCCACTTTTCTTATCCGATGGGGATCCAGGCGCGAAGTCTTTGTTGACCTGTAAAGACCCAGTGTTCGTCTTTGTGCCGCAGTCCCCAGACCAAGGTCGCGGCAGCGTTGACAACGCCAGCGATGAATAAGAGCTTTTCTTCCTGCTCTTTCAGCCCCCCATACCCAGCCAGAAGTGCTCGACGCTCGGGCACACGCACCCAATCCAAGGCCCCCAAATCGGGCGCCGCGTGCTCAAAATCAAGGACCACCAAGTCTTCTCCATCCCAGAGCCAGTTGCGCGGATGCAGGTCCCGATGGCACCAGAGACGCTTCACACCCCTGAGCGGGCTCAGGTCCAGGGTGCGCAAGGGCGCCGTCCATGGCTCTGGAAGCGCGGGCAGCAGGGCCGCGATGCGCCTGGCGAATGCCTGCTCCAGCGGCATGGGGTCCCTGGGCACGCCATCCAGACTGTGGAGGATGCGCAGCCAGCGACCTGCCGCTCGGTGGGCGGCGACGCCGGGATCTGAACGGCCCGGGTGCCAAGTGCACAGCAGGTAGTCCCCTTCCACTTCCAAGAGCTTGGGCGTGCGGGCTCCAGCCTCCCAAAGCCTGGGGGCCAGCTCTTGATAGAAACGGAGGGCCTGCCTTCTCTTTCTGGCGCTGGGCAGGTGCGTGACCACGCGCACACCATCGCTGAGCGTGTTGGGGCCGAGTCGCTCTGGCGCAGCGTTTAGCCAGTGCTCGGGAAAGGGGGGGCCGGGATTGGGCATTGAATGCTGCGCTAACGGATCCGAGAGGCCAAGGGCTCTCTACCGATGCTGGAGAGCACAGGCCGGACCAAGGAGCACCCTGCTTCGAGGAGGCCAAAGCGACACGCCCGACGTGCTTGTCGCTCGACCCCTCGTTGCAGGAATTCCTATGACCTCAACCTGAGCGAAGCTCGGGATCCAAGCAGGATCCTCGCCGCTCCGGACACCCGGAATGCCCCACTCTGACCTCGCTTGAGGAGCAGTGTGTAGAGGTGTTTCGTGGTGAAGGTCTGCGGCGTGGGCCAGCCCATGTCCTGAGAAGCGCTCGCTTCACCCTGGAGTCCTCGTCTTGAATACGAGGCCGTACATGCCGTGATTTTCGGCACCCTGGACACCCGACTCCAGCACGGGTTGGGCCGGACTCTGCGCTCCCTCAACAAGGGGATCCGCAAGGTCGGGACCGGCCTGCGCGTGAGCCGAGCGGCCGACGATGCAGCAGGCTTGGCAGTCGCCGAGGGCTTGGATGCCACCTCTCGCTCCAAGCGCATGGCTGCCAGGAACATCCAGGATGGGCTCTCAGCATTGAACGTGGCCGACACCGGGCTGGGCGCCATCACCAACAACCTGCATCGCCTGCGGGAGCTCGCCGTTCAAGGGGCCAGCGAGACCCTCTCGGACAACGCCAGGCCAGGCTGGGTCTTCAGCTCGAAGCCGAAGGCGCGGTGAGTCAGATCACGAAGATCGCCATGTCGGCGGAGTGGCAGGGCAATCCGCTGCTGGCCGAGCGCGTGATCGACGTGGGCCTGCTCATCGACCTGAGCGGCTCGATGGGGGGTGAGCTGGCGAGCGTGAAGGCGGAGATCGCGGCCTTTAAGGAGACCTTCAGGGCCGCCGGCATGAACGTGAGCCTGGGCTTGGGCGTGATGGGCCAGGACACTCTGGATGGGGTCACCAAACAGGTGGATCTGGGCGATGCCTCCTTCACCCGCCGCTTGGATGAGCTGGCCACCATCGGCGGCACGGCGATGGATCCCTGGTCTGCGCTCTTGAACGCAAGCGGCGCCCAGCTCGAGGTCGGCCAGGACGGAAACGACGCCTTTGGCTGGCATGGAATCGCCGCATCCAAGGTGATCATCGTGCTCACGGACACGGGCCGAGAGACCTCCTACGTGAGCACCAGCCAATCCGACGTGGCCACCAAGCTCTCGGCCATCGACGTAGAGGTGCATGCCATCACGCGCGCCGCCTCCGCTGGCTCCTTCAGCACCATCACCAGTGGAACCGGGGGCGCGACCTACAACATCGGCTTCAACGGGGCCCAGATCGGCGCCGCCCTCTCCTCCATCGCAGCGTCCCTGGCGGTGCTTCCAGCCGAAGACCCCCTGACGGTTCAGGTCTCACACGGCGCCTCGGATGCGCACCGCATTGAGCTGGCGACACCGGCCAACGTGACCTCGCTGGCGCTGGGGGTCGAGGATGTGGACCTGAGCACCGCCTTGGGTGCACAGGAGGCCATCGACGCGGTGGATCTGGCGCTCAAGACCGTCAGCTCCAGTCGCTCCAAAGTCGGGGCCAGTGAGAACCGCCTCTGGTCCGCTCTGCGCTCCTCAGAGGGGCAGACCGAGGCCCTATAGGCCGCCGAGAGCCGAATCCGGGACGCCGATATCGCCCAAGAGACCGCACAAATCGCAAAGGACCAGATCATCGCCCAAGCATCGATGTCCGTGATGATGCAGCTCAGGCAGGCGGAGCGGGAGACGATGCTGTCCTTGTTGCGCTAGCCGTGCGCCCCTCCCGGCCAGGCGCCTCAAAATCATGCACAATGGCCCCATGCTCAAGACCCTGACAAAGCTCGCTGAATCCTATGACCTGAGCCCGCAGCACCCCAAGGCGGTGCTCGATGAGGCCGCTGCTCTGGTGGCGGACCCGGGAATCGCAGATCCGGGCTTGGTGGACCTGCGCCACCTCCCCTTCTGCACCATTGACGAGGTTCAGTCCAAAGACTTGGACCAAGCTCTCTTTGTAGAGACGACCGGCACAGGCTTCTGCATCTGGTACGCCATCGCAGATGCGGCCCACTTTGCCCCGGTGGGCTCGGCCACGTTCACGGAAGCGTTGCGCCGCGGGGCCACCTACTACCTGCCGGGCCTGGTGATTCCCATGTTGCCCAAGGTCCTGAGCGAGGACCTCTGCAGCCTGAATGCCCAGGTTGATCGCCGGGCCTTGGTCTGGCGTATGGAGGTGCACGCCGACGGCGCCCAGGGCAAGACCGAGCTGATTCGCGCTCAGGTGCGCTCCCGAGCAAAGCTGGACTACGACGGCGTGGACGAGATGCTGCGCACCGGGAAGTGGCCCAGCCTCCCCGATGGCGTTCAGACCAGCCTGGAGGCCCTTCGTGGCGTAGGCCTGGCCCGCATGCAAGACGCCGAGATGCGCGACGTTGTGCGCTACCGCCGGCGCGCCATCGCCTTTGGCCTGGAGCCCGGCCAAGGCATCAGCGTCTGGACCGACCTGCGCAACGAGGTCGAGCGCTACAACGAGCAGCTCTCCTTGCTCTGCAACTCCGTCGGCGCGCACATGGTGCAGGGCAAGGAAGGCAGAGCGCCGATCTTCCGCGTTCACCCCGAGCCCCCGAGCGCCAGACTGGCCTCGCTGCGGGAGACCATCCAGGAGCTCTGTGCCCACCGAGGCCTGGACGCCAGCTACCAGTGGGCCGAGCAGGACCTCTCCGACTACCTACACGCCCTCCCCCAAGGGCCCATCTCCCAGGCGATCCACCGCCAAGCGATGGTCTCCAACCAGGCCAGCACCTTTGCGGCAGAGCCTGGTCCTCATCACGGCGTTGGGGCCGCGCTCTACGGGCGCTTCTCAGCCCCCATGCGCGAAGTGGTTGGCGTGTACCTGCACTCGGAGATCTTGGGCGCCAGCGGTGTGGACCCCCTGTTGCGAGACCATGTCATCGATGCGAGCAACCAGGCCCGCAAACTGCAGAAGCAGCTGGACAAGGCCGTGAACCTGATGGCCATCGACAACCTCTTTGAGCATGAGCACCGCGCAGGCGCAGGGGCCATGGACGGGACGGTTGTGGGCCTGACGCGCAGCCGGGTGCACGTTCAGCTGGACGAGCCCGCAGTGGACCTGAAGGTCTACGCAGAAGACTTGGACTTCGCGCTGACCCCAAGCCCCGGCCTGTCAACGGCCTACGATGGCCAAGGCAAGGCGCGTTTGAACCTTGGCGACCGGGTGGGCGTTCGGGCGACTGGCCGAGACGGACGGCGTTGGAAGCTGGCGCTCAGCGCCCCTTAGAGGCTGAGAGCTGGGCTCTAAAAGCTCAGCAAATCCTTGAGCCAGCGCCGCGTGCCCATGTCCCAGAGCTGAAGGCCGACCACGGCACAGAGGGACCCCAGAGAGCCCACGCGCATCCACATGGGGACCCGCGGGGTCATGGGGGTCCACTGCAGCGCCATGGCCTCGCCGGCAAGGGCAACGCCGACCACGCAAGCGATCCCGAAGAGCAGCGCGCCCGCGGTTCGAAGCCACCCGACCTCAGAGGCCGCTTGCTTCCAAAACGTGGGCGCCAGGACCAACGGACCGGCCACGAGCATGGCCACTGCCATAGAAGGACGGAGAGCCCCCGCTCCGACTGCGGACGCCACGGGTGCAAATGCCAGGCCCTGGCCTGAGACGGGCAGCATGGCCAGCGCCCCCAGGAGACCCAACTCGCCGTTGCCTTGGCTGGTCTGAAGCAGTCCAGCCAGCAGAGCACCGCCGATGAGCCAAGGCAAGAACCACAGGGGCCCCCGGTTGGGTCCCAGCTCGCCCTTGGGGCCGCCCAGCAGCAAACTGCCACCCAGGCCCACCGCCATCAGGCCACCAAGGGCCAGCAGGGTCGGTGCCCAGCCCCAAAGGCCAATTCCCACAAAAGCCAAGGCCGGACTCAGGGCCAAGCCGCCGGCGCGCAGCCAGAACCGAGCCCCGGCCTGCCCGGAGGAGACCCGCGTGTAGAGCTCGCCACGCAAGAAACCCGGTGGACCACCGCGAATGAGGGCGTTGCCCACCAGAGCGATGACGATTCCGAACAAGGCCCAAGGCGCGATCGCCAGGAGCACGTCCAGGGTGGGGACCCACAAACCCGGGTCCTCGTGGGTGCCATGCCCGTGGCCAAACTCATGCAGCAGCACCATGGGAAGCGCAGCGCCAGCGATGGCTGCGGCCAGGTCCAAGGCCTTGTCCGGTGCCGTCTCGGGCATGTCGGCCAACAGGTCATGACCGAGAAGATTGACCAGCATGCCTGCGAGCAGCGCCTGGAGATAGGGCTCGAAGCCGCCCAGGGCACCGATCAGACCCGACCCGGCGCCGGCACCGATGCAGGACACAGCGAGAAGCAGCGCGACCCGACGCATGGCCACTTTGCGACCGTCATGGGCGACGTAGCCGAGCACGACCGCGCCGATGAGGGGAGCGGTGTGTGCCGTGAGCGCCAACACCACGGGCAGCCCCTGGCCCTCCAGAGTGGAGGCTGCACCAATCTGGCCACCCTCCAGGAGTTGGTGTCCAAGCAGCCCAACAAAGCCGAGCTCAACCCCTGCGCCGTGGTGTTTGCTGTGGCCGACCAGCTTGCCCAGGAGAACGGGGGTCGCCAAACCCAGGGCCAACAGGCCGAATGCCGGCAATCCCAAGGCCTCGATTGCCTCTGGGAGCAGCGCTCCGAGCACCACCACCATGGCTGAGACCACGGCAAAAGTTCGCACCGGACCCAAGACGCGCCGCGGCACCCCCATCGGGAGCACTCCCAACAGGGATCCCAGCAGGACCGGAACTCCGGCCATGAGCAGCGCCATAAACATCGCCGCCCATTAACGCCCTCGTCCCAGTCAGGTGGAGCCTAGGGCACGAACCCATGCCAGGTACGCCGGACTTGACGCCGACTCGTCCACCGGCAGCGCAATGACCTCGGGCACATCGTAGGGATGCAGTTCGTGAATCCGCGCCTGCAGCCGCTCTGCGAGCCGACGAGGAGCCTTTATGAGCAAGGGCACTTCTTGCTCAACGCAGATTTCTCCCTCCCAACAATAGACACTTGTGACCGGACTCAGGAGGTTTACGCATGCCGCGAGCTGCTCCTCTATCAGCGCTTTTGCGGCGGTCTCGGCGCTCTTTGGCGGAAAGTTACACAGCATTACAATCACGTCGTGCTCCAAGCTTTTGGACAAGCGTGACGATAAGATGAAAGCGTCCACGAGAACTCTGAACCATGTCGACCTTCAAGCCACGTCTGATCAAGAACTCCCAGGAGACCTCCTCCAACGGGGACGGCGCTGGGACGGAGGGAACCCCATCCTCTCCGGTTCGCATTCGTCTCCGGGCTGCTGGCGAGCAGATCCCCCCCCGCCAGGAGGGGCAGGTCTACGACGGCCGCTTCCGCCTTCAGACCTGTCTGGAGCGCCGCGGTGGTGTGGAGAAGTGGCTGGCACTGCAAGAGCCGATGGTCCGACGCGTGCTCCTGGAAGTGCTCACCCAGAGCGGCGAGCGGGCTGACAGCTTCCTGATGGACGCCAGCGCATTGGCCGCGACGCGCCACGAGAACTTGGCAGCCGTCTATGACCTGGGCCGAGCGGAGGACGGCAGCGTCTGGCGCAGCAGCGAGGTGATGCACGGCTTCGTGTTGCGAGAGGTTCTGAACCAAGGCCCGATGGCACGTACCCGCCTGCGCGCCCTCGTACGCGACGTGGCCGACGGAGTCGCCGAGCTCCACAACAGCGGCGTGGTGCATGGAAACCTGAGCGCGGAAGCGGTGCTGCTGGAACAGGACGTGGACGACGACGAGTTGGCACGCGTCACCGCATACGGCACCCACGGTGGACACAACCCTTCCCTGCGCACGCCAGAGAACGAGCTGGGCACCATGGCAGCCGACGTCTACGCCCTGGGCCTGCTCTTCCACCAGGCTGCAACGGGCAAGCGCCCGGTCGGTGGAAAGGTTGATCCCAGCGTCCCTGAGTTCCTGCTGCCCATCATCCGCAAGTGCCTGAGCAACGTCGATGAGCGCTACCCCGACGCTCTGGCCATTCGCGCCGCGCTGCCATTCCGCAGCGTGGTCGCTCCCGACAACGCGCCGCCTCCTCCCATGATCATGCCGACCACCACCCTCGGTCCGGCCACCTCGGAGATCAAGGCACCCACGCTGTCGATGCCCGCCCCTGCTGCCGCAGACCAGGTCACTGGAGACTCGGCCGCCCGCCAAGCAGCGCCCGCAAAGGACGCCAAGAGCGACGGCGATTTCGATCATCCATGGGTGATCGCAATCCTTTCAGGGCTCGTCGCAGGACTCGTCGCTGGGCTGGTTGTTCAAGCCTTGGGCGGCTGATCTGATCTGTCCGTCGACTGTCTCTTGAGACCTTAGGCGGCGTGTCGGAGCGCCAAGCGGCTAAAGTCTCGTAGTCCACCGAGGTCTATCTATGCTTGCCCTGCTCGCCACCATGTCCCTCGCCCAAGCTGCCGAGGGCGACATCAAGTACGTCATCGGCGTAACAGGCCCTCAGGATCTGACGCAGGACAACGGAAACTGGTCGCGGCTCTTTCCGGCCGAGAACGGCAACTGGAACTACTTCCGGGCCAGCGGCGGCGACTACCTTCACTGGACGATGGACTCAGATCTGAATCTGACTTCCTCCTCCAAGAAGCTCTCTGGACGCACCGACTTGGTCGATCACGCCCTCTCTCTCTGCCCAGATGGCACCTGGCTGCACGTAGCCAGCACCAACAGCTTCGAGGGCGCCAACGACGGCGCCCGGATCTTCCGCTACGACGAGAACCTGGACAAGGCTCGCAACTACAAGCTGGCGGAAGCCGACACCGAGTACACCTACAACGACGCCCCCGCAATGTGCTCGGAGCGGGTGGACGCCGCCGGCTTTCAAGCCGTAGAGGGTGACCTGGGCAAGTTGGTCATCCTGGAGAAGGGCAAGCCTACCGTCGCACGAGAAGGCACGTTGAAGCTCGATCCTGGAATCGGTGGAAGCTCCTTGATCTACGACGCAGACAACGACGAGGTCCTGCACGTCCACGCTTGGCCTGTCGGCCCCATCATGGTGGTTGACCACTATGACGGCACCAACGTGGAGTGGGTCAAGCGCACCGAGGTCCGGGTGGGCCCAGGCGAGGGGGACAACGTGTATTGGCCCCAGTCCGTCAGCCGCATCGAGGACAACTACTTCGTGGCCCACATGCTGCGAGACGAAAAGCTCCAGTGGAATCAGGACACCGGCAACGTCTACGTCTCGGTCTTCGACCTGGAGTGGAACCTGCTCCGCAGCATTCCAATCATCACATTCCCTGACGGTGGCCAGGGTGCCATGCAGCCTTGGCTGGCGCGGAACGGCGATGAGCTGGTCATCCTCTTCGACCTGAGCGTCCAGCCCAGCTACGCCCGTGCAGTCTTGTCCTTCGACGAGGATCCCGATCCCATCGACACCGGCGATACGGGCGACACCGGGGACACCGGAGACACCGGAGACACAGGCGACACTGCGGACACCGGCCAGGGCAACGCCCCGCCCATTGCGGATGCAGGCCAAGACATCACCGTCTCCGACATCGGCTACGTGCTCACCTTGGACGGCCGGGACTCCTCGGACCCCGAAGGTCAGCCCCTGAGCTTCTCCTGGGCCCTGACCGGTCTTCCCCCGGGTTCGATCAGCGAGCTGGAGGACGCCAACGAGCCGCAGGCCATTCTGTCCCCAGACGTGGCAGGGGTCTACACGGTCACCCTAACCGTCAGCGATGGCACCTCCGAGGCCAGGGACACCATGCAGGTCATCGTTGGAGCCCCGGCAGGCTGTGGCGGCTGCAGTGCTCCGGCTTCTGCGCCCAAGGGCAGCCTCGCCCTCCTGGCCGTGGCCGGGCTGGGACTGCTCTTGCGTCGGCGAGACTAGCCAAGGGCTTCGGGTGTCGCCTCATCGAAGGCGCGCACCCGCGCGACCAGCGCCTTGGCGAGCTTGTTGGCAGCCTTGGGACCGTGTCGAAAGAAGAGGCTGGGCTCCACGAGCTCCAGCTCCGTGAGCAGCAGCTTGTCCTTGTCGTCGGCCAGCAGGTCTACCCGGGCATAGAGCAGCGGCTGCTCAAGATCCAGAACCCGCGCCGCAGCGTCCATGACCTGCTGACACAGGACCAGCTCCTCTGAGGTCAGCGTGTGGGCATAGTCCGAGGCACCATGGTCATCCTGCACCCGATAGTCCCCTGCGACAGGGACTTTTCGCACCGCGTGTGAGAAGGCACCGTCGATGTAGATCGCCGAGAGCTCTCCCCGTGTTTCTACCTGGCTGAGGTAGGGCTGCAGCATCATGTCGTCCCGACGCAGGGCATCCCGAAGGGCCTTCTCGGCGCTCTCGAGCTCCGAGCCGTCAAAGCGAAGCGTGCCGCTGGCGCTGGCGCCAACCTGCGGCTTGATGAAGCCCCGGTCCCAACCGGGCCAGATGAAGGCCAAGTGGAGGTCCTGGTAGCGGTCCAACCAGATGGTCGGGATGGTCGGCACCTTTTCCTTGGCCAGGGCCCGCAGATAAGACTTGTGGGTGTTCCACTGAACAACCTTGGGCGGGTTCAGCAGCCGGTCCCCGACCTGCTGAGCCCAGGCAACGAAAGCCTCCCGCTTCTCGGCATAGTCCCACGTCGTACGGATCAGCACCCCATCGAACTGGGTCCAATCCACCTTCGGGTCGTCCCAGACGGGTTGATGTAGTCGAACACCCAGGGCGCGCAGGGCTGAATGAAGGGGAAGGTCGTCCTTCTCCCAATCAGGCAGCGCAGCGCAAGTTGCCAAGGCGATGTCCATTTCTCTCCCCTACTGTGGTTAGTAATACCACGTATACCCCGCCAAGGCTATCCCTCAGCTCCCAGAGAACTGGACCCCGGTAAAAGCTAGCGTGGGCACACGGTAGCTGGCGAAGAGCCAGGGGTCATTCGCGGCTTCTTCAAAGCTCGCCATGAGCTCCAAGAGGTTGCCGCTCACGTTCATCTCGCTCAGGTTCTGGACCACTTCACCGTTCTCGATGAGCTGACCGCGGATTCCCAGGGAGAAGGCACCGCTGGCAGGGTTGCTGTTGCCGCCCAAGAAGCTGGTGACGCGAATCGCCCGACCGTGCTCCTTGGCAATCTCCTTCCAAGAACGCTGGCCAGGCTGCATGATGACGTTGCTGGTTCCGCCGGTCGTAGGCTCCATTTTGAGCTTCCGAGCGTGGTACAGGTCCAGCAGGTAGGTGTCCAAGCGCCCCTCGGTGAACAAGGGACGAATCTTTGCCTTGCGGCCGTCGCCGTCGAAGGGCTTGGAGCCCATGCCGCGGGGGATGGTGGGGTCATCGATCAAGGTGAAGGCCTTGGAGCCCAGGGTCTGACCCAGCTTGTCCAAGTACATGGAGCGGCCGGTGTGCAGGTTGCCGCCCGACATGGGAGAGATCATGGCACCCAGGATGCGACTGGCGACGCGACGATCCAGGATCATCGTGTACTTTCCAGAGGAACCCTGGCTGGTGTTCCGCACCTCGTCCGCCTTGGTCCAGAGGTCCGAGGAGACCTCCGCCACGCTGGGCACGTCCTCGAAGTGGGAGGCGTTGAAGAAGCTGTAGGACTCTGGCAGCTTGCCGCTGGGCTCCTTGAGGGTGACCATGCCGCCCTGACCGTAGTGGGTACGGGCTTGGGTGGCCTGGAAGCCATTGGAGAAGACCGCAGCGGACTGGCTGCGCACCTCCCAGAGGTAGGAGGTCGCAGAGACCAGGTCCTCTCCTGCTCCGGAGAGGATGGCGTCTTCGAGCTCCTTGATGGCCAGTTGGCGCTCTTCGGGGCCACGCTTGTTGATGCTCTCGGCATCGTCGTTGTCCAGGGAGGCCGGATCCAGAGAGCCCATCTCCTCGAAGGAGAGCATGGTGCGGTCCAGGTCCTGCTCCAGGTAGCGGGTGCCGTCCACAGCGCGCTGCAGGAAGGCCTTGAGGGCCGCTGGACGCAGGTCCGAGGTTCCGTGAGAGGAGTAGCGTCCATCCACCATCAGGCTGACGCTCAGCCCCAAGGTAGAGGACTCATGAACCCGCTCCAGCTTGCCTTGACGCTGCTGCAGTTCGACCTCGACGCCGGTGGAGATCCAAGCCTTGACCTGCTCGGCTCCCATTCCCTTGGCCAGCTCGACCGCCGCGCCAGCGGAGTCCAACAAAGACATCACTCACCTCCAACGGTGAGGGACTTGACCCGGACAGTGGGCTGCCCCTGGCTGACCGGGACACCCTGCCCGTCCTTGCCGCAGGTCCATCCACCCTCGTCGATCATCAGGTCGGTTCCCACCATGTCCACTTGCTCCAAGGCCGCCGGGCCGTTGCCGATGATGTTCACGTCCTTGATGGGACGGGTCAGCTTGCCGTCTTCGATGAGGAAGCCGGTCTTCATGTAGAAGGTGAAATCGCCAGCGCCGATCTGAACCGCTCCGTTGGAGAAGGAGGTCGCAAAGATGCCGCGCTTGGTGTTGGCGATGATCTCGGCCGGGTCGTGCGGTCCCGGATCCATGTAGGTGGCCCGCATGCGAGGCAAGGGATGGTGCCGGAAGGACTCCCGACGGCCGCTGCCGGTCGGTGCGACCTTGTAGTGTGCCGCGCTGATCTCATCGTGCATGTAGGAGCGCAGGACACCGTTCTCGATGAGCACGGTGCGCTCGGGCACGTTGCCCTCGTCGTCGACGTTGAGCGCGCCACGGGCGCCAGGGATGGTGCCGTCGTCCACAACGGTGACAAAGTCAGGTGCCACCTTCTTGCCCATCCTCGCCGCATAGATGCTCACACCCTTGCGGTTGAAGTCGGCCTCCAAGCCGTGCCCGATGGCCTCGTGCAGCAAGATGCCCGAAGCGCCGGCGGCCAGGACGACGGGCATGTCACCGGCGACCGGCTTGCCAGCATCCAAGAGGAAGACCGTGCGCTCGACGGCCTTCTGGACCATGCGCTCGATGCGCTCGGCGTCGGAGTAGAACTCCAGGCCGGCCCGAGAGGCCAGGTTGTAGGAGTTGGACTCCCGCACATCTCCGTCGATGGCCGTACAGACCACGTGTGCCCGGGTCATGGGCTGGTAGTCCTCGGCCATTCGGCCGTCTGGCCGAACCACGAGGATCCACTTCTCGGCGTCCGCCAGGCTGGTCTGAACCTTCTCGATGCGAGAGTCCAGGGAGAAGGCGCGCTCTTCCCAGGCACGAACCAGAGGGACCCGCTTGTCCATGCCCACATCGGACCAGCTGGTCTCAATCTCGTAGCGGCTGGGCAAGTGAATTGGGGAGAGGGCCACAGGCGCCAAGCCCGGGGTACTGCGCGCGATGGCCGCCGCGGTACGAGCGGCCCGCAGCATGGCTGGCAGGCTCAGGTCCTCGGTGTAGGCGTAGCCAATCTGGTCTCCGACACGGGCACGAACACCCAGCCCAAGGTCCACGTCCGTAGACGCGCGGTTCACCTTGGAGTCACTGAGAGCCACCGCGGTGCTGACCTTGTGCTCAAAGAACAGGTCGCAGTCCGTCGCACCAAGAGACAGCGCAGCGCGCATGACCTGGTCCAGGACCTCGGGGACAATGCCAAACTGCTCAAAGTGGCCCGACGCGGCGGGATCCAGCTCAGTGGGATGCATGGGGGCTCCAGTAGGAAATCAGATGTACACACCTAGCGAGTCCCGCACAGCCTGACCACAAGTGGACCGGAATCAAATGCACAGGGCCCTGGCCCGGGCGAGGGCTAGTCATGCTCCGCAGGAAGGCTCCACTGCGCGGCGCCCCCTTGGACCCAGCGAGCGTGCACGTCGATGAGCCAATCTCGGAAGCGCGCGCCATCGCAGCCGCCTTCCCAGTCCTCATCACAGCCCGCTACGTAGTCCCAGCTTCCCAGGTCCGGCATGTGGAAGGACCAGACGCCTTGCTCTCCGCGGAAGGCCAAGGCCCGGTGAAGGGACAGATCAAGCTGGACGATGTCCCGCTCGGAGAGGCCCTGGCCAGCTCCAATGTTCAACACGAAGCATTCCCGCAGCAGCAGCGAGCCGCAGCCCTCTTGAGAGAAAGCAGCCCGGGTGTTTGAGGGCAGGATGCGTACCGGCCCGCCCGCGTCTATCTCTGGCTCCTCCGCGCCGCTGATCGACCATGGCTGGGCCATCTGGGCCATCTCCAAGGGCCAGCGCTCCTTCGCCCGGGGATCCTCCAGGTGGATGACCTCCGGGAGAAGAGACATGCCGACAAAGGTCACCAGCTTGGGCACATCGGCCGCCTTGAGCCCCGAGACCCAATCGTCTCCGTCATCCCAGATGGGGTTCAAACCGCTGACATGCCCCGCTGACCGCCCAGCGAGGGTCTCCACTTCCGCGAGTCCCTCTTCCAGGTACCCGACCAAGCACTCCTGGTTCCCTCGACAGAGCGCGGCCTCGTGGTAGAGCACGCCAAGCTCCAGGTTGGGACGGTCCAGGAGGCCCTGCACGGGGCCACCGAGCTCGCACTCCTGAACCCGTTTGGCAAAGAAGGGGGTCACGTCTAGGGCGACGCTGGCCGGGATGTCGGCGAGAAGCCTGGCGTTGCTGGCGCCGCTTCGAACGTAGCCTTCAACGTTCTCGACCCCCCCGGAGCATGGAACGACATCTGCAGGTGTTCGCGGTTTTTCAAGGAAGGTCTGTACCCAGAGGCTCAGGGGCGGCCCTTCCAAGAGCGGGCGCTCGTCCACGAAGACCTGCACCTCTCCGGGCGCGAGGACAACAATCTCATGGCTGGGCAGCGCGATGACGTCCACGAAGCTGCCCTGCAGGAGGAGCTCGGCGGCCCCATCCTCGATGCGCCAGAGGCCTTGGCCGCCCACCACGTAGACCCCGCGCTCTGCGACGACGACGCGGGTCGCCGAGTCCTCAAGCTCCTCCCCATTGGGTCCTTGAATGCCGCCTTCCCCCAAGGCCAACCAGAGGCCCTCATCGGAGTTGGCGATGTCCAAGACGGCCTCGCCGGCCTGAAGGACCCCGTCCACAATCAAGCCTTGCTCACTTCCGATCGCTCCCGAAGAGAGCACGGTTCCAGCAGCCGGGAGAAGCTGCGAGGTGACCGCGAAGCTGAGGGTGTCGACGGTCAACAGCGCATCGCCGGCCAAGAACTGCAGCGTGCCGTTGTGCACCTGCGCGTCCACGATGTCGGTCCTGCCCAGCTCGGCCACCACCTCTGCCCGGAGCCAATCCCAAGGATGGGCGCGACGCAGGTCGTAGTCCATCCGCAGCAGCCGACCCGATGGGCCAACCCCCCACACCAGCTTCTCCTCCAAGTCCACAGCCGCCGCCAGCATCGGTGGGGCCCGACCCCGGTCCAGCTCTACTTCTCCGACCGCACAGTCCCCCTGAAAGGCACTGCTGTAGGAGAGCTCCGGAAAGCGGTCGGAGTCCAGGCAAACGGCCGACTGGCGGATCTCATAGCGGTCGTCTACAACCCAGCTTCCCCCGGTGTCCAAAACAATGAGCAAGGGCTCATCTGGAACCGAGACCAGCGCCCGGCTTCTGTTCCCGGGCAGCTCGGTCGTCAACATGGGCCTGAAGCCGTCCACCACTTGAACTGGGTAGTCCAACCAGGGGTCCTCAACCTCACCTTCGCTGTCCTGGGTGTCTCCGCGACGACAGGACAGCAGCGACAACAGAATCAAGAGCATGCCCACACCTTAGTCGGGCGATTGGCCCCTGACCGCTTCGAGCAGCGCATTGAGGCTGTATGGCATCGCGAGCAGGCGCACGCCCCGTGTGGCCAATGCCTGCACAGAGGAGTGGTCTACGTCGGGCGTACAAAAGAGGACAACTTGATCTGGGTGACGCTCAAGGATGCCTTCGACCAAGGGAATCTGCTCACGCTCCCCCTGAAGCAAGACCAGCTCAGCTGGGCCCTGGGCCAGGATCTGCAGGCACTGTGGGAGCCCCTCAGCCTCGAGCAGCTCAAAGGCGCTGCGCTCCAGTGCGCGACGCAGCAAGCGCCGTTGGCTGACGTTCTCGTCCAACACCAAGATGTGTTTGGCGCCCACACCCGTGCTTCGGGCGGGGCTGGCGCGCTGTCCGTCCTGAAGGATGCGCACAATTCCAGTGACCTCGTCTGCGGCGTCCTTTCGAAGGGTGAGGTGTACAGCGACCTTCCCATCTGCGGCGCGAATACCCAGATCCTGGGTGGCCTCCTCCTCCCCATCTCGCAGACCGGCCACAAGCGAGGCCCAACTGCCCGCGGGCAAACGCTCGGCGATGCTTAGACCCGCTCCGGGCCAGTCTTGGAGCATGTCCGCGAAGGCCGGGTTCCACATGCGGCCCTTGCCATCCAAGTCGGCCGTAAAGAGCGGCGTGGGAACCGAAGAGAACAGGCCTCGGTAGCGCTTCTCGGCGTCCAGCAAAGCCTGAGCCTGTTGCTTGGACTCCAGGGCGCGGTTCACGATGTTCTCCATCGCGCCCGCCTCCCAAGGCTTGCGCATGTAATGCCACATGCGTCCCTGGTTGATGGCCTGACGCACATCTCCCGGCTCCGAGAAGAAGCCCGTGAGCAGGATGCGCACCACCGTTGGCTGCGCTGTGGCCAGCCAGCCAAGGAAGGACACCCCGGACTCTTGTGGCAGGCGGTCATCGGAGATCACGATGTCGATGCTGTGCTCAGCGACCAGCTCCCGGGCGCGCTCGGCAGAGCCAGCGGTCAGGACCTGGAAGTCATCCTCAAAAGTCGCCTCGAGCCCATCGATGACGAGCTCGTCATCGTCGACGACCAAGAGAACAGGGAGCGGAGACGCGGTAGCCTTCACGGCAAACACCTTTGTGGGACTCCAGCAGGATAGCGCGAGGGCCGCTCGAGGAGACCCCAAATGCACCCCTGGATTGCTGCCGTGGACACCCACCTGGGTCCCCTCGCGGCTTGGCTCGCCTCCGAGCAGCCCAGCAGCCATCAAGCTTTGGCGGACGCAGATCCGCGGGTGTTCCCGCCCCATGCGCGAGCAAGGATGCTTTGGCGCAAGGCGGAGACGGACCTAGACGGCCTGCGCCAAGGGGTGTGGGAGGTGGCACAGAAAAGTGCGCGGGATGCTACCTACGGCCAATCCCCACCCGTCGAAATTCAGCGCAGCGGCCTGGTCCACAGAGATGTGTTGCGGGGCCAGCTCTTCCCCGCGCTGCTTCACCAGGGGCTCTTGGAGGCCGCACACCCCCTCCCCGCTCAGGCCCATGACCGCTACTACGCCGAGCTGCCGGAGATGCCCGGCGACCTAGACAGCGCCGCCGCGATCGCCCTGGCCAGAGCCCCCAGCCCCCTACTGCCAGGCGCACTGGAGCGCCTAGCTTGGGGGCTGGCCCAGAACCCCATGCCCGTCTGGCAGGGTGAAGGCTGGTTCGGCCCCCACTGCCATGGGGTGAGCGGACGGGCCCTGAGCGCCGCAGCCCGGCACGGGATCCCCGTGAACCCCTCCCTTCTGGACGCCCTGGCGGCCCTGCGCCCCTGGGTGCAGGGGACCCACTATCCAGACCCCGTCGTGACCTCGGTCCTGGTGGCCCAAGGTCTCCGGGACCAGGGACGCGCCCACCTTGGCTTGGAGCGAATGATGGCCAGCGCGACGGTGTCGGACTGGGGCCCCTTGGCGGTGGCCAAGGTGGCCTCGTTTATGGGAGATCGGCTGAGCGCTCGACGGCGGGAACAGCTGCTTGTACGTCTGATACAGACCCAGCGCTGGGATGGCTCCTGGCCCCCCAGCCCCTGGTATTTGGTGCCCGCGATGCACGGCGGCATGACCCCATTTGGGAGCGTGGCCATCAACACAGCGGCCGCACTCAGAGCCCTTGAAGCACTCCGACCTTGTCCCCTTCGGGGGGGCCCTCCAGGGGCAACTCGATAACGAATCGCGCGCCCCCTTCTGGTGGATCTTCCTGATAAATCACCCCACCATGCAAGGTCACGAAGCTCGCGCAGAGCGAGAGCCCAAGGCCCGAGGCTGTGGCGTCGTCTTGGGTGGTCTCGAAGGGGTCGAAGAGGGTGCGTCGCAGCTCCTCGGGGATGCCCGGCCCCTGGTCGACGACCTCCAAGCGCATCTTGTCGTCCTGCTGGGAAAAGTTGAGCCGCACCACGCCGTCTTGCGGGCTCATCTTCACGGCGTTGTGGAGCAGGTTGTAGACGACCTGCTGGACGAGCACGGGGTAGCCGCGCAGCTTGGGCGCGACGCCGTGTACCTCGATCTGAAGTCCCTTTCGGTCCATGCGCTTCTGGAGCAGGCGAACCGAGAGATCGATGCCCTTGGACGGGTCGAAGCGCTGCAAGCGGTCAATGCCCGGCTGGGAGAAAATCTGGAGGTTGCGCACGATCTCAGAGGCCCGGCGTACACCGTCCAGGGAGAGGCGGGCGAAGCGCTCCACTCGGTCGTAGCGCTCCTTCTCCAGGTTGCGCATGACCTGGTCCATCGATGAGAGCGCGACCCCCAAAGGCGAGGCCAGCTCGTGGCCAATTCCAGCGGACAGGGTGCTCAGGGCTGCAACGCGCTCCCAGCGGAAAGACTTGAGACGGGCCTCATCGCGCTCCACCGTTCGGCGCTCAACCAAGCCCTCCAGCTCACGGTTCATGGCGACGATGGTGTCCACGGCCAGTCGGTGACTGACGGTCGTGCCCATCGCGGCGGCAGCGGTCTGCAAGGCCTCCAGATCACGCGCCGGCGGCAGGGAGCCTGAGCCAGAGCCGAGGGTCAAGACACCGATCAGACCGGAGGAGGTGCCGACCGGGATGAGCACCTCGACCTCTTCCTTGGCCAGCCAAGCCTGGGCGGGGTTGGCGCTCATTCCGTCGGAGAGCATCAGGCCAAGCTCGGGAATCCCTTCCCAGGGCAGCTCTGCGCCGCCCTTGCGCAGGTGCAAGACCGCAGGACGGCTGCCCGCGATGGCCCGCACACGCTCCAAGAACAAAGCCTTGGCCTGGGGCAGGTCCTCGGTTCCGGCCAGCTCATGGGGCAGCCGCTCCAGGGCCAGCCGGGCCTCTTCCTGGGTACGTCCAAAGGCCCGGGGCACCATACCGAGCAGAAGACCCAAGGCCGGAATCAGCAGGAGCAACGCCGAGGACTCTGCTCCACTCACTGCGCCATAGATCAAGATCAAGATGGCGGCGCCGCCCACAGCGGTCAGCCACTGCAGAGCGCTGCGCACCAAGAGCAGGCGGAACTCCACGGCAGCGAGGCCCAAACCAACGGGCACCGGTAGGAGCGCCAGAGTGGTGCCAATAAAGTAGAGCTTGGGCGGCAGCGGCTGCCCCAGCATGGCGGGCGTGTTGATGATCATGGCGACCAAGACCGTGGCGCCAAAGCCCCAACCAATCCAGCCGCCCTGCATGCGCTGGACCACCGCCTTGCTCTTCACCGCGCCGTAGATCAAGGCGCCGGCGGCTCCGAATGTCGGCGGGAAGGTTGCGATCTGCACCAAACCCGAGAGACCGAGCAGGTCGAAGGCCGTCACGAGTGGCACCGCAAACCAGCCAATGCGCATCAGCTTGTACATGCGCTCTGGTTTGACCAGGCTCAGGGGAAACTGAAGGGCAAAAGACAAGAGCGCCAGCACGCCGCCGAGCGCCCCAAGCAGGTTCAAGACGTGAATGCCGACCCCAGCCCAGCCCGGCACGAGGAGAGGCCGCAGCCCGACGAAGACCGCCGGAAGAAGGTTGAGCGCCGTGCCGACGGACACCAACATCAGAGAGCGCCCCAGCAAGCCTCCGCGGCGACGTCCTGCCCAGAAGCCTACGCCCGCCACTCCCCAAGAGACGGTCACGCCAAAGAGCACCAAGAGCCAAGGAGTCGGGGCCTTCGAGCTCGGGACCGACGTAACGGCGGCGCTGGTGTGTACGTCCACCTGCGCGCCCAAGGCGAAGAGCTGCCCTTGCTGCGCACCCCAAGCGCGAAACTCGCCCACGCCCATGCTCAAGCCGGGGTCGCGAAGCGAGCGGTCGAGCACCACCTCCCCGATCTGCGAGACGCAGGCGCCCTCAAAGCGCACTTCGCACTCCGCGGAGTCCGCAAAATGCGCGCCTTCCAGGTCTCGACCCTGGGTCAATCCAAGGGCCACAAAGACCGTGGCCAGCACCATCAGGGCAAATCCGCCCCAGTAATGCCAGCTCACGTCAGGCTCAGCTGAGCATGTCGGGTCGGATTCCGCCATCGGTCTCTGCGGCTTCTGCATCAAAGGACTCGACCAGTGCGGCGGCGTCGTCAGCGCCAAGGGGAAAACCCCAGCTCTCAGCCAGCTGGGTCAGGGCGTTCTCGCGACCGGGGTCGGTAGCGTTCAGAACAAAGCATGCCACGGCGAAGTGCTTCTCACGGCCAGGGGCCTTGCAGAAGTCGACAAAGCTCAGGGCCTTCTCACTTGGATTCTCAGGAAGCATCGGAGCTCTCCGTACTTAAGGGTTGGGTCTCATCAATGGGGAGAGCCGGCACCGGCTCCCCAACCAAAAGGGCCAGAGCATCCCGACAGCGGGCGTCATTGCCGCCAAAGGGGTGCCCTAGACCTACAACAGCGGCCTGACAATTGCCGCATACATTCTTGTGCTCACAGCTACCGCACCCGGTATGCATCCTCGCCCCCATGACATGGGCGTCGGGGTGCCCCAGAGCGCGCTGCACAAAGCCGCGCACGCTGTGGTGATCCACCTGCGCCAAAGCACGGCGGAAGGGGTGGCAGGGGGTGACGCTCTTGTCGGCCTGCACACAGATCCGGGAGACGCCCGCCGTGCACTGCCAGAGGCTCTCGGCGGGCACGCCGTAGTGCTGCAGCATCGGGTTGACCACGGGGTAGTCGGCGACCACCACCCGTCGACCTTGGTGGTACAGGGCCGAGCACTGGCGGGCGGTGCGATCCAGATCCTCGGTGCTCAGGGGACGCCCAGCGCCGTGGTGCACCGCCTCGGGTGCCACAAAGAGCGGCCAGAGGGTCATCTCTCGCCAGCCTTCGATGCGCTCGGCCAGCCAGTCCCCCCAAGCTTCCACGCCGAAGTCCAGCAGATCGCCCGTCAGGATGGTCGCCGGGGTGGCGTTGACGCCGTGCTTGGGCGCCAGGCGCAGTGCGCGCAGAGCCTTCTCGGTCTGCGTCTGGCCTCGTACGCGCTCATGCACCCCAGGTGGACCGTCGATGCTGACCATCAGGTGAACGCTGGCGCGCATCGCCCCCAAGCGGGCCAGCTCCTCATCCCCCAACAGTCCCCCGTTGGTGTTGATGAGGATCTTCGAGAAGCCCAGTCGATCGGCGGCCTCCAAGACTTCCCAGATCGCCGGGTAGAAGAAGGGCTCTCCTCCGGTGAGGTGCAGGTCGGTCTGATAGCCACTGAGCTCTTCGAGCAGGGCCATGACCAGGCTGGGGTCCAGCTCGTCCAGCGCGTTCATGTCCGCTTCTTGGGCAAAGACAAAGCAGTCTGGGCAGCGCAGGTTGCAGCGCCGGGTCAACTCGATGTCCGCCATCAAGTACTGGCCCCCGAAAGCGGTGCGGGTGGACAGACGCAAGGCGCGGCGCGAGAGGGCACTGCGGCGCGTCCCCAGGTGGGCCTCCAGCTCCGGCCCAAAGCCAAAGGTGGCTGCAAGCGAGGCCACTTGCCCCAGCTCGGCGTCAATGCGGGCCACAAAGCTGCGGAGCGCGCCCGACTTCCAGCTGCGACGCTCCGCCGAGCTCAGGTCCCCCACGCCATGCTGACGCGGGTCCAGCTCCAAGGTCGCCAAGTAGGCGCTGCGCTGCCCCTCTTCCAAGTCCCGGGCGGCGCCCAGCAGATCATTGGTGAGCTGAAGAGGCCGTCCAAGGGTCTGAATCAGCGTCGTGAGCTCAAGGACCAGCTCGGGTCTGCCTGCCCGTCGGGCGAGCCAGAGGAGCGGCAGAACGACCGGTAGATATTTGTCTCCCTGAATGGACATGGCCCGCTCCGTCCAGGGCAAGCCATGGCTACGCCAGCTCAGGTCTTCCAGCGCCGCGGCCGCGAAGGGTCCCATGACCGCCTGCCAGTCCTGGGCGCTCTCCGGACCCTCGAGCAGGCTCACCGCCCAACCGCTCATGAGCTGCTGAAGGTAGGCCTCCTGAGGGGGGCGTCCGGCGTCGACCAGGTCGTCTTGGATGCGCACGGCCAAGTACAGCGCCAACATCGCGGTGCCGGCACGCTCCAGGTCCTCGGGGCGGCTGCCCAGTCCACGACCAAGCCAGTCCAAGAGCACGAAGGCTGGGGAGCCCTCCGGCCCAAGGAACAAGGCCTGCGCGCCGCCTTGGGAGGAGAGACGGGTGAGCAGCTCCTGCCAGCGTGCGTCCATGGGGCCGCGCACCCCAGGCACCAAGGCGTGGATCCACGTCTGAACAGCGTGGAGGCTGCCCTCGAGAAGCGCTGTTTGAGCCCGCGATTCGCTCATGCCGAGACCTGAATGGCGCGGACTGGCGTGCGCTGCAGGTGCGGTTGAGGCGAGGCGCCCATCTGTGGGCGGTCTTTCAAGTACTGGAGGGAAGTCTCCAAGGTCAGATTCCCGTTTCCAAGACTCTCTCGAAGCTCTTGAGGAGAGAGCCAGGGGCGCTTTTGCAGCAAAATGGCCGCCGCCGAGGCCACCAGGGGCGCCGCAAAGCTGGTCCCCCGCTCCCAGCCGTAGCGACCGGGACAGAGAGCGACGCGCACGCCAGACCCGGGCGCCATGACCTCGGGCTTGGAGAAGCTCAGACCATCCCAGTTCAGGACTTCTGAGGCGCTCTCGGGACCCGCTTTGCCGGCCATGGTCAGGCTTCCTACCCCCAAGACCTCTGGGTAGTTGCCCGGACTCCCCGTCTCACCCTGGTGGCCACCATTGCCAATCGACGCGATGAGAAGGATGCCCTTGTCTTGGGCCTGCTGCGCCAAGTCTCGGAGCCAAGGGTCCTGACCACGGCGCTCCAGGGTCATCAGAATCACATCGACCCGACCCTCTTCGATCAGCCAGCGCAGGCCCTCTCGAACGTCGCTCGGGTCCACCTTCACGGCGCGAGAATGGCGACCGCGTCCGTAGACATCCGCGACGACCAAGCGTGCACCGGGCGCCAGACCCTGCTCTCTTCCGACCAAGAGGCTGGCGACAGCCGTGCCGTGATCCGGAATGGGTGCCTCGCCCTGGCAAACCCGTCGCACCTGAATCCGGCCTGCTCCGACAGCCGCGCTGAGCTCTGGGTGCTTTAGGTCGACCCCACCGTCCACAACGCCGATGGTCACCCCTTCCCCGCGCAAGCCCTTCGCCCATGCCACGGTCGCTCCGACCGAGCTGAGATGCCAGCGCAGGTCCAGCCCCTGTACAGCAGCACCTGAACGGGCAGGCTTGGGCATCGGATGGGATTGGCGCACGAGGTGAAACCGGGGTGAAACACCCCCCCTGTCACGAGTGCCGCTTTCTTACACCGTCCCGAGAATTCAATCCAAGAAAAAGTCGACGACTATAAGACACAAGCCCCGGGTAAGTCTGTCATCGCCATTACAGAGCATTACAGAACCCGAGAAAGACCGACGGAAAGGGTAGGGTTGGAGCATGAGAATTCCTCCAGGGCTCGTCGCCATGTATTTGGGCCATGCCCGCCAGAAACGTAGACGATGGCTGCAAGCGCTAGGACGCCAAGAAAGGATCTTCCGCTTCTTCCACAGCGTGGACGATCCGGGCAGCACCATGGCGCTCCACGCCTTGGCGCCTCTGATGGCCCTGGGCCGCTTGGAGTTGGTTTTGGCGCCTTTGCCCAAGGCAGAATTCACCCCGGACGCCGCACGAAACAGGGTCTGGGCGCTCTCGGACGCCCAGCTTCTCGCCCAAGTCTACGGGCTCCCTCGTCCTGCCGCCCTGCCCACCACAGGCGACGTAGCGCAGGCACAAGCCATCGCCTGCAAGGAGCGCCCGGCCCCAGAACAGCTCGCCCTACTCCTGGAGTTGGGGGCTGAGCTCTTCTCTGGAGCCCCTGATCTGGAAGTCCTGAGTCAAGCCCACGGTCAGGTCGATCTGGCCACATGCGCCAAGACCTTGGAGCAGGGCGCGCGGCGCAGAAAGGCCCTTGGCCACTACGCATCCGGGGCCCTCTCCTATGAGGGCGAGTGGTACCCCGGCTTGGAGCGCCTCAACTTCTTGTTTGAGCGCCTGAGGGAGGAAGAGGAGCGCCTGCAACAGGCCGACCCGGTCATCGCCAACCTGGTCGCACAGACCCCCAAGCTCGAGCTGGCCGGCGCCGAGGCCATCGAGGCCTACCTGTCCTTTCGCAGCCCCTACTCCTACTTGGCCACCCAGCGCCTGGTGCGTCTGAGCAAGCACAGCGGCCTGCCGCTGCACATCTACCCAGTGCTCCCCATGGTCATGCGTGGCTTGGAGGTCCCTCGCACCAAGCGCCTGTACTTGGCCTGGGACGCAGCACGGGTGGCCCGCAGGCTGGAGATTCCCTTCGGACGCATCGCAGACCCCTTGGGCCTGGGGGTCGAGCGCTGCCTGGCGATCTGCCCTTGGGCCGAGGAGCAAGGCAAGCTGGCCGACTTCTTTGTGGCGGCCACGTCGGGCATCTGGAGCCAAGGCATCGATGTCTCAAGGGACAAGGGACTGATCCAGACCTGCCGGAGCGCTGGGTTAGACCCCGAGGAGGCTCTGCGCCAGACCACATCGGAGAGCTGGCGTCCCGTCGTCGAGGCCAACCGTCTGGCCCTGCTGGAGCTGGGCCTGTGGGGTGTGCCCAGCGTGCGCATCGGCAAGACGGTGATCTGGGGTCAGGACCGCTTGGCCTGGGTGGAGCAAGCCATGGGAATTGAGGCGCGCAGCTGAGCGCTTCGGCGAGCCCGCGCATCCGCGGCTATACTCGAACAGTGAAGCGCAGCCACCTCAGCATTGTCTTTGTCCTCTGTGCTCTCTGCTACGTGGAGCTCGCGAGCGGGGTGAGGCTGTGGGCCCGCGCAGGAGACACCACCTTCGGGCACTTCCCCGAGGCCATGGCCTTCTTGGGGCCCTGGAATGCGCTCTCCTCTCCCGTGGGCATCGGCTCATCTGAGCTGGCGCCGCTACTCAGCATCTTCCTAGCGCCCGTGGTGCTCGCACTGGGCGTTGCCTGGGCAGCCGAGGCGGTACACCGCAAGTTCGGCGGGTGGTCTGCGGCTGCGCTCATCGCTGCGCTTGCCGTGGCACATGTTGCCAGCGGCCTGATGTGGGGACTGGCGAGGTGGGGGCCCTGAGCGCGTCTACGCCTCCTGAAGAACCCCCAGTTGCCTGTCGTCCTCCGGAGCCCCCCCCTCCAAAAACTAAGCCAGAGTGTGGAAGACCCGCTGCACGTCGTCGTCCTGCTCCAGCCGGTCGATGAGCTTGAGCACGTCCGTGGTCGCATCTTCCCCAAGCTCCATCACATTGCTCGGGTTGTAGTCGGTCTCCGACTTGATGGGCTCGATGCCCATCTCTTCCAGGGCCACAGCCAGGTTGTTGAAGTCCGTGAACCCGCAGCGCAGAACCAAGATAGCCACGCCCTCTTCGGTCTCGTCCTGCTCCAACTCCTCCAGACCGTGATCGATGAGCTCCAGCTCAAGCTCTTCCGCGTCCAGGCCCTCCGCCTTGAGGTGGAAGAGCCCCTGGTGCTCAAACATGAAGGAAACGGAGCCGGTGGTGCCCATGTTCCCGTCACACTTCTTAAAGGCCAGGCGCACGTTGGCCACGGTCCGGGTGGGGTTGTCCGTGGCGGTCTCGACCAGAACAGCGACACCGTGAGGGGCGTAGCCTTCGTAGATCAAGGTCTCGTAGTTGGTGGAGTCCACCCCCATGGCCTTCTTGATCGCGCTCTCGATCTTGTCCTTGGGCATGTTCTGCGAGCGGGCGTTCTGAATCGCGCGGCGCAGAGTCGGGTTGCTGCTCGGGTCGTCTCCACCCGCCTTCACCGCGATGGTGATCTCTTTCCCGCAGCGGGTGAACGCCTTGGCCATGCGGTCCCAACGAGCAAACATCGTGTGCTTGCGCTTCTCAAACATGCGGCCCATGGACACGTCCTCCAGAATTCAGGTCCTTGGGGTATGTCAACGACTGCGCGCACGCCACATGCCGGGTGGGCCTATGGGTCCCGGTGGATAGATGTGCATCCTCGGAGCCAAACCATGAAGCGCCTGCTCAAGCCCCTCTTCTCCCTTGTGGGCCTGGGTGCCCTCTCTTCCGGGGGCGTGTTGGCCGATGCATGGGTGCCGATGGGTGCCGCGCCGGAGGGAGCACGTCTGGAGCGCATGCTGGCCTCTCCCCAACACGAGGGCGAGATCTTCGTGAACCCCCAGTCCATGTTCAACGACTACACGGGCATGTTCACCACCTTCGGGGAGAGCCGTCCGACAACGCCAGAAATGGAGCTCCCCATCGTGCGCTCCAAGGGCGAGATCTTCCAGACCTCACCCGACTCCGGTCTGCGGGTCACCTGGCTGGGGCACAGCACACAGATCTTCGAGATCGACGGTGTACGCCTGATCACCGACCCCATCTTTGGCGGCCGAGCAGGTCCCGTGGACTGGGCCGGTCCCGAGGTCTGGTACGCCCCACCCATCGCCTTGGACGACCTGCCAGAGATCGACGCCGTGCTGATCTCCCATGACCACTACGACCACCTCCAGCAGCCCACCATCGAGCGCATGGCCCAGTGGGACACACAGTTCATCGTGCCTCTGGGGGTGGGAGCACACCTGGAGTACTGGGGCGTGGATCCCGCGCGCATCACCGAGCTGGACTGGTGGGAATCCACCACTGTCGGCGCAGTCGAGGTCAACTTGGTGCCCTCGCGTCACGCCAGCGGTCGGCACCTGCTGGATCAGATGCGCACCCTCTGGGGCGGCTACGCAATCGTCGGCCCGCAGAACCGGATCTACTTCTCGGGGGACACCGGCCTGTTCCCAGCAATGGAACAGATCGGCGAGCGCTATGGGCCCTTCGATGTCGCCCTCATCGAGATCGGCGCCTACGACCAAGCCTGGCCCGATTGGCACATGGGCCCAGAGAACGCACTGCGCGGCGCCGACATGGTCAACGCCAAGAGCTTCTTGCCCATCCACTGGGGCCTGTGGAACCTGGCCAACCACGGCTGGACCGAGCCCATTGAGCGCGCCATCGTGGCGGCCGAGAAGCGCGGCATGCCGATGTACGCCCCCAAGCCGGGGGAGAGCGTGGAGCCCGTCTCTCTGCCCGATCTGGATCGCTGGTGGCCGGAGCTGCCGTGGCGGACCGTCGAGCAGTACCCGATCAACACCACGAAGGTGCCAGCAGAGTAGGCCCTCCTAGCTCTCTTTCAGCGCCGCCCTCTCCTGCTCCCAGCGGGCCAACAGGAGCGGAAACTCCCGCTCAAAGAAGGCATAGAGCGCTCTGGCCTCTCGAATGCGCTCGCCCCGGTCAGCGGGCACCTGCATCTGCTCGAGCACCGAGATCCCCTCGTCCAGGAGCTCCCGGAACAAGCGGGTCTGATGCAGCTTGCTGGTGAACATCCTGCTGAAGGCCTCGGGCACGATCTGAAAGAAGGTGCCGCGCTTGCCGCGCATCGGGACCTTCTCGATCAGCCCACCCTGCAAGAGGATGCGCGTGTTCGTGGAGATCGAGCCAGAGGTGGTCTCCAAGGCCTTGGCCAAGTCCCCGCTGGACTGCACTGCGGGTTCACACACCAGCAGGTGACCCAGGATGCGACCGGCGACACCGGGCAATCCTGCACCTTCAAAGTAGAGACCTGTGTGTTCCACAAAGTCCTGCAGCTTGATCTCAGGCACCCAAACCTCCAACCCCTACACCTTAGCCAGCTTTTAACTCTTAGTCACCACTAAGTTTTCTAAACTTTCCGATTGACGGAAGGAGTCGCCCCGCCTAAAACTCAATCACGAGGCAAGAATGCTCCCCCTGCTGTTCCTGATGAACACGGCCGCTGCTCAAGAAGCAAGCGGATACCTGGAAAACCTGATCCAGGTCCCTATTGGTGTCAGTGGCGCGCCCCTGACGGTCGTGGAGCGGGCCCGGCCCACTTTCAGCGCTGAGTTGGGAGACCGGGCCGCGCTCGTCACGACGGTAGACGTCGCTCTCGTACAAGGACGCGACAACACCAGCGAGTTGGAGCGCCTGGTGGACGAGGCGGGACTGAGTCCCACCTTCCAAGCCGCAGGACAGAGTTGGCCCACCTACGAGAACGAAGTCCTGCGCATCGACCGCTTCCAAGACGCGGCCATCGTGGACCGACTCTACCTGGACCTCTATCGACCCAAGGTCGACATCCGCATCGGGCGCCAAGCTCTGAACTGGGGCTCGGCCTTCATGGTCAACCCCACCGATCCCTTCCCCCAGGTCATCCTCACCGAGCCCTGGCGCAACCGCACGGGCGTGAACGCCGCCCGCTTCACCGTGCCCTTTGGCGACTGGAACCAGAGCGCGCTGGTCATCGCCACATCCGATGTCTTTGATGAGCTGCGCGTCGTGAACCGCACCACCTTTGTGGTGGGCAGCGCGGACCTGTCCGTTCTGGGGGCCTGGAATCAGACCTTCGAGGAGGAGAGCGATCTCATCGAGCAGGCCTCCCCGCTCTTGGGCGTGGACGTACGCGGCACCCTTGGGGTTGGCTACTGGGTCGAGGCCGCCGCCCACTTCGAGGGCCTGGGACAGGACGTGGGCGTCTACGAGGAGATCGCGGTGGGGGTGGACTACTCCTTCCCGGTGCTCGAGAGCCTCATCGTCACCGCGCAGTACTACCGCAGCGGGCGTGAGGCGCCGGAGCTGGACCCCCTGGCCCAACTCAGCGGCCAAGCCACCACCAGCAGCGACCCCTTCGCCCCCTTCTTCAGCGGTGAGAACTACCTGATGGGCGCCGTCAACGTCGGGGTCACCGAGCACCTGAGCGCCGGGGTGCTGCACGTGCAGAACTTGGACGACGGCAGCGCGCTGATGGTGCCCACCCTCGGCACCACCCTGGGGGACCGCTGGTCGGTGACCCTGGCCGGACAGATTCCCCTGAACACCTGGGGAGAGAGCGGCGAGCTCAACACCGCCGAAGAAGACCTGCGCTTCGATGTCCCCACCATCGAAGGGGAGATGGCGAGCCTGGATCTGAACGATCTGGTTCCCGAGGCGACCCTTACGCTACAGACACGCTTTAGTTTTTAGTCACCGCGTTTTTAGATACTGCGCTCTTAGGCGCCACTTTGGAGGCTTTTCATGGCCATCTGCGAGCTCGAGAACGCCAGCCGGCACTACGGCAGCGGCCCCACCCTGGTCAAAGCACTGGATGACTTCTCGGTCACCTTTCAGCCTGGCGAGTTCACCGTACTCAGCGGACCCAGCGGCTCCGGAAAGACCACGGCCTTGAACCTGATCGGGCTCTTGGACAACCCGACCTCGGGCGTGGTCAAGATCGACGGGCAGTCCACTGCAGGACTCAGCTCCAGGGCGCTCACCGAGATTCGCGGCCACAAGATCGGCTTCATCTTCCAGTCCTTCAACCTGGTACCTGTTCTCTCGGCCCTGGAGAACGTCGAGCTGGCGCTGCACCTGAGCGGCTTGGATGAAGGAGTGACCCGCGAGTTGGCCGCCGAATCTTTGGCCGAGGTGGGCCTGGGCGACCTTCTGGACCGCCGCCCCAACCAGCTCTCCGGCGGTCAGCAGCAGCGCGTCGCCATCGCCCGGGCCCTGGTCAAGAAGCCCAAGCTGCTCATCGCGGATGAGCCCACGGCCAACCTGGACTCCAAGACCGGCAACCAGGTCCTGGATCTGATGGCACGGCTCAACCAAGAGCACGACGCGACCTTCCTCTTCTCCACCCACGACCCCATGGTCATGGAGCGGGCCCGCCGGGTCGTGAAGATCCTGGACGGCCGCTTGGTGGAAGACGAGAAGCGGGGAGCCTGAGATGCTGATCCTCAAGCTCGCCACCCGCAACCTCTTCCGGCAGATGGGCCGCAACGCGCTCTCGATGGTCTCCATCGTCATGGGCGTCTTCGTCATCGTCGCCGGTCGCGGCTTTGCCATGGGCCTGGACGAGAACGTCTACCGGGCCCAGATCAACGACGCCGGCCACACCATCATCGTGCCCGCCGACTACCCAAAGTTCGGCATCGACCACCCCATCGACGAGCTCTACACACTCAGTGAGAGTGACCGCAGCTGGCTGGACGAGAACACCCAGGTTTGGACCGAGCGCGTCGTCTCCTCCCCTCGCCTCATCAAGGGCTTGGACAGCAGCCGGGTGCGCATGGTGGCTTACGACCCGGTCACCGACCCCGTGGTCTTCCCCCGCGATGAGTGGACCTTGGAAGGCAGCATGCCGGATCCCCAAGGGACCAACGGCATCGTGATCAGCACTGGCGTGGCCGACTTGCTGCAGGTCTCCATCGGCGAGGTCGTTGTGGTCGAGGTACGCACCGCAGACGGCGCCCTGAACGCCATGCAGCTCAACGTCACAGGCATCATCGACACAGGCGCCATGTTCTTCGACAAAGTGGGCGTGATGGTGCCGCGCAGCGTGGCCGACCCGCTCCTTCTCAGCACCGGCAAAACCAGCCACGTGCACGCGCGATTGGACAACCGGGACACGGCCCCCACCTGGGCGGAGCAGGCCAGCGCCGTCCTGGGCGACAAGGTCGAGGCACGCACCTGGCTGAGCACCACCGAGACCTTGATCGAGGCCGGGAAGATGCGCCAGACCATGTTCAACTTCATCGGCTTTGCGCTCTTGGCCATGGCCGCAGCAGGCATCGCAAACACGGTGTTGATGGCCGCCTTTGAGCGGGTGCGAGAGATCGGCACCATGCGGGCCTTGGGCATGACCCGGGCAGGGGTCATCACCATGTTCGCCGCGGAGGGCGGCTGGATGGGTCTGGTGGGCGGCATCATCGGCGCCTTCTTCGGGGGTCTGCTGACCTGGTACTACAACGCCAATGGCATCGACATGTACGCGCTGATGGGTGCCAAGGCGGACCTGAGCAGCGACTACCCGGTGACCGCCCTGCTCTACTTTGATTTCTCCCCAAGCTTCTTGGTGGTCTCGGTCTCGGTCGCTGTGGTCGTGGCCATTCTCGCCTCGCTCTACCCAGCCATCTTGGCCAGCCAAATGCAGCCAGCCGACGCAGTGAGGGCCGAACAATGATTCATCTGAAGCTCGCCCTCCGAAACGCCCAGCGAAACCTGCGGCGCACCCTGCTTACCGCGGCCACGCTGTTCATCGGCATCTCCCTGACCACCTTCAGCCTGAGCTTCCTCAACGGCTACATGTGGGACTTCATGGAGGGCATGGCCCTCAACCATGGACACGTCCGTGTGGTCACCCAGGAGTTTGCCGACCGCGAGCAGCTCCAGCCCCTCTACGCCAACATCGAGGACTCTGCGCCACTGGTCGAGCTGATCTCAGCCCAGCCTGGCGTCAGCGCGGTCGAGCCTGTCATCAAGAGCGGCGTGATTCTGGCGGTGGGTGAGGAGATCGGCGACGACTTCGGCATGCTTGTTGGCGCCGAGCCTTCTCTCTTCGTGGACCTCATGGCCCTGGACCAGTCTGTCGTGGCGGGCACTTGGCTCACTGGGGCCAAAGATGAGGTGGTCCTGGGCCGCAAGATCGCCCTGGACATCGGCGCCGAGGTCGGCCAGGAGATTCTGGTCATGGGCTCCAGCCAGTACGGCTCCATGTCCCCCATGTCTCCCACCGTCGTGGGCATCGTCTCCAAGGACGGCCTGATCGACACCCAGCTCTACATGCCCCTGGAGGAGGCCCGCTGGATGGTGGACGTGCCCGACGGCGCTCTGTCCCTGCTGGTCTACGGCGAGGACTACCACGTCGAGGTGGCCGACCCTCTGGCTGCGCAGCTCTCGGCCCTGCCTGAGCTGCAGGACTACAGCCTAAAGTCCTGGAGCCAAGACCCCATGGTCGCCCAGAGCCTGCCCATCATGGACGGAATCAACGCGGGCCTCTCTGGGTTGATGATGTTCGTGATGGTGCTGGCGATCTTCAACACAATGACCATGTCCGTCCTGGAGCGCACCGGTGAGATCGGCGTGATGCGGGCGATGGGTCAGACGCGTCTGGGCGCTGTTGGCTTGTTCCTGGTCGAGGCCATCAGCATCGGCATCATCGGAGGCGGCGCGGGTGTACTCGTCGGCGGACTCGGTGGCTACTGGATGGAGGTCAAGGGCTTCGACATGGGCCAAGAGCTCGTGGACCAGGCCGGAACCTTCCCCCTCGCCAGCGTGATCTACGGGGACATCACCCCCGAACTCATGATTCAGTGCTTCATCTTGGCGGTCGTGACCGCGTGCGTGGGGGCCATCCTCCCCGCCATTCGTGCAGCCTCCATCTCGCCTTCTGCCGCCATGCGGTCTCGGAGATAGATCTTGAAGAACCTACTTTTTCTACTCGCAGTCACATCCACTGGCGCAGCCACCCTTCTGGGCAACACCATGGCCCAGGAAGCACCCGCTCAGCCCACAGCAGAAGAGCTGCTCAAGGGAATGGACAACAACCTGCAGTTTGAGACCCGCAGCGCCGTGGTCACGATGACCGTCAACGACGGCAAGCGCGAGCGCGTGATGACCATGCAGACCTACGGACGGGGCCAGAACGAGTCGGCCATGGAGTACCTGACCCCGGAGCGGGAGAAGGGCACCAAGATGCTCAAGATCGACGATGCGCTCTGGCTGTACTTGCCACGCGCAGAACGGGTCCAGAAGATCTCGGGCCACATGATGCGCCAGGGCATGATGGGCAGCGATGTCTCCTACGAGGACATGATGGCCGGCTCCGAGTTCGAGGAGATGTACACCGCCACCGTGGTGGGCTCCGAGCAGCTCGACGGCCGCTTGCACTGGAAGGTCGAGGCCGTCGCCAAGGACAGCTCCGTGACCTACCCCAAACGCATGATGTGGATCGATGACGAGTACCGCATCCCCAGCAAGCAGGAGCTCTACGCCCTGAGCGGCATGCTGATGAAGACCTGGACCATGGGCGATGTGCAAGAAGTGGGCGGTCAGATGACCCCGATGCGCACCGAGATCACCGACGCTTTGCGTCCGGGCAGCAGCACGGTCATCGTGACCAGCGAGCTGAAGTTCGGAATCGAGCTGGAGGACGAGGTCTTCAGCAAGCGGTGGTTGGAGCGCTGAGACGGGCCTGGGCAGATCCCTCCCGGCAGAGGAATCCAGTCTGCCGCGCGCAACACCCGGGCCTCGACCTCTAAAGACTATGTACACACCCTATACACAGGGTTACACCGTCTGTAGACAGAGGGAAAAGCCATGGGCAAGAGCGCAGTCATCATCGGAGCCGGAATCGGCGGCATCAGCCTGGCCATTCGGCTGCAGGCAGCCGGCTTCAGCACGACGGTCGTAGAGGCCTTGGACAAGCCAGGAGGGCGCGCCTACGTGCGTGAGCAGGACGGCTTCACCTTCGACATGGGCCCCACCGTTCTCACGGTCCCCCACTTCATCGAAGAGCTCTTCGCTCTGCAGCCGGGGGACGCCGGCGAGCCGCCCAGCGGAGACTTCCCCGAGCACATTCGGCCCAAGACGCCGCACGCCACCGAGATGCGCATCAACGAGGGCATCTCCGGGGGGCCCGAGACCTCAAAGTACGTCACCATCCGTCCGATCCTGCCCTTCTACCGGATCTATTTCGACGACGGCACCTACTTTGACTACGACGGCGAGCCCGAGAGCACCCGTCGGCAGATCGAGGCCATCGAGCCTGCAGACTTGGAGGGCTACGAGCGCTTCCACGCCGATGCCCGGGCCATCTTCGAGCGCGGCTTTTTGGAGCTGGGCTACACCTATTTCGGCGACCCCTGGACGATGATCAAGGTCATCCCCGACCTCTTCAAGCTGGACGCCGTGCGCTCCCTCTTTGGCTTTACCAGCCGCTACTTCAAGAGCGACAAGCTGCGTCAGGTCTTCAGCTTCGAGACCCTGCTCGTGGGCGGAAACCCCCTGCGCGTACCCGCCATCTACGCGATGATTCACTTTGTCGAGAAGACCTGGGGAATCCACTTCGCCATGGGCGGAACGGGTGCCTTGGTCAACGGCTTTGTGCAGAAGTTCGAAGACCTTGGCGGCACCGTTCGCTGCAGCAGCCCGGTGGACAAGATCATCGTGGACGACCTGCGCACCGCCACCGGCGTTCGCCTGAAAGGCGGCGAGGAGATCCATGCGGACCTGGTCATCTCCAACGCCGACTACGCCCACACCTACATGAAGCTCATCGACGCCAAGCACCGCCGATGGAACCCGGACTGGAAGGTCAAGCTGATGCAGTACAGCATGAGCTTGGTGGTCATCTACTTCGGCTTCAAGAAGAAGGAAGGCGAGACCCTGGATCTGCAGCACCACAACATCATCCTGGGCCCACGCTACGAGGCCTTGCTGACGAACATCTTCGAGAAGAAGGTGCTCAGCGAGGACTTCTCCCAGTACCTGCACATCCCCACCCTCACCGACCCCAGCCTGGCGCCCGAGGGACACCACGCCTGCTACACCCTGATTCCCGTGCCCCACAAGGGCGCAGATGTGGACTGGGACGAAGTCGGCCCCGGCTTTGTCGACAAGGTGCTCACCATGCTGGATGTCGAGGGCTACATCCCCGACCTGAAGTCCCGCATCGTGACCCAGAGCTACATCACGCCGGACTACTTTGAAGGACCGCTTCAGTCCTACTTGGGCAACGCCTTTGGCGTCGAGCCCCGCTTGGAGCACAGCGCCTTCTTTAGGCCCCACAACCGCAGCGAGGACATCGAGAACCTGTACATGGTCGGTGCCTCCGCGCAGCCTGGCGCGGGCACACCCAGCGTGATGATGTCGGCGAAGATGACAGCGCGGGCCATCTTCAAAGACCATGGGGTCCCGGGAGTGGTACCCAGAGTGGTCGGACCGGCGGTACCCGGAGAGGGCCAGGAAATCTCGGCGAAGTAGCCGGTCTTTCCGGCGCTCAGCCAGTCAGCCACTCAATGAGCTGACGCCGCACCGCCGCCAGCCTGAACAGCCCCACGTGGGAGGCGTTCGCGCTGGGGGTCAACACCAGCAAGCGCTCGCGAAGCAGCGGGAAGAAGCCGCTGGCGTGGGGGCCCTGCTTGGGCTTGAACACGCTGGCAGTAGGAATGACCAGGTCATTGGGGACCGCTGTCATGGCGTGCTCCAAGACCTCGCTCCGCGACAGCTTGGTCAGAGTGGGATTCGGCGCCCCAAAGTCAAAGCTAAACAGGCTGGCCAGGGCAAAGTAGGCGACCTTACGGGCTGCAAAAGGCGCCGCACCCGCGAACCCGTTCAGGCGCCGAAGCATGAGGCTGCCTGGGATTTGATCCTGGGAGCCACGGATCAGGGGCCAAGTGGTCTTTCCGAAGGCCTCAGCGTCATAGGTGGGGATGCTGTAGGGGTCGGGATGCCAGCTGACGGCCCGGTCGCTGTGACTGGTCAAGGCCAGGCGTCGGACATCGTGGCGCCAGTCCTTCATCGTCCGGGCGGCGTGTCGTCCGGTGTCTCGGCGCGCGCTGGGGGTGCCGTCATTGGGCGTGGCCAACATCACCAAGCGGCGAATGTGGATGTCCTCCCGCAGAGGTTCCCAGCCCTCGATGAGCATGCGGGTGACAAGCCCGCCCCGGGACAGGCCCAGGACATCCAGATCCAGTGGAACACCACCCCGCTCCAGGGCTCGGGCCAGCTCACGGGCATTCTGGTCCAGGTGGTGCCCCAGCGCCCGGTGCTCAAAGGCCAGAATGCGCCCGCCGTAGACGGTGTGCAGGTGCTCGTATTCCTCACGGGTCATGCCCAGGAAGCCGGGTACGGTGCGCAGACCGGAGCCGTGTACCAACAAGAGCGTGCGCCCCTTGGAGGCGTCCAGCTCCTTCCAGTCAGTGGCCGTCAGATCTGACCAGCGGATGCCCTCTTCAGGGTCCTCCAGGCCTCGGGCGCGCCAAAGAGCGCTGAACCAGACGGGGATGGGGATCTTGGGACCGAGCAGCTGCCAATTCATTACGGTACCGTAACTTATCATTACGGTACCGTAACTTAAAAAATGGCGAGCCCTCGTCTATCCGCTCCCTGGCGCGATTCCTTTATTACGTTACATGGTGTAACCAATGACAAACACCGGCCGACCCCGAGACCCAGACGTCGACGCACGAATCGTCATCGCTACCCGTGAGTTGCTCGATGAGCAGGGTGCCAAAGCGGTCACACTTGCCGCCGTGAGCCGCATCGCTGGCGTCTCCAGGCCCACGCTCTACCGAAGGTTCCCGGATGCTGATGCACTGCTCTTGGCCGTGCTGGCAGCCGATGTTCGTACGCTTGTCGCGACCACAGTTCTGTCCTCTACTGCCTCGCCCGTAGACCGCGTCATGGCACAGCTCGAACCCTTCTTGGACTACTACGCGGCGCATCCAGAGCGCAGTCGAGCCCTTCTGAGAGCGGCGACCTTCGCCGATGCGGGACCCGCCAGCGAAATCAACCAGCTGAACGCGGCCCGCATCGCGAATCTCGGAGCGGCCATCGCCGAGTCCACAGAGCTTCCAGCTGACCCCCGTCAGCTCGGCTTCATGGTGTACGCCGTGCACCTCATGACCATCATCGCCGGCCTGCATGGCCTGTTCCCGGACCCAGATCAACAACGGGCTGCCCTACGCTCGTGTGTGATCTGGATTCTTCGCTCGGAGACTGCATGACACTCCTCCCGCTTCTGCTCCTTGCGCTGTCGTCCTGCTCGATCGAAGCCATGCTGATGAAGCCCAAGGTCGACTTCGCGGACGTGACCACGCCTCCCGCGCCCGACTACGCAGACCCAGACTCTTGGGCTGCGCAACCAAACACGAAGGATGCCGCCGACTGGCTGCTGCCTGGGGCCAGCGCAGTGAAGGCCCCTCCAGCAGACGTGTTCTTCCTCCACCCCACCACCTTCTTCCGCACCGATGCCTTCAACGAGACCATCGCTGCAGACTCCCCATCCACCGAGCTGCTGCTCGAAGTCGCGCTGGCCAAGAGCGCGCCCATCTTCAACACCTGTTGTGCCGTGTGGGCGCCTCGATACCGGCAGGCCACAATCGGAGCCTTTTACGCCGATCAAGCCGATGCTCACCAGGCATTCTCGCTCGCCTATAGCGACGTGGACAGAGCCTTTAGCGAGTTCCTGGCACAGACCGGTGACCGCCCCTTCCTCATCGCCGGGCAGAGCCAAGGCAGCCTACATGCCATGCGCCTCTTGGAACGCGTGGATGCTGATCCAGCCCTGCGCAAGCGCTTTGTGGCGGCATACATCCCCGGGGCCATTCACCCTGAGAGCCGCTTTGGCACCGCCTACACAGCGCTCAAGGCCTGCGACAGCCCAGAACAGGTGGGCTGCATCAACGCTTGGGACACCTACCAGGCCGGCGCATCTACAAGGGGCACCGACACCATCTGGCACTGGAAGAACGACACACTTGAGCGAACGCCAGCGGAGCAACCGCAGTGTACGAACCCTGTGTCATGGCGAGACGATGGAACGGCGACGGCTGCTGAGCACAAGGGGGCCGTGAATGTGGTCTCGGTAGGCGCCCAGCCAAGCTTCATGGCCATCACGCAAGCCACTGAGCCCCTCGGTCTAGAGACCAGCGGCCTGCAGGCGCCGGTGCCGGAGCTCTTCGAGAGTGCCTGCGTGCAAGGTTTCCTCCACATCAGTGATCTCTCCACCACCGACTATCCACCACAAGAGACCACCCGTGGGAACTACCACCTGATGGACTTTGAGCTGTTCTCCGTCGACATCCGTGAGAACGCCGTGGTTCGGGTAGGCGCTTGGAGCAAGCTAAATCCACCTGCTGTGGTGGAGCAGTCCGACGAAACTGCGGTGGCTCCAGCACAAACAGGGCCCTAGTCTCACCCTAGCGCCGCTGCCTTTGGAGCCGCCATGTCCAGGCGGAACCGAGCAGCTGCCAAATCATTACGGTACCGTAACTTAGAAGGCGTGATCTTCCTCATATCGCCCGTGAACAGCCACTCTTCTCCAGACCCGAGCCCAGTGTAAAAGGCCTACTTGCCAACGTTGCTCTTCGCCGCCGCCTTGCGAATCGCGTTGCCTTCGCTTTGGGTCAAGTAGCCAGCGGAGATCGCCGCGTTCACCGCGCTGGAGACACAGCTGACGTATGCGCCGTGGTTCGTCCAGGGGTCGTCGGCTGGGCAGTCCAGCTCCACGCCTTGGGCGCCACTGCAGCCATCTGAGTCCACAACGACACCGGCCGGGGTATCCGGGCACAGATCGTAGCCATCCACAATGCCGTCGTCGTCATCGTCTCCATCACACTCGTCCCCTTGCCCGTCGCCGTCGGTGTCCGCTTGGTCGGTGTTCACGACCAATGGGCAATTGTCGTTCACGTCCAAGATGCCATCGTTGTCATCGTCGTCATCGCACAGGTCCCCGATGCCGTCCCCGTCGGTGTCCGCTTGGGAAGGGTTGTAGAGGTAGGGGCAGTTGTCGTCATCGTCGTCGACCCCGTCCTCGTCGTCGTCGGTGGACAGGTCGATGCGGGTGATCTGAACGCTAAGTCCCCCGCTGTTGTCTGCCTCAGCTCCCCAGTCCCCAACGTTGAAGTCCACCTGCTGCTCGGCGGTCAGGCACACGGAGTCTACCAACCCCGCGGTCTCACTGAACGCCAGCGCCTCCGTCTCGAAGTAGCCACCCGGAACGCGCCCCAACAGCAGGGTAGAAGACCCATCTGCGCTGCTCGCAGCGGTTCCTGAGTTGGCGCCGGGGTAGTCCACGGCAGCCCGGAGACGGTAGTCGGTCAGGTAGCCAAATCGGCAGCCCGTGCCGTCCGCATCGCAGTCATAGTAGGGCTGGTAGACAGCGCTCCAAGCGCTCCAGGCGCTGAAGTTGACCCCCTGAACGAGCTCAAAGTCGTAGCAACCCTCGTCAAGGGTCAGGCTGCTGTGCCAGCTGGCGGAGTTTCCGGTGACCTCGACCGTGGTGGTGTCGCCTTCGGCCAGGTCTCCAGCGGTTGCGGTGGACAGAGCGGCGAGGAGTAGGGTGGTGAACATGAGCTTCTCCAGTTTGGGACAGAGCGTCCCGTCACCAAACATGTAGAACGCACCCCACTCGTTCACATCACACGCCGATCCTACGCTATTCCATATACCCAAGGGCCTTCAGCGCATCGATGGTGTCCTGGCTCTCGTCCTTGCCACCCTGCAGCGGGTCACCAGTCGCCACCCAAGTCTGAACGCTCTTCTCGAGCTGCGCAGAGGTCCCGGCCTGAGCCTTGTACTGGTTGCTCTGCTCGCTCGCATCAGCCCGGGTGTAGAGCTCGCGGGTCTTGATCTTCGGGCAGCTCATGTACTTCCAGCTGGCCGTCCAGACGCCCTTGCACTTCAAGGCGTTCGGCCAGGCCTGACCGTCCTCGTACTCGGGCTTCTCGGGCTTGGTGGCCTCGCTGTAGATGGCGGTCCTGGCTGGCAAGCTCTGGCCCATGAAGGCTGGAGCAAAGGAGACGCCTTCGCTGCGGGGCGCAGTGCTCAGGTTCAAGACCTCCAGGACACTGGGCATCACATCGACGTTGCTCACAAGCGAGGACACCCGTGTGCCGCCACCCTTTCCACCGGGCAGGCGAATGATGAGCGGCACATGGGTCACGCTGTTGTAGGTGGTGGGCCCGTGGTCCCAGTAGTCCTTGTGCTCGTCAAAGGCCTCGCCGTGGTCCGAGGTGATGATGAGCATGCTCTTGTCCAACAGGCCCTGCTTGTCCAGGCCCTCCAGCAGGCGCCCGATCTGCTGATCGGTCCAGCTGACCTCGCCGGCGTAGAGATCCTTCATGACTTCCGAGCGGGCAAAGGCATCGGCCTCGCCCCGGTGCATGCCGGCCCGGATCTCCTTCAGCTCGTCCATCGACCCCACCAGGCCCATCAAGTCCTTGCGGTACATGGTGTCGAAGGGAGCAGGCGGCGCGTAGGGCCAGTGCACATCCCAGTAGTGGATGAACAGGAACATGCGCGAGCCGGCCCGCTGCGGGGTCTTCTTGAGCACCGCATCGGTGACCTCAGCGTTGTTCCCCACGTTGGAGAAGTAGGCCTCAAAACCCTGATCAAAGGCGAACTTTTGATTCAAGGGAAAGGCCCCACTGACGCCCAGAGTCTTAAAGCCAGACGCCTGCAGCGCCTCGGCCAGCATCTGGTTGTCGGGGTGAACCATGTCCCCGTTCTTGGAGACCCCGTGGGTGTGCGGGTAGCTGCCCGTCATCAGCGAGGTGTGGCTGGGCAGAGTGGTTGGAGCCGCCGAGAAGGCGTTCTCGAAGACGATGCTCTCCCCCGCCAGCTTGTCGAAATTCGGCGTCTTGACTCGTTCATTCCCGTAGGGGCCCAAGTGGTCCGCCCGCAGAGTGTCGATGGAGATCAGGATGACGTTCTCCACCCCCAGGGTGCTGTACCCGTCCTGCGCTTGGCTGCTGGGCGCCCCCACAGCAAGGGCCAGCGCGCCCAAGGTCACCACGGCCCCCCCAATCCACTTCTTGGCCTGCATTAGACTTCCTCCTGCGCGCGAGTCTTCGCGGCAAGGCTAACCCACAGCCTCGCCGACCTGGTCCATTGTAACTTGGGAGTTGACATGAGACAGATCCGCATCGAGGCACACGGAGGCTCCGAGGCCCTGCAGTTCGTGGAGGTCCAGGAGCCAAGCGCCGGTCCTGGGCAGGTCAAAGTGCGGGTTCGTGCGGTGGGTCTAAACCACCTGGATCTGTGGGTGCGGCGAGGCGTGCCAGGCCACCGCTTTCCCCTGCCTCTGGTCCCCGGAAGCGACTGCGCGGGCGAGATCGCAGAGGGTCCCCGAGCCGGTGAGCGGGTGTGCATCGCGCCAGCCTTTGGATGCGGACAGTGCGCGGCCTGTCAGCGTGGTCAGGAGAACCTCTGCCGGCACTACGAGATCCGCGGAGAAGGCGGGGACGGCGGACTCTCGGAAATCGTCGTGGTGCCGGAGCGTGACCTGCTTCCTATTCCAGAGCACCTAGACTTTGAGCAGGCCGCTGCCCTGCCTCTCTCCGGTGTGACCGCCTGGCAGATGCTGCGAAAGGCACAGCTTCAGCCCGGCGAGACGGTGCTGATCCTGGGCGGCACCAGCGGCGTGGGCTCCCTGGCCATCCAGATCGCTGCCGCGAAGGGCGCACGCGTCTTGGCCACCGCAGGGACACCAGAGAAGCGCCAGCGCTGCCTGGAGTTGGGCGCTGAGCAGGCATTCCCCCACCGGGAAGACGCTCCCTTCCACCGCCAGGTCAAGGCTGCGACAGGGGGCGCCGGGGCCGACGTTGTCATGGAGCACATCGGCGCAGCGACCTGGGAGCGAAGCCTGAAGGCCTTGGCCTGGGGAGGCCGTTTGGTCACCTGCGGGGCCACCACAGGCGCCGAGGTACAGATCAACCTGCGGGCCCTCTTCTTCAAGCAGCAGGCCCTGATCGGCAGCACCATGGGAACCCGGGCCGATCTGCTGGCCTATTGGTCCCAAGTCAGCGCCGGTCGCGTTCGGCCCGTGGTGGCCGGAAGTTGGAGTTGGGGCGATCTTGCGGGGGCCCACCAGGCCTTGGAAGCCGGTGTGGTCGGCAAGGTCGTCGTGCGGGTGGACTAGCGGCTTTACACAGAGCGCCCTTCTTCCGATCCAGTGACCTCGGAGGAAGAACCCTTGTCACCAACACCCCTGGATCGGCTCCTGAAGCCTTTCAAGCGTTTCGCGGCGCTGGATATCTCAGGCGGCATCCTGCTCATCACCTGCACCATCGTGGCGCTGGTATGGGCAAACAGCCCCTGGCACGACAGCTATCACCATGTCTGGGAGACCCAAGTCGGCTTCGCAATCGCCGGCTTAGACATGAAGATGAGCCTGCATCACTGGATCAACGACGGCCTGATGGCCCTGTTCTTCCTGGTGGTCGGGCTTGAGATCAAGAGAGAGCTGCTCGTCGGCGAGCTCTCCACCTTCAAGGCGGCCGCACTGCCCGTCGCCGCAGCGGCCGGTGGAATGCTGCTGCCCGCCGCCATCTACTACGGCGTGAACCAAGGCACGGAGGCTGCGGCCGGATGGGGCATTCCAACCGCAACCGACATCGCCTTCGCTCTGGGGGTTCTCTCCCTGCTGGGCAAGCGCGTTCCGGTGAGCCTCAAGCTCTTCCTGACCGCTCTGGCTGTCGTCGACGACCTGGGCGCCGTCCTGGTCATCGCCTTCTTCTACACCGCCGAGGTCAAGCTCTGGGCCCTGGCCGCAGCTGGCGGCGTCTTCGCCAGCATGGTCGCGCTCAACCGCATGGGCTTGCGAAACGTTCGGGTCTACGGCCTGTTGGGCGTGGCCCTCTGGGGCTTCTTGATGGCCTCGGGCGTGCACGCCACTCTGGCCGGTGTGCTCACCGCAATCGCCATCCCGAGCACCAAGTACTTGGTGGACTCAGACCACCTGCCCATGCAAGGCCACCTCACCTTGCGCGAGCTGGTTCAAGGTGAATTCGACCACGCCCACCTGGGCCACGAGCTGCATCAAACCGAGAGCCCGATGCACCGTGTAGAGCACGCTCTGCTGCCCTACATCGACTTCCTGATCATGCCGGTCTTTGCCCTGGCCAACGCCGGACTGACCCTGCACGGCTCTCCGACCGAGGCCTTGGCCTCCAACGTGGGCATGGGCGTGATGCTCGGACTCTTCATCGGCAAGCAGGTCGGCGTGTTCTCGGCGAGCTGGATCGCGGTGAAGACCGGCCTGGCGGAGCTGCCCAAGGGTCTGCGCTGGGGCCAGATCTATGGCGCCGCGCTGTTGGCCGGAATCGGCTTCACCATGAGCCTCTTCGTGACCGGTCTGGCCTTTGCAGACAGCGGCACGGTGGACCAGTCCAAGCTGGGAATCCTGGGGGCGAGCCTGCTCTCCGCATTCGCAGGCGCTGGCGTGCTCATCTGGCAGTCCCGCAAGGTGCAAGCCGAGGAGCAGCTCCCCGAGAACGAGGTCATGGCACCCCAAGCAGAGCTTCCAGCCAACGCCCCAATGGAGGGCGCCGAGGAAGAAGCCGCCTAATCAGAAGAGCAGGATGTCCCCGGCCTCGGGGGCATCTTCCTCTTCTTCCAAGGGTCCAGCACCCTCTCCGCTCAAGGCGGAGAGAAGACGCTCAGGGCCCCCCAAGAACATGGACTCCACTGCCAACTCTTGGATGGCATCCAAGCGCAGCTCCAATCCATGGAGCATCTCCAAGCGGCTCTGGGCCGCCCGGCCGTCCCGCCGCAGCATCTCGCTGCGGTCTTTGGATTCAGCCAGAGCCTGATTCAGGCACCCCCCGAGCTGCTCGGTGTGGCCATCAAACTCCGACTGGATCAGAGCGATCTCTTCACTGAGGGACTGGGAGAGCTCGAGCAGCTCCTCACTTCCCTGGGTCAGGGCTGGCAAGCGCTCCTTGAGCGAGGTCACCCGCCCCGCGAGCTCTTGGGCCGTCTCGGCCACCTGTCCGCTCAGGTCCTGCATGTGCCGCGCGACGCTCCCCACCGTGGCGCCTCGGGCGCCAAGGCGCGCAGCGCTCACTGCGGTGTTCACCGCGAGCATGTTGGCCTCGTGGGCGAGGTTCTCCATGTCACTGTGTACGTTCTCGATTCGGCCACAGCCCTTCTCAAGGTCCTGAACGAGCTGGTTCTGCTCCTCCACCAGAGTGTTGAGCTCCCGCCCGAAGACCTGCATGCTGCGGCGCTGATCCACCAGGGCGCGCTTTAGACCGGCGGCTTGATCGGCTGAAGAGACAGCCACCTGAAGCTCCGAGGCGGCCTTGCCCGCGTGCAGCTCCACCGAGCTGACCTGGCCGATGAGCACGGCTACGGCCTGCTGAGCCTCTGCCCGTGCCCGTGTGCAGCGCACTCCGATCTCCAAGCCCAAAGCTGCCATCGATTCGGCCATCTGGCACTCCAAAACGGGTCCAAAAAGGACGGTACTAAAGGAAGGATGTCAAAAGAACAGGCTTTGGCCCGATGCCATCGCCAGCTCGTTGTCTTCTTCATCCAATGCGCAGGCCGCGTCTGCGGCAAAGCCAGCGCCATAGAAGAAGGGTTTGGCTTCCATGTCGCCCTCAGCCAATCTGGCCTCGGCTGCGAGGGGGTCCAGTCGCTGCAGCGCCTGCATGACCGGGTCCTGGAACTGGAGGGCGCTCAGAGCGCCATGACAGGCTTTGACCGCCTTCTCTACTTGGGTCAGACAGCGGCCGAAGCGGTCGGTCAAGGTCTGGGAGAGGTGGTGGCTGGCCTGGGAGATGGCGCGGCCGTGACGGCCCATGGCCCGTCGCAACTCTTCGGTGTGGATCAGGCCATCCCGCAAGCGTCGCAGCAGGGCAGGCAGGGCCTCCTGCAGCACGGAGAGCAGGGTGACCACGTCGTCACTGGCCGCCTCCATGCGCTTGCCCAAGGTCTCCAGCTTGTTGGCCAGATCACTGACCTCCAGGCCGTCGCCGTCCAAGACCGCCCCTTCCACGCGGACGTGGACGCCGAGCAGCCTGGCGGATTGAATGCCGCGGCGCAGGGCCAAGTGGGTCGCCAGCACGTGGGTGGCGATCTCGGCGAGGGCTTCCACCTCGCCCATCTGCTCGGACAGGCATGCGTTGACCTTCTCGATCAGCCCCAACAAGCGGTCCTTGTGGCTGGCGCTCAAGTCCGCCAACTCATGGAGACGCAGGTTCTCCTGCAGCGAGGCCAAGCTCTCGGCGTGGGCCTCGGCCAGCTCCACCATGTGCGCCACGCGGTCGCCGACGGCTAGGACTTCGGACTCGGAGAACCGGGTCAAGTCCTGAAGACGCAGGGCCAAGGCTTCATGCAAGCCTTGCGCGTTGCGGGGGGTTTCCAAACGAGCGAGTTGGGTCACCGTCAGTTGCTCCGTCGTGACTCTCCTTCACGGACGGACGCGGCAGACCTTGAGGCAGGTACCGAAAGGGATCGGCACCTGCGCTGAGCTCAGTCCTCTTTGGGAGGCTTGGGAAGCTTCGCGCGAGGCACCGAACGACCCGAACGGGTGCGAGCACTGCGCGGACCACGAGGTGCGGACTCGCCGCCTCTCTTGCCGCCAGCGCTCGGCGCCGCTTTGCTGCTACCGGTAGCGGAAGAGGCCTCGGGAGACTTGACCCCCGATCCCTTGGGCTTGCGTCCGGGACTCGCTCGACCAGGCTTGGCCCGACCAGGGCCGGAGCCTGCGCGACCGGGGGCCGCACGACCGGAGCCGCTTCCACTCGGAGGTGTGCGAGGGCCACCACCGCCGCCCGGTCCAGCAGGACCAGATGGGCCGCCGGAGCTGCCGCCACCGCCGGGCTTGCCGCCGCCGGAGCCGGAGCCGCCAGAACCACCGGAGCCTCCAGAACCACCCGGCTTGCCGCCGCCGCCGGAACCGGAGCTGCCGCCACCGCCGGGCTTGCCGCCGCCGGAGCCGGAGCCGCCAGAAC
>CAJXRZ010000024.1 GCA_913060515.1 uncultured Pseudomonadota bacterium | reverse complement strand
CCGCGAGCCTGTTCGCGAGCCTGTTCGCGAGCCTGTCCGCGAGCCAAGGGAGACCTCCAGCAGCAAGACCGCACCGGCCTCCTTTGTTGAGGACGAGCCCATCGCCGACCTGGGCGAAGACACCGGCACCCCACCGGCGATCAACCTGGACGGCTACGCAGACGATGCACGACGGGGACGCTTGAGCGCCTCGGATGTGATGAACCTGGAGATGGTGGACAGCGGCGATGCCTCCTACACCCGGAGCCGCGCACTGCTTCTCATGAACGCGGAGCAGTCCGAGGACACCAAGGCCGTCAAGCGCTACCTGGACCAGCTCATGGTGCTGCCGGAGAACCGCTACAACTCGGTCTACTTGAGCAAGCAGGCCGTCTGGCTGGCCAACAGAGGCCGCTACAACGAGGCGCTGGACTCCGCGAGCCAAGCCGAGCGCTACTGGGCCCGCATCCCCTCCGAGCTCGTCTTCGGGACCAAAGCAGACATCTACGAGACCAAGGCCGCCGCCTACCAGGGCTTGTTCTATGCCTCGGAAGATGACCTGGATCTGCTGGACCAAGCCGTCGATGGCTGGCAAGCCTACAAGCGACACATGAGCAGCAAGGGCTCCTCGGCTGAAGCGGAGCGCGCCCAAGCCCAGATCGACAAGCTCGAAGACATCCGCAAGCGATTGGAGTAGTGATGCAGCCGTTGACCCCCCTTCTGCTGAGCGCCGCGCTCCTCACCGGCTGCGCCACCCATCGCATCTCCGGTCAAGTGGTGGACCGAAACGGCGACCCTGTGGAGCGCGCCGTCGTGAGTCTCGAGCCTGGCGGAGTGCAGATCGTGACGGACTCCGAGGGCTACTGGGAGATCGACTACCTGCGCGACGAGAACGGTGACCGTGTGCGCCTAGACAAGCGCGCCGACTACCAGGTCGAGGCCTTCAAAGTCGGCTACCACCCACGTGATTCTGACTTTTACTACAAGCGCGGAGAGCTCTTGACCGAGCCCTTGGTCCTGCGCGAAGACAGCATCCGCGTGGTGCCCGAGGAGCAGGAGCTGGACCCGGACGCCTTTCCGGACCGCACCCACTCCTCCGGGGCCAACTACGAGGGCGAGTAGTGCTTCTGCTCCTGCTCGCCTGCACCCCAGCGGCCCCGCCACAAGCTCCAAGTCCTCTGGACTCAGCTTGGTTGGGCCAGCTGGTGGCCCAACCGCAGCTCTTCACCCAGACTGTCGATGCCGAGCGCGAGGCCTGGGTGGCACTGCACGCCAACTCTTGGCGGGGTGCGCACCGGGACAGCGGAAAGCCGGCCGCCCGGGCCAGCGACTTGCACGCCGACCTGGCCTCGCGCTTGGCGGGCTTGGAGGCGATGGGCTGGGAACGCACTCTGAGCGAGTGGAGCCCTCTTCCTCCGGGATCTGCCCTCCCCTTCTTCGCAGGCTTGGCGGCCTTGGAGAGCGGTGGAGACCACGCCAAGTGGTGGCTCTTGGTCGATGAGGCGGCTGACCCTGTTGTCGTCCAGGCCACCCAGAAGATGCTCGAGTACCCCACCCTCGGCACGCGCTTGCCCGACACGATGGGCAACCCTTTGCTGGAACGCATTGACCAACACCTGGCCGCGCGCCTTGGTGAGTCTGAGAGCTGGCCCAGCGGCGTGGCTTGGACCGAGGCGATGAGCAGCGGGGAGATGCGCAGCGTGCCGGATCCTCAGCTTCCTTGGACCCTCTCCGTGGTCCTGGACAAGAAGCTCGAGTCAACTGGGATGGAGGCTCTGCTCTTCTCGGACTGCCTGAGCGTGTCGGTCTGCGGCCCCGACGCCATCGCTGCGCTGGGCGTGGACCCGGCCCTTGGCATGGAAGACGACCCCACCACCGCGCGGAACGTCGCTCAGGCCTTGGACCTGGTCCTGGACACCTGGGCTCGCAACCAGCGCAACAGCGCCAGTCCGGAGGCGCAGGGCCTGCTCGAAGAGCTCCAGCTCGTCCCCAAGTTTCGCGCCCAGCTCTTGCTGAGCCTGGCCGACGAGGCCTTGAAGCAAGGTCACCCAAAGCAAGCGGTCGTTCTGGTTCAGTCGGCTCTGGACCTGAACTCCCCTCGCACTCTGGGGCCGATCAACAGCCCCACCCATTTCGCCGTGCTCGCCCAGGCTCACCTGGAGAGCGGACACACCCGAGAAGCCCTCGACGCCCTTGAGGTCTTGGCCCGCAGCTATCCGGAGGCGGTCGGCGCTGACGAGATTCTGGGGGACTTGGCCGTCTTGGAAGGACTGGATCGCCAAGGCGACTCCAAGGAGAATTAGGCATGTTTCCCACGCTATCTTTGGCCACATTGCTCACCGCGAGCACCGCGGACGCCGCGTCCTTTCGCTACGCAGAGGACCAAGCACCGGGCATCGTCAACCCTCTGTTCTCCACGACGATGAGCGAGGCGCGGGTCAACGAGCTGCTCTTTGACGGGCTCTACAGCGACAACCAGGAGCTGGCGACCGTGCCGGAGCTGGTGCAGTCCGACGAGCTCTCAGAAGACGGCATGTCCCTGACCATGCGCCTGCGCAGCGACGTGCCCTGGCACGATGGACGCCCCCTCAAGGCCGAGGATGTCGCCTTCACCATCCAGGCCATGAAGGATCCGGGCACCCTGAGCACCGAGGCGGGCCGGGTGTCTTTCATCGAGCGGGTGGAGACCCAGGGCGAGAGCTTGGTGGTCTTGCACTTCACCGAGCCCCAAGCCCGGCCCCAAGACAAGCTCACCTTCAAGATTCTGCCCAGCCATGCCTTCTCCGGAAGCACGGTGACGCGCTCGGATTCATTCCGCAGCCGCCCCCTCGGGACCGGCCCCTACAAGCTGGTCAGCTACAACGACGACAACTCCATCACCTTCCAGGCCAACTCCGAGGGCTTGGGTGGACAAGCTCGCATTGGCGAGGTGGTGATGCGCGAGGTCAGCGACAAGAGCTACCAAGCCAAGCTGCTCCTCTACGAAAGCCTGGAGGGCTTGGTCCGCGTCCTGCCGCGCGATTTGGCTGTTCTCCAGAACAACCGCAAGATCGAGCTGTACCCCTACCAGACAAACTCCTGGTGGTACGTAGGCTTTAACCAGGCACGCGCCCCCTTCGACGATGTTCGAGTGCGCCAGGCGATGAGCTACCTGGTGGACGTGGACGCGCTGCTGGCGCCCGTCGGAACCGGCGAGATCCTCTCGGGACCCTTCGTTCGCTCCAGCCCCTTCTACAACCACAAGGTCAACCCGCGCAGCTACGACGACGCCCGGGCCGCGACCTTGCTGGAGGAGGCTGGTTTTGTGCGCGAGGGCGGCATGTGGAGCCGGGACGGCGAGCCGTTGACCATGACCTTGAGCGCTCACCGCACCTTGGAGTCTGCCCAAGAGGTGGTCATCAACCTCCAGTCCCAGCTGCGTACTGGGGGCGTGACGGTCGAGGTGGAGTTCTTGGATGAAGCGGAGTGGAAGGCCCGCATCTGGCGTCAGCGAGACTTTGATTTGGTCTTGAGCCAGTGGTCTTTTGACCGGAACGAGGACATCCGTGAGCAGCTCCACAGCGAGGGCGCGCGGAACTTTGGCAGCTACGCCAACCCCGAGGTAGACGCCCTCTTGGACGAAGCCCGCTCTACACGGGATCCACAAGCCAAGAAGGCTGCGCTGCGCGCCGTGCACGCTCTGGCCTCGCAGGACAGTCCGATGATCTTCCTGTGGACCTTGGACAGCTACTCGGCGATCTCCACCCGCGTGGACGATGTGGTGATTCACCCCTTCTACTTCTTCACCTGGGTTCGCCAGTGGCACATGGGCTCCTGAGCGCGCCTTGAAATCGCGCTCTGGCCTGCTGTGGGCACTGCTCCGCCACCTGGGCAGCTTCGTGCTCACCCTCGTGGGCTGCGCTCTGCTGCTCCAGATCCTGTTGGCCTTGGCGCCAGGTGACGCTGCGGATCTCGTCGCAGACGACCCGCTGCTACGCGCCGCCCTCATCGAGCAGTGGCACCTGGACCAGCCGGTCTGGCGACGCACCTTGGAGAGCCTCGCTGGCCTCTTTACGGGGCAGTTTGGCGAGTCCCTGACCTTCCGTCCGGGCACCCCCGTCTCTGAGCTCCTGCTACGGGGGGCCGCATCCTCGGGCCCGCTCTTCTTGGGCGCCTTGCTCCTCAGTCTGGTGGCCGGTGCAGGCATGGCCTGGCTCAAGTGGGAGCGTGGAGCCCGCCTCCTGAGCCTACTCAGCATCGCCCCGGTGTTCTTGATCGCAGCGAGCGCCGTCAACGCTCTAAACCAGCTCACCTTTGCCGGACTGCAGGCCGGTTGGTGGTCCGCGCCAGGCTGGTTCGCGCTCCCCATCAACGACCACCCTCTGAAGACCGCGCTGGCCATCTTCGCCCTGGCCATCGGCAGCAGCGCCTTCTCCGAGATCCATCAGGCGAGCAACGAGTCCCTACAAGCCATCCGCAACAGCGCCTACGTGGACGCAGCCATCGCAAGGGGCGCCCCACTCTCCAGCTTGATCCTTCGGAACTTCTTGCTCCCACTCTCGGCCATCGGCGCCAGACGCGCCGCCTTCTTCGTCGGTGGGCTGGTCGTCATCGAGAAGGTGCTCCACGTTCAAGGAGCAGGCGCGATGCTCTGGCAGGCCTGCCGCTTGCGAGACTGGCCGCTGGTCATTGGACTGTCCCTCCTCGCAGCATTCGTGGTCGCTGGCGCACGCCTGCTGGCCGACATGAGCCGCTTGGCGCTCGATCCCCGCCTGCGAGGTCAGGCTTGAGCGCCTGGCGCCCATGGGCTGGCAGCGCGCTGCTGCTCTTCCCCTTGCTGATCTGGGTCGTCAGCTTGGGGGCTGGCTACGACGTCATCGGCGACGTAGACGTCAGCCGGGCCTCGGTTGGGCCAAGCGCCGCCCATTGGTTGGGCTGCGACCACCTGGGACGAGACGTGCTCTGGCGTCTGGTCACAGCCAGCGAGTCCTTCGTCGGCCCCAGCCTCTTGGCCTGCGCGGTCGCCCTCGCCATCGGCGTGCCTGCCGGGGCACTCTCCGGTTGGCTCGGCGGCCGCGCAGCGAGCCTGACACGCTTCGCGCTGACCACCATCGCCTCCCTGCCGCGCTTCGTGTTGGTGCTCCTGGTCTGCGCAGCCTTTGGCAACTCGGTCCAGCTCATCGCCCTGGCCGCAGGCGTCGCCTACGCCCCCACCCTGGCCGAGGCCATCTACGCCCGCATCCAGTCCTTCCGACACCGCGGCTTCGTGCTCGCCGGCCAGGCCCACGGTCTGCGCAGCGGGCGCATCCTCTGGCTGCACCTTCTCTGGGTCAACCACCGGCGCCTCATCCTGCGCCACTGCATCCAGCTCTTCGCCTACTTTCTGCTCCTGGAGACCACCCTGAGCTACATCGGAGGCTTGGACGGCGCCGGCAGCTTTGGCGTGGCCCAGCCCGACCCCAGCTGGGGCAACATGATTGCATTTGAGTGGCGGGAGCCCGAAGCGAACCTCTGGGCCAGCTTGGCGCCAGGACTGGCCACAGCCTTGGTGCTCTTGGGTGCCACGTGGACCGGCCGCTCCTTGGTGGAGGAGCAAGCATGAGCGTCCACCTCCGCTCCCTGCGCATCCAGGCCGGAGACCGGGCCCTGGTCTCCCAGGTCTCCCTGCGCATTCTGCCCGGCAAGATCACCGTCCTGGTCGGCGCCAGCGGCTCCGGCAAGACCCTGAGCGCCCGCTCTCTCTTGGGCTTGGTCCGCGGAATCGAACCAGGCATCGTGCAGGCAGATCTCGAGATCCAGGACGGCGAGAAGACGCACCGGCCCTACGATGCCCGAGACAGGGAGGCGGCCTTTGCGCCCATCCGAGGCCCCTTGCTCGGTTGGCTCCCCCAGAACCCCAGAGCGGCTCTGGACCCCCTGCGCGCGGTGGGCCTTCAGATCAGCGACTGCCTCAAGCTGGCTGGGCGCCAGAGCGACCCTGGGCCCTGGCTCAAGCGGGTCAACCTGGCCTCGGGCGTGGGCGCCCTCCTCCCTCACCAGCTCTCCGGGGGCATGGCCCAGCGCATCGGAATCGCCTTGGCCCTGGCGCGGGGATCCCGCTTCCTCATCGTCGACGAGCCCACCACCGGACTGGACCCAAGCCTGCGGGCCGGCATCCTCCAGGAGCTGAGAGCGGCCCGAGACGCTGGAGTGGGCCTGCTCCTCATCACACACGATCTGCGCTTGGTTCGAAAGCTCGGTGACCACCTCCTGGTCATGGACCGCGGCTGCATCGTCGAGGACAGATCGGCGCAGGATCTGGGCGCCATGAAGTCCCCACAAGCCCAAGCACTCTGGCAGGCCACGGCACGCCTGGAGGGCAGATGAGCGCTCTGGAGCTCCAGAACCTGCAGGTGCGCTACGGCGGCGGCTGGCTGCAAGGGCCCGAGCACGTCGCCGTACAAAGTGCCAGCTTGACTCTGGACTTTGGCGAGATCGTCGGCCTGATTGGCGAGAGCGGCTCCGGCAAGACCTCCCTGCTGCTGGCGGCCCTGGGCTTGGTGCCCAGCAACGGCCAGGTTCGCCTGCTCGGCCAGGACCTGCGCAGTCAGAACAGGGCCGGACTGCGCGGGCTGCGCGCCAAGGCCCAGATGATCTTCCAGGATCCAGCCAGCATGCTGAACCCCGGCTGGAGCATCCGAGAGCACCTCCATGAGAGCGCAGCCCTGCACCAGCCCGAGCGCGACCCCACCCACATCGTCGGCAAAGTGGCCCGGCAAGTCGGACTGGAGCTGCGCTTGGACTCCTTGCCGGGCCAGCTCTCGGGCGGAGAGATGCGCAGGGCCGGTGTGGCTCGGGTGCTGCTGGCAGAACCCCAGCTCATCATCGCCGATGAACCCACTGCGGGCCTGGACGCAGCGCTTCGTGCGGATCTCATCGACCTGATTCTGGCCGCTCAGTCCCCTCAGAGAGCGCTGCTCATCGTCAGCCATGATTTGGCCCTTGTGCGCTACGCCTGCCAGCGGGTGTGGGTCATGCTGGAGGGCGAGATCGTCGAGTCGGTGGCGGTGAGCGACCTGGGCCGCATAGAGCACCACCCCTACACTGCCCGGCTGCTCGCCAGCGCCGGCCTCCCCCATCAGGAAGCCCCATGATCTGGATCGCTCTGCCGGCCCTCGTTGCCGCACAAGACGAAGCCCAGACCCACTTGGCCCAAGCACGCCTGTACCTGCGCAAGCAGTGGTTCGATGAAGCAGCTGAAGAGCTGGAGCTGGCCACCCAGACCCCCAGCGGCGCCACCGACGCCGAGGTCTGGTGGCTGCTGGCTCAGGTCCGCTATGAGCTCTTGGACGCCAAGGGAGCGATGGAAGCGGCCCAGACCGCGGCCGGCGTGGCCTCGGATCCGGCGGAAGCGGCCCAGGCCCGCGCCTATGCCGAGTGGATCGCAGCCAGCTTTGGCATGGTGGAGATCTCCGCGCCGCAGCCCGGCGTGCAGAGTCGGCTCCAGCTCGAGCGAGAGAGTCTGCTCCTGGACCCCGAGCTGAAACGCTTTGTGGACCGCGTCGCTCTGGAGTGGACACACCCGCAGCCCCTGCCGCTTCAGATCATGCTGCCCAGCGGGGACTACAAGGTTCAAGGGGCTTCACTCAGAGCCACACCGGGACAGACCACCGCGCTGGTGCTGCCAATGGGTTCCCTGGGTCAGGCGGGCTTTGCGGCGCTGCAGGTCACCCGCTTGGAGGTCTCGAGCGGGGTCGGTGTACTCGTCGGCGAAGGGGTCGAGCACATGCGCCCAAGCTGGGAGCTTCAGCTCGGCGTGACCCAACCGGTGGGCAGCTGGCTGGCCGGCATCCTGGTCGACTACAGCGTGCGCTCCTACCAGGTTCAGGACCGCGGAACAGAGCGCCAGCCACAGGCCCTGACTTTGGGTGTGCGGGTGGGACGCGAGCTGATGTTGGGGGGGCCCTTGGCCTTTCGCCCAGCCCTTGGCTACCGCTGGGGCCTGGTCCCCGGCATCCCCTTGGCCTGCTCCGGCGAGGACCTGATCTGCACAGCGCCCGATCTGACCCCGGATCCTGAGATCTTGGTCTACGCCATCGGCACTGCCCACTTCGTGAGCGCCGAGCTGAACATCGACTGGCGACGCGCCGGACGGACGAACGCAAGCGGCGTAGGGGTTCGCATCGCGGTGGACCAGCTCTTCGGTCAGGTCCCCCAGCAGGGCCAAGCTCTGGTGGTCGATGCCGACCGCAGCCTAGACTACAGCAGCGAATCGGCCGCTTGGCGTGCCACAAGCCTGCGCATGATGGCCAACTTCTCTCACGCCTTCTAAGGTCCTACCCATGTCCCTGCTCCTGACGATGTTTCTCGCCCAGGCCTCTCCCAGCAGCGGCCGCGGAGCCCAGGCTGTGACGCCGACGGTCGCCGCCAACGCCCAGAGTCCTCGCTGGGCGCCAGACGGCTCCTCTCTGGCCTACGAGCTGAACTTCCATGAGAAGAAGCTGGTGCAGACCTGGGTCTACAGGCCGGGTCAGGAGCCCACTCAGGTTCAGCCCCGGGCCAGCAGCGGCAGCGGCATGACCACGGGCTTCCAGACCTCGGGCTCGGAGCAGGTCGTTCATGAGTTGGACTGGTCCCCGGCCTCTCTGGGCGCGGTCGTCTACGCAGCCAGCGGCATGGATCGCGACTACGAGCTCTACCTGGCCCAAGCCGACACGCTCTTGGGCGGAAGCCCCATCGCCGCCAGCCCTGGAGCCGACGGCGGCGCGCGCTTCTCTCCAGACGGAAAGTGGATCGCCTTCTCCAGCGCACGCAGCGGGCAGGGTGACATCTACTTGCTCAGCGTGGCCCACCTAGAGCAGCCACCCAAGCGCATCTCCACCGATGAGCGCGCAAGCGAGCTCTACCTGAGCTGGTCTGGGGACGGTCAACGCTTGGCCTGGGTGGGACACAGCACCCAGGGGGACAACATCTATGTGGTCGACGATCTGCTTCGACCCAAACCAAGGGTTCTCGTTCAGTTGGGTCAGACCCAGACCCGGCCCTCCTTCTCACCTGACGGTCGCTCCGTGGCTTTCTACAGCAACCACCAGGACGCCGAGCGCTTCGATCTAATGATCCAGGGCCCAAGCGGGTCTCCACGTGTCTTGGCAGAGGGCGTCGTGCTCAACCACGACGGTCCGAGCTGGTCTCCCGACGGCCAACACATCGTGTTCGTCTCAGATGACGATGCGGCATTCGACCCAGTCCTGGCCGTCTCGCCCAGCGGCGGAGCCCCCACCCTGGTAGACACCCGCACCGTCGGCAACGGCGATCTGGATCTCACCCAAGGCACCGACGGCCAGCTCTATCTGGCGCTCTCCGCCCAAGGCCGCCGCAACGACCCTGTGCGCGACTACAAGCGCATGTATGTGATGGCCCTGGCCCTCTGAGCGCCGAGCCCGCTCCATCATTTGGGCAGCTTTAAGCGTATTTAAGGCCTCAGAGGGCTTCTCCTGCTGGCGAGTCAGGCTGCCCTGACGCTATCTTCCCGGCGACCAGCAAATTGGGAGACCCATCATGCGCCTTCGCAACCTCTTCGCCCTGTCCCTTGTGGGCTGTCTAGCTCTGACCGCCTGCAGCAAGGACGAGCCCACCACCGACGACAGCAACACCGGTGACGACACCTCCGTGGACGACACGGGAGAAGCCAAGAAGGACGTCGACAACGACGGCTACTTCGACGACGAAGACTGCGACGACTTGGACGCCTTTGTGTACCCAGGCGCAGAGGAGACGGTCGCTGACGGCACCGACTCTGACTGTGATGGCTTGGAGCTCTGCTACGAAGACGCCGATGGCGACGGCTTTGGCGGCGAGGGCACCGTGACCTCGGACAGCATGGACTGCAGCGCTGCGGGCGTCTCGGCCACGGCCGAGGACTGCGACGATACCGACGCAGCCTACAACCCCGGCGCCACCGAGGACGACTGCACCGACCCCGCCGACTACAACTGCGATGGCTCCACCGGCTTCGCGGACGCAGACGGTGACAGCTGGGCCGCGTGTGAGGAGTGCAACGACTCCGACGCCAGCATCAACCCCGATGCGACCGAGCTGGCCGCCGACGGCGTAGACCAGAACTGTGATGGTGCCGAGGTCTGCTACGTGGACGCCGACAGCGACGGATACCGCAACACCGACACCAGCCTGACCGTCGACTCTGACGACATGGACTGTGACGACGACGGCGAGGGCAGCGCCACCGAGACTGCGGACGACTGTGACGACGACACCGCCACCACCAACCCCGGTGCATCCGAGGTCTGGTACGACGGCGTGGACGCCGACTGCGCCTCCGACAGCGACTATGACGCGGACGGGGACGGCTTTGACAGCAGCGACTACTCCGGCGACGACTGCGACGACACCAGCGCCAGCGTGAACACTTCCGCCACGGACACCGCCCAGAATGGCATCGACGAGGACTGCGATGGTGAGGACGCGCCTTACGCCGTGAGCGACCTGAGCGCAGGGGACCTCATCGTCACTGAGATCATGAAGGATTCCTCGGTCGTGACCGACGCCAATGGGGAGTGGTTCGAGATTCAGAACCTCTCTGGCGGAACGGTCGACCTAGACGGTCTCTACGTCTACGACGACGGCGGCAGCGCCTTCACCGTCAGCGGTGAGCTGACCGTCGAAGACAAGGGCTTTGTGGTCTTCGGAATCAACGACGACAGCACCACCAATGGCGGCATCACGGTTGACTACGAGTACAGCAGCAGCTGGTCCTTGGGCAACAGCGACGACGAGATCAACCTCGCCGAGAGCAGCTCCAAGAGCACCGTCATCGACGAGGCCGCCTACGACGCCGGAGGCCAAACCGGCACCGGCGCCCTGTGGCCTGACACGGCCGGGTACTCCCTGAGCCTCGACTCCGGCCACATGGACGGCGATGAGAACGACTTTGGTGGCCACTGGTGTGATGCCTCCACCGCAACCTCAGGTGGCGACTACGGCACCCCAGGCGCTGCCAACGACAGCTGTGGCTACACCTACACCTTCGACTCCGACATCAGCAGCATCCTGAACAGCTCCTGCTCCACCTGCCACACCACGAGTGCCTCGGGCAGCCTGACCGCCATCGGGACGTGGTCCAGCACCGTCAGCGTCGCCAGCGGCAAGGCCACTAGCTACAACCTGATTGAGCCCTTCAGCGCCGATGACAGCTACCTCATCATGAAGATCGACGGCACCCACACGGACGTGACCGGTGGCGCTGGTGCCCAGATGCCCAAGGGTTCTCAGTCCATCAGCTCTGCGAACCAGACCATCGTTGAGACATGGATTAAGGACGGCGCGCCAAAGTGACCGGTTGGCCTTGCCAGAGTCGATAAGGTAGCGTGGGCAAATGATTGCCCTCGCCACCTTGTTGTCTTGCTTGATGCCCTCCGAAGAGTACGAGCGAATTCTGGAACGCGCCCAGGACGCTGACCGCGACGGGTTCCGAAGCACCAACTATGGTGGCGAGGACTGTGACGACTCAGCGCCTGAAATCAACCCGACTGCGCTCGAGGTGCCCGCAGACGGCATCGACCAAGACTGCGACGGGGGTGATACTTGTTACGCAGACGTTGACCAAGATGGCTTCCGAGCCGCTGCGACAGAAGCCATCGTCGCCTCCGAAGATCTGGACTGCGACGATGCTGGCGAAGCTGGCTCGGACCAAGCTGCGGCAGACTGCGATGACTTCAACGAAGCCATTTCTCCCGGCGTACCAGAAGTATTCTACGACGGCATAGACCAGAACTGCGACGGTGCTTCTGACTACGACGCAGACATGGACGGCTATGACGCAGAGGACTTTGGTGGGACTGACTGTTTGGACACCGATCCAAGCGTGCACCCAGACGCATTCGACACAAGGCAGGACGGTATCGATAACGACTGCGATGGAATGGACGCTCCTCTGATACTTGCCGATTTGTCAGGCGGAGAGTTGCTCATAGTGGAGGTCTTTCGAGGAAACTCACTTGCACTTGCAGACCAGTGGTTTGAAATAGTCAATGTCTCGGGACATCCAATTGACTTGCTTGGCCTGAGAGTCAACAACGCAGCATCAGCATTGTCTGCAGGCGCCGGCTACATCCAGGAGGAGGGATTTATCCTGGGCGCCGAAGACCAAGCTGTACTCGGAATCAATGCGAATCGCGAGACCAACGGGGGTGTCGCCGTCGATCTTGGGTATGGGTCATCCAGCCTGAAGCTTTCATCTGATGACTTCATTCGTCTGGAGTCGGACGATGGTCTAATCCACGAGGTCAATTGGACAGAAGGTCAACTGAGGCTCGGACTTTCAAACGAGCGATCAGCAACTTTGGATCGAAGGTTCACGACTGAAGCAGGCAGTCTCTACTTCGGAAACTGGTGTTCATCTCAAACGGAAGCACTTGAGGGCTGGAGGGGAACACCAGGAGACGCAAATGATGACTGCAACTGGAGCTATACGTTCTCGGATATTCAACCTATTCTTGAATCCAATTGTGCCCCATGCCACACATCCGAGAGCAAGGGTGGTCTCACGGATATTGGGCAGTGGGACTCCACGGTGTTTGCGCAAGCCCAGGGAGAAGTTGGGTGGAGCCTTGTAGACCCGGCCCAGGGTTCAGAAGAGAGCTACCTCTTCTCCAAAGTTCAAGGAACGCACCACTCAGTTCCTGGCGGTTCTGGAGAGCGAATGCCTCTGGACGGAAGCCTGATGGAAGAGGAGCTTTTTGCGCTCGACCAATGGATCGATGAGGGCGCTCCCCAGTAGCAGTGTCGTTCTCCACGTCTTTCCCGCCGTCGCATACGCCCCTGAAGTAAACTCATGGCCGTGTCAGACCCCGCCGCCACAAAGCGTGCCCTCTCAGACCTCATCCTCGATCACGGGGATGAGGTCTGCTGGGATCAGCGCAAGGTGGCTCAGCAACTGGAGCGCCGCTTTCCTGGAAGGCCGCTTCACTGTGTAGCCGCCCATGTGGCCGTTCGAGAGGGGGTTGCAGCCGACTTGGCCCAAGACCGAAGCCCGAAAGTGGCGCCCATGGTCTTCGACCGCCTGGTCCACCGCCTGAGCGACCAGGCCGGCCTGGAGTTCTCCGTGGCGGTCTGGGCGACCCGCGCATGGGCGGAGGCCTTGGGACGCACGCCGCCCTCCGAGACACCGCGCGCAAGCGTACAGCCCGTGCAGCGCCGGATCTCCTCCAACATTGTGAATCAGCCCGGCCGGCGCGCCCACACCCTCAAGGGCCACCGAAAGGCTCTGACCGGCGCCCGCTTCTCCCCCTCCGGCGGCCAGCTGGCGACCAGCAGTCTGGACCGCAGCGTGCGCATCTGGAATGCCAAGACCGGCGCTTGGGTGGACAGCCTCTTGGGCGGCCACAGGGACTGGGTGCGTGGCGTGGCGTGGTCCCCGGACGGCAAGTCCCTGGCCAGCGTCGGAGATGACGGCGCCATCCGGCTCTGGAACCCGGAGACCGGCGAGCGCATGTACCGCTTGGCCGGCCACACGGACGCTGCGCTCTGCGTCGAGTTCTCCGAAGACGGGCAGTTCGTGGCCAGCGGCGGCGCGGACGGTCGACTCTGCCTCTGGCGCGTCGAAGGCCTGGAGCTCAGCCAGATCCTGGAGCTGGACCATCCCGTGCACAGCCTGAGCTTCGGCACCGAAGAGCTGGCCATCGGCATCCAAGACCAAGTCCTCACTCTGGTTCCGGACACCTTGCGCGAGCGTCAACGCTTCCAGGCCAAGGGCCCGGCAGTGGTCTCCATGGGCCCCGGCGGCCGCTTGATCATCGGCGATGACCAGGGAGTTGCCGCTTGGGACACCCGCAGCGGTGGGGAGCGTATCCGCTACAAGGGGCACTCTGGCCCTGTGCGCGCGGTGGTCCTGCATCCCAACGCCCGCTGTTTGGCCACCGGAGGCGTCGACAAGACAGTGAGGCTCTGGGCCCTGGACCAGGTCTCCGAGCTCTGGCGCTTTGAGCCCGGTCGCCGGGTGACCGACCTGGATCTGCACCCCATGGGCCACCTGGCGATGAGCTTCGGCAACGGCCAATGCGAGGTGCGCGAGATGCAGTACGTGGCGCCCCAGCCGCAGGAGGCGCCAGAATGAACGCCGAGCTTCGCGGAGTGCTGGTCAAGGTCATCACCTACGCCGGCCCCAAAATCTATGCGCACCCGCGCCGCCTTGAAGCCCTGCTCCGAGACCTGGCTCCCGATGACCTACGCGAGGTCTCGGTGCTGGTCGAAGCAGCCGAACGCGGCTGCGTACACACCCTGGCGCGCTCGCACCACGACGGCCGGGCATTAAACCAACTGGCACGCGAGCTGAGCAAACAGTCCGCCGTTGCCATGCGTTGGGCCATCTGGGCCCTGGAAACCTGGCAGTCCGTTCTGGAACCCCAGTCCGGCTTGAGCCCACAAGGCGCCACCAAGGCCAGCCAAATCACCGAGCGCCCCGGGACCCTTCTGCAGGTCCTCACGGCCCCCTCCACCCGACTTAGCGAGAGCCCGCGCCCATGACCGAAGCCTGGATCGCCCTGAACCCTATGCCCCAAGGCATCGGAACCATCTGGAACGGCCTGCTCATCTTTGCGCTGCTGCTGGCCCTCAGCCAGCACTTGGTGTTGATGCTGCGCTCGGCCGGCCTGCGAGCCAAAGTGCGCAAGCTCCCCCACCCCATCAAGTCCTTGCGCGCGCTGCGAGAGGGCCTGGAGCCAATCGGGAAGGCCTTCCCGGCCTTGGAGGGCGCCACAACCCATGTTCGCCGTGGTGCCGAGGTCCAAGGTGGAAAGCTGGTCTTGGTGGCCTCGCCCTCGGGGGTGTTGGACGATGACTTGCTGCGCCACACCCATGGTGGGCTCGTGGCCCCCGCTCCCCTCTTGGACCGCATTCCTCTCCTCTTCGCGGGCTGGGGCTTGACCGGCGCCGTCATCTCCGCAGCGGCGACTCCAGATGATTTGGCTCAGGCGGCCTCGCCCTTGGTTTGGGGGCTGCTCTGCGGCCTCTTCGCAGGTCTCTTCGGTGCCATGGCGACCGGTTCCGCACGCAGCGCCATCCACAGCTTGGTGAACTGGCTGGAGCTGGGCTCTGCCCCCGCCTCAAAGTCCTCCCCCAGCAGCGCAGCCGGTCCCGATCTGATGGCTGGTGAGGACCCCGACCGCGAGGCCATGTTGGTCGCACTCGAGAAGATGGCCATCAACCAAGAAGCTCTGATGGAGCACTTCGCAGCACAGGCCCAAGCGCCCACCCCTGTCTCGGTGAGCGAGGCCTCCTTCGACCCCGCACAGCTTCAGGAGGCATTGAGCCAAGCGATTCGCTCTGAACTGGTCCCCGTCATGGCGGCCACCGGCGCGGCCGCGGCTGCTGGAAGCGCCATCGGCCCCAGCGTCAGCCTCGACAGCGAGGCCATCGCAAAGGCGGTCATCGTCGGCCTGGACGGCTCGATCGGCGACAGCTTGCGCAGCACAGCTGACACCTTGGAGCGCGTCAGCAAGAGCCAACGCAGCGCCCTGGGTGACTGGCGCGACTCCGTGGTCGGCCTCACCGATCTGGTCCAACAGCTGGAACAGGCCGGCAAGAGCCTGGCCAAACAGTCCGAGGTGATCTCTCAGGCCAGCGCGCCCAGCCTCAAGGCAGCGGAGACCAGCCTTCAAGCCAGCCAGGAGCTCGCCCGCATCGTTCCCGCTCTCGAGAACGCTCGCACCTCTTGGGAGAGCAGCCAGAAGGGCGTGCAGAGCGCCATGGACGCGCTCTCTCAAGGCACCAGCGCTTACCAGAGCGCCGGAGAGCTGGTCCAGAGCACCGTGATGGAGCTGCAACAAGCCCAACGCGGCGTCTCCGAAGAGATGCACAAAGCGGTGGCCAGCTCCGCTCAAGAGATGCACAAGGCGGCCGCCGTCTCCGCCCAGCAGCTTCAAGCCGCCTCCGAGCGCTCGGCCGCCAGCCTGGACATGGCGACCAAGGCCAGCACCGCAGCCCTCACCGGGCAGATCGACCAAGCCCTCGTCGCCTCGATGAAGGAAGCCGGCTCCCAGCTGCGCCGCTTCGCGGAGCGCCAGGAGCAAGGCCTGGACAGCTGGCAGCGCGCCACAGGCGACTTCGGCAAGACCGTAGAGCGCCTGCAAGGCATCACCGGCGACCTGAGGAACTTCTCTGAAGGCCTGGCCGCTGCGACCGAGCCTTCTCTGAAAGCCGGCATCGCTCTGGAGCGCGCAGCGACCAGCCTGGAGAAGACGGTCCCCAGCATCGAGGCGGCGGCCAAGGCCCAGTCCGACGTGCAACAGTCCATGCAAGCCGCCGCGGGCGCCCTTCAGTCTGGAACCGACGGCTACCTCAGCGCCGCTGGCGTGGTCAAAGACCTGGTCAGCGAGCTGCAGAGCACCCACGCTCAAGCCATCAAGCGCATCTCCGCAGGCATCGATGAGGCGGTGGGCGACTCCCTGAAGGAAGCCGGCGCCCAGATCAAGGACATCTCAAGCGCTCAGGCCCAACAGCTCGTGGCCTGGCAAGAGAGCTTGGCCCTCTTCACCCCGGCTGTGGACAACCTTCGCGGCAGCGCCGGGTCCATCGAGCAGGTGGTGGAGCGCTTCCACCAGGCCGCGCTTCCCGCGGCGTCGGCGGCCGAGTCCTTCCAACAGGCAGCCGGCGTCATGTCCGAGTTGGTCCCCAAGATGGACGAGACCACGCGCAGCTACGAGGGCATGAACAAGTCCCTGGTTCGAGCGGCACGACAGCTCGCCGAGTCCAGCAGGTCCTACGCCGAGGCCGGTGGCGAGGTCGCAAGCCTGGTCAACGGGCTGCAGGCCACCCTCCAGCAACAGGTCGAAGGGAACAAGCACTTCATCCAGACCGTAGGCCAAGCCACAGGCTTCATCGAGGCCCTGGGCCCAGCAAGCCAGTCGGTCAAGTCCGCCGCCCGAGAGCTGGAGGAGGCCAGCACCCACACCGCAGACGTGGTCAACAAGCTCAAGGAGACCGTCATCGTCCAAGGCAAGGCGGTCACCCACATGCGCGACTCGTCCACCGGAATGGTGCAAGCCATGGCTGACCAGCGCGCCCAATGGGAGCGCCTGATGGGGGACATGGACAAGCTCCAAGACACCATGGGCAAGGGCATGGACACCTTCTCCGTGAAGCTGCCAGAGGCCATCGACAGCACCTTGGTGCACTTCGATGCCGCCCTGGGTGAAGGCGTGGAGCGCATGAGCAGCAGCATCGAGCGCCTGCGCGAGGCCATGGACGACCTGCAAGAGCGCCTCGAGGTCATCACCGCGGACAAGCGGCGCAAGTAGTGCTCAAAGCCCGCCCAACCGCCCTGACCCGCGCCACGGAGGCCCTGCCTCCCAAGAAGGCCCCTCTGCGCAAGGTCAAGGCCGGTGTGACGGCTTTCCGCGCTCAGCTGCTCTCCAAGCCGGTCGAAGCGCTCACGCGCGTTCGGCTGCGCCCCAAGGCCTTGGAAGCCCTCCCTCTGCTGGCCACCGAGCTGCGCAATCCCGAGCTTCGGGAGCGGGTGCTCGCGCTGACCCTGCAGTACGCCAAGGAGCTGCGATGGCCCACACTGGGGCGCCTGCTTCCCTGGGTCATCGATGAGCCCCAAGTCCGCAAGGTGGTTCACGAACGCTGCAGCGAGCGCAGCCCTCAGCAGCCGAGCCCCGGTGGACCGGCTCCCGCTTGGATCAAGCAGCACTGGCGCTCCGCTCTGGCCAAGAACCACCACATCGGACGCACTCTGGACGCTGCCCTCGCCGAGCAGCCTGTCTTGGCCAAGCTCCTCTCCGATCTGGGCTTAGAAGGAGCCTCACCCTTCGCCAAGGTACTGCTAGACCGGGCCGTCGCCCGACACAGCCCTGCCCAGCTGCTCGAGCAACCGTGGACCGAGACGCTGCGCTTCATCGAGCACTCAAAGGCGCCATGGTCCGGACGCAAGGCCATGCTTCTGGGCATCCTAAAGGGCCTGCCGCCCTTTCCCACCGAGCTCTCCGATCAGCCGCCCTGGCTTGAGCTCAGCACCCTGGCGGTCCAGCGCCTGGGTCACCCGAGCCAGCGTCCCGGCGCTTGGAAAGAGCAGAGCCAGGCCACCCGAGACTTGATCAGCCGAGCGCATCAACTCGCAGCCCCGCTGCGCGCCTTCCCGGAGCGCGACCCCCGGGCCTGGATGTGGATGCGCTTGGGTGCGCAGAGCGCAGAGCGTGTGGGCCCCGCAGTCCTGGTCGCCATGGGGGACTGGATCTGTGCGGAGCGTGCCGGCAGCCCTGCCGCCGTGCGCGTCTGGTCCAAGCGAGACGAAGCCGCTCTGCGTCTTGGCCTCGGGCAGGGAAAAAAGGCCAGTGAGCTTCCTCCCGTGCACGCGCGTCTCGAGCCGGGGGCGAGCTTGGAGCCGGCTTTGAGGGCACTCCTCCAAGGCTAGCCTGGAACTGGAGTGGCCTGCACGGCCATCGCCACGATCTGCCAGCCCTCTGGGGTGTGGACCAAGGTCACCGCATCGTTGAGCACCATCGCTCCAAGACTACGCTGGGTCGAAGCCGTCGCGACGCTGCCTTGGATGTGGATGTCCGAGACGACGAGCTCGATGGGACTTCCACCAACTTTGCCCGCCTTGATTGCACCCAAGTAAGCCGGGGTATCGAGCACCATCTGGCTACCCGGCATCGCGACAACTTGAACGGAGCTTGGGTGAAGGAGTCTCTCAACGGTGGCCACATCCCCTTCCGCGACCGCCGCAGTGAAGCTGGTCAGAGTGGCCTCAACTTGGGCATAGGGGCTTGGCTGAACGGCAGCGAGGAGGGAGAAGAAGAGCATCGGGACTTCCTTTGTTGCCTAGGCAACTATTTGGGTAAAAAAGAGAAGAGCCTCAGCCCTCCAAGATCTGCTCCAACTGGTCCAAAACGCCAGCGAAGGTGTCGAGTTCAGCTTGAGGCATGGGAAAGAGCCGCGCGCGCTCTGGACCGATCAGCACCTGGAGCTGGCCGAGCACATCCCGCCCCTCCGAGGTCAGGTGAACGCAGCGAGAACGCGCATCCTCAGGGTCTGGTTGGCGCAGCACCAAGCCCATCTTCTCCATGCGCACGAGGTGGCGAGAGATGTTGGGCCGGTCCCCAATGACCGGGTCGACCAAGGTGTGCTGAGCCACGCCATCCTTTTCGCCGAGCCGCATGAGCAGGAAGAAGTGCTCGGGAGCAAGGCCAGGCAGGACGTCTTCCAACAGACGGACCAGGTGCAGGCGCAAGAGGCGCTGAACCCGGTAGATGCGGAATGCCAAGGCCTGGTCGAGCGTGAGCACCTGTCTCCATTCGTTGCTTGAGCAACAGAATAGCGTGAGACTTCACGGGGCGTCAACTCCCAGCGTAGCTCAAGCCCCGCGGCTCAGGAAGGGAGCGCCTTCCTGAAGGTTGCCTTGGCTTTGCCAAAGTTCAACTCCAGCCCAGGCCGCAAGGGCACCGAGCGTCCCGGATCCACCTGCTTCTCCTCCCCTTCCTTGCCCAGGTAGGTCCACCTGCGACGGGAGAGGTTCTTCAAACCCCAGCGATTGGGGTTGTTGGGGTGCCTGGCTAGCTCAGCCTCTGGTGCTGAGAAGTCCAGGGCCGAGCCCAAGTGGTGCGGGAAGAGCTGGGTGTACTGGTGCAGACAGACCTGCTTGTTCCCCCCAAAGTCCAGAACCAAGGGCAGGTCGCTCACCTTCTTGCAGCGGAAGCACAGGCCCTGCTCAGCCGGCGGAACCTCGGGGTCCAAGAAGTTCTCTTGGCCGCAGTGGGAGCAGTAGAAGATGCTGTCCCGCAAGCGGGAGAAGTCGCTCATCCATTCGCCCTCACGCACCCGGAGCTCTGGACGCTTCAGCCCCACGCCAAAGGCACGGGTGAAGCGCTTCTGGAGGAACTTGGGATACAGGGCCCAGTTGCGGATGGCGCCGTCGTGGAAGCCGGGCACGGGTCGGTTGGAGTCGTCTTCTGGGTTGAAGATGAACACCGGCTGCTTGCCGTAGAACTTGCGCTGGGCCGCCTCGTTGAAGACGTTGACCGAGAGCTCTTTGCGGCCTTCCAGGGGATGGTGGCGCACGAACATGTAGAAGAGCAGCACCGCCAGCGAGTGGATGTCGGTGTTGGTCTGGCAAGTCCCCTGCCCCAGGATGAGCTCCGGGGCCGCGAAGAACACGAAGATGATGTTCCCCGGGGTCTTGTTCACCCGCACGTTGTCCAAGTCGCAGACCACGACCTCGCCGGTGGCTGGATTCAGGAGCGGGCCGCCTAGGTTGATGTCCTTGTAGCAAGCGCCCATGTTGTGGAGCTTTCTGAAGCACTCCGCCAAGCCGATGGCCGCCGTGCTGAGCACCTTGAAGCTGGGGACCGGACGCATCTTGCCCAGGACCAGGAACTCGAGCCCTTGGTAGCCATCGGGGATGAGTTCCATCAGGTAGCCGAAGGTCACGCCGCGGGGGTGATCTACCAGTCCAAGGGGCCAGAGGAAGCGGGTGTCCGGCGGGCTCTTCTTGAGCAGGTAGCCCAACAGCGCCTCGCGCTGCTCACCGGCCCACTGCTTCTGCTGTTCAGTCTGGGGCTGGTGATACCACTTCAGAGCGTAGGTGTGACCGTCTGCCTTGACTCGGTAGACCTCGCCCTGCCCGCCCTCGCCCAGCATGGCCTCGACGCGCACTTCCTGTCCGCGGTGTGTGCGAAGCAGGGTGCCTGCCTTGAGCATTGCCATCTGTAAAAACTCCTAGCGCTGACTGCTCAGCTAAAACTTCAACATCGCGATGCTTGCATCGTCGCCGTTACCGCGCCGAGAGAGCTCACTGAGCCACTCTGGCAGGGTCTCTTCCACCCGGCTCAACCCCTCTTCTTTCACCCGAGAATGAAGCCATCGGCCGACGCCCAAGAAGGCTTCGGGCTTCTTGACGAAGGCATCTCGAATTCCATCGGTACACAGCAGGAGCAGGGAGAGGTCCCGTGGATGACAGCAGATCAGGTCCGCGTGGGTAGGCGCATCGGCCTGGGCCAATGACCAGGTCGCGGTCCCAAAGAGCTCGTCGGATGGCGGGAAAGCGCAGTGCACGCCGGCCTTGCTCACCACCACCAAATCGCCATCTCCGAGCTGGAAGAGCACCACACAGCGGCGGGTCAGCAGCGCACAGATCAGCGTGGTCCCGTACAGGTCCACATCGGGGTGCCAGGCCCCATCGGGCTCCGTCTGGCCAGCGTGCTCACGCACCCGCTGATTCCACATCCAGCTGATGCGTCCAGGCAGCCGGAGACGCAGCTCACGCTCCCACTCCTTGTGGTGGCGGCCCTGGTCCAAGATGTCCTGGGAGAGCTCCTTGAAGACCTCCAAGGCGACCTCGCAGGCCAACCGAGAGCCCACGTCCGAGCGCGCATGCCGCGGGTCCCCGTGCCCATCCGCGACGGCTACGACAGCGCAGTCTTGGTCCGCGTAGGTGGCGACCGAGTCCTGTGAGGGCTTGTCCACGACCACATGCTTTGCACCCACGACCGCAGCCGAGGCCACCAGCCAAGGCGCCAGGGTCTCCCCTCGCTCCGTGGCTTGGTCGTCGATCTCTTCGGTGGGCGGGTCCAGGTCAGACACGGGCTACCAAGTGTCGTCGTCTTCGTCGTCCGCGACCACCGCCACGGGCGGTGGCGGCGGCGGAAGAGGCGAACCCGACTCTGAGCCACCCACCTGGGAGGCGCCGGAGCTGGCGAACTTGGAGAGGGTCACGCTGGCCCACTTGATCAGCTCCGTGAGGCGCTGAGCGTTGTTGGCCTCGAAGACGGTCTCCTCGGCGCCGGTCCACTTCTGGAGCACCGCTTTGTCCGCATCCTTGCCCAGGGCGATTCCAACGCGCACGGTGCGGCCGGGGCGGCCCCAACCGGTGTCGTTGAACTCCATCAAGGCGTGCTCCCAGTCGTCGGTAGGGGCACCGTCGGAGAGCAGCACGATGACTGGAGGCAGGGCGCGGCGGCCCATCTTCTCCGGAGTCAGCTCTTCCTTGAGCAGCCGCAGAGCAGCCGCCAAGTCCGTCACTCCCAGAGCCTCCAAGTCCTTCCAGACGAAGTCGTCCACCGGGGTGGCGTCCTTCACATGCCAAGCGGCACCGGTGCTGAACTTGATGGCCCGCATCACCATCTCGGCGAAGGGGTTCGCTGCGGCGGCCTCACGGGCGGCCGGCAAGCTCTCATGGATCGCGTTGTTGAGCGCCTGGATCTTGCCGTGCATGCGCATCGAGCCAGAGCAATCTGCCAGCCAAAAGAAGTGCAGCTGGCTGCGGCTCACCGCTCCAAGGGGATCAATGTCGTCCGTCATGCGTCCTCAAGGGCCAAAAGGGATGCCCAAGAGTACCCCAAGCGCCCCTCCCCCCCTTGACGCGGCGCCAACGGGGTACACCTGCTGCACTCTGGCGAGGTTGAAAATGTCGGACGAGAAGGTCGAAGACTCGGCGCGTGGAAAGGTAGACCTGAAGCGCTTGCTCAAGCTGGCCGGCCCCGAATGGAAGGCCCTGACAATGGGCACCTTCGTCCTGGTCATCGGCTCAGGGACCGCACTGGCTGCGCCTCAGCTTCTGGATCCGATCATCGAGGGCTTGAGCTCAGGCGGCGGCAGAGAGCAGGTCACGAAACCCGTGCTCCAGCTACTCTTTCTGATGGTCATCGGTGCCATCGCCGGCGGTCTGCGCGCGTGGCTCTTCACAGTGGCCGGCGAGCGCATCGTCACCGACCTGCGAAAGCGCCTCTATGCATCGATCATCGGCCAAGAGATCGCATTCTTCGATGAGCGGCGCACCGGAGAGCTGACGAACCGTCTGGCCTCGGACACGACGGTCATTCAGAACACCGTGAGCGTGAACATCTCCATGCTCCTGCGCTTCGTGGCTCTGGCCATCGGCGCAGTCTTCTTCCTCTTCATCACCTCCTGGCGCCTGGCCCTGGCCACCTTGCTGGTGATCCCGGTCATCGCCATCGGAGCCGGGGTCGTAGGCCGACGTCTGCGGGGACTGGCTCGAGACGTTCAAGACGCCCTGGCGGACGCCACGACGGTGGCCGAGGAGACCGTCGCAGGCATCCGCACCGTTCGTGCCTTTGCCCAAGAGCCTGGCGAGGTGGCCCGCTACGGCGAGGCCGTGGAGCGTTCCTTCACCCTGGCCCGCAAGCGCGCGGCAGTCATCGCGCTCTTCCGCGGCGGCATGTCCGTCGGCATGGTCGCAGCTCTGGCCCTGGTCCTGCTCTACGGCGGCTGGCTGGTCGCGGACGGCCTGATGGAGGGCTCCGAGCTGGCCAAGTACGGCGGCTACACGATGATGGCGGCCGTCTCCCTGGGGGCCCTCTCCGGCCTCTACGAGGACTTTATGAAGAGCTTGGGCGCCTCCGAGCGCGTCTTTGAGCTCATCGACCGGGTGCCCACTGTCGTCAGCGGTGAGAGCACCCCCACAGCGGTGCGCGGGCACGTCGAGTTCCAGAACGTGGACTTCGCCTACCCCACCCGCCCGGAGCATCCGGTTCTCAAGGGCCTGAGCTTGGAGATGGTGCCCGGCGAAGTCGTCGCGCTGGTGGGTCCGTCCGGCGGCGGCAAGAGCACCATCGCCACCCTGATCAGCCGATTCTACGACCCTCAGGCCGGCCAAATCCTCCTGGACGAGCACCCCATCAAGAGCTTGGACAAGGACTGGCTGCGCCGCCAAGTGGGTGTGGTCTCCCAAGAGCCCACCCTCTTCGCCACCTCCATCTTGGAGAACATCACCTACGGCGTGCCCGGTGCCACAGTCGAGCAGGCTGAGGCGGCCGCAAAAGCTGCCAACGCCCACGAGTTCATCTCCGAGTTCCCCGAGGGCTACAAGACCCTTGTTGGGGAGCGGGGGGTCAAGCTCTCCGGCGGTCAGAAGCAGCGCGTGGCCATCGCACGGGCCCTGCTCAGAGATCCCAAGATCCTGGTCTTGGACGAGGCCACCTCCGCCCTGGACGCCGAGTCCGAGCACCTGGTCCAAGAAGCCTTGGACCACCTCATGAAGGGCCGCACCACACTGGTCATCGCGCACCGATTGAGCACCGTGAAAGAGGCAGATCGCGTGCTGGTCCTCAACAACGGCGCAGTGGTGCAGTCCGGCACCCACGACGCCCTGGTCAAGGTCGAGGGCCTGTACCGCCGCCTGGTGGAGCGCCAGTTCGAGGCCGCCTGAGCGAGCGCTGAGTTAGAGCCCACTCACCACTTGGGAGTGCGCGATGGACTTGGACATGGTGATCAGCGGCGGAACAGTCTGGACCCCCAACGGAGCCGAGCGCATCGACGTAGGCGTCCGGGAGGGCCGCATCGTGGCCCTGGGCGACCTGAGCCAGGCCCAAGCCAGCGAACGATTCGATGCCACCGGGCTCCAAGTCATGCCCGGCGTCATCGACACCCAGGTGCACTTCCGCGAGCCTGGTCTGACCCACAAAGAGGACCTGAACACAGGCACCGCCGGCGCTGCGCTCGGCGGGGTCACCGCTGTGTTCGAGATGCCCAACACCAACCCCTCCACCCTCACCGCCGAAGACATGGCCTACAAGGTGGCGCGGGGGCGCGCGAGCGCCTGGACCGACTTTGCCTTCTTCATGGGCGCAGCGGCCGAGAACGTCGACGAGCTGCCTGAGCTGGAGCTCACCGAAGGCTGCTGTGGCGTGAAGATCTTCATGGGGTCGAGCACCGGCTCCCTCCTGGTAGACGACCCCGTGGTTCTCGAGGCGGTCCTCCGCAAGGGGCGCCGCCGCGTGGCGGTTCACTGCGAGGACGAGGCCAGGCTGACCGAGCGCAAGGCCTTGCTCGCGGAGAAAGAAAACGTGGGCCCCGGCGACCACCCCTGGTGGCGCGACGAGCAGACCGCCCTCATCGCGACCAAGCGCCTGCTGGAGGTCGCCGCACGGGTCGGACGCCCAGTACACGTGCTGCATGTCACCACCGCCGAGGAGATGGCCTTCCTGGCACAGCACAAGGACATCTGCACCGTCGAGGTGCTGCCTCAGCACCTGACCCTGACCGCCCCGGAGTGCTACGAGCGCCTGGGCACCTTCGCGCAGATGAACCCGCCAATCCGCAGCCAGCGGCATCAAGACGCGATCTGGGAGGCCGTCAACACCGGCGTGGTGGACGTGCTCGGCTCGGACCACGCACCGCACACCCGGGAAGAGAAGGCCCGGCCTTACCCCAAGAGTCCCTCTGGAATGCCCGGCGTGCAGACCATGCTGCCCCTCATGCTCGAGCACGTCCACCAGGGAAAGATCAGCTTTGAGCGCTTGATCGACCTGACCAGCGCCGGCCCCTGCCGCATCTACAACCTACGGGACAAGGGCCGCATCGCCGTGGGCTACCACGCCGACTTCACCTTGGTGGATCTGGACGAAGTGCGCGTGATTCAAGAGGACTGGATCGCCTCCCGCTGCGGCTGGAGCCCCTTCGTAGGAGACACCATCCACGGCTGGCCCAAGGCCACCATCATTCGCGGCCGCGTCGTCATGAAGGACGATGCGCTGATCGGCGAGCCTGGTGGAGAACCCTTGCGGTTCTGGGACGTTTGAGCGCAGCTTCCCAGGCTAGAGCCCGCGAGCAATCTCCATGCTCGCGTAGCTCAGGACGCCATCGCAGCCCGCCCGCTTGAAGCAGAGCAGGCTCTCGAGAATCACGCTGTCCCAGTCCAACCAGCCGTTCTGGGCAGCGGCGCGCATCATCGCGTACTCCCCGGAGACCTGGTACGCGAAGGTCGGCACCCCAAAGGCGCTCTTCACCCGACGACAGATGTCCAAGTAGGGCATGCCGGGCTTGACCATCACCATGTCGGCGCCCTCCTCCAGGTCCAAGGCGACCTCGCGGATGGCCTCGTCGGAGTTTGCGGGGTCCATCTGGTAGGTGCGCTTGTCGCCTTTGCCCAGAGAGCCCTTGGAGCCCACTGCGTCCCGGAAGGGTCCGTAGAAGGCCGAGGCGTACTTGGCCGCGTAGGACAGGATCTGCACCTGGTCCAAGCCCTGGCCGTCCAGCGCGCGGCGAATGGCGCCCACTCGGCCGTCCATCATGTCCGAGGGCGCGATGACATTGCAGCCCGCCTGGGCCTGCACCACGGCCTGCTGACAGAGGATCTCCAGGCTGCGGTCGTTGTCCACCACATCCAAGGAGTCCAGGACCCCGTCCTGGCCGTGTGTGGTGAAGGGGTCCAAGGCGACGTCCCCGATCAGGCCAATGTCCGGTACGGCCTGAGAGATCGCGCGCAGGGCACGGCAGACCAAGTTGTCGGGATTGGTGGCCTCGCGCCCATCAGGGGTCTTGAGCTGCGCAGGCGTGACAGGGAAGAGCGCGATGGCAGGAATGCCCAAGTCCCTACACTCCATCGCCACATCCACCAGCGCATCGATGCTCAGGCGGCTCTGGCCCGGCATGGAGGAGATCGGCTCCCTGAGCCCCTTCCCTTCAATGACAAACAGGGGCTGGATCAGGTCCCCAGGGACCAGTCCATTCTCCCGCACAAGGCTGCGGCTCCAGCCATGACGGCGGCTTCGGCGCATGCGGGTTTGGGGGAATGCAGGCATTCTGTCTCCAGTACGTTCCTGTTGAGGACGAAAGAATTCCTATGGCCGCAAACCTAAAGCGCAAACTTCAGCGGGCCAGAGTCCTGGCTCGAGAGGGCAGCTCTGCCGGCGAGCGACAAGCTGCACAGGCCGCGGTGCGACGCCTTCAAGCACGACTTCGTGTGATGGATCCCGGAGAGCTGCGTGACCCCGGTGACGCGGTGATGCCGGCGGACCCCTGGCTGGATCCCCCCACTCCCCCACCCACCGTCGGCGAGATCGCGATCCAACTCCTGGAATGGGAGCGCGGGGATTTGAGCACCGCCGAGCTGCAGGCCTGGGCCCACCACGTCGTCGGTTCGGTGCTTCTCCCTGATCTCTCTCCCGACCAAGACGGCGCAGTCGCCGTCGAAATCGTGCTCCAGCTCTCCGCAATGGACCACCACCCCTTGGATCACAGTGACCTGCCCGCCCTGCGAGCTTTCTTGGCCTGTGGCGGCGATGAAAGGGGCTGGCAGGCGTGGTTTGCGCATCTCGCGGCCGCCTCCGGCGCAAGCTTGGCAAAAAAGGTGTTTGCCGATCGGGCTGGGAGTTCGTAGATTGGGGCCGTTGTACTCCCGGATCTCGGGAGACTAGTAAATTGCCTGGAGCCAGCCATTCGTCGCCGACCCTCACGCCGCGCCATTCCACGCCGCGCTGTTGACGAGCCAAGAGTCAACGAACAGATCCGAATCCCCCGCATCCTGCTGATCGACGAGACCGGCGAGAAGCTGGGCCAGTTTGTCACCCGGGACGCCTTGGAACTTGCCAAGGAGCGCGGCCTGGATCTCATCGAGGTGGCGCCGAACGCCCGTCCCCCAGTGTGCCGAATCGGCGACTGGGGCCGGATCAAGTTCGAGCGACAGAAGAACGAGACGGAGGCTCGCCGCAAGCAGCGCGAGACCCGTACCCAGGTCAAAGAGATCAAGGTCCGTCCAAAGACCGACGGTCACGACCTGGACTTCAAGACCAAGAAGGTCCGCCAGTTCCTCACGGACGGCGACAAGGTCAAGATCACCGTGCGCTTCCGTGGTCGCGAGCACGCTCACCATGACCTTGGTGCAGAGCAGTGCTACGCCGTCTACGAAGAAGTGAAGGACATCTGCAAGGTGGAAGCTCCACCTCGCATGGATGGCCGTCAGATGTTCATGCTGCTCGCTCCCAACTGAGCAGCCGCCCTGACGGGCTATCGAAGCAACTCGGCGACCTCTTTGGGGTCGCCGTCGTTGTTTGCGGGGTCCACGCCCAAGAGCTCAGCCATCAGGTTGTAGAGCTGCACCTGCTCAATGGTGGGGTGCACATAGCTCTGCTGGATGTGGGGGCCGTGGGCCACAAAGATGCCCTGCATCGAGGCGTAGGTGGGGTCCCAGCCGTGGGTGGCCCCGGAGCTGTACTTCTCACCGTCGTCCGCGTAGACGTGCGTGCTGATGACCCAGCCCTCGTCGGGCAGACACACCGCTTGCCGAATGCGTTCGCTCTCAGAGAAGTGCAGGTAGGCCGGCGTCTCCTCCTTGGTGTAGCAGCGCACGTTCGGGATCTGCGCCAGCTGCTCCATCACCGCAGGCAAGCCCTCTGGGGTGGCTGCGTCCAGGGTCATGTGCTGGGCCCAGGAGTAGATCTGCACCGTGCTCAGATCCACGTAGTCGTCGATGTAGGCGACCTTGTCCTGGGAGAAGGCCTCCATGCCGTGGTCACTGACCACCAAGATGTCAACAGAGTCCAGCAGCGCACGCTCCTCTAAGCCCGAGACCAGGCGCTCGATGCTCTCGTCCACCTCCTCCAGGGCCCTGTAGACCGAGGCCGACTCCGGGCCGTAGCTGTGCCCCTCGTGGTCGACATCGGAGAAGTAGAGGGTGAGAAAGCGTGGACGCTCCTCGTCCGAGAGCTCCAGCCACTCCAGCACCTGGTCCACCCGCTTTCGGTTCGGGATGGAGCCGTCGTAGGGCACGTAGTAGCGCGGTCGGTCCCCATCGAAGGACACCTCAGAGCCCGGCCAAAACATCGTGGCCGTGTTCAGCCCCTGACGCTCCGCCGTGATCCAGATGGGCTCCCCCAGCCAGAAGTAGGGATCCTTGTTGTCAAAGTCGAAGTCCTGACCGCTGACGGGGTCCTCGAAGCTGTTGTCCACGATGCCGTGGTGCTCCGGGTAGAGCCCGGTGACCTGGCTGTAGTGGTTGGGAAAGGTCTTGGAGGGGTAGACCGGCTGGAGGGACTCTGCGCGGCTGCCTGCGCTCGCCAGTCCCTTGAGGGCCGGCATGTCCGCCTGGTCCCAGTAGCGCTGGGCGAAGCCATCAATGGAGATCAAGATGACCGTCGGCCCCTCCAAAGTGATGGGGTCCTCGGGCAGCTCCTCCGCCTGGGTATCGACCACCCGCGGCGGCGCCACTTGGCCCACCGAGTCTACCGGCGGAGGGTTCGTCAGGAACGCACATCCAGAAGCGAGCAGTAGCATGGTCCCAATCTAAGGCCTCCCATCTCACCCTGGCAGACATTCCTCAAGTCCTCACACACCCTTGGTCCCACACCAGGGGTGCGGGAGCAGTGGCGCGCCGGCAGACGTCACTACGCGGTCTGGGCCTTGCCAGTGGTGGCCCCGGCAGCACTAGAGCGCGCCGCTCTGGTGCAGCAGGTCTTGGCCGGAGACATCCAAGTCCAGCCTTTGGAACAGGCCCACATCACCCTGTGGGTCGGTGGCTTTGTGGACGGTGACGGTACGCGAAACGATGACCTCGATGGGGAGACACGGGCCGCGATTCAGGGGCGGATCCAAGCATGGGGCCAGCCAATCCCTGTGGAGATCGGAGGGGTCTCCTCCTTCCTCAGCTGCCCCTTCCTTGAGGCGCGAGCCCTCGGATCTGAACTTCATGTATTACGAGAAGAGATTGAATCTATCCACCCGAAAGAAATCCGCTTTTCTGAATACGTACCACACCTCACCTTGGGCGTCTACTCCGCAAACGAGGCCACCGGCCCGCTCATCGAGCGCCTTCTGCCCTATCGAGATCTGCCCCCCATCCGACTGCAGCTTCAGGCGCGCGAGGCACGCGTCGACGCCCAGACTGGCCGCCTGAGCTGGCTCTAGAGCTTGGGTGCTGGCGCGCTGCCCAAGGATGCTGGTGGCACGGCCTGGATCTCCTCGCGCTGCAGCATCATGAACACGCCGACGGTCACCCGACTGCGCAGCTCCAAGAAGCGTTGACGAGACGCCCAAGCGGAGACCTGCACTTCGATCCAGCGCTCTCCGGTGCCCAGCCAGATGATCTGAGGAGGCGGCTCATCCAGGACCACATTCTCCTTGGCCAGGGTCTCCATCAACAAGGCCTCCAGCTCCCCCAAGCGCGGCGTGGGCGGCAGGCGCAAGACCAGGTCAAAGCGCCGCACCGGGAAGCGCGTCAGGTTGATGATCTCGGCCTTCATGACCGTCTCGTTGGGGACCCGAACGAAGAGGTTGTCGAAGGTGCGGATTTTCACGCTGAGCAGATCGACGGAGAGCACCTCTCCAGAGATCGCACCGATTCGCACCGCATCGCCGATCTGGAAGGGCCGCTCGGCCAGCAGAAAGAGGCCGCTGACCAGATTGGAGGCTGAGGTCTGCGAGGCAAAGCCGATGGCCACCGTCAGGATGCCCGCGGCGCCCAGGAGCACGCTCAGATCGAAGCCCACTTGGCGCAAGGCCCCCGCCGAGCCACCGATGGCCACCACCCAAAAGGCCAGGCGCGAGATGGGCTTGGCTTGTGGCCCACCCATGCGGGCAGCCAGGGCACGCTGCAACACCGTTCGGGTCAACACAGCGAGAAGCACGGTGAGCAGCAACGCACCCGAAGCGCGCACCCAGTCTTGCTGCAGCCATTCCATCAGGCACCTCCGCTGAAGAAGGAGTTGAAGGCGCGCAGCACCTTCGGTCCGCCTGCGCTGTCCTCGCGGGCAGCGGTCAGCAGCTCGGGCAGGGCCTGCTCGGGAGCTCGTAAGGCGACCTCGACCAGGGCCGCATCTGGCGCCTCTGTGCGGGTGAAGCGCACCTCAGGACTCCAGAGCGCGCCATCGGCGGCGGCGTAGATGTCCAGCTCTGGGACCGGGACGCGCACACGATGCACCGGCAAGGGGTCCCGACCTTCGTTCCGCAGCAGCACCGGCACCCGAATGCGGTGAGGGGCCGGCTTGAACTCTGCGGGGTCGGTTCGCAGGCGGGTGCGCATGGCGTAGGCCAAGCTGCCGTCGACCGGGGAGCCAAAGAAGGTGTCCGCCGGTGTCACAGAGGGCGCCTCCCAGACGGACCGACCCTCCATCTCCAAGCAGAGCCAGGCCGGCACGTTGATGTACACCCGGAGACTGACGCCTGGGAGCAGAGTCAGGGGCAACTCCGGCCGCCCGATGACGGCCCGATCCGCGTGCCGCGGACGCAGGCGAAGGGCTCCCGTACCCGGCGCCGTGACACGCTCCAGCGCCTCGAAGGGCGCCTGCCTCTCCCCCACTTGCGCGGTGGGCCGCTCCTCCACCCGCTCATGACTGATCTCAAGCACAGCACCTTGGCTGTGGACCTGCAGGTCCAGCTCACCCAAGCGCCATCGCCAGGACTCAGGGGACTCGATGGGGTCAAACCAGTTCATGGGAGCCTTGCTGGCAGGAGACGCGTCCGAGGCCTGTGGGTGGGCCTCCTGCTGTGAGGGCCCCTAACTCGGCCTCTATCCACCCGTGGGAGCTGGACCTGGCGCTTCAGCAGGTTGGGCTGCTGGCTCAGCAGCGGGCGCCGGCGGCGGGTTCATGGAGGCCCAGTTGGCCTCGGCCGTGGAGCGCTCACCAACCAGTACTCCCGCAGCACAGGTGCCAGTAGACCCGGACTGCATCTGGTTCAGCGCCTTCTTCACACAGCCCTCCCCTGACTTGGGCAGCCCGGTGACGGTCTGCACTTCGGTCTTGCCAGCAGTCCAGGTCCAAGTGGCTTTGTAGGCGCCGCCACCGCTCGCACACGCATCCAGAGCTTCTTTCTGGCTGGCCAAGGTCGAGGCCACCACCATGCCCCCCATCAGGCCGCCTCCCGAGCTCAGCTCGCACTGCAAGTCCAGCAGCTTGACGCCGTCTACTTCCATCGAATCAATGGAAACCGAGGCCGCAGCCAATGCCGTGCCTGAGAGGGTCAAAAGGGAGAGAAGGACGAGGGTTTTTCGCATGAAGGTCTCCTATGGGAGATGAGTCTAGCGGATCAAGGTGGGGGACCTGGTAGCGAAATCGACCATACCCCGCGTACTCTGCCCTCATGCTGTTGCTCCTTCTGGCCTGCGCCTCCTCTGACCTCGACTCCGCAGACACCGGGCTGAGAAGCTGCAACGGGGACCCAGCGTTCTGCGCACGGCCCTTTGATCAAGTGGCCGTGGTCGGCACCCACAACTCGATGAGCAGCGCCCAAGACGAGTGGCTGGCTCCAAACCAGAACCTCAACGTGCTCGCTCAGCTCGCCTTGGGTGTGCGCGCCTTGAACCTGGACGTCTACGAGGAGGACGGCGCCCTGCTGACCTGTCATGGCTACTGTTCACTGGGCTCGCGACCACTGGATGAGGCGCTCACCGAGCTTCGCGGCTGGCTCGATGCCCACCCGGACCAAGTGCTCAGCCTGACCTTTGAGAGCTACATCACACCCGAGCAGATGGCGGCCAGCTTTGAGAGCGCTGGCTTGGCGCACATGAGCTTTGAGCGGGAGCCCAGCGCCCTCTGGCCCACGCTGGACGAGATGATTGAGGCGAACACCCGCCTTGTGGTCTGGACCGACAATGGTGGTGGAGACCCCGCCTGGTACGCCGACATCAACCAGCACGTTTGGGAGACGAACTACGCTTTCAAGCAGGTCGAAGACTTTGACTGCAGCTTTCGCCGTGGCCGGGAGGACCAGAGCTACGTCATCCTGGCGCACTTCCTGACGGACCCCATCGCCAGCGAAGACCTGGCCTCACAAGCCAACAACGGCGAGGTCCTCCGAGCGCGAGTTCAAGCCTGTGGAGCGGTCGACCGCACACCCAACCTGGTCCTGGTCGACTTTGTGGATCTGGGAGAGGTCTTTGAGGTGGTCTCGGAGATCAACGCGACGTGGCAGGACTGAGAGCCAACCCCTGAGCGCAGTGTCCAGAGAACCTCTTGCACCTTGACCGAGGACTCCGGTGAGAGCACCTGAGCGATGGGGCGATAGATTCATGCGCCCCTCCTCGTCCGGAGCCCCAATGTCGAGCGCCTCCATCATCGTGCGCCAGCCCAAGCGACGGGTCGCGAGCATCAAGGCGCTACGGCCGGTGCTTGGGCTGTCGATCGCTGTGTTGGGTCGCCGTCTGGACGAAGGCCGTCCGATCATTGAAGCAGAGCTGTTCTTGAACGACTTCGCTGACCTGGCAGACAAGCTCCGCGAGACCCTCCGGACCTTGGAGTCCCTGGGCGACGACTACGCGGTGTTCGAGGATGAGGATGAGATCAGCGGGGAGGTGCTGATCAACATCCTAGAAGGCTCCGAGAGCTACAGGCTCTGAGATGGAACCCCAGTGAGGTGGCGGACGGTGGGTGCAGATCAGCGCCGGTCTCCCCTTGGATAGCGCTGGCCACAGCGCCCCCCTGAGCCGGTCGATCTCGACGGGCTTTGTGAAGGGTGTTCTGAGAGCTGGCATCCTTGGAGAGCACCACAACTGGGGTCAGAACCATGCTCAGTCACATCTCATTGGGCGTCAGAGACCTTGCCCGCAGCGTGAGCTTTTACGACGCTGTGCTTGCGCCGCTTGGACAGCTGCAGGTGTGGAGCTCAGAGAAGGGCGTGGGGTACGGCGCTCCGGGAGGCCCGGACCGTCTCGCTCTCTTCCACCGCCCCGACACCCACCCGGCCGGCGCGGGATTTCACCTCGCAATCTTCGCCCCCTCAGAGGACGCTGTTCGGGCCTTTCATGCCGCCGCACTGGCTCAGGGTGGAAGCGACGAGGGCGCACCGGGACCACGTCCACAATACGGCGAGAGCTACTTCGCTGCCTTCGTTCTCGACCCGGATGGCCACAAGCTGGAGGTCAAGGTGCAGCGATAGAGCACCCATGACTCTCATTCTGGGCGACTCGCCAGGACTTTGAGCCAACATGGCAGAATGGGGCGAGGCAATCCCCTGCCCTTTAGAGCGCCCAGGCCGAGCGATTGGCCTCCAGGAGCTCCTGCAAAGTGCGCCCACCCTTACCGGTCAATGCCTCCAGGTCTCCAGCCGACTTGTCCAAGAGTCCCTTGCTGGCGGACACATCAAAGGCGCTCAGAATTTCGGCCATCATGGGTGGCAAGCCTGCACTCAGCATCCCAGCTTTGAGGGCCTCGGCAGGCACGGCGAGATGCTGCACAGGCTGGCCACTGACGCTCTGAAGGATCGCCGCGGTCTCTTCTCCCGTCAGAGAGTGAGGCCCCGCGATGTCCAAGGTTCGCCTTCCCTCGAAGCCGTCCTCGAGCGCCGCTGCTGCGGCCCGAGCGCAGTCCTGTCTAGAGACCCAAGCCACCTTGCCTTTCCCCCGAGCTGTGACCAGCTGCCCGCTAGAGACAGCTTGGCTTACAGCCCCAAAGAGCAGCTCGGCGTAGAGGTTGTTGCGCAGCAGCGTGTAGCTGGAGAAGGCCTCCTGGATGGCAATCTCGGTGGCGCGGTGTTCCTCTGAGATGGCCATCTCGGGGGAGTCTGCGCTCACAAGCGAGGTGTAGACCAAGTGTTTGACACCCACTTGCGCAGCAGCTTGAAGGGCTTGGATCTGAGGTCCCTGGCGCTGCCCAACCGCGTCCGTGCTCACGAAGAGCGCCCTATCGACACCGGACAGCGCACTCTTGACGCTCTCGAGGTCGGTGAAGTCGATTCGCCGAAGCTCCGCTCCTGCAGCCTTTAGATCCATGAGCTTCTCAGGGCTTCGACTGCCCGCGATGACCTTGGCGCCGCTGGCCAACAAGAGTTCAACGACTGCACGGCCGAGCTGGCCGGAGGCACCGGAGACGAAGTGTGTGTTCGACATGTCCACTCCTTTGGTTGAGGACACCCCGAAGCTATGCATCCGATATTGGTGTGACAATGAATCCAAATAGGGCAACAGTGATGCGCAGAAGAAACAATGATCAACCTTGATGACCTCCAGCAGTTCGCCGCCGTCGCCCGCTTGGGCAGCTACTCCAAGGCAGCCCAAGCCAACGGTGTTGCGCGCTCTACATTGAGTCGCGTGGTCCAGCGCCTAGAGGTGGAGTTGGACACCACGCTGCTCCACCGCACGACTCGGCGAGTAGAGCTCACGAGCGCTGGGGCAGCCTTCCTAAACCGGGTGGCCCCAGCCCTACTTGATCTAAAGCTGGCTGTGAATCAGCTCCAGAACCAACGTGGTGAGCCGGCCGGTGTTCTTCGGGTGAGCACCACCACAGATGTGGCCGTCTCCCTTCTCGCGCCAGTGATTGCGGAGCTGGTTCATGCCTACCCCAAGCTGCGTATCGACACCTTACTCACCCTCCGGCCCGTCGACCTTGTTGGCGAGCGGGTGGACGTCGCCTTGCGAGCCTATCGGGCTCCTCCAGCGGACAGCAGCCTTCTCGGGAGTCACCTGGGGACCATGAGCTTCGGGTGGTACGGCGCGCCGACCTACCTTGCCCAGCGTGGCGTTCCCAAGACCACCCAAGAGCTGGACGAGCACGCATTGGTCTGCGCTCCCGAGGGATTCCCGTCCTGGAGAGTGGGCATTGACGACTCCCTCTTCTCATTGGCTGTGGTCCGTGCGGGGGCCGGCCTGGGAATCTTGCCCGAGCCCCTCTGTGCAGAGGACCTAGCCAAGGGGACGCTGCAACGGGTGCTCCCTGAGGTCTCCCTGTTCACCGGAGAGCTCTGGCTGGTCTACCCAGAGGGCGCCAAGTCCCCAAAGTTGAAGGTCTTCGAGGAGGCGGTCCAAAGAAGAGTAGCCGGCGGGGCCCCCCTCGCCCAGGCCCCGTGACGCTTGCTTGGGGCCCAAAGTGAGCTCCGCGAAGGACCATCCTCTAGGACCGACGCCATGAACCGAAGCGCCTGGGGCGCTGCAGCGAAATGGCGGCGGGTCATGGGAATCGAACCCACCAGGCCTCGCCTCTCGACGCACCTCGACCGGTTTTGAAGACCGGGGCCGCCACCAGGTCGGCACCACCCGCCATCCCTCCCCTAACGCCCTCCAGCCGGCCCGCCCCCAAGGGCACAGGATATGTGCGACCATAGCGAGCGAGAGACGGCGCCCATGACCCTTGACCTGAACCTGCCGATCACTCTGTCTATCGACGGAGCCGATCACGCCGGCATCCTGCTGCGCGTGCAAGACGGGGAGAACCTCTTCTTGCTCGTCGAGGGCTTGCTGGGGCGCAGTCCCTCGCAGAGCGCCCCGCGCCTGAGTGTCGACGACGATCAGGTCCCGGACCAGACGCTGAGCCCTTTGCAGGAAGCCTCCGGTGAAGGAGGAGCCTGGACCCACTTGGCTAGCGTCGCGTCCTCTGCGGAGAGCCAAGAACTCTGGCTTCAGTGGCTCTCCGGCCAGAGCAACGACACCTCGATGGAGCTGGCCTTCCTCGACCAGTTGATGTCCAGCCCAAGTCGAGGCGACGACCCATTCGGCTTCGAGACCGACGACTCTGCAGAGACCCGGGACGTAGACGACGGCGAGCGCCAGTCCCTGCTCGCAGCGCTGCGCGACTCCATGAGCCAGGCAGATGGCGACACACCGGCCTCGAAAGAGCCGCGGGTGAGTGAGGAGACCGGCGATTGGCTGGACGGACTGGGGGACGATCTGGGCGGCATCTCGGTCCACTCCCCCGCCCCAGTGAGCGAAGCGGACTTTGAGGCCCTACTCGACGAAGACTCCTCCATGGTTGCCCTGGCCATGGAAGGCGACGATGACGACTGGACCGAAGACAGCATCAACTGGGAACAGGACACGGAGGACACCCTCTTGGAGGGGCCTGCGACTCTGGAGATCACCGGCGGCTACGAGCGCCTTGCGGTGCTCGGTGGACCTCCCGAGTTCAGAGACCAGAAAGACGTGCCCGACGACTTCGAGCCCGCTCCAGAGGAAGAGGTCAGCCCTCAGGGGCGTCTCGAAGCCCGACAGGCAGCCGAGCTGGCTGCCCTGATCGGAGACGAGACCTCAAGCTCGGTGTCCTCGGAAGAGGAAGAGACGGCCTTCGCCGACTTGGTGGGCGAGTCTCCCGGGCCTGGATTCATCGTTCCCGCCAGCGCCGAGGACTTCGCCGAGCTCTTGGAGAGCAGCGAGCCTGAGCCCGAAGATGCCCCAAGCGACCCTCGCTACGAGCGGGACGAGCGCGGTCTGCATGTCCACTGGGAGAGCATCTCCGCCTTGGCCCGAGACTACGACGCAGAGCTGAGTCGGAAGCGACTGACGGTCTACCGCGAAGACGCCCCCTCCCCTGGAACGCCCATGACCCTCTGGCTCCACCTTCCAGATGAACAGGTCTTGGCCCTCTCGGCCCGGCTGGCTGGGGCGGATGCAGACCGCTTCGAGCTCCGCCTGGACTTGCCGCTGGTGACCAAGGGCAAGCTCAAGCGTGTTGCGCGCTCCAAATGAGCGGCATCGACACCTCCCGAGCCTTCCGGTCACTGGGCATCGCGGTGCTCACGGTCTCCGACAGCCGCACCTTGGCCGACGACCGCAGCGGAGATTTGTTGATTGAGCGCCTAAGTAGCGCCGGCCACAAGCTGGTCGAGCGCACCATCGTCGCCGACGAGATCAGCCTGATTCAAGAGCAGCTGCGTGACTGGGTGATGTGGGACCAGGTGCAGGTCATCCTGATCACCGGCGGCACGGGCGTGACCGGCCGCGACGTGACCCCAGAGGCGGTCACGGGCATCGCCGACAAGCACATCCCCGGCTTTGGCGAACTCTTCCGGCACCTCAGCTTTGCCAGCATCGGCGTCTCGGCCATTCAGTCCAGAGCCCTGGCAGCCTTGGCCGGCACCACCTACATCTTCGCGTTGCCCGGCTCCACCGGAGCCTGCAAAGACGCCTGGGACCAAATTCTGGCCTTGCAGCTGGACAGCCGCCATCGGCCCTGCAACTTCGCCGAGCTCATCCCCCGTCTGGACGAGTAGCGGAGCTTGGCGCGTCGAGTCCGCCAACCCTCTTAGCGAAGGCCGGCCATTCGCAGCATCCCGCGCAGGTCTGGCTGGGGTCCAATCAATGCCGTCTCCGGATTGGTCTGTGGCGTGCCGGTCTGGACCATGAGCTGCCGCAGAGCCAGCGGCTCCCAGGGCGCGCGCCCCATGGCGATGGCGATGCTCTGGAACTGCGCCGCCAACGAGGCCACCTGAGGGCTCGCGCCGCTCGTTCCGCCGAAGGTGGCGGTGTAGCTCTGGCGCTCGTCCCCCGGCACATTGAAGAGATCGTCATTCAAATTCCCACTGGCTGTGCTTGCGATGCCCCCGTACCAGCCCTGCAGATCGATGCGACTCCCGTAGCAGCTCCCGCTTGGGTACCAAGAGCGCGCCGGGTTGAAGCTGCTCCCAGGCGCTGGCATGCCACCGCCCACCATGATGGCGCCGCTGTCCCGTTGGCTGCGGTCAAACCAACCCTGCCATCCTGCTGCGTCCAAGTCCTGAGCGCCGTTGCCGGCGGGCTCGATCACGATGATGCCGGCCGCGACGGCCACCTCAATCGCGTCGCTGACGGCACCCGAGACTTCTACTGGAGCGTAGTTGTCGAAAGCGTATGACTGCTGCTCTATCAACAGCACATCACCAGGCTCCAGCAGCCCGATGCTGGCCTCGATGGCGGCACCGACGTTGTAGACCCCCTCCGGCGTGGAGGGGTGAATCATGACCACCTCTGCGTCCGGAACCATGCCCGTCACGCCGTAGCCGTTGTCCCCTCCGGAGGTGATGCCGAGCACACCGGTGCCGTGGTACGCGAAGCGCTCTGTAGGAAGCCCCCAGGTGCGCACATCGCCCAAGTGGCTCAAGTCCTCGTGAGAGCCAAGCCAGTCGTATTCCAGGTCCGCCAGCGCCACGTTCTCACCGCCGCCTCCCGGCCACAGCGCGGCCTCTTCCACCCCAAAGCCATCGGGTGCAGGGCCCATGTAGGTCTGCTCGGCGACCAAGCTGGGCGTGGTGGGTGGCAGATCTGATGGCGGCGTAATGGGCAACTGCGCCAGCTCGACATGGCTGACCCAGTCCGACCCCAGCCAGGCCTGTGCGATGCCCAAGGCGGCACCATCGGGGGTTTGCACACGCCACCAGCGAGAGAGCTCAGGGTGCTGGCCCGCGAAGAGAGGCTCGGCCAACAGAGCGCCGCCTGGCAGCCTGGAGACTCCTGGCGCGAGCTTGACCCAGATCTCGGAGTCAGAGTGCCCGATGTCCACTTGCAGCGGGGGACCTGCTTGCAGCGGCTGCTGGGGAAGATCGGCTGCTGCCAGAGCTATCAACGACAAGAACATGGGAACACCCTGCCCCCGTCTCGGGGGCCTCGGCAAGGGTCAACGGTGAATGAACCAGCGGCCAGCCCGGAGGGTGTGCCGTGTGGGACCTTGAACGGGATTCTCCGAGGGGTAGTCCACATCACCTGGGAGCAGGACCGTGAAGCCGTCCTCGTGCTTCACGCTGCGGGGTTCAATGGGGACAACCCGCTGACCGGAGTATGCCTGAATCGCTTCCTGGCCGGTCTTGAAGGCCGACAGCTCCCAGAGCGAGCGCCAAGTAGGCGGGGCCAAGATGACCTCGCCGGAGTCGAAGCGCTCCAACCAGCTCTGAGGGGTGTCCCAGCCAGAGTCGACGGTCTCGTAGTCATCGTGACCCGCCTCCTCGCCCCCTTCAATGCAGGCGATGAAGAAGCGGGTGTCGTAGCGACGCCGCTCACCTTCCGGCGTAATCCACCAAGCAAAGTAGGTGAGGCGGTCGGCGTTGACCACCCAGCCCGCCGTGACGGCTGCGGAAGCGAAGCTGACTTGACCCCCTTGTAGTTGGGTTCGCAGAAGATCCTGACCTTCGCCTTGGGCCAGGAGCACGCCACACTCCTCGTAGGTCTCCCGCACCGCTGCGACCTGGTAGGCCGCGGCAGGGGCGCCGAAGGTCTCGCCCATCCGCTCACGGTCGGGCGCTCCTCCAAGCAGGGGGCACGCGCCGTCCGCAGCGTCCACACGACCACCGGGGAAGACGTGGGCGGAAGGCATAAAAGGACTGCGGGAAGACCGCTTGACCAGAAAGACTTGCAGAGTACCGTCGCGGTCTCGGACCAAGGCGACGGTGGCGGCGGGGCGAGGCATTGTGCTCATGACCGTCCTCTAACCTTTGTAGATTCGATTCCACACTTGACTTGTAAAGACCTACCCTCTGAGGATAGGTCAGGAAACGAAACCCCTTGGAGAGCCCATGCTCCTCGCTCTAATGAGTCTCCCCGCCTTTGCTTGGCCCACAAACGCCGAGTGGACCCCGGTTCAGCAAGGAGGCAGCCCAATGACGGACGCCTCCGAGGACAACGCCACTGGCGATGGCCAGGTGGACTTGGTCGGCTCCTCCACCACGCCGCTCTTCTACTGGAGCAGCGATGGAACGGACGTATTCCTCCGTATACGTCTAGATGAGAACCCCGTCTCAGGAACCGGCTTCCTGCGAGACAGCGGATGGGGCGTTGGCTTTGACCTGGATGCCGATCAGGTCTTTGACTGGGTCTTGAGCGTCGATGAGTCCATCGGCACCCTTGAGCTGCGCGAGAACACCACCGGCGCCGCCGGCTCCCGCGGGGACACCAGCTCCAACGTCATCGAGATCAGCGGTGCCGCCTTTGCTACGGGCGAGGTCCGCGTGGTCACGGCAGGCAGCAACATCACTGGCGATGCCGACTACTTCATGGACATCGAGGTCAGCTGGGCTGACTTGGGCAGCGGCTTGGGTGTCAGCGACACGGCCAGCTTCGAGATGGCGCTCTTCACGGGCGAGAACGGCGTCGAGGACTTCGACTCGGATGTGAGCGGAACCGGAACCCGCGGTGACCTCTCCGGCGCATGGTCCGACACGGTGGGCTTTGACCAAGATGGAGATGGTCTGACCGACGCAGAAGAGGCCCTCTTCGGCTCCTCCCCCAATGACCGGGACACCGACGACGACGGGCTGGACGACCTGCGCGAGTTCAACTTGAGCCTGGATCCTCTGGACTGCGACAGCGACGGTGACGGTCTGACGGACGGGCTGGAGCGTGGAGTCGAGACCGCAGATACCCACACCGATACCAGCGCCGGCTGCTTCTTCCCTGACGTGGACCCCACCACCAAGACCAACGCCAACAAGAGCGACAACGACGAGGGTGGCGTGCCCGACGGCGACGAGGACTGGAACAGCGACGGTGAAGTTGGCGAGTGGGAGATCGACCCCAACGACCCAGCAGACGACGTGGACACCGACGGCGACGGCATCTGGGACGTGCTCGAGGAGAAGTGCGAGAAGGACAGCGGCAACGTTGACGATGTCGACTCCGACGGCGACGGCATTTCCGATGAAGACGAAGGCTTGATCGATACGGACGGCGACGGCGAGCCCAACTTCTGTGACGAGGACTCCGACGGCGACGGCATCACCGATGCGGTCGAGGGCGACGGAGATCTCGATGAGGACGATCTCCCCAACTACCTGGACCCCGACTCCGACGGCGACGGAAAGCTAGACGAAGACGAGGGTGAAGGCGACGACGACGGCGACGACATCCCCAACTGGGAAGACCCCGACGACGAGGACGGCCCCGACGGCGACCGGGATGATGACGGTCTGAGCAACGCGGAAGAAGACGAATGTGGGAGCGATCCAGACAACGCCGACACCGACGGTGATGGCATCAACGATCTGGATGAGGGTCCCTGCGACGAGGACAGCGACTGCGATACGATTCCCAACTGGAACGATGCGACAGACGACGACTTGTGCCCCGATGACAGCGGCACCGACGACACCGCGGTGTTCCCCGGCGGCACCTTCACCGACGGCAACTTCACCGGCGGCTCCTGCAACTTCCTGCCCACCAACCCTGGCCTTCTGGCGGGCCTCATCGGTCTGGCCGCTCTGGCCCGCCGTCGCCGCCGCGCTGGACTGCTCTCCCTGGGTTTGCTCTTTCCCGGAGCCGCCGCTGCGCAAGACGGCGCGCAGTCTTTGGACGCGCAGCGCTACCGCCCTGCACAGGACGGACAGCGCTTCTTCGTGGTCAACGACACTCAGGTCGGCCCCGCCCTTACCCCAGGTGGCGGTGTGGTCTTCAACTACGCCGACGACCCCTTCATCTACCGCTACAGCGACGGGCGGGACGAGGTGAAGCTCCTTGAGTCGGTGGGCACCGCCAACGCCTTGGCTTGGCTCACCCTGCCGCGGGCCAGAATCGGTCTGGACCTGCCCCTCCACGTGATCTCCTCCGGCTACCGCGTGGACGGCTTCCGCCTCATGGGCGATGCCCGGCTCATGGCCGCTGGGGAGATCATCGAGCGTGGCGACTCGGGTTTCGGTCTGGGTCTGAATGCCTGGGTTGACCTGCCCACGGGCAACGAGGAGACCTGGCTTGGAGAAGCCAGCACAACGGGTGGTGGCTCCCTTGGCGTCAGCTACGCCACCGGGCAGCTCCTGGCCGCAGGAAACTTCGGCGCGAGCACGGGCACAAACTCTCAGTTCCTGGATGACCTGGATTGGGGCAAGCACCTGAGCTGGAGCGCCGGCCTCTCCTACTTGATCGTCCCTCGCGTTGATGTGAGCGCTGAGCTCTCCGGCGAGTACCTCCTGGGCCAAGACGCCCCAGGTGCGAGCCCAGCCGAGCTCACTGCAGGTCTGCGCTACCACCCACAGGAGCTCCCGCTCATCTTCAGCGTGGGCGGCGGCACGGGCATCACCAGCGGCATCGGCGCACCAGACTTCCGCATCATCGGCGGTTTGGTTTGGGCCCCAGCTCATGACGGCAACGCTGGCCCAGTGGGCGGAGACCGAGATCGCGACACCATCGCGGACGAAGTCGACATGTGCCCAGACCAAGCGGAGGACTTCAACGGCATCGACGACTCCGACGGCTGTCCCGATGGCAACCTGACTCCTACCCGCATTCGGGTTCTGGACGGCCAGGGCAACCTGGTGGCCGACGCTGTGGTGGAGTTGAACTCCGGACCCGAGACCGGCTCCTACACCCTGGGCAGCGGCGAACTGATGCGCTCCCTACCTCCGGGCGAGTACACCCTGAAGACCACGGCCAAGAACTACACACAAGCCCAGAGCATGCTCCAAGTGCCCGAGGGACGGACCCACGCCCAGGACGTGCGCTTGGAGAAGATCCTGGCCCCAGGAAGTGTGGTCGTGAGCGCCAAGAACGCCGATGGCCTGCCAGTGCCCGTCAACGTTCGCGTTCTGGGCGACACACCGCGTCGGGTCCCAGCGACCTCCGACGGCGTCACCCAGCTCAAGCTGCCTCCTGGAACCTACTCCCTCATCCTGAGCGCAGATGGCTACCGAAACCAGGAAAAGACTGTGTCCGTCGAAGAGGCCGGTACGGCGACTGTGGAGGTCGTCATGCAGGGCGGCCTCGTCAAGCTGGATGGAGACCGCATCCTGATCCTGGACAAGGTCTACTTCGAGACCGACAGCGCCCAGATCAAGCAGGAGAGCCTGCCTCTTCTGGACGAGGTGGCCTCGACCTTGATCAACCATCCTGAGCTGCTTCACATCCAAGTTCAGGGGCACACCGACAGCCGCGGCGCAGAGGACTACAACCTCGACCTAAGCTCCCGTCGCGCCGAAGCTGTTCGCTACTACCTGGTGACCCAGGGCGTCTCGGAATCGAGGCTGACGGCGCAAGGATACGGCGAGTCCGTACCCCTTGCGAAAGACGAGAATGAGAAGGCTTGGGCCATGAACCGTCGGGTGGAATTCCACGTCACCCAACGCGAGGAGTAATTGCGCGTAACCGTGGAGTCAGCCCGCCCTCTTGGCGAGAGCGTGTCTGACGCGGTAGGGTGACTTCGCACCTTCCCAAGGCTCTGATGGCCGGTCACGACGACCAGAACACCCACCCCAAAGACGCAAACGTCGATGGGGGCTTCGATGACCTGAGCGAGGTCACGATGAAGCTGTCACTTCCTCGCGAGAGGAGGTTGCGGCGGGTTGCGATTCCGACGGTCCGCGTGGTCGCCGGTCCGGACATGCTGCACTTCGCCAGCCTGGCCCCCGAGGCCAGTTTGATGTTGGGTCGCGACGAGGCTGCAGGCTTGGTGCTCACCGATGCATCGGTCTCTCGCAACCACGTACTGCTGTCTTGCGACGATCAAGGCGAGGTGACCGTCCAAGATCTGGGGAGCACCAACGGCACCTCGGTCAACGGTCAGCAGGTTTCTCGAGCCCTGCTCCGACCCGGGGACCACCTGGAAGTCGGGGCTGTTTCCCTGCGCCTGGACCTCCTGGGTCTGGATGAGATCGCTCACCTCAGACGGGTCCTGGAGCGGCTGCACGCTGCCGGCCACGACCCCCTGACCGGTCTTCACACCCGGGCCTTCTTGGCCGATGAGCTGCCCGATTTGGTCACCCGATGTGACGAGGCGGGTGCTCCGTGCACCATGATCTTCGGAGACGTGGACCATTTTAAGAACATCAATGACACTTGGGGACATGGCGTTGGCGACGACGTCCTGCGGGGCATCGCGCGCCTGGTCTTGCTGGGCATTCGAGACACCGACGCGGCCATACGCTACGGCGGCGAGGAGCTCGCGGTCTTCCTGCCCGGCTCCGCGACCAAGGGTTCCGTAGACGTGGCCGAGCGCCTGCGCCGGAACATCGCGGGACACGACTGGGCAAGAACCGCTGGCGGTCTGAAGGTGACGATCTCCTTCGGTGTAGCCGAGCGTATCCCTGGCGAGAGCATCAAAGCCTGGATGGAGCGCGCCGACCGCGCAATGTACAGCGCCAAGAACAGTGGCCGCAACCAAGTGTCTGCCGCCGACGTCCCAGGCGTAGACCCTACCTAGCCAAAGGCGGGCAGCATCACTCCCCTTCCCGGCTCTGTGCTGCGACGCCTGAGCTACTGGGCCATCGGTGTGGCCTTGGGCTTGCTGGTGCTCATTGGGGTTGGCCAGACCATCAAGCTGCAGCTGGACATCGAAGCACAGGAGGCCCAACGTGCCGAGGCTGCCCTGAGCAACGAGGCCCGCCGCTGGGACCTTGAGGTGAACGAGCGCAGCGCAGACTGGATGCAGAGCGTTGAGGACCTTGACGCGGAGGGGACAGGCTCCAGAGAGCGCTACTACCGCGAGCGCAGTACCTTCTTCGAGGCCATCTACCGATGGGAGCGCCTGCCAGGCAGCCAGGAGGTTCGTTGGACTTACCCGATGGTCGGCGTGCGCGAAGATCTGCCCACGATCAACCGCAGCCCCTGCATCAGCCAGATTCGCCGACAAGAGCGGCGCTTGCCTCCCGAGGACTTGCCCCCCCTCTTCTTGACCTGTGCCAAGGACGCCGACCCCCAGGTCGCCCTCTTCGCCAGCACAGAGGCGGCCAGCCGCTTGCTGGAGATGGGCAAGCCGGCTCAGGCAGCGAACGCCTTGATGCGACCCGGCATGGCCCTGCTCACCCTCTCCGAGGCACAGAACAAGGGTATCTCCGCAAGGCGCGTCACCCTCCACCGCTCGCTGCATGCCCAGGCCCTGGCCCAAGGTGGGCGGCCCCGTTTTGCGGTCGCTGAGTACGAGGAGCTGGTCAAGGAGCTGATCCACCAGCCCGGCCCGGTGCTTGAGCAGATCCTCGCGTTCCTTGAAGGCCCCATCCAGGCGGACCTTCAGGCCCTGGCGCCCGAATCCGAGGTCCTGGCCATGCTCAGGCAAGAGCTCCCCAGAGCCCGGACCCGTCTACAGGGCTGGCAAGAGGTGGAGGCCCGCCTGGCCCCCCGAAGTGAGCCGGGCGCCCAACAACGCGTGGTCATCGACCCCTATGGCTCGCCGTGGATTCTGGTCTACTCCAGCGTCGGCGCGGACAACTACAGCGCCGTCCAGCTCGATGAGAGCGCCATGCTGGAGAGCTTCGCTCAACGCTCAGCGACACCTGAGTTCTTGGTTGTGGCGCGCTTGAGCGATGGTGAGCTGCGCTACGGCGACGGTCTGGCCTCGATGGCGACCACCCAGTTCCCTAGGATGCTGGCCCACTTGCGCATCGGCTACAGCCAAGCCTTCTTCGAAGAGGCCAGATCCCGCTACCGAAACAGCCTGCTCTCCACCCTGCTCTCCATCTTGGTGGGCGGAGCCATTGGCGTTGCAGCCCTGGCCGCTCGAGTCGCCGCGGACCGTAGACGCGAGGAGCTCGCGGTTCGCCAACGAGAGTTCGCCACCCGGGTCACCCACGAGCTCAAGACCCCATTGGCCGGCATCCGCGTCATGGCGGAGAACATCGAGTTGGGGGCAGCAGGCGACCCCGCCGTGGCGCGTGCCTTTGCGCGGCGCATCCTCACGGAGTCCGACAAGCTCACCGCACGCATCGACGAGATCCTCTCTGTCGCGCGGACCCGGACCCCTGCTCGACCTCAGCACTACGACATCGAAGAGCTTCTGGACGGCGCCCTGGACGAGTGGGAGCCGCGCTTTGAAGATGCTGGGGTGGAGCTCATCCGTGACGTGGAGCCCGTTGGAGAGGCCTTTGGGGACCCCGCCTTGATGCGGGATGCGATGGTCTGTCTGCTCGACAACGCGATCAAGTACAAACGGACCGACCGTCCTTCCCGCGTCGAGGTCAAGCTGAGCCGCCAAAAGGACGAAGCCGAGCTCTCCGTGAGCGATAACGGAATCGGCGTACCAAAGAGCAAGCGGGAAGCCATTTTTCAGCCATTCGTTCGCGTGGAGGGCCCCGACCGAGGACTCTCCGGCGGCCATGGACTTGGCCTGTCCTTCGTCAACGACGCCGTCGACTCTCAGAAGGGCAGCGTGCGGTGTGAGGAGGGAATAGCCGGCGGCGCTCGCTTCGTATTACGGCTACCCCTTCAGAACTGACGCAAGCAAGAGAGCGCCCAATGGACAAGCCCGCCCGCATCCTCGTGATTGAAGACGACGAGACCATCGCGCTCGGAGTGGTCACTGCGCTGCGCCATGAGCGCTATGAGGTCGAGCACCACGCCAACGGCGAGGCCGGTCTACAAGCCCTGCGCCAGAACCCACCAGCCCTCTTGCTCTTGGATGTGATGCTGCCGGGCATGGACGGCCTCAGCGTGCTTCGCGCCGTCAAAGCCGAGCACCCGCGGGTTCAGATCATCATGCTCACCGCCCGCAACGAAGAGCTGGACCGGGTCTTGGGCCTGGAGATGGGGGCCGACGACTACGTGACCAAACCCTTCTCCCTGCGGGAGCTCATCGCACGGGTCAAGGCCCGCCTGCGCGGCATGAAGGGCGCCGACTCCCCCAAGGTGGCAGACAAGCCTGGCACCACGCCCGACGTGTTCACCTTCGGCGAGATCAAGGTCGACCTGCGACGCCGCATCGTCACCCGTGGAGAAGAAGAGCTGCGCTTGACCACCCACGAGGGCGCGGTCCTGGCCTACCTCATCGCCAACCGCGGCCGCGCCGTCTCCCGCGAAGAGCTGCTCGAGCAAGTCTGGGGCTACACGGCCACGATGACCACCCGCACGGTGGACAACCAGGTGCTCAAGCTGCGCAAGAAGCTGGAAGAGAAGCCCTCTGACCCGCGGCACATCCTCACGGTGCACGGCACCGGCTACCGCTTCGAGGAGTAGGTGCAGCCCTTGGGCCCTACTCTGGCCATGGTGCCTGGCTTTGGCGGCCTGAAGCTCAGCCTGAGAAGCCACCCAGGACAAGGGGAGCTCCCCATCCTGGTCCTGCACGGATTCCAAGACCAAGCCCTGAGCTGGGATGCCTGTGCACGCCACCTACAGGTGCTGGGCCCCATCCTGGTTCCGGACCAACGCGGCTTTGGACTGAGCGAGCACGTTGGTCGCGGCGGGACCTACCATTTCAGCGACTATGTCCTGGATCTGGACACCCTGCTCGAGAGCCAGGACCTTCAAGCGCTCCACCTCGTCGGTCACTCCATGGGCGCGACGGTCGCCTGCTATCTGGCTGCAGCACGTCCGGAGCTGGTCCGCACCCTGAGCTTGGTGGACGGCATCGGTCCGCCGGAGGTGCCCGACAGCCAGGCCCCAACGCAGCTTCGCACCCACCTGAAGCACCACCGCCTCAGGCGCACCCACACCCCAATGGCCACGCTCCAAGACGCCGCACAACGCCTCCAGAAGGCCACACCGTCCCTGAGTGACACCTGGGCCCTCTCCCTGGCCGAGGGTGGAACACGCGCGACCCCAGAGGGCTTTGTTTGGCGTTGGGACCCAAAGCACCGCGCCCGCAGCGCCATTCCCTTCGACGTGGAGCGCTTCATCGCGCACCTGGAGGAGGTGCAATGTCCAACGCAGCTGGTCTTGGGAGCCCAAGGGTGGTTCCGGCACCTGCCGGATCTCGAGCGCCGCGTGAAGGCCCTTCGGGCCCACCAGATCAGCATCCAGGGTGGCCACAACCTGCACCTGGACAATCCCAAGGGGCTGGCCCAGGTATTGGGCCACTGGATCCAGACTCAGTCCTCGCGGGCAGCCATCCACTCATGAACGACCGGCCAGACCAGGCCACCTGCTGCGGTCCCCAGAATCAAGTCCAAGTGACCGAAGTGAACGCCGTCGGCGTACTGGTCGAAGATGCGTAGGGTCTTGTCTTCCCACTGCGCCAAGTCGTAGGGCACGCGGGCATCTTCAGGATCGCAGAGGTGATCCTTGTCCCCGGCGATGACCAAGAGGGGCACCCCACAGGTCGTGAAGGGCTCCTGGTAGGGGTCAAAGCGCCCGCTGACCGCCCACTGGCACATCTCCAGCCACACCCTGAAGCTGGTCCAGTCAAAGCCGTTGCCCAAGCGCTCATCGAGGAGTTCTTGCTCGACCGAGCCCGGCCACCAGCCAGAGACGGGCAGTCCAAAGCCGAAAGAGTCCGAGACCGTAGAGAGGCGGGAGAGCAGCTTGCCCACCATGCGCGTGCGCACGACCAGACGCTTGCCGGGAAGGCCCCCTTCTGCGGCAAGGGTGACCTCGGCCAGGGCCCGCAGTGCCGGGTTGTGCTGGGCGAAGGAGAATACCGCTCCCATGCCAACAATCCCCTTGATGGGCGCACCCAAAGTAGCCGCCGCGTAGATGGCGGCGCCCCCCAAGCTGTGGCCCACAAAGACGGCCTGCCCATCCAATGCCTTGGCCACGTCCACGATGTCCTGGACGTAGTCGGCAAAGGTCTCCTCTTCCTGCTCCGGGTGCCGGCTGCGGCCGTGACCACGCAGCTCGAGGTTCCAGACGTCCCAGCCCTGCTCGGCCAGCCAGTTGGCCATGGACCGGCCGCTGACGTGCCAGGTGTAGCGGTTCTGGGCCAAGCCATGCACCAGGACCACCGGCCCTCGGCTAGCCCCGCTGGCCAGGCGCTTGCGCACCACGCTCAGACAGAAGCCGCCGGGCCGCTCGATCTGACGCAGCTGCTTGTTGAAGACGCCGCTGTGGTCACGGTCGATCTTCTGCTCCACCTCCTCATCGCTGAGGAGGCGGTGCCAGGTGCCGGGCCCTTCAGTCTGCAACGAGGGCTGCGGTGGCTTGGGCCACAAGCTCGCTGTTGCCGATGACCAGCGGCGTGCGCTGGTGCAGGTCCGTGGCCTTCATGCTCAGGATGCGATCCCGGCCGTTCGTGGCGGAGCCGCCGGCCAGCTCGGCGATGTAGGCCAAGGGAAAGGCTTCGTAGAGCACCCGCAGCTTGCCGTTCGGGGCCGACGCAGTGCTGGGGTAGATGAAGAGCCCACCCTTGAGCAGATTGCGATGAAAGTCTGCGACCAAGCTGCCAATGTAGCGCTGCGTAAAGCCCAGCTCCGGCGCCTTGAGGCTGTCGATGTAGCCAGCAAGGCGCGGGTCCCATTTGGCCCGGTAGGCCTCGTTGATGGAGTACATCTTGGCGCTGGGCTCCAGACGCAAGTCCGGGTGGGAGAGGAAGAACTCCCCCACGGAAGGATCCAGCGTAAAGCCGTTGACCCCACTCTCCTTCGTGGCCAGCACGAGCAGGGTGCCGGAGCCATAGACCACGTAGCCAGCCGCCACCATCTCATCGCCGGCCCGGTCCAGGACGTCGGAGAGCTGGCCCGGCGTGCCGTCGGGTGACTTGCGCTTGAAGACCCCAAAGATGGTGCCGATGGTCGCGTTTACATCGATGTTCGAGGAGCCATCGAGCGGGTCCGTGCAGAACACGTAGCGACCGGGCACGAAGGGCTCTGGGATGTGAACCGGCTCATCCTCTTCCTCGGAGACCATCAGGCAGACGACCCCCGCATGCTCCAGGTTCCGCTTCAGGGTCTCGTTGGCGTAGAGATCCAGCTTCTGGACGAACTCCCCCTGGATGTTCGTCTCGCCAGTGGCCCCGATCATGCCGGCCAGACCGGCCCGGTTGACCCGGGAGCTGATCATCTTGGCGGCCAGGGTCACCTGCTTGAGCAGGGTGACAAACTGACCTGTGGCAGAGGGGTGAGAGGCCCCCGTTTGCATGAGGAAGCGATCGAGTGTGATGCCTTCGTCCAAGGGAGCTCCTTCCATGGAGCCAAGCTAACCCGTGGCTCGGCCTTAGAGGAGAGCCGGCTGCGGATCCAACCACTGCAGACCTGCTTCCCCGATCTTGGCCAAGAGCGCGACGTGCTGCCCTCTGAGGATCCCAACCCACTCCGAGGCCAGGCCTTCCCTGTTGGGCTTCACGCCCACCAATCGGGCCAAGGGCCCAGGGGCCTGGTAGACCGCGCGGCCATCGTAGGGCAGCAACTGCGCCCGCGTCATCAGCTCCAGCCACTGCCAGAGTTGCTGCACAGGCAGCTCTTGAACCACCTCCACTCCAGGGATGTGGAGCTTGGCCATGGCCCCTGCTGGATCGATCAAGAAGGGCTCCTGGCCTTCCCAGCGTTTGGCCGCGTAGACCCGTCCCTCCAACAAGGCGCTCAGGGCGTTGACCGTGTTGAGCACTCCAAAGCGGCGTCCGACCTCGCTGAACAGGCCCCCGCTCAAGGGCACCACGCGGTGATTGCTGAGGGCCGGCGGCGACATAGGGCTGGTGTGGGCAGCGCGCTCCAGCACCACCCGAAAGTCCCCCACGCCATAGACGCCGCTTGGCAGCAGCTTGGCACCCTGAGCTTGGGCTTGGATCTCCAGGGCGCGGAGGGCCGGATTCGGGGCGATGCTTGGCGCCTCGAACATCAGTTGAGCTCCTGAAGGATGACCCGTGTGGTGGAGCCGTCCTGCCAGCGGCGGACCACGCGGAAGCGGGCACCCGGGGCGAAGAGCACCTCCCCTTCCCCGCCGTAGCGAGAGATGTCCTGCACGAAGGCTCCGGTCTTTCCTCGGATATCCACGATGTATCGGTTCCCGAACTGCGTCAGGTCATCGTAGATGGACGAGGACGAGAAGGCGTTGTCGGAGAAGACGGTCCCTTCCACCAGCAGGTGGTCGATGTGCCGGGCAGCCCCGTCCTTCATGCGCCGGGTCAGCGTCTGCTGCACCGAGGGCATGGCGTTCAGGCCGCTGGTGGCGCTCTTCAGGAAGGGCATGATGGTCTCCAGCTCGTCCGGATCCAGCGTACGCAGAGCGGAGTTCATGTCCTCGAAGGCGTTCGTGGTGTAGCCGTAGACGCCCAAGAGCTCTTCCGGGGTCAAGGTCGAGACCGCTGGATGATCTGCCCCCAGCTTGGCGACCAAGGCGGCGTACCACTCGTCCATGCCGCCAGGGCCCAGCTCATCGGTGAAGAAGTGGGCGAACTGAGGCGACTCAATGACGTTGGCGAAGCCCACCATGTCCTCGGCCGTGGCCCGGAAGCCAGGATTGAGCAGGTCTGCTGCGCCAGCCACCCCTTCCAGGCCCATGGCGGAGACGCGGTCCGCGCCAAAGTGGGTCTCGACCAGCTTGGCCTGGAGCAGACGAAGCTTGGCGTCGTCCACGCTGGGCATCTCACCGAAGAGCTGACGGGCGCGGTCCACATCGCCCGCCGCCAGTGCGGCGTCGAGCTGTGCCAGGGTGCGCACCTCGTCCAAGGGCATGCTGTCGAGCTGCTGACGGGGAATGCCGATGCTCTCCAGATCCTGGACCAGGGACTCGATTCGGGAGCGGGAGACGTAGGCCCCCAGGGCGTCGATGCCGCCGCCCACCATGCCGCCCGTCGCCGCACCAATGGTGCCACCGCGAAGGGCCGCCTCACCGAAGCTGATGACCACATCCCAGACGCTCTGGCGCCACGTGGCCTGGTCCGCAGCAGTCAGAACCAGCTCGCCGACCATGCCGGAGAGCAAACCGTCTATGCCACCGCGCACTGCGCCAGCAGCGAAGGCACGGCCGGAGGTCTGAAGCGCTCCGCCTGCCGCCTCGATGCTTCCCAGGGCCATCGCCCCGGAGAGCTGCGCGCCTTTGAGTCCCACCCAGCCGGTGGCCCGGGTCGCCAAGCCATTGGCCAAGACCGCCATGGCCCCGTCCGCAAAGCCGACCGCGGCCTCTGTGGCGCCCTCCCCGCTGATGGAGTCGAAGTGGTCGCCTCCCATGGCCTCGCTCACGCCCACGCGGACGACCGCTCCAGCGATGCCCCCTGCCAGCGCGCCGGCCCCGTAGCTTGAGAGCAGACCCGCTACTACCGGACCTGCTGCGCCGGCTGTGAGCGCCGTCACGACAATGCCTGCGGCGACGGCCGCGACGGTCGCAGCGATGTTCCGGATCCGATCGATGGCCGCGAGGGACTGCTGATAGCGCTCGGCAAAGCGCGAATCCAAGCTGGCCAAGACGGCGAGCTCCTCGGCGCTCATCACCCCGTCTTCCATGGCCTGCATGTAGCTGGCGTCGAGCTGTACCTCCATGCCATCGGCGGTCTCATCCGACTCGGTGAAGACCTGTCCAACACCGTCCCAGTGCGACTGCTTGTCGTCCACCCGCTGGGTCAGGATGCCCGCGGCGATGATGCGCCCGGCTTCGGTCTGGAGCTCTTGGGGCGTCGGGACGCCAACAAGTTGGTCCAGCGCCGTCTCCAGGTCGTCGGTGCCCAGCTCGCTCTGAAGGCGGGACTCCAGGGCGTTGAAGCTCTCCAGCGCCTGCTCTTGCTCTTCATCCTGTGGAGCGCGGCCACTTCGGTTGAGCCAGTAGCCCAAGCGGTAGCTCCAGCGCTCTGCATCGCCCATTCCAGTGAGCACTTGGCCGAGCAGGTCTGTGTTCGTCCCGTCCCAAGCGCCCCCCAGGGCGGCATTGATGCCCGAGCCCGTTGGCACCCTTCCAGTCTCGGTCACTTCGCGGAGCGCGATGTTCTCGGGGCTCCCGATACCCAGCATCATGCTCTGATAGAGCGCTGAGTAGCGCAGGTGTTCCCGGTCTGGCCCGCTCATCTCGGAGATCAGCGCGAACACCCGGGCCTCGTCCACGTCCCAGTGGCTCCAGGCTTCCTCCAGGCGGGTCATCGCGATGCTCTGGGAATCGCCATCCCGGAAGCTGGCTGCCGTGTCCTGCTCGGAGCTGCTCAGCGAGCCCAGCGCGGCCTGAACCTGTGCATCATCCCAGAGCTGCTGGCGCAGGGTGGTGTCCTGGATGCGCTGGAAGGCCTCGTAGACCGCGTTCTCGTCATCCGAGATCCAGCCCACCGCGTCCAAGATCTCCTGCTTGGCTTGCTCGAAGCCCGCCACGCCGAGCTGCGCGCTGAACTGGCGGTACTCCCCTTCGCTGACGTCTCCCCGCATCATGCCCAGGAAGCTTCCTCCGGCGATCTCACCATTGGCGTCTCGCTGAACCTGAAGCAAGCCATCCAGATCACCAATCTCGGCCAAGCGTGCGGAGATCTGCCGCTGCTGATCCTCGCTCAGATCGGGCTGCTCCAAGGCTGCCCGGAGCTGCGCTTGCTCGTCGCGAAGACCGGCCGCGTGGGCGATCAGGCTGGAGACCCCGGCGTCGTCTGTACCCAGTCCGTCGGTCGCCTCGGCCATGCGCTCTTGCAGCGCCTGTGCCTCGGTGCCGGTGCAGATGCTCTGAACCCGTGCCCGGTCCGATCCACCCAGAAAGCTGAAGGCATCGGGGTTGTTCTCCCACAAGGCTCGGCGCTCGGCTGGGGGCAGCTCCAACAGCACGTCAAAGACCGCGCTCTCATCGTCGTTCACCCAGCCGTTGGCCGCCCTGATGCGCTCCAAGACCGCCGCTGAGAGCTGGTCTGGCTGCAAGATGCGGCGCGCAGACAGGAGCTGATCGGCGTCCAGGTGGCTGGCCAAGAGCGACATGGTGTGGGCATCCCTGCCGGCAGCGATCTGCTGGGCGACGGTGGCGCTTTGGATCACATCCAGCAGCCCCTCTTCGTTGGCAGAGTCCCCAAAGATTCCACCGCTGAGGTGGGTGTTCAAACGCGCGCTCAGCGGCATCGCTGGCCAGAGGAAACGAATGGCTTGGTTGGCTTGTCCCGTGCTGCAGTGGTCTCGAAACTCCTGCTCCAAGTCCTTGCCGTAGGCCCCGGCATAGGCCGAGCGCAGCGCACCGGGGTCCCCGCCAAGCTGTCGCAGGGCGGCCTCCTCATCCTCTCCCCACCAGCTCCCGTGAAAGGCGGTGTGGATCAGCTCAGCCCGCTCACCGGGGCTGGCGCCCAAGTCCAGCCCATCCTGAGCCTGAGCATTCCCCAAGCCCTGCTCGGCCAAGATTCCAGTCGGAGCCGCAAGCTCCGTGGAGGCACTGCCGGTAGACGTCGACGTATCGCGCTGCGTTTTACCCAAGACAAAGCTCCATACTGGTGCTGCGCAGCAGAATAGCCTCTTGAACCCAAGTCTCCAAAGTGACAAAAGTACGCATTCGACCCTGTGAACAGCGCCTGATGGGCGATGATGCGCGCCAGCTCGCACAAAAGGCCACATGACCCCTGCACTCGACCCCGTCGTCTTTGCCATTAGCGCCGTGCTGGCCAGCCTGATTGTTGCTGGAGGGTGGGCAGCCTGTGTGGTTCTGTGCTGGATGTACCTAAACAAACGCCTGGATGCACTGCGAGAAGCGCACGGCGAGCTGCCCGCACCCGAGGCCACGGCGCTCCTGCTCTACGGCCTCTGCCTGGTGTTCTGGCCGGCAGGCTTCGGCTTGGGGGTCCACTTCTTGCCCAAGCCCGAGAGCGCACGACTGGGACGCAACTGCATCCTGGTGGGTCTGGCCAACATCAGCGTCATCGTCCTGGCGACTTGCGGCAGCGTCGCCGCCGCTGCCCTGTGGTGGGCCAGCCAGGCCTAAGCCCAGCCGGCCACTCCCATGCGGCCAACCTTAGAAAGGAGGCTTGGCCTCGTTCTGCATGCGGGCCACGAACTCCGGAAGGCTCATGGTCTCCATCTCGCGGGACTTGCGGCTGCGAATGGAGACCGTTCCGTCCTCCTGCTCACGCTCTCCGATGACCGCAAGGTACGGGACCTTGGAGCCATGCCAGGTGCGGATCTTCTTGCCGATCTTGTCGTCGGCGTCATCGAAGGTGGCTTTGATGCCTCCAGCCTGCGCCGCTTCCAGAATGGCGTTGCCGTGGTCCACGCTCTTCTCGGAGACCGTCGCAATGCGGATCTGCTCGGGCGCCATCCACATGGGGAACTCACCGGCGTAGTGCTCGATCAGAATCCCGATGAAGCGCTCGAAGGAGCCGAAGATGGCCCGGTGAATGACCACAGGGATGTGGGCAGAGTTGTCCTCGGCGATGTAGGACAAGTCAAAGCGGCGAGGCAGCTGAAAGTCCAGCTGAATCGTGGCACATTGCCAAGGGCGCTCCAGGGCATCCAAGACATCAAAGTCAATCTTGGGGCCGTAGAAGGCGCCGTCACCCTCGTTGATCACGTACTCAATGCCTGCCTTGTCCAAGGCGGCCTGAAGGGCACCCTCGGCCTTGTCCCAGAGCTCGTCGCTGCCCAGCTTGTCGGCCGGGCGGGTGCTCAACTTGGCGCGGTAGCCCAGGTCAAAGGCGCTGTAGACCTTGCCCACCAGCTGGATCAACTGATCCACCTCGGCCGCGATCTGGTCCTCGGTGCAGAAGATGTGCGCATCGTCTTGGCAGAACTGACGCACGCGGGTCAGGCCGCCCAGAGCGCCGCGCAGCTCGTTTCGGTGCAGCACGCCCTGATCGTGGATGCGCATGGGCAGCTCACGGTAGGAGCGGCGCTTGCGGCCGAAGATCAGCATGTGGCTGGGGCAGTTCATGGGCTTCAGACCCAGGATCTGGCTGTCGTCCTCCTCATCGGAGTCGCCCTCTGCGTAGTGCCCCTCGGCGAAGTGGAACATGCCCTCTTGGTAGTGCTCCCAGTGACCGCTGGTCTCCCACAGCTTCTTGTCGAAGATCATGGGGGTACGCACGGGGCTGTAGCCGCCCTCCATCAGAAGGCCGCGCATGGCGTTCTGGAGGGTGTTGTACAGGTCCTCTCCCTTCGGCAGCCAAAAGGGCGCGCCGGGGCTGTAGGGGTGGAACATGAAGAGCTCAAGAGCGGTGCCCAAGCGGCGGTGGTCGCGCTTGCGGGCCTCCTCCTGGCGCTCCAGGTACAGGTCCAGATCCGCGCGGGTGCGCCAGACGGTGCCGTACACGCGCTGCAGCATCTTGTTGCGGGAGTCCCCGTCCAAGTAGGCGCCGCTGACCTTGAGCAGCTTGAAGTGCTTGCAGTTGCCGGTGCGCTGGACGTGGGGGCCCGCGCAGAGGTCACGGAAGCCGCCTTGGTCGTAGACCATGATCTCGGCATCCTCGGGCAGACGACCGATGCGCTGCACCTTGTAGGGCTGGTCCAGCTCCTCAAAGAGTGCGACCGCGTCGGGACGAGAGAGCACGGCGCGCTCGAACTTGGAGTTGCGCTTCACGATGCGCTTCATGGCCTTCTCGATGACCGTCAGGGACTCCTCCGAGATGGGCTCAGCCACGTCTACGTCGTAGAAGAACCCGTCCTTGATGGGCGGGCCGATGGTGAACTTGGCGCCGGGAAAGACGGTCTGAATGGCCTCTGCCATGATGTGCGCGGTGCTGTGTCGCAGCGCATGCAGGCGGTACTCTTCGTCGGATTCAAAGGCGTCGCGGCCCTTCTCGTGCTCTTCCACGTCAACTCCATTCAGCGTCTTCGCTGTGCCCTCAGAGAGCAGTCCCAAACGACAGGGACGTTCCGGGGCCCCCCAGCTAATCCCCTGGCTTGGTGTTGGGAAGGCCGCAGAGCCTTCACTGGATCCCCACCTCAGCATGTCTCAGGGCCCGCGTGCGTTAGCCTCGCCCTATGAACGATGCGGAGCTCGTACAGTGTCTCCTGGCCTCTGAGGGGCAGGACCAAGCCATCGCCGAGGCGCTGGTGCGCGGCCAGATGGACCGCATCGCCCGACTTTGCCGCAGCATGGTGCGCAATGAACAAGCCGCCGCGGAGCTGGCCCAAGAGGCCCTGGTTCGCCTCTACACCTCGATTCCGCGCTTCAGAGGCGAGTGCAAGTGGAGCACCTGGAGCCACCGCATCGCGCGCAACCTCTGCCTGAACTGGCTGGAGAAAATGCGCGAGAAGGTCGGCGATGAGGGCCTTCACTTGGTCGACGATGGTCCCGACGCCATCGCCCTTCAGTCCAGCATCGAGCGGGAGCAGGGGGTGCAGCGATCCATCCACGCGGTCCTGGATCCCCAAGAAGCGGAAGCTGTGCGCCTCCACTACACAGTCGGGCTCTCCATCGCCGAGGTCACCGAGGTCATGGATCTGCAGATGCGCACGGGTGCACGGGGCCTACTGCAACGCGCCCGACGCAAGCTCAAGAAGCACATGATGGCCCACATGCTCGAGGACTCCATCGTTCAGCGCGCCGTGCCCCCGGAGCTCACAGCCGCAATGGAGAACACCTTGGTCCAGCTCACCCGGGGCACACACCGGGACTTGCCCGGCCTGGAGCCCACCCTGCGCGACATGACCTCGGCTGAGGAAGACTGGCTGAGCTGACGGCGTGATAGGAGACGGGTGAACAGGAGTCTTGTCCATGTCTTCAGCTGCCTTCCCAGAGCCCCCTGCCAAGATCCCAGCGACCTCCCCAGAGAGCCTGGAGGCGATGATTGCGCGCGTTGCGGACCGGGCCGAGGCCTGGAAGCAAGTCGGCCTGGATGAGCGCGTTCGCTTCTTGGACAAGATCATCGAAGGTCTGAACCACGTGGCTCCCCAGCTGGTCGCCGATGGCTGCAAGGCCAAGGGGATTCCAGCTGACTCCGCCTTGGCCGGCGAGGAGTGGCTGGCCACCGTCACAACAACCGTGCGCAACGCCCGGCTCTTCCGCGACGCTCTGAAGGCCGGCGGCCAACCCAAGCTGCCGGGAACCCACACCCGCGGTGACGGCCAAGTCGTCGCGCAGGTCTTCCCCACCGACCTGCAGGACAAGCTGATGTTCACGGGTATGCGGGCCGAGGTGTGGATCGAGCCCGGAAAGACCGCCAGCCAGGGCATGGTCTACCGAGAGCCAGGGTCCAAGAAGGGCGGCGTCTGCGGGGTGCTCGGAGCTGGAAACGTGGGCTCCATTCCCCCCATGGACGTGCTCTACAAGCTGATGGTCGACAACGAGGTCTGCATCCTCAAGATGAACCCCGTCAACGAGCACGTCGGCCCCCACCTGGAGGTGGCCTTCAAAGAGCTCATCGACGCGGGGTATCTGGCCCTCTGCTACGGCGGGGTCTCCGTTGGAAAGCAGCTCAGCGAGCACGCCCGCGTAGACACCCTGCACGTCACAGGCTCCGACCGCACCTACGACGCCATCGTCTGGGGAACCGGCGAGCAAGGCGCCAAGAACAAGGCCCAAGGCACCAAGATCAACGCCCGTCCATTCAGCGCTGAGCTGGGCTGCGTGACCCCCGTGTTGGTGGTCCCCGGCCCATGGACCGAAGCGGAGCTGGACTACCAGGCCCAGTCCATCGCTGGCATGGTCACCCAGAACGGCAGCTTCAACTGCAACGCCGCCAAGCTCCTGGTCACCGCCCGCGGCTGGGCTCTGCGGGAACGGCTCTTGGCCAAGGTTCAAGACGCGCTGGCTGGAGCGCCGCCTCGCAAGGCCTACTACCCCGGCGCTCAAGAGCGTTTTCAAGGCTTCGTGGACCAGTACCCTCAGGCCAAGAAGCTCGGAGCTCAAGGCGAGCAGATCGTGCCTTGGACCTTCATTCCTGACGTGCCTTCTCAGCCCGGAGAGTACGCACTGACCCAGGAGGCCTTCTGTGGCGTTCTGGCCCAGACGGACCTGGACTGCAGCACCCCCCAAGAGTTTCTGCGCCAAGCCGCCCGCTTCGCCAACGAGGACTGCTGGGGCACCCTGAGCTGCGTTGTGCTCGTTCACCCCAAGACCGCCAAAGCCTACGCCGAGGAGCTGGATCAAGCCGTGGCTGACCTGCGCTACGGCGGAGTCGCCCTGAACTGCTTCCCTGGCCTGATCTACGGCTTGGTCGTGACCACCTGGGGCGCATTTCCCGGGCACACCCCGCAAGACATCCAGTCTGGCGTGGGCGTCGTGCACAACAGCTTCATGCTGGACCACCCGCAAAAGTCCGTCGTCTACGCCCCCTTCGTCATCAAGCCGGCCCCCTTCTGGTTCCCGGTGCACGAGAACCTCGACGGATTGGGCAAGAAGATGGTCGCGATGGAGTCGGCGCCCTCATGGGGCAAGCTGGTCGGCGTGGCCTTGGCCGCGTTCAAGGCCTGACAGACGCAGGTTTTAGGAGAGAGAATGACCCCCACCATCATCGGCGCCGGCCGGGTCGGATCGGCCTTGGCCAAGATCGCACGGACTGCCCCCCTCTCACGAGGCCAATCCTGGGCCAAAGCGCAGCCCGGTCCACTGATTGTCTGTACGCGGAACAATGACCTCGCTGGGGTCATCGAGGCGACCCCGCAAGCCCGCAGGGCGGACCTGGTCTTCATCCAGAACGGCATGATCGAGCCGCTGCTCCAAGATCACGGCCTCCTCCAGAACACCCAGGCCCTGGTCTACTTCGCGGTCTCCGCCGTCGGCGAAGATCCGGTAGACGGCGGCGGCACCGTCGTGAGCGGTCCCTGGGCCCAGGAGTTCCAGAGCCTTCTGGGCCAAGCCTCCCTGGGCTGTACGGTGGTGGACCCACACAGCTTCCGGCTTCAGATGGTGGAGAAGCTGCTTTGGAACTGCGTCTTTGGCCTACTCTGCCAAAGACACAACGCCAGCGTCGGGGCCCTTGTGCGAGACCACGGCGCAGAGATCCGTAGCCTGAGCGAGGAGCTGCAAGGGGTGGCCGAGCGCGCCCTGGAGCTGGAGCTGAGCCCCGGGGTCGCCGAGCGCCTCTGCGCCTACTCCATGAAGATCGCCGACTACCAGGGCGCCGTCAAAGAGCTGCCCTGGCGGAACGGCTGGTTCCTGAAGCAAGAGAGCAGTCCGCTGCACGCCCAATGGCTCGCTGAGCTCGGCGTTCAGTGAAGCTGCGGTCCCGGCTGGGTGCCGTTCTGCTGTAGGGCTTTGATTTGGGCCGCGTGCTCCGCTTGCCACTGGGCCAGCTCCTCGGGGCTGACCTCGAAGAGGGGAAGCTCGAAGACCAGGGCCTTGGGCTCATCCAGGAGTGGGGCTCCCAGCAGCCTCTTGAGCTCCAGGCGTACCCGAGGGCTGACCTGGCGGTTCTGACCGACCCCAAGCACCATCACGCGCTCAAAGCCCATCGCACGCAGCAAGCTCACGTCCCGTCGCAGATCCACGCTGGAGGTGTCGGTGTTCATGCGGATGAAGCCCTCCCCCACCGTCTGCACCAAGGGCAGCACCCCGATGGCATCCCGGCCATCGGTCGCGAAGAACTCGATGCGCTCCAAGGGCACCGCTTGGATGGCCTGCCCATGCACCATCTGAGCGGACAAGCCGGCGTAGCGCACCTCCTTGTCGGCCCGCCAAGCCAGGGTCAGGTCCACGGTCGGGTGCTGCCCTTCGGCCATGGGCTCCAGGACCGAGAAGTCCCAAGGCTCAAAGGTGGGCAGCGGACGGCCAATGAGCTGATGGCGCTGGACGTCCAGAACGGCGAGCAGCGCCAAGGCAAAGACCCAAGCGGGCTGCTTGAGGCGCTGCGTGAGCAGGGCCGCGCAGGCACTCAGAGCGGTGACCGTGATGGCCAAGAAGCGAACCGGGAAGTTCAGTGGTTCCGAGACGTAGCCCAAGGCCCGGTTGAGCCAGAAGAAGGGCAAGCGGATGCGTGCGCCGCTGGCCGTCAACCCTTCCTGCTCCCCCCAGCCCCAGAAGGAGCCCAGGGCCAAGCCCACGCCGACCACGCCAACGAGCACCCAGGGCAGCGCCTTCTTTGGCGCGCGAATGAGCCCGCCCACGCCCATGACCACCGCGATCCAGCCCAAGTAGCGGCCGCCGCCGTAGCCGAGCAGCTCCATGGGGGCGTCTGCGCGCTGACCTCGCCGGGGGGTCAGCAGCTCTGAGAGCTCCAAGCGGGCCGAGAAAGGGTCGGTCACCGGTTGCCCATGCTCGGCGGAGATGTAGTTCCACAACCCCACTTGGGGAATGTCACCGCCACCGTAGCTGCCTGCGAAGCTCAACACGACCGGCAGAACCACCAACAACCCCAGACCAGCGGCCACCCCATAGCGAGCGAGCAAGGCGGGGGTGCGACGGCCGGCCCAGAGGGTGCTCAGGGAGAGCACCGAGACGGCTGTCGCAAGAAAAAAGCCATGGTAGAAGCAGGAGAGTGTGGCGCCTGCCAGACAGCCTGCCAGGCCCAGAGTGGCCCGCCAGCCCAAGCCCTGACGCAGCCTGAGCCAGGCCCATGCGCCCAGGGGCAGCCACCAGAGATGCTGGAGCTCACCGACCCCGACCTGGATGGTGAAAAGGGCCATAGCGCTGCCCTGGAGCAGGGTGCCGGTCACCGCGCCCCCCCACTTGGAGCCGGAGAGCTCCCTGCCGAGCAGCCCGCCAGCCAGTCCAGTTGCGCTCAAGTTGAGCAGAGCGACCAGGTTCGTGGCCGCCACGAGCGGCACAAAGCCCAAGAGCGTGACCACCAAGCCGTTGAGAGGCTCGATGGGGTAGAGCTGCATGCCCTGGGGGAAATTGACGTACTGGGTGTCCCAGGGGAGCTGGTGCTGTACCAGAAGCTCCTGACGCATCCACCAGAGGGTCCAGAGGTGCTTGATGCCGTCGGCGTGCGGCGAGCCCAGTACGCCCTGGTTGAGCTCCAGCGCAGTGGGCCAGGTCAGCAACACCGCGAGCAGGATCGACCACGCTCCGAGAACCAGGGCATAGGGCGCACGGCCCAAAGCTCGCTGAAGGGCCTGCCAAGTGGCTCGCAAGGAGGGGGGCATTGGTGGCAGGATACCCGCCATGACCCACTGCACTCTGATTCAGCCCGAGCAAGTCATTGATCTGAGATGGCGTGTCCTGAGGGCTGGCCGCCCCAGAGAGACCGCGATCTTCCCCGGCGATGAAGCAGCAAGACACCACGGCCTCTGGCAGGACGAGCGCTTGCTGGTGGTGCTCAGCCTCTTTCCCACCCCGCTGGTGCACGGCGGCGCCAACTACCCACAACAGCTACGCGGCATGGCCACCGACCCAAGCTCCCAGGGCCAGGGCTTGGGCTCCATCTTGCTCCGGGCGGTGCAGCCGCTGGGTCCACTGTGGTGCAACGCACGCATCCGTGCCCGGCCCTTCTACGCCCGGGCTGGCTGGCAGCCCATCGGCGAGACCTTCGAGATCCCCGAGGTGGGCCCACACCAGCGCATGGTGTGGGCACCTTGAACCGCCCCTAAGAGCGGACCAAAACACGGCTCAGACCGCTTCTTCCAACGCTTCCACGATGGGGTGGGTCAAGTTGGCCCAGTTGGCCGCATCTTCCTTGGTCACGGTCACAAAGTCGTTGACCGCAAACACCGTGCGTACGCCCGGAATCGCGAACAAAGCCTGAGCCAAGGGGTGCGGGTCATCGCGCTTGGCAAAGCTCAGGGCGTCCTTTGAGACCACGTAGCCACCCAGACTGAACTTCATCGCGTTCGGGTTGGGGGTGTCCTCGAAGGAGATGTTGAGCTTTCCGCGTGGTGCCTTGGGAGCCGCTGCGGGAGCTGCCTTCTTGGCTGGAGCAGCCTTCTTTGCGGCGGGCTTCTTCGCAGGAGCAGCCTTCTTGGCCGGAGCGGCCTTCTTCGCGGCAGGCTTCTTCGCAGGAGCAGCCTTCTTCGCGGCAGGCTTCTTTGCAGGAGCAGCCTTCTTCGCGGCGGGCTTCTTCGCAGGAGCAGCCTTCTTCGCGGCAGGCTTCTTCGCAGGAGCAGCCTTTGCCGCTGGCTTGGCCGGAGCAGCCTTCTTCACCTCAGGCTTTGCAGCCTCTGGCTCAGGGGCGTGGTCGTGGCTGTGACCGTGGCTGTGGCTGTGGCCATGGTCATCCTCCTCAGCCGGTGCCCCTTGCTTGGCCTCGGCCCAGGGGCGAGGTGCAGCCTTGGGAGCGGCAGGGCGAGGCGTTGGAGCGGGCGCGGGCTGGTCCCGACCACCACCGGTGACAGCTCCGATCACCTTCTTGACGGCGCGGATGGGCAGCTTGAGGATGGACTTGAACATGCTCATGAGAGAGCCTCCTGGAGGGCAGCGACGTTGCCCTTAGCCGAGCCGATGAAGATCTGTGCAGCATCGGGGCCATTGACGATGGCGACGGGCCGCTTGATGAGGGTGTCGTGCTCCAAGATCAGATCACGCATTTCTTGGGCGCTCAGGTCCCGTTCATGGAGTCCGAGCTCCCGGTACTTGCGGGCGCGCTTGGAGAAGAGGGCCTCTGGGGAGCCAGCCAGATCGATCCACCGATCCAGCGTCTCCGCATCAACGGGGGACTTCCGGAAGTCGATGACTTCCAGCGACCCTGGCGGCAGCGAGGCCACCACGCGCGTGCAGGTGTTGCAGGTGCCCAGCACCCAGATGCGGCCCTGGCTCACTTGACGTGCCGCATCACGAGACCGGCGAGCCTGGGCATGGCCGCCTTGGTGTGGCCGACGCCCTGACCGCGCAGGCCTTTGTAGGCCTTCGCTACGGCACGGTTGGTCCGGCTGTCGACGCGCTTGTCGGTGATCGCCAGAAGCGACTGGGCGATGCGCTCGTCGTGGCGCTTGAAGAACTGCTCCAAGGTGCCGCTCCCGCCCGTCTTCCACTCATCGTAGTAGGGGTCGATGGCTTGGGCGAACTCAGGCATCAACATGTCCAGAGCCACGTTGACAAAGCCAGGCTTGATCTTCTTGACGGCCTTGTAGCCGCCCTTGACGGCCATTCCGCTCAGGCCGCGCTTGTCGGCCACTTCCGCGTCAATGACCGAAACGCCGTCATCGACGATGGCGCGGCGCTTGGTTTGGTCTTTGAGAACATCGCTCAGAACGCCCATGGTCAGCTCCTACAAGGGGGAGAGCTGACCTATGTTTGGGCTGGCGGTTTCGCAAGGGCTCAAGCCCTAGGAAGCACGCCTCTACTGGAAGACCACTTCACCGGCACCCGCATCGCCGGAGCAACGGGGCACATGGCTCTTGCCACCCACTTCCCGGTACCAGCCCGCTACGTACTGACGACCACGGCAGGACCAGCCACTGGTCTTGCGCAGGGCAGCCTGGTAGCAGGCGTAGCTGTTCTCAAAGTCCCGGTCGTTCTGCGCAGCAGCGATGTCGGTGCCGGGGACCTTGGAGGGGTCCTTGTCCTTGATGTAGGTGCGCATGTAGAAGGGAATCGCGTCACAGAGCACATCGCCGGCGTCCTCGTGGGGGCTGCCCTTGATGACGCTGAGCAGAGCGCCGCGGACCTCTCCGTCCGGCTCCTTGGTCAGGGTCTTGCGGCGCAGACAGTCCATCGCCTCCTGCCGCTTGGTGCCCTTGAAGCTCAGCACCGCGGCCTTGCGCACGATGGGGCTCTCATCTTCGATCATCGCAGCGCAGACCAGATCCGTTGCGTCGGCCACCTTGGCGCCCTTGAGCACCTTCAATGCGGCCGCTCGGACCTCGGGCTCGGTGTCGTTCTCCAGTGCGTTGCGCAGGGCAGCGACGGTCTCCTCGTCGGACTGTCCCTTGAGCGCCTTGGCGGCGGCGGCGCGAATGGTCCCCTCCTCATCTCCCAGCAGCTCGCGCAGGGCGGCGGTGTGGCTGGCCTCCATGCTGCCAGCCAGGGCGGCGATGGCGGCCGCGCGAACCTCAGCCTCTTGGCTGCTGTCCTTGGCGATGCCCGCCATGCGCTCCTTGACCGCGGGAACCCGGGTCTTGTTGAGCATGGTCACCAAGTTGGCGCGGTCCACGAGCTGCGCGTCGTCCAGGGCCGGCAGGAAGCAGCCGACCAAGTCATCGCGGTCACTCCCCGAGAGGCCTTCCAGAATGGCGGCATCAAAGGTGTGTGCGGCGCTGTCCCAAGCGAACTCGCAGGTGCATTCGGCTGCGACGGGGTCTGTGACCTCGTCCAGCTTCTCCATGGCGTGGGTCCGTGTCTCCGGATCCTCCATCTCCAGGCCCTTGCAGACCACCTTGTAGCGCTGGTGCGCGAAGGCATCGTCGACGTTCATCGAGTCGACATAGGGGGGCACGATTTCGCAAGCGAACAGGGCGGCCATCAGCAGCATTTGGAGCTCCGGCGGGTTTCGCGGAGACTATCAGAACCCGGGCGACTTGCGGTCCACCGGGTGTCAAAGGCCCTGTGGGGTCTCCGAACTAAGCTGGGCTCTCCCCCTTCTTCCTGGCCTCTTCCTCAGCCACCATCTGAGAGTAGCGGTCCCGCTTTGGCGTGTAGTAGGCGTCCGGCGCATCCGCCGACGTGTCGGCGATGCCTGCAACAAAGCGGCCACCCACCTTGTCCATCAGGCGGGTGTAAACCCCCCGCGCTGCGTTCTTCAAAAACCGAGTGCCGATGCCCATGGCGAAAACCTCTATATTTTCTGTCGCGCCTTCGGCTCGCTGGCCGCTCACCCCAAGTTTGCCCCCCGCGCAGCCCACCGGCAAGCCCACTCGGGTTAGTCTGTGCCTCCTTAGAGCCCTTCGGGCGCTCAGACCTCGACCTCAGATTTGGAGCTAGTGCCCTGTGAGCGAGCCAATCCGCTTCCGCTTCTGGGTTCGTCGCGGTCCTGGAGACGATCCAAACTTCTCCATCCGCTTCGACGTGCGCCACGGAAAGGGCCTGCTCCGCGTCGCGCGCCCCGGCGTTTTGGTCGATCCCCCCGCGCGCCAATCTGGGTACGAGGAACGCCTCACGCCAGCGCAAGTCCGCGCCAGCCGCTTCCTGCACATCTGGGACAGCGGCCGCAAGCGCCAGGGCTACGTGCTCAGCCGCTTGAGCGACGAGATCTTGCTCACCTTGCCGGTGGAGCGATGGGTTGAGCTGGGCATGGAGTCCGACGGCGGCTTCTACTGGCTGGTGCCACGCACCGACGAGCCCGAGCCCTACCTGGACAGCCTGGAGCATCCGGAGCCCGTCGGCGACGACGAGACCGAGAACGGGCCGACCAATCCAGAAGACGAGAGCGAGCTGACCTCGCCTCAGGCGGACGTGGACGAACCACCGGTTGGCGGCCTCGCTGGCGGCTTTGACCGAGCGACTACGCTGATTCGCCACTTGCGCCGTCAGCACGGCCGAGATCTGGAGCGCATCCAAGCCCTGGACCAACGCGTCCACGACCTGGAGAAGAAGCTCGAGGCCGCCCGCAAGCGGGAGGTCCAGCTGCGCACCCGAGTCGCGCGCTACCAACGTCGCCTCAAGGCGCGAGAGTCCGTGCAGCAGAAGTAGGCGTGAGAGACCGCTACGAGATGCACGAAGAGATCGGGCGGGGTGCGGGCGGTGTGATCCACCGGGCGACGGATCACGATTTGCGCCGCCAAGTCGCCATCAAGCGTCTGTACCGAGACGGCAGCTCCCGCCTGCAGCGCCTGCGCTTCGTGACCGAGGCCCAAGTGCCTGCGCAGCTCTCCCACCCCAACATCATTCCGGTCCACGACCTGGGCAAGACCCAAGCCGGTGACCTGTTCTACGTGATGAAGCTGGTGCAGGGCCACACCTTGAAAGAGCGCATCGCCCAAGGCGCCCGTCGCGGCCAAGTCTTGGACTGGTTGGAGCAGGTCTGTCGGGGTTTGGGTTTCGCCCATCATCAAGGGGTGCTCCACCGAGACGTCAAGCCTTCCAACCTGATGATCGGCGCCTTTGGGGAGGTGCTCATCCTAGACTGGGGCTTGGCCCGCTCGCAGCAGGGCACCATCCGGGACGAAGTGGCCCCCATGACCCTGGACGGCGATGTGCTCGGCTCTCTGGGCTACATGGCCCCGGAGCAAGCCCGGGGAGAGGCCGGCGCCCAAGGCCCCTGGACCGACGTTCACGCCCTGGGGGGCATTCTCTACGAGCTGCTGATGGGGACCCCGCCGCGGCATGCGACCACTCTGGCGCAGCTCCTGCCCCTGCTCGACACTCTGCCCCTTCCCCCGCCTGGCCCACTTGGGGCACTCACCCTGCGTTGCTTGTCTCCGAATCCGGGGGCCCGCCCGCAGAACGCTCAGGAGCTGGGGGAGCTGCTGGAGCTCTCTCGTTAGGTGCCCAGCGCCCAGCGAAATGCCAGCCGGCATAGCAAACCAGCAGGAGCGGCAGCGCGAGCAGTCTGCCCTCGCCGAGGGCGGCCGCCAGGGTAATGGGCAAGGCACCCAGCAAGCCAACGCCGACACCCAGGAGCAGGCCGACAAGGAGCTGCTTCTTCCAGCCCAGCGTCCCCTGCCCCCTACGGAATCCATGAAGGAGAACCGCCCCAAGGCCCAAGAGCAGCAGGCCCGGCTCTTGGCCATCGAGTCCGCGGATGACGCCCTCGGACCCCGCAAGCCCAACCCGAGAGAGCACCACACCAAGCCCTAAACCAAGCCCTGCACTGCGCCAATGCCCCTTCACAGAAACACCGCCCGGCCAATGGCCACAAGGAGGAGCCCAACGAGCAGGCCCGTCAGGGTGCTGATCCAGCTTGGCCGGCCCCGACAGAGGCGAAGGCCTGCGCCCAAGGAGAAGGCGCCGAGGAGCAAGAGAGGTCCCTTGATCCACAGCCGGGTCCCCGCCCACTGATCCACCAATGGCCAAGCCAGCGTGGGTCGAAACACCCCACCCAAGAGCGAGCTCAGCGCTGCGCCCAACACCACCCATGGAAGCAGTACACGGGTGCGCTGCGCCGGCCAGAGCAAGGCCGTCAGCGCGATTGCGCCAAACCAGAGGGGCCAGGAATCCACCAGCAGCAGGCGATGCATGACGCCGCCATATCCCGAAGCGTGGGCACGCCGGGGTAAAGTGCCCGCCCTAGGAGTTTCCAAATGTGGCTGATCCTCGCTCTGGCTTGCAACCGCGGCCCCCAAGAGCCCACTCCACTCGCCCCCGTCGCTGAGCCCAGCGGCCCCGTTGACAACGGCAGCGCCACGCAGCGCAAGGCCGAAGGCAGCGCAATCGTGGCTGCAGAGCTGGCCACCAAGAAGCTGGGCAGCACCCTGAAGCAGAGGGTCAGCGGTGCCATGAAAGAGGGCGGCACCGTCGCCGCGATCCCCGCATGCCAAGCCGACGCCCCAACACTCACGGCAGCGGCCGGCTCCGAGCATGTGACCGTAGGTCGCAGCAGCACCAAGCTGCGCAACCCGGCCAACGCGGGCCCCGAGTGGGTTCAGGACTGGCTGCAGGACAACAGCGACAAGCGCTTTGACCAGGTCACCGGCACCTCGGACATCGTGGAGGGCGAGGCCCGCATCATCCGGCCCATTCAGATGGAGCCCGGCTGCTTGGCCTGCCACGGCAGCAACATCGATGAGGCAACCCAGACGGCCCTGAGCGCCGCCTACCCCCAGGACAAAGCCACCGGCTACGCCGCAGGGGATCTGCGCGGCGCCATCTGGGCCACGGCCAAGGTGCAGGCCAGCGAGTAGCACGTGCTGTCCTTGCTGACGGGGCTGCTGCTGAGCAGCTCCGGGGCTCAGGCCCTCCCAGAAGACACCACTTGGTACTTGATCCCCAACAGCTCCTTCGACACCGACGACGGACTGGGCTTTGGGTTCAGGGGCGAGCTCCAGCACACCGATCCGCAGCTTGCACCCTATCGAGATGCCTGGGTGCTCCAGGGCTTCTCCACCTTCCGGGGCTATCACAACTACCTGCTGCGCTACGAGCGCCTGGGGCTTGGAACGCAGGGCAACGGGCGCATCACGGCCATGGCGGCCTACCGGGCCTGGACCAATGACCAGTACTACGGTCTGGGCGGCGATCTGCCCCTGGTTCCGGACTACCTGGGCGACTTTGACGCCGAGGACCTGCGCCGCAAACGCTACCGCTACACCCTGATTCAGCCCCACATTCGCCTGACTTGGCTCAGCGACATTCCCGGCCCGCTGCGCATCTTCGCCAGCTCTGGACTGCGCTACTCCGAGGTGCGCACCTACCAGGACTCCCTGCTCGAAGAGCAGCAGCCCTTCGGAATGGACGGCGGCTGGAACTGGCAGCTACAGGGCGGCCTTCAGCTGGACACACGCGACCGGGAGATCGACCCTCGACGCGGCCTGCTTCTCGAAGTCTCCGGCCGCTACAACCCTCCCATCCCTGGAGGCGCCGGGGTGTTCGGTGGGCCAGCCAGCAGCCTTCGGGGCTACCTGCCGCTGGGAGAGCGTGGGGTCTTGGCGGGCCGCCTGATGGGCGAGGCCTTGTTCGGGGAGATCCCCTTCTACGAGCTCAACCAGTGGGGCGGCGCAGTCCAGACCGTCGGCTTTGGTGGCTACATGAGCCTTCGCGGAATCCGCTACGGCCGCTACCGCGCGCCAGGCAAAGCGATGCTCAACACCGAGCTGCGAATCGACGCCCTAAGACACAACCTGGGCGGCAAGCCCTTTGTGTGGCAGCTCGTGCCCTTCGTGGATCTGGGCACCGTCTTTCTGGACGGCAGCGAGTCCCCTCCCCTGCACACAGCGCTCGGAGTGGGCGTGAGACCCATCTACGATGCAGCCTTTGTCGGCCGCATGGACCTGGGCTTTGGCCGCGACTTTGTAGAGACCGATGCTGGGGTCGAGGTCAGGTGGACGCCGGGCTTCTACCTGACCTATGAGCACTTGTTCTAGCCAAGCCTGAGCGCTCTATTGAGGGCCAGCATCGAAAGAGCAGCCACTCCAAAGATCGCTGGGCAGCTCGTCCTGCCAGGGCAGCTCCTCGCCGTACTCGTGCGCGGCGAAGAAGTCGATGACGTGGTCCAGGTTGACCGGGGGAAGCGTGTGACCCAGGTCGTGCTCACACATCAGAACCCAGTGGCCATCGTTCTCCAAGCTGGCTTGCAGCGCGAAGGTCGCGTCCTGGAAGCTCAGGCCTTGGAAGAGGTCGTCCTCTCCGCCCCAGGTCAGCATCACTGGGATGTCCCGCACTGGCTCATCGTAGGCCTGGAAGGGCTCGGTTCCACCGGAGAGTGGTGCCGCCGCGGCCAAGTACTCCGAGCGATTCATCGCCAGGTTGGTGGTCCAGAGCCCACCGGCGCTCATGCCCGTGGAGTAGACGCGCTTGCGGTCGATGTTGTGCTGCTCGATCATGCAGCCGAGCAGATCGTCGAACAGGGTCAGATCAATGCTGTCGTCGACACCCTTGGGGAAGCCCCACTCAAAGAGCTCGTCGTCGCGGGACTCAGGGACCACGACGATGTAGCCCAGGTCCGCGATGTCCTGCAGGTCTTGGTACTGGATGGCTTGGCTGGCGCTGCCACCGAGCCAGTGCCAGTTGAACCAGAGGGGCGCCCCATTCGGGTCCGCCGGCCAGAGCATCTTGACGGTGCGCTCCACCCCAGCGCTCTCAAAAGTGAGCTCGTCTCCAGCCATGGTCGGACAGGCGTCCCCGGAGAAGGCCGGGGGCATTGGCGGCAGAGTGGCATCTACCGTGCCGGTGTCCTCCAAGAAGGAATCTTCGGTCTGGGGGTCGTCGGCGGTGCAGGCGAGAAGAAGTAGGGCAATCATGGCCCTGTTTTATCCTGTCAATCGCCGGACTCGGGCAAGAAACAGCCGCTCCAGAGGTCCTCGGGCAGCGCCTCAGTCCATGGACTGGGCTCGCCGTAGGTGTGCACGGCAAAGAAGTCCCGGACATGGGCGAGACGAACCGAAGGGAGCGTGTGCCCACCTGTGTGACCGCAGAGCGCCACAAAGCTCCCGTCCTCCGCCAACTTTTCCGAGAGCTCAAAGGTCGCCTCTTCGAAGCTCAGGTTGAGGTACAGGTCGTTCGGGCCTCCCCAAGTCGCGAGTACTGGAAGCGCGCGCTCTGGGGTGATGTAGGGCTGAAAAGGCTCGGTACCTCCAGACAAGGGCGCGATCGCGGCCAAGTACTGAGAACGCTTCATGCCCAATCGGGTCGTGAACAGAGCGCCGGCCGAGAAGCCCGTGGAGTAGACCCGCTTGCGGTCAATCTCGTACTGCTCGTCCACGCAGCTCAACACGTCGTCGAAGAGCGCCAGATCGAAGCTGTCGTCGGCGTCCTGGAAGTAGCCCCACTCCAAGAGGTTGCCCTCTTGGGCGGTGGGCACCACCACGATGTAGCCCTGATCGGTCAACTTGCTGAGTTCAAGTCCGGAGATCGCTTGCTGCGCACTCCCGCCAAGCCAGTGCCATGCGAAGACCACCGGGGCGCCCAGCGGTTCATCCGGCCAGAGCATCAGGACGGTGCGCTCCACTCCGAGGCTCTCAAAGGTGACCTCGTCTCCGGAAAAATCAGGACAGACCCCGCCGGTGTAGCTGGGCGGAGCAGGCGGAAGCCCGGTCTCCTCAGCGGTGTCGTCCCCTCCCACTTGGGAGTCTTGGGTCTCGTTGTCGGTGATGCAGGCGAGCAGAAGCAGGTGAATCATGGCGGCAGTCTACATGCGCAGGTGTACTCTTTCGCAATGAAAGCAAGCAAACTTCAGCGCCTTCGCAGCCTGCAAACGCTGCCAAAAGAAGAACTGGTCGACTTGCTCAGGTACGGCGAGAGCCGCGCCCTGGGCCAGGACGAGGTCCTCATCGAACTTGGGTCTCGGGTGCCAACGGCCTGTCTCTTGGCCCAGGGCCGATTGGTCGCCGAGCTTCCAACCAGCGGCGGAACCCGCCTTCTGGGCGAGATCTGGCCAGGCGAGGTCACCGGCGAGGGTGCGCTCTCCCGGGGGGACTGGACCGCCGCCGTGCAGGTGCGGGCACTCATTCCCAGCACCGTGGTGCTGCTCACCCCGGAGCTCTTCGCCAAGACCAAGGGCACCCGCGCCCAAGCCGCCTTGCAGGGACACCTGATCGGCGTGCTGGCCAAGCGCATCCAAGGGACCAACCTTCAGCTGCGCCGAGCGTGGCAGGAACAGCGCGCCGCCGAGGCTGCCGCCCTGGAGCCCACACCAACCCCGGTGAAACCCCTGACGCTGGGCGAGCGCCTCTCTCTGCTCTTTGGGATCACCTCATGAGCCCCCTGTACCAAATGGCCGAGAAGCTGCTTGCCAAGCACGGCGTGGACGTGGACGCCTCTCACCTCATGGCGGTCCTGGATCTCTTGCCCGAGCAGAAGCTCAACAGCGGCCACCGCCTCTGCACCGAGCGGGATCCCTCCGCCGACATGTGGATCCTGACTGCCGGAACGGTCAACGTGGCCAAACGGGACTACGCCGGGAAGGAACAGCAGTTGGCTCGGATCCAGGCCCCTGCCCTGCTCGGCCACATGGCCCTGGTCACCGGCAATCCCCGCAGCGCGACCTGCATCGTGGTCGTGCCGGCCAGCGTGCGTGTCGTGACCCGTGAGCGCTTCGTGGCCTTGCTCGAGGACCTCTCCCCGCAAGGGGACGCCTTCCGGCGCTTGCTCATCAGCTCCATGAGTGGGCAGCTTCACGCTGGAAACGTGGCCATTCGGCAGGCCATCTCGGACCCCTCGGCCAAGAACATGACCCTGGCAGAGAGCACCTTAGATGGCTGGGACAAATGATGCTGAGCATCTGGTGGAGCGTGTTGGCCTCGCTTGGGGAAGGCGGTCAAGACTTTGACCAGGAGGCCCACATTCAAGAGAGCGCGCAGCTGCTCTCCAGCTACCTACAGGTCGATACAAGAGCCGAAAAAGAGCTGGATGGGGCCCGATTTTTGGGCGAGCACCTGGCGGCCGCCGGCATCCCCTATGAGATCGACGAGTACGCTCCGGGGCGCGCGAACCTGATGGCGAAGCTGCCCGGAGACGGCAGCGGCGGGGGGCCGGTCTGTTTGCTCTCCCACATCGACACCGTGGACTGGGAGCCCGAGCTCTGGGAAGGCGGTCCGGGGCCTCTGTCTGGGGCCATTGAGGAGGGCTACATCTGGGGCCGCGGAGCGCTGGACATGAAAGGCATGGGCATCGTTGAGCTCCAGGCCTTCACGGCACTCAAGCGCAGCAAGGCCACCCTGAGCCGCGACGTGTGGCTGCTCGCGGTCGCCGATGAAGAGGACGGAAACGGCGGCGCCAAACGCCTGGTCGAGCGCTGGGACGAGCTGGGGTGCGCCTACGTGCTCAATGAGGGCGGCATGGGCGTGCAGGACCTGCTCTTCGAGGGACAGACGGTCTACCCCATCAGCGTTGGGGAAAAGGGTGTGCTCTGGGTTCGGCTCGTGGCCCACGGAGAGCCCGGCCACGGCAGCACCCCGGTGGTGGAGCGGGAGTCCCCTGAGCACTTGATTCGAGCCCTAAACAAGGTGCGCGCCCACAACGAGGCCCAGGAACCTGAGTGGCATCCGGCGATGATTGAGCTGCTCAACAACGTAGGGCAGCAGCGCAAAGGCGTGGAAAAGCTGGTGCTCACCAAGCCGGCCAAGACCGTGCTCAAGGGCCAGCTCATGGACAATCCGGTGATTCGGGCCTCGATGACCACCACTTGGCACGTCACTGGACTGGAGGGCGCGCGCGCTCCAAACGTGGTTCCGGGCACCTCCAGCGCCGTCTTGGACATCCGGCTCAGCCCCACCACAACCGCAGACATGGCCCTGGCGGAGCTGGCGGCGCTGATCGACGATGACGCCGTGGAGATCCAGGTGCTCTCCCGAGAGGAAGCCGCGGTCAGCGAGTGGCAGGAGGACCCCTTCTACGCAGCCCTGAGCCGCCACATCCAGGCAGATCGCCCCGAGGTCGTTGTGGGTCCAGCCATCTCCCCTGGCTTCACCGACAGCATCTACCTTCGCCACGTGGGCGCCCGGGCCTACGGCTTGGTTCCCTTCGACGTCTCCCAAGAGGAGTTGGCGGGCTTCCACGGCCCCAAGGAGCGCGTGAGCGTCGAGAACCTGGATCGGGGAGTGCGTTGGCTCATTGGGGTGTTGGAAGAGACCTGCACCCTGCCCTAAGGCCCCTCCCCAGACTCAGGCGTTTGGGAGCGCGCAGATCTGCGTGTAGAGTGACCCGCGGTCGGTAAAGATGGAGGAAGAACGCATGCGCGCACACAACTTGGCCAAGAGCACCGCTACTTTGGCCCTCCTCAGCACGGTGGCACTGCTGGTGGTCCCCTCCGTTCAGGCGGCCAACACCGCTGATATCCACACCGAGCTGCTCAGTGAGTCGGGCTGGAACCACGTCAGCACCGACGACGATGACGGGCTTCAGGTCTACAAGAAGCACATCAGCAGTCTTGGGGTCGATGCCTTTATGGGCAAGAAGGTCTTGCACGCCTCGGTGGACGACGACACGCTCTTCAAGCTGATCTCGGATGTGGACAACCACGAGACCTTCTCGACCAACCTGCACGAATCCACCGAGCTTGGCGGCGGCGACTACTACCAGGTCGTCAAGGCGCCCAAGATGCTTCCGGTCTCCGAGCGCTATTGGTTCAACCATGCCTCCAGCTACCGTGATGTAGGCGGCGTGAGTGGTCACCTTCGCCGCACCTGGAGCACCATCGACTCCAGCACCTACGCCACCGAGCTGGGTCATGTGACCTCGACCTACGCCGAGGCCATCGAGATTGCTTTCACCTACGGGATGTGGGAGATCGTGCCCAACCCTTCCGGCCCGAGTACCCTGCTCTACCGAACCGTCTCCAATCCCGGCGGTGACATCCCCGCCTGGGTGATGAGCAGCCTGACGGGACGCACCCTGCCCGACAACATGCGGACCTTCGAGAAGGCCGCGCTAAAGGCTAGCCAATGATCCTGCTGCTCCCCCTTTTGGCCTGCAGAGAGGCCGAGGTCGCGCCGCCCGAGATCGATGAGACCACCCGTCAGCTCTGGACCCAGTGGGAAGACCCCGAGCAGGTCGAGCAACTCATCGCGGACTTGGTGCTGCTCACCGACGACTTGGACTACGAGGCGAACTGGCAAGAGCGCAGCTACACCGTCACGGCCTTTCCGGCCTCAGAGGTGGAGGGGATTGTCGATCATGGCCTGGACCCCGCCGACACCTTCGGCCTCGGCGTGGTCTTCCAATCGGAGCACCCGCCCGAGAAGCACATGGACCTGATCCGGATTGAGGATCGCACCGTCGTCGAGGCCAGCTCGCCCAACCTCTACACCCGCACCTTCATTGAGGGTGACCCGGACTGCATGCTGGACCGCACCTGCGAGCTGATGCGCGCCCACAACCTCATCCGGCGCGAGAGCTTCTTCTACGGGACGATGACCTACGAGATGAACAAGGACTACCGCTGGATCCCCAGCGAGAATGGGGACGCCTTGGTGGCTCGGGCCTACCAACTGGCCCCCAACGAGGAGACCGACAACAAGGTCTTGCTCTTCCAGAGCTACACCTTGGACATCTGGATCCCCGTCGATGGCGGCAGCCGGCGCTACAACATGAGTTGGCAGCAAACCGAGGTTGGAAGTTTGGATGCGGCCGACATCGAAGGGGTGCTGGGTGCGGGCATCGAGACCCTCATGGCAGACCAAGACGAGTGGTTGAGCGAGAATCGCTGAGTGTTCATGAACCTGGCTCTGCTGACGGCCTTCAGTCAGCCCGTGCAAGCCGGCGGCGGCGGCGGCGGTCCCGCCATCCCTCCACCTGAAGTGGGAGAGGATGGCGAGCTGGACATGCGTCCGGCGTGGATCGCGGTCCCCCTGCTCTCCTACGACTCCACCCTGCTCTTTGGGTACGGCGGCTTTGGCGGCGTGATCTGGCCCAGTGCCGACCCCGAGCAGCCCTTCGCCTTCCGCATCAGTGGCCAGTACTACAAGACCACTGGCGGCTACGCGAACCACTTCTTCCGCTTTGAGATCCCGGGGATCTTGGGCACCAAGTGGCGCTGGCGCTCCGACGTTCGCTACGTGAACTGGACCCAGGCGCCCTACTACGGAATCGGCAACAGCACGCCCGTTTCCAAGGAAGCAGAAGAGGAATACTACGAGTACACCAAGATCGGTGTGCGCTTCAATCAGAACATCCGCCGCCAGATCTACGGGGACTGGGAGCTCTTCTACCTGTCTCTTATACACATCTGACGCTGCCGACGAAG
>CAJXRZ010000023.1 GCA_913060515.1 uncultured Pseudomonadota bacterium | reverse complement strand
GCCTGAAGCGTACCCGCACCAGAATCATTGCCGATATCCAGTGACACCGTTGCCTGTCCTGACGCATTGGTCAGCACTTTACCGGTAGAGGGCGACAGAGTGCCCAGATCGGTGGAGAAAACCACGATCTTGTTCTGCTGGGTCGCCCCCGAGGAATTCCTCACCTCAACCGTAATATTTTCGGGCTGAGAAGAATTGATCTCCGTGGGCATCTGCACAAACGAAATGGTGCCAACCTGCACATCACTGCCGGAACCATCGGTAACGAAATTGACCGTAGCGTTCAAATTGCCATAGGAGGCGGCGGCGGCGGCGGCACCCGCAAAGACCCCAACGAGGATGGGTGTGATGCCCTGACCGGCTTGTACGGGGGCGCCGGCTCGGGCAACTCGGCCACCGGAGACTGCAGCGCGACCGGGACCCCGGGAGAAGGCGGCGCAGTCTCCGCGAGCACCTACGGCTCAGCGGGCGCCGGCTGGCACACCGACGGAGACTCCGACGAGAGCAACGGCGGCGGAACGGCCATCACCTCTGGCGGAGAGGGCGGCAAGGGCAACAGCGGCGGCGGATGCGGTGACAAGGCCGAAGGCGGCTTTGGCGGCGGCGGATCCGGACGGGGCTGCTACGGCGGCGGCGGGTACACCGGCGGCGAGGGCGGCTGGATCGCTGGAGGCGGTGGCTCCTACAACGGCGGCAGCAACGCTTCGGCGACTGCGGCGGTGCAGTCCGGAGATGGCGAGATCAGCATCGACAAGCAGTAGCCTCGTGCAAGGGGGAAGGATTCGACAGTCCATTCCCTGACATTCAACACAAGACAGAGCGATGACACACCTCCTGTGCGGCGAGCGAGCGTTAACGGTGGCAGCCTAAAAGTTGAACGCACAGGAAATCTCCAATGTCCCGCCTCGCACCCCTCGTCGGTCTCTCCCTGCTCGCCACCCTCGCTGCGTGCAGCAACAACCTGGCTCCTCCGACACCCGGGGTCGCGATCACGCCAGAGACCCCCACGACCATCGACGAGCTCAGCATCGAGGTCCTGGAGCCAGAGGCCGGTCAGAACGGACAATATGGTGGCGGTCAAGGCTACAACCAGGTGGACCCCGGCGCCTACAACGCCACCGTCACTTGGACCTTGGACGGAGAGAAGCAGTCTGACTTTGACGGCGCCCTGAACATCCCCGCCGAGGCCACCGCCAAGGGCCAAACCTGGGAGGTCACGGTCATCAACAAGGGTGAGGAGCTCAACAGCGACGCCGCCGTGGCCCAGGTGACCATCCTGAACACGCCACCACTGGCCGAAGTCACAATCCCCGTTGACGTGCCCCAAGCTGACGAAGACGTGATCGCTGTGGCGAGCGGCAGCGACGTGGACGCTGACGCGGTCACCCTGAGCTACGCCTGGACCGTCGATGGCCAAGAGACGGCTTGGGACGGCGAGACCGTGCCCTCGAGCGAGACACAGCGCGGCGAGGTGTGGGAGGTCACCGTCACCCCCAATGATGGGGAGGAGGATGGAGAGCCCGTCACCGCATCGGCATCGATCGCGAACGTCGCACCCGAGCTGCTCACCCTGACTCTGGCGCCCTCTGAAGTGCGCGAGGCCAGCGTCGTGACGGCCTCCGTCTCCACCGACGACATCGACGGCGACGTGGTCACCGTCTCCTACGCCTGGAAGGTCAACGGCACCGTCGTGCAAGAAGGCGAGACCGACAGCATCGACGGCACCCTCTTCAACAAGGGCGACACCATTCAAGTGACCGTCACCCCCAACGACGGCTTCATCGACGGCGCACCCATGGACTCCGAAGTCCTCACCGTGCTCAACACCCTGCCCGTCGTGGACAGCGCCGCCATCGACCCAGCTGAGCTCTTCGAGAGCAGCATCGCGTCTTGCTTGGCCACCGGTTGGCAGGACGATGATGCGGACGCCGAGGCCTACAACACCCGCTGGTTGGTGGACGGCGCCGAGGCCAGTCTGTCCTCGACTGCAGACGGAAGCATCTTCTCTCACCTGCAGTCGGTGGTCTGTGAGCTGACTCCCTTCGACGGCGAAGAGATCGGCACCCCCGTCCTCTCTGATCCCATCGTGGTCGGCAACACCGTGCCGGTGCTCACCAGCGCCGCCTTGTCTACGACGACCCCCGCTGAAGGCGAGACCCTCAGCGTGACTCTGGGCACCGCCAGCGACGAAGACGGGCACAGCATCACCTACGCCTACGCCTGGTACGCCGGCGGAAGCTTGGTCGGAACCGCCGCCACCCTGGACAGCGCCTCCTTCTCCAAGGGCCAGAGCGTCTACGTGGTCGTCACCCCCAACGACGGCTTCGACGACGGTTTGCCTGTGACCTCGGATACGGCCACCGTCAGCAACACGCTGCCCACCCTGAGCGGCCTGACCCTGAGCCCAAGCGCGCCCTACACCTTGGAGACCATCTCGGCCTCCGAGACGACCGCCGACGCGGACGGCGACACCGTCACCGTCACCTACGCATGGACCGTGGACGGCACCCTGCAGTCGGAGACCGGCAGCACCCTGGACGCCAGCTTGAGCAGCAAGGGTCAAGTGGTCTCCGTGACCGCCACCCCCAACGACGGTGAGGGCGACGGCACCTCCTCCAGCGCCAGCGTCACCGTATTGAACACCGTACCCAGCATCACCAGCGCCGACCTGGATGGCACTTCGGTGGACGAGAGCGGCTCATTGACCTGCTCGGCCTCCGGCTGGAGCGACGATGACGGCGACTCCGAGGGCTACAGCTACTCCTGGACCGCTGACGGCACCGAGATCAGCACCAGCGCCACCATCAGCGGCGGCGACTTCTCCAAGGGACAGGTTCTGGTCTGCACCATCACCCCCAACGACGGGGAAGAGGACGGCAGCCCCGTCAGCTCCTCTTCGGTCACTGTGGACAACAGCGCCCCCATTCTGAGCGGCGTGACCCTGAGTAGCACCACCCCGGTCGAGGGCGAGACCCTGAGCGTGACTCTGGGCACCGCCAGTGACGCAGACGGGGACAGCATCACCTACTCCTACGAGTGGCAGGTCAACGGCACGACCGTGAGTACGGCCAGCACCCTGGACAGCAGCGACTTTGACAAGGGCGACGCCATCGTCGTCATCGTCACGCCCAACGACGGCACCATCGACGGCGCGGCGGTCACCTCGGCCACTGCGACCGCCCAGAACACCCCACCCGTCATCAGCAGCGTGACCCTGAACAACAGCGCGCCGACCACCAACCAGACCATCACCGCCAGCGTCTCCAGCAGCGACGTGGACGGCGACTCGGTCAGCTACACCTACGCATGGACGGTCGACGGCACAACGGTTGGCGAGACCGGCGCCAGCCTGGCTGGCAGCACCTACTTCGACAAGGACCAGGTCATCATCGTCACCGTCACCCCCAATGACGGCACGGACGACGGCACCGCGGTCGCCAGCTCTGCAGCGACCGGAGCCAACACGCCTCCAACCGCACCCACCATCGCCATCGACCCAACGGCCCCCGACGACACCGAGGACCTGCTCTGCGAGGTCAGTGTGGCGAGCACCGACGCGGACGGGGACACTGTGACCTACAGCGCCACCTGGACTCAGAACGGGACCAGCTTTGGCAGCCTGAGCACCACCACTTTCACCAACGACACCGTGGATGCGGCCAACACGGTGGACTTGGACACCTGGGAGTGCACGGTGACCCCCAACGACGGGGACGACGATGGCAGCACCGCAACCGCGTCGGTGGAGGTCATCAACTGGGCTGGAACCCGGGACTTCGAGACCTGTGGCGCAACGGGCTACGCGGGCCCGACCCAGAGTGACTGCGACACTGACTACACCGGCACCACCTTGGCCAGTGAAGTGACCGTCACCGACGGCGTCCAGACCTGGACCGTGCCCACCACCGGCACCTACTTGATCGAGGCCTACGGCGCCCAGGGAGCTGCCGGAGACGGCACCTACGTGGGTGGTCTTGGCGCCTACATGAGCGGGGAGTTCTCCCTGACCGCTGGAGACGTGCTCACCATCTTGGTCGGACAAGAGGGTGAAGGTCAGAGCTCGGGCAGCAACGGCGGCGGCGGCGGCGGCTCCTTCGTGTTGAACAGCTCCGGCACGCCCCTGCTCATCGCGGGCGGCGGCGGTGGCACCCGCGAGTCCGTGGTCGACAACGGCTGTGATGCGCTCACCAGCGAGTACGGCGGCGAGGGCTCCGGAAGCGGCACCACCGGTGTCTGCACAGCCACCGGAACCTTGGGCGAGGGCGGCGCAGCCTCCAGCTACAGCTGGGGCTCGGGCGGTGCCGGTCTGAACTCTGACGGCGACGGCGACTATGGCGGCGGCGGCGGCACGGCCATCGTGGACGGCGGCGAGGGCGGCCAAGGCTCCGCTTCTACCTGGAGCACCTGTGGCGATGAGGCCGATGGCGGCTTTGGCGGCGGCGGCTCCGGACGTGGCTGCTACGGCGGCGGCGGCGGCGGCGGCTACACTGGCGGCGAAGGCGGTCGTGTGGCTGGCGGCGGCGGCTCGTACAACAGCGGATCCAACGCTTCGAACACCGCAGGCGTGCAGTCTGGTGACGGCGAAGTCAGCATCGACCTGCAGTAGCTGTATCTCTGTGATGCCTTCGGCATCCACGAGCGGGCTTCGCTCTGCGGAGTGATTCTCGCCCCAGTCGACGCCTGACGGCTTCTTGGTGGAACGAGACTCACTCCCTTCGCCCGCTGGGTCTCTGTGATGCCTTCGGCGTCGACTAGGTCGAAACGCAGGCTTCGACCCCGAGGGCTTCGCTTTGCGGAGTGATTCTCGCCCCAGTCGGCGCCTGACGGCTTCTCAGAGCCGGCTGAGCAGCCGGGATCCAGGAAGGCACATCGCCTCTCAGGTGCTTAGGTTCTCCCTATGGCACCCAGCACAGAGCTCGTAAAACGCGAAGGCAAAGCCCTCGTCACCCAGGTCAAAGCGGCCGCGGTGGCGACGGGTGCGACCTGGGCAGCGATCTGGGGTGTCACCCTGGCCGACTGGCTCGGAGGCGGCTGGATCGCGGTTCACTCGGTGGTCCCTCGCACCATCGCGGGCCTGTGGGGTGTGCTGGTGATGCCTTTCGTGCATGCGGATCTCGGTCACATCCTTGCCAACACCACGGCAGGGATTCCCCTGATGATGTTGGCGATGACCCGGAAGCGCAGCGACGCCGCTGCGGTCGCGGTGGTCGCCGCCCTCACAGGCGGACTCGGTGCTTGGCTCCTGGGTTCCCCGGGCTCTCTGCACATCGGTGCCAGTGGCGTGGTGTTCGGCTGGCTTGGCTTCCTAATGGGCCGCGGGTTTTTTGAGAGACGCGCTACCGCAATCCTGATGTCCATTGGCGTTACTCTCGTGTACGGCGGAGCCCTCTGGGGACTCGTCCCTGGACTAGTGAACGGAATCAGTTGGCAGGGACACCTCTTCGGGTTCCTGGGGGGACTGATGGTCTCTCGATTCCTGGGTGAGAATTTGCGCAAACGGAGGTCCCCTTGACGAGCCTTGTTCCCCTTCTGCTGGTCAGCCTTCAAGCCAAGGCTCCACCCGCTGCAGAGCTCAACAAGCGCGCGCGCTTGGGTGGGGATCTGCACGTGGACGCAGACGTCGTCACGGTCAAGAACCGAGAAGTGACAGTTGGCCGCTGCACCTACACCTTGGAAGAGGGCACCGTGATGCCCATCAAGGCCGGCCGCGGTGAGTTTCAGCGAAACGCCGGCGTGGTCTTTGATGGCACCGGCACGGTCACAGTGGACTTTGAGACCCGTGCCGATGCCTGGTCCTTTGCCAACCACATGGTCCTGGCGGCCGGCGCCGACCCAGAAGAGATGCGCGCCATCGCCGAGGAAGGCGCCAGCTTCACCACCAAGATCAAGCGCGGGGTGATGATCTCCACCCACGCCGACGTGAACGACCTGCTCATCCCAAGCCGAGCAGACCAAGCTGAGCGGGACGAGATCTTCAACTACGACATGGTCATGGTGGTCAACGACAAGCGCACCGCCATCCCCTTCATCAAAGCTGGCGCTGTGTTGCCCAACCGGGTCGCCACGCTGCTCGCCGGCGGCCTAGACGTTCGGCCTCGTATCGCCCAGGAGATGCTGATGACCTCCTGGGGTGGGCTGCCTTGGGACGAGCGCTTGATCGTGGCGGACTTCATCACCGATGAGTCCTACGGACTGACCGCCGGTGCCCAAGACCGATGGCTGACCTGCTTCAAGGATGCCGGCGGCACCATGTCCATGGGTGAGGAGACCACCGTCTTCGCCCACGGTGTGGACTCGGACTTGAACTACCGCCGCGTGCGCGTGACCGGCGAGGGCTTTGACGAGACCAAGCGCATCGATCCCCAGACCCCCGGACTGCGCGCCCGCGCCGTCGAGCCCGTCATGGCCAAGGTCAAGGTCGACGCGCGCCCGGTCAAGCTGCGCAAGTACATCAACGTCAATGTGCGCTCCCGCCTGACCTTCAAGGCCACCCGAGACGGCGCCCAGATGGTCGTGCTCAACCTGCCCCGCTTCGAGGCGCGAGAGAACACCTTCAAGGTGAACTTCATCGCCGACCGCCAGGGCAACGAGCTGTCCTGGACCAGCCTGAACTCCGACCTCTTCGGCACCGGGGCGGACTCGGACGTGGTCGCCATGGTCGACACGGACACAGAGGCCAGCCCCAACGGAGCCGCCGCCGTGACCAACGATGCCACCGGCGGAACAGGCATCGGCACCGGCGCCGGGGCGCCCGACACCACCTCCGGCGGCATTGGCGCTGGCGATGACCAGGACGGAAGCGGTCTGAGTCTGAACGCCGACGCCACCGGCAACTTCCAGGACACCTGGACAGACATGAGCGTGGACCGCTCTCAGGTGCCCTACCCGGTGCTGATCCTCTTCAGTGAGCCCCTTGAGAAGGGCGAAGAGATCGACATCAACATGGACTGGGAAGCCCAGTGGAACTTCGTGCAGGCTGCCTCCAACGGAGTGGGCGGCGAGGTGCGCAGCCTGGGTCCAACCACCGGCTTCCGCAACCTGCTGCCGGACGTCTGGCCCACCAACGGCGGCACCCGTTGGGATCACGAGACCACCATCACGGCACCCAGCCTCTACAACTTCGGCTTGGCCGCCACCGGCGAGACCATTCGAGAGAACTGGGACACCGACATGGAGCTGGTCACCATCACCGTGCGCGGTGAGAACGACCTGCGTCCTGGCATGGCTGTGGGCAAGTGGACCACCTACGAGGAGCCCCCGGCCTTTGGTTTCCCCTCCGTGCGCATCCACGTCAACCCAGCCGAGGCCTACGCCTTGGAGCTGCTGGCACCCGAGCTGCGCCGTGTCTTGGGCTTCTACGACCGCCTCATGCCCGAGATCGATGTAGACGAGTTCGAGATCTACCAAGGTCGCGACCTGAGCTTCGGCGCCCGCGGACGCAACGAGCCCGGTGACGGGATGCTGGAGATCAACCAGATCATGGGCCGCGCAGGCGGCACCGGCGCCAACACCATCTACAGGAACCTTGACCCCTACATGGACCAGACCCTGCTCGCCCGCGAGCTGGGTCGCCGCTACTGGGATGGCTTGGTTCAGCCCGGCGGCGTGCGCGAGGCTTGGATGAGCTGGGCGATGCCCGATGTGTACAGCGCCTTCTACGTGCGCGGTGTTCAGGGAACCCAGGCCTACTTCGACTGGATGGAGCTGCTGCGCGAGTACCTGGAGGACCAAAACAACCGCCAGGACTACCTGGGCGTGCCCGAGCGCATGGTCAACTCCTACGGCCTGACCGACAACGGAACGGAAGGCACCCAAGGCTGGTACGGCGGCTTGGCCCAGCGCTACTACGGCCTGTACGTGATGGGCAACATGCTGCGCTACCGCGTGGGTGAGAACGTCTACTACAAGGCCCTGGACTACATGCTGATGTCCCGCAAGGACAACTTCGTGACCACCGAGCACTTCAAGGCCAGCCTGGAGCAGCAGAGCGGCCAGGACCTGGACGACTTCTTCGACTTCTGGGTCCATGGCGGCTTCATGCCCGGCATCACCGTCGAGGTGATGACCACGGAAGACTCCGTGCGCGGCTGCCTGGTCTCCGATGTGCCCTTTGGCAGCTTTGACGTGCCCGTCTCCGTAGACGACATGGACGGCTTCCGCCGCGTGGGCGCCCTGGTGGACGTGGACCACGGCCACGGCCAGTTCGAGGTCAGCGACCGACAGGACGACATCAGCGTGCTGGTGGACCCCAACGGTCTGATCTTGCTCACCAAGCGGGAGGTCAAGGAGGTCGACTCCCTAGACCACTGCTGGCGTGAGCCCGAGCCCGAGCCCCTCATCGAGACCGAGGAGCTGGAGACCGACACGGACGAGGCCACGGAAACCACAGAGCCCGATCTGGAGACCCTCGAGGCCCCCCTTCCCCCTGGCTCCGAGGCTCCTGCAGCTCCCACCCTGCCAAGCCAAGACGCACCCGAGACGCCCTGAGCCTGTCATGGAGGGGCTGCCCAGGCTTGGAGCGCGTTAGAGCGGCTCCAACGACCAGGAGCACCAATGGCCCACGGACGATTCGTCTGGCATGACCTCGGCAGCGGAGACGTGCCCCGAGATTTGAACTTCTACACCAAGCTCTTTGGCTGGGAGTTCAGTGAGAACATGGGAAACGCCGGCGCCTACCACCGCTTCACCACCGGTGACGGCCTGGGCGGCGGGCTCTTCGACCAGAGCGGACCGGTGCCAGCCTGGCTCGCCTACATCCACGTCGACGATCTGGAAGACTGCCTGATCACCGTGATGGCCCGCGGCGGCACGGTGCTGATGGACCCCTACAAGATCCCCAACAAGGGCACCATGGCGCTCATCGCTGGCCCCGGTGGCGCCATGATCACCTTGATCGAGCTGGAGGAGCCACCTGAGCTGCCCGACCGCAGCCCAGAGGCCGGAGAGTTCTGCTGGTACAGCATCTCAGCCATCGATCCCATGCGCGAGGCCGCCTTCTGGTCCGCCGTCTGTGGCTGGAACGTTGAGGAGGTCGATCTCGGCGGCGGCGACAAGAGCACCACCTTCTTCCGGGACGGCAAGCCCATCGCGGGCCTGACCCCAGCCGATGAGGACCAGGACCAGGGCTACTGGAGCCTGGCCATTGTGGCGCCCGGAAACTGCGCGGAGGCCACGATGAAGGCCAAGGCGCTCGGCGCCACCGAGTTGATGCCGCCTACGCCGATGGGCGAGATGGGCACCATGAGCGTGATGCGGGACCCCGGCGGCGCGGCCTTTAGTCTGTGGGAGCAGACCAACAGCCTCAGAGAGCCTCAGTTCGCTCGCTGATCCAAGATAGATTGTTGGTTGCCCATTCTGAGGAGCACTGCGGTCAACTCCTCGAAGTCTACAGGCTTGGTAAGGAATGCATCCATGCCTACTTGCTTGCTGCGGACCCGGTCCTCGGCCATCACGCTGGCCGTCATCGCGATCACGGGAAGCTCGGGTCCGCGAATGGCCCGAATTCTCTCCGTGGCCTGGAAACCGTCCATGACGGGCATCTGGCAGTCCATCAACACCAGGTCGAAATTCTGAGTCCGCACCTCCTCCACCGCCTGAAGACCATCCACAGCCAGAACCACTTTGCATCCCAGTCGATCAAGAAGAGCTACGCCAACGCGCTGGTTGACCACGTTGTCCTCTACCAGGAGTACACGCAGCCCAACGGTTCCTGAGGTATCCATAGCTGCGGGTGCGCTGCGAGTTGGGCGGGTCGGGTCGACGGCGCGAATTATCTCGGAACGCATGGCCGGCAGACATATATAGCCGCCATAGCTCTTGGACTCCCGTCGCGCTTGAAGGACGTCGCCCAGATCCGCCATCAAGACTACTTGGGCAGGGTCGAGCCAGATAGGAGGGGGGGTGTTGAGCGCCAGAAGGACCCGCTCCCAGTTCCCCTCTGGGACGGCCTCTGCTGCACCGAAGCCCTCGACGCGAGTGCCCTCAGCCCGCAACAGGTCGACCACCGACTCCCTGAGCGCTGTACGGGGCTCAACAACGGCCAGGGCGCCGCCGAGTTGAGTCAACGCTGGAACAAAGGGCGCGACCGAGGTCAAGGCCAGCAGTACCTTGAAAGCGGACCCCTCGCCCACCTGCGAGGAGACCTCTACATGGCCATCCATACAACGAGCAAGCTGCCGGCAAATGGCCAGACCCAAGCCCGTGCCACCAAAGCGACGAGTCGTAGAGGCATCCTCCTGGACGAAGGGATCGAAGAGCGCTTCAAGGCGGTCTTCTGGGATCCCGATTCCGGTGTCGCGAACCTCCACCGAGAACACGCCCTCCCGATAGGCCAGATGGACCTTGACCTGCCCCTTGCGGGTGAACTTGATTGCGTTGCCGACCAGGTTGGTCAGGATCTGACGAACCCTTCCCGAATCCCCCAGGAGAACCGCAGGGAGATTCACGTCTACTACCGAGAACAGCAGCAAGCCCTTGGACCGCGCCGCCGGCGCTGACAAGCGCAGAACCTCATCGCAGAGATCTCTCGGAGAGAAGTCCCGCTCCTCCAGAACCAAGCGACCGCTATCGATCTTGGAGAAATCCAAAATGTCGTTCACGATCCCCAGCAGTCCTTCTCCAGACTGGAGCAGAGAGCGTAAGAAGTGTCGCTGCTCGAGGCTCAACACGGTCCCATGAAGAAGGCGACCCATCCCCAACACGCCATTCAGAGGAGTACGAATCTCATGCGACATGGCCGCAAGGAAGCGGTAACGGGCAGCGGCAGCTTCCTCAGCAGCTCTCTGAGCCTCTTCCGCGATTCTCTTTGCCTCCAACAGGCTCTTTCGCCGACGCCTGAGTTGGTCCATCAGGTGACGGGCATCGGCCATGGAGATCTCCATGGATTGCACCAAGGTGATCAGGTCGGCGGTGGCATCGTGGGCGGCGAGGTCCTCAAACTCCAAGCCCAGCTGCTTCAGATCAGCAATGCTGCGCACGGCTGGAGAGGCCAGCACAAGGACGCCCTCCCCCACAGGATGCATCTGCGCCCGAAGGTCCATCTCATGGCTCTCAACACGCAGACGAAAGGTCTCACGCCCTGCAAGCAGTGCTGCAACCTCCAGAGCGTCCAACCTCGGCCGCAGGACCTCAATCTGAGCTCCAAGTTGTAGCCCAACAGGGTCCAAGATCTTCCCCCAACCCGGACCGGCGGCCACTACCCGGAGCTGCGAATCCAACTCCAAATAGAAAGGGAAGAGCGCGGCGACGCTGTCCCGATCCAGATTGAGGGGGACCCCATTCATGCTGAGAGCTGAATCTGAAAGCGATCGTAATCCAAGGACTCTCCCTTTTGTCCGATCCAGCGAACCTCTCCCGTCAAACCCTTGACCTCCAACAATCCCTTGAGCAGACCCACCACCATCGGGCCCAAGCCCGGTCGCTCCGAATAGTATCCAAGTTCGTAGAGCTGTTCTGAGACAATACTCAGCTTGAAGGAGGGAGGCCGAAGCTTGGGCATGGCCGCCGCGACTCTGCTGTGCATCGCATCCAGGCCTGCCAAGAACTCGGCCAAAGTTTGGCCTTCCAAGTCCATCATCGGCCCGTAGCCTTTCTGCCCAACGTACTTGATCCAGTAAACACCAAAGGCCTCCAACAGGGCCTCTGGCGGGGTATCCAAGATCTCAGAGGCGGCGCCCACCAGCCTATAGGTCACCTCGTCCGGGTAGGGGTCCATGCTGATGAAGGACTCCTCCTCAACTCCAGCCCGTTCGACCACACCAAACCAAGTGTCCTCACCGAAGCGCTCCGTCACCAAGCCCTCGATTGCCTTGTTCACCATGCCGTACATCCAGCCTCCTCGCTAAGAGATTGTCGGTTTAAGACTCAGCGACTTAAGAGGAAGACTTTAGCACCTAGTTCTATCGACGCCTTCTCAGGGCCAAAAGGCCGAGGATTCCAAGGAACAACCCGGCAAAGCCAACAGGCATCTGCGTGCTTCCGCACTGGATGCCGCTTCCACCCAAGTAGACGCTCTCCAACTCCGTCAGAGGGTTCTCGGTCTCATCCACCGGAAAGTCATCGCTGCCGTCCAGGGGATCGGTGCCAGCGTCGATCTCATCGCCGTCGTTAACGCCGCCATCGTCGGAGTCGGCGTCGTTGGGGTCGGTCTGGGTGTTGTTGACCTCGGTCCCGTCATCCAGTCCGTCGTCGTCTGAGTCGGCGTCATTGGGATCGGTCACGGTCTCATTGACCTCGGTCCCATCCTCCAGTCCATCGTCGTCCGAGTCGGCGTCGTTGGGATCGGTCTGGGTCTCGTTGACCTCGGTGCCGTCCTCCAATCCATCCCGGTCTGAGTCGCTGTTGTTGGGATCGGTCTCGGTGTCATTGACCTCGGTGCCGTCCTCCAGCCCATCCCCGTCCGAGTCGCCGTTGTTGGGATCGGTGCCGGTCTCATTGATCTCGGTGCCGTCTTCCAGGCCGTCGTCATCCGAGTCGCTGTCCAAGGGATCGGTCTCGGTGGAGTTGACCTCGACCCCGTCACTGAGGCCGTCCCCGTCGCTGTCCGCGTTCTCTGGGTCAGTACCCAGGTCCTCCTCCTCGGCATCGCTCAAGCCATCCCCGTCGGAGTCCCCGCTGCCCACATTGTCATCGCTGCCGTCCAAGGGATCGGTGCCATCGGTGTCCACTTCTGTGCCGTCGTCCACGCCACCGTCGTCGGTGTCCGTATCCAGAGGATCGGTGCCGTAGGTGTTGACCTCCTCACCGTCCTCCAGGCCGTCGCCGTCCGTGTCCTTCTGGTTGGGGTCGGTCTCGTAGATCTTGACCTCGTCCCCGTCCCGCAGGCCGTCGTCGTCCGAGTCGGAGTCGTTGGGATCGGTGGCGGTCTCGGTGACCTCGCGGAAGTCGTTGAGCCCGTCGTCATCCGAGTTCTTGTCCAACGGGTCGGTGCCGTAGGTGTTGACCTCTTCCCCGTCCGTGAGACCTTCGCCGTCGGTGTCCTCGTTCAAGGGATCGGTGCCGTAGGTGTTCACCTCTTCCCCATCGTCCAAGCCGTCGCCGTCCGTATCGGCCACATCTGGATCGGTCCCGTGGACCTCCACCTCGTCCTCGTCTGTGAGGCCATCCCCGTCCGTGTCCACCCCGCCATCAAAGCCATCACAGTCCTCGTCGATGCCGTTCAGATCGACCTCTGTGGCGCTAGTGTTGATGCTGGCGTCCGTGTCGTCACAGTCCCCGTCGGCAGGGGTCTCTCCATCCCCATCAAAGTCGTAGCAGGGGATGTCGCCGCCCACCGAAGTGGTCAGACCAAAGGCGGAGCTCTCAAAGTCGGCGTTGCTCTCACAGGTTCCGTCCAGGCCATTGGCACCCAGATCGGTGGCGGTACCGGAGCCCGCTGCATCGTCCATGGACCAGAGCGCATAGAGATCTGGTTCGGCGCCGCTCAGGGCGTAGTCCATCAAGCAGGCGACCGTGTCTGCGTCGTGGGCGGTCTCCCAGATGCGCACTTCGTCCAGATCCCCGACGTAGTAATCGGAGGTGTAGGCGCTGCCGTCGTCCGTGTCCGCACCCATGCCCCACTCGGCGGTGGTGCTCCAGACCATCGAGCTGGTCAAGGTCAGGGTTTGGGTGGCCACGCCGTTGACGTAGAGGACCACGTCGGTTCCGTCGACCGTCACGGCCAAGTGGGTCAGGTCAAAGTCGGTGTAGGTGTCCGCAGCGCAGATCACCTCGGTGCCGTCGGTGCAGGAGCTGCCCTCGCTGGCGTTCACGTCGTTGAACTCGATCTGCCATCCGGTGCTGACCCAGCCGACGTAGAAGAGGTTCAGGCCTGTGCCGGCCTCGGCCACCTCAAAGATGGTGTCGTAGTTGGAGCTGCCGCCCTGCTCAAAGCTGACCCAGCCCTCCCAGGTAAAGCTGCTGCCAGGGTCCAGGCCCGCGCCCAGATCGATGCGGTCTCCATCACCCGTGAACGCAGCGTGGTTGCCGGCCGCGGACGCAGGGGCAACGAAGAGGGCGAGCAAGAACATGGGGAACTCCAAGTAGGGACAGTCCCCAACATAGCCTTAGATGCACGAAAGATGGTCCTCATCCCTGTCCTTGGGCTCAAGTCGGTGGGTGATTCGGCCGATAGACCAGCACTTTGTCCTTGTGTTGGCAGCGGAGTCGCAGAACTGGACAGGCTCGCTATTCAGGGTGCAAACGAGGCCACCATGACGCTCGATACCGCCCTGCTGCACTACCAAGCCACCCACCCCCTCTGGGACGCCGGCACCACCCGCAACCTGGTCAACCACGGCCCGATGGCCAGCGAAGCTCTGGAAGCACTGGGTCGCCTGGATGCCCTTCCGGCCCTACAAGCCGCCTATGTGCCTGAACTGCTCCAGCCTTGGCAGGTGGCGCCTGGCCAACCCAGGCCAGAGGAGCTGGGACGCTACGAGGATCTGGCCCAGTGGTCCAGCTTCTACCTGGGCTTCGCGGATCCGATTGCCCTGCTGAAGGCCGAGCTGCCCGGACTCCTACCCGGGGTGTTGGGCGCCAGCCTGCACGGGCTGCTGCGGGTGGCCCACGGTCTGCGTGCCTGGCAGCGGCACCCCACTGAGCCGCGTCGTCGCGAGATCGCCTACGGCCTGGCCTTGTGGGCGGGGGGCTTTAGAGAGCTGCCCGGGCAGATCGCGGCCGGCGAGCTGGACTTGATCGAGGCGCTGGAGACCCTTCCCTCCATCCCGCTCCACCTGAAGCGACCCGGACTCATCAGCGACCGAGCCCTCGCCGTCTGGGACTGGCCAGAGTTTGGCGCACACCTCGCGCGCATCGCACTTCCCCAAGATCCAGGCGCGGCGATCTCCGAGCTGACGGCCTGGGCCGCCCGGCGCGTCTTGGTGGAAGACGAGGCAGGCTTTGTCTACCTGCACGCCCTGACCGCGAGCACCTCTTTGCGCACCTTGCTGCCTCTCCTGGATTCGCAGGGACAGCAGCGCGCGCTGGGGGTCTTGGTTCAGGCGCTCTTGGCCTTGGAGTTGACCCATCGCGGCACCGCACAGGCCCTCGATTCAGGCATCTACGACACTGTGGGCCTGGTGGACCGAGCCATTGAGATCACCAACGACCACGGCATCAAGTTTGTCGAGGCGGTCCTAAGGGAGCAGGCCATCCAAGCTCGGCCAGAGCGGGTGGCGGCGGCCTGGAAGATGCTCGAGAGCATGGCCCCCTGAGCACCTTCAGCTCTTGGGCGGCCCCAACTGCTCCACACGCTCTTTGATCCGGGCCATGAGCTCTCGGTGGCGCTGGGGCAGACGATCCGGACGCACCCGGGCGTAGAGCCGACCGAGCTCCCCGTCCTGGGTCTCGCGGTACATGCCGGTCTCTCCATTGGGCATCTCGGCGAGTCTCTCGCGGGCGTAGATGGCGCGAAGCTCTGCTTGATCCAGTGATTTTCTGGAGTACCGATCCGGATCCCAGAAGGCCCGGGCCAGGGCGAAGCTGCCCAAGCTGACGGCGATGACGACGCCCAAGTAGACGATCAACCCGCCCAACCTCACGGTCCCGTCTCCTGCAAAGGCGGCCACTGCTGTGCCGGCGATGACCGCCACCGCCAGCAAGGCCGAGACCAGAGAAACCCCAGCCAAGGGCACAGCCAGGATGCGCTTGAGCAGCCTGTATTCAGGCGCCTTTGGCGGCGTTGCGCTCTCGGGAGGCTGGTAGGGGTTGACCATGCGCTAGGCCTTGTAGCACCCAGAGGCCATCACAAAGCTGCCCAGGGACAAGCTCCCAATCAGCGCCACAACAGGCCAGCTGACCGCGGGCTCCGCAGAGTCGGCGTACTCAAGGCCCAGTACACCGCCGAAGGCGAAGAGCACGAAGAAGAGCCCCAGAACCAGCCCCATGAAGAGGCAGGGCAAGAAGAGCCGCCGGATCACCGAGACGGGCTGAGGGGCCAAAACGGGCTCCTCGGACTTCGGACTTTGGTAGGGATTGGACACTCAAGCTCAACTAGGGATGAGAGCGACCGATGGCATGGCCCTGAGGTATCCCATGTTCTCCGTCTGCTACGTCCTTCCAGAGTATCCCGTCCTAAGCCAGACCTTCGTTCACGCGGAGCTGGTGGCCTTGGCTGCGGCCGGCGTCAATGTAGGCGTGGTCTGCCACAAGGCCGGGGACCCGGGGATCCGCTTTGGCGAGGGAGCAGATGGCATCCCCTTCCCCATCCTGCACCAGGATCTGAGCGCCCCAGGCCTGGACGCGGTTCTCGCCACCTTCGACCACCTGCACGGCCACTTCGCTGACTTTGGCGTGCGCACTCTGGGCCCCATCGCAGAGCGCGTCGGCAAGCCTTTCTCGATGATGTGCCACGCCTACGACATCTTCCGCCAAGACGCCGCCGTGCGGCCCAGCGAGTGGCAGAGGCTCTCCCCGAACTGCAGCAAGGTGATCACCATCTCGCGCTTTCATCGGGACTTTATCGCCGAGCGCGGCGTGGCCAAAGAACGCATCGCCGTGGTGCCCAACGCCGCCAGACTCGCCGGACTCATCGCCTCGGCGCCGCCTGCGCCTACCTCTCTGAAGAAGGTCTTGGCCGTGGGCCGACCCACCCCAAAGAAGGGCTTCCAGATCCTGATCAACGCCTGGCAGGCCGCCCGCGAGCACCTGCCCGAGCTGGAGCTGGAGATCATCGGAGCCCCGGTGCCCTCTGGCCCGCTCCCAGCTGGCCTGACCCTCTCGCCCATGCGCCCCTACGCCGAGGTCTTGCAGGCCATGGCCCAGGCCGACCTGATCGTCGCCCCCAGCATCCAGGCCCCCAACGGCGACATGGACGGCATTCCCACGGTCCTGGCCGAAGCCGGCGCCCTCAACCGACCGGTCATCAGCTCGGAGCTGAGTGGAATCGGCGACCTGGTGGTCAACGGGGTCAACGGTCTGCTCTTGCCTCCTGGAGACGTGGACGCCCTCAAGATGGCGCTGATCCGCCTGGGCCAACGCCCTCTGGAGCTGCGCCGAATGGGCCTGAGCGCCCAACGCCTGGCCGCCTGCCACGACGCCTCCGTCAGCGCCCTGCGTCTGATCCAGGCCTTTCAGCCTCCAGAGCCTTCCCCAACCCGGGTGCTCATCGCCGACTCCTTCTGCTCGGCCAACCGCGGGGACGCAGCCATCCTCCAGGGCATCGTCTCCGGTCTGCAAGCGCGCCTTCCGGAGGCTCAGATCAAGGTGGTCTCGCACTACCCCCAGGTCGCCGCACACTTCCACCCCGAGCTGGACTGCATGGGGGACGCCGACCCTGTAGCCCTGGCCCTGGCCTTGGTGAACACCGACCTGGTCGTCTCCTGCGGCGGCTCCTTCCTCAACGACTTGTATGCCTTGAACCTGGGTCCTCGGCTGGCGCTCTACCACGCGGCACACCGCGCCCAGATCCCCGTGGTCTTCTTCGCCCAGTCCATCGGCCCCCTGGACAGCCCCCTCTCCCGGCAAGCCGCCCGCCAGGTCTTGGACCCCGCTGCGTGGGTCTTGGCCCGAGACGCCGCCTCCGCTCAGATCGTGCGCCGCCTGGGGGTTCAGTGCCCCATCCGCATCGGTGTAGACGCGGCCGTCTCCGATGTGCCCCAAGAGAGCGAGCTGGGGAAGAAGCAGGAGGCTCCCATCCTGGGCGTGACGGCCCGCGCATGGCACTTCCCCGGCCACGACAACCCCAAGGAGCTCCAGTCCGCCTACGAGGCCAGTGTGGCCGCTGCCTGCAGCGCCTGGCTCACAGAGAGCGGCGGACAGGTGCGCTTCCTCTCCAACTGCACCGACTTTGGCGGATACCACCAAGACGACCGCCTGGCAGCGCAGCGCATCGCCCAAGCCATCGGCAGCGACCGCGCCTCGGTAGAAGAGCGTCCCGACCTGGACCACCACCACGTGCGGCGCCAAGCAGCGGCCTGCGACTTCTTCCTCGGCACGCGCATGCACTCGCTGATCTTCGCGACCACAGCCGGGGTGCCGGCCGTGGGTGTGGCCTACGAGTTCAAGACCCCCGAGTGGCTGCAGATGTGCGGCCTGGGGGGCCTGAGCGTGGACATCGCAGAGCCTCAAGGGCTCAGCGAGATGCTGCTTCAAGCTTGGCGGGAGCGGGACACCCACCGCGCCAACTTGGCCGCGGCCTTGCCGGGCATTCTGGCCCAAGCGGAGACCCAGCTCGACCAACTGGCGGCCATCGCCCACGGCGCACGCTTGCCAAGAGCCAGCAGCGGACGCGGCACCCAGAAGGGCTGGCAGGGGGAGACGCTCAAGTACGACATCGCCCACAGGCGCCTGCGCAAGGTGGCGGACATCGTGCTGGCCGAGGGCGGACGCAGCGTCTTGGACGTAGGCTGCTCCACCGGAATCCTGGGGCGCATGCTCGGGCCTCGCTTTGGCTACCAGGGCCTGGATGTGAGCCACGAGGTCGTGGTCCAAGAGCCCGGGTTCAGCGTGCAGCAGCGGGATCTGAACACCCAAGGCTTCCCCCAAATGGACCCGGTAGAGACGGTGATCTGCTCGGGCAGCCTGGAGTACGTGCAGGACCTTCAAGGCACCCTGCGTGCCCTGCGCGAGCGCGTCGTGAGCGGGGGACTGGGCGTCTTCACCCTCTACAACCTCTCCCACTTCGCCCGCGGTGTGGGCCGCGCCGGACGACACCCCACCTGGACCTTTCAAGCCCGACCCGACGAGCTGGTCATGGCCCTGCGCGAGGCCGGCTTTGCCCCTCAGCGCGTGCTCCCCAGCGCCGCGGGCTACTGCGCATCTCAGGCGGTGAACGCCGAGCTTCCAACAGACTGGGACCGCCAAGGTGGCGGCCAGCTCCCCCTCAAGCGACTGCAACGCATGGCCCACCAGGTCATCGTGGTCTGCCGAGCCACCGCCCCCCAAGCTGGCCCGCAGCGCATCGAGGATCTGGCCACGGCGGGCGACCTGCTCGGCGCCACCCGCATCGCCGCGCACCTGGTCAAGCGCTTCCCTTGGTCCGCCAGGGCTTGGAGCGATCTGGGCGTGCTCTTCCAGCTCGCCGGAGACCCACAGACCGGCACCCGCCACCTGCTCAAGGCCCTGGAGTGCGACCCCTGCAATCCCGTGGTGCGGGAGAACCTGGCTGGCCTGGGCGTAGACCCCATCCAAGCTCTCGCCGCACACCCCGACCCGGAGCTGCGTGTGCTGCTCAATCCCCAAGACGCCCAGGCGTGGCAGGCCCTGATCCAGCGCACCCTGGACAAGGGTCAACTCAGCAGCGCTCGGGTCTTGAAGCGTCAGTCCCACCGCTGCCTCTCGGCCCACACCCCCAGTGTTCAGGCCCGCGCATGTTGAGCACCGGGTTCCGCCCCCGAGGTCAAGCCGAGCGCCTGGCGATGGCCCGCACCCTGCACGCTGCCCCCGCGCGCGTGGCGCTGCCAGCCTGCGATGATGGCTGGATCGCCGCGCAGCTCTGGACCGCGGGCCGTCAGCCCCTCTGGCCACACCCCACCCAGGCGCCCTCCCTGGCGCACCTGGGACTGCCAGAGATCCCGCGCGGAGACTGCCCCAGCCGGGTGCTCGGCGACCTGAGCTTGAAGAGCAGCGAGCCGGTCGGAACCGTGCCCCAGGCCCCAACCCAGGGCCCCCTCATCTCCATCTTGATCTGCACCTACAACCGGGCCGAGCTGCTCCCACAAGCCGTGGCCAGCGCCCGCGCCCAAGGCTGGCCCTGCGAGATCCTCGTGGTCAACGACGGCAGCCAGGACGGAACGCAGGCGTGGCTGGACGAGCAAGAGGATCTGGTGGTCCTGCACCAGGACAACCAGGGCAAGCCCACCGCCTTGAACGCGGGCATCGCGGCCTCGAGCGGGGAGGCGTTGCTGATCTTGGACGACGACGACCTGCTTCTGCCCGGGGCCATCGGGCTGCTGGCAAAGGCGCTCTTCTCCAACCCCACTCTGAGCTGCGTGTTCGGCGACAGCATCGTCTTTGACGGCGAGAGCGGAGAGCCGGGGGACTGGAAGCCGGCCACACGACTTCCTCCCAGCCACGCGCTTCAAGGTGCTGTGACGCTGATCCCAGGCATGCCCGGCGCTTGCCTCATTCGACGCAGCGCCCAGGATGAAGCAGGACAATACGACCCCAGCATGGTGCGCGGCCAAGACATGGACATGTTCCTTCGTCTGGCCCAAGTTGGACCCTTCGGCAGCTTGCCTCTGGCCACCTTCCTGTACCGAGCCCACGACGGCCTGCGCGGCTCTGCGGCCGGCCAGTGGCGCAAGTCCGACAAAGCCACCCATCAAGCACGCTTTCGTAGCTTTGTGCAGCCCGTCTTCCGCCGCAGACTGGCCCAGGCCACCCACCTGGACTCGGACTGCGCCCACTCCTGGGCACTGGGGGCCCACCAGCGAGGCCTGAGTGCCCAAGCCCGCGCTCTGCTCACAGAGCACCCCGGACCCCACAGCCCGCGGCAAGCCTGGATCCGAGGCCAGGTGGGGCTGAAGTCCCGACCTGCGCAGGCCAGCTCCGATCTCTATGTGCTGCACGACGGCGACCCAGGCAGCCTGGAGAGCCTGCTGGCCCAGCGCGCCGGCGGACATGCCTTGTGGGTGGATCTGAGCGTACCGGCGGATCCTCTGGCTGCTGTGCGCCTGTTCTGGCAAGGCCAGTACGGAAGCGCCCAGAGACCCGCCTGTTGGATCAAGAGCGCAGGCCCTCTGCACCTGGCCCTCTCCTCCGCTCCTCAGTGGCACGTACCCGCGCTGCCGAGTCCCGCTTGGCTGCCCCAAGCGATGGGGACCCAAGCCTTGTTGGCCACCGCCGTGGCCTTGGAGTGGCCCATGCCCAAGCGCAGTCGGGCCGGGCTCCCCCTGCGCGTAGGTCCCCTCGTCAAGGCACTCATCCACGTGCAGCGCACCCGACGAAAGGGCGACTTTAGAGAGGCTTTCATTGCCCTCAGTGAGATCCTAAAGACACAGCCGGGGTGGCTGGCAGGCTGGCATCTGGCCGCCACTCTGCTCGAAGAGATGGGTCTGCGAGCCGAAGCCGAGGCGTGCAGAGCCAAGGCCGCTTAGGCGCGTCCTTTGGCAAAGAGCGCCGCGTAGCTCTGGGTTGGCTCGCAGTGCTCGGCCATCCACGCCTGGCCTCGCTGCTCCGCCTCGGCCCAGAGTCTCGGGTCCATCGTCTGGCGCGCCAAGGCCAACGGCGCGAAGCCCTGGGCCAAGCCACGCCATGCACTCTCAGCGTCCACATCGACGCTGATCAGGCGCTCCTCGATCTGCAGGTCGTGGAAGCCCGCGCGCTCCATCGCCTGGGCGATGATCTCCGGATGGTCCCAATCCGGCCGCTCCAGCTCGCCAGGCGTCCAGTCCGGAAGCGCAGCTGAGAAGGCACCCATGGCTTGGATCATGCCCGTAGAGCGCTGGGGCGGCAGCCAGCTGCTGATGCAGGCCACACCGCCGGGCCGCAAGGAGGCCCGCAGGGAGCGCAGAGCAGCGTCCCGATCCGGAAAAAAGATCAACCCAAACATGGAGAACGCGGCGTCGAAGCGCTGGTGGATGCCCAGGTCTTGGCCGTCCGCCTCAAGGATCTCGACCGTGGTCCCAGCGAGCTGCGCTCGACAAATGCGAAGCATCTCCGGGGAGAAGTCCACGGCGGTGATCTGCGCCACTTTGGCGAGGGCCAGCTTGGAGAGGGTGCCTGGTCCGGTGGCCAGGTCCAAGATGTGGGCATCTTGGCTGGGCGCTACCCAATCCAAGGCCGCGCGGGCGAAGGCCTGGGTGATCTGCAGGGTGGTCTCCGCATAGCCTTCGGCGACGGCATCCCACGGGCGAGGGGTGTGCAAAGACATGGCCCTTACTTTCTCTTGAATCAGTGAAAACTAGGGACTCAAGACCAGGTCTTGGATGCCCTCTGGGCGCTGGCCGTGCTCATGCACCACACCCTGGGCGTCCATGACCAAGACCCACCGGCCTGCGAGGGCCGCTGGGGTCTCCCCATGGAGGATGGACTCGGCGATGGCCATGCCCTTCTTGCCCTTGGGGTGAAGGAGGGTGACCGAGCCCACATTGGCCTCGCTGGCGCTCACCAGGTCACCACCCTGTAGGTTGAAGCTTGCAAATTGCTGCCCATCGGGCAGCAAAGGGTGCGGCAATGTGACGGCACAGGGACTCTCACAGCGCTCCCCAACTTGGGTTCCGAGCTGAAGACCACTGCAGGCAAAAAGAAACAGGGCGAGCATCACGCCTCCACCCACTCTCTATCGCCAGAACAGAGGGGATCCAGAACCCAATTCGCTTCAGGGACCGCTCCCTGGATCCGATGTCCAGACGATGAGTGCCGCAAGCGACGACCACCTGACCATGACGTCCAAGTTCCAAGAGACTTGGCTCAAGCGTCTGTACCAGGTTCTCCCGGGTCCCAGCCTCGTCTTGGCCGCGTTCGTGATCTGGCAGGCGGAGTATGTGTGGTGGGCCCTGCTCATCCAAGTCGTCCAGACCGGTGGCAACATCGGCATGAGCTTGTTCAACAAGCGCTGGCCATGGCTGGAGAAAGATGGCCACATGCGGGTGGTGCTGAACGGGGGCGGCCTGTTCTTGATGAGCCTGGCCGCAGGACCCGAGGCCTTCGTCTGGCTGCTTGGCATGATCTCCTGCTTCGGTGCCATCTTTTCACCCACCAGAGCGCTGCGACTCTACGCCCTGTCCACCAGCATCCTGGGCACTCTGGCGGGCATGGCCATGGTGGGCTGTTCGGCCTTGGACGTCACGGCTGCTGGCTTGATGCTCACCAGCATCAGCATCATCACGATGACGGTGTTTCAAGCGCTGTTGCGCACGACACGCAGTTTGCACGACAGACAAGCGGAGGCAGAGGAGACCAACCGAGACCTAGTCGCAGCCCTGGCCGCGCGGCAAGCATTCCTGGCCACAATGTCTCACGAAGTGCGAACGCCGCTCAACGGCGTCTTGGGCATGGCGGAGCTTCTCACTCACACCGATCTAGATGAGGACCAGCGGCAGATGTTGTCCACGGTACAGCAGTCTGGAACGGGCCTTCTGCAGGTCCTCAACGACATCCTGGATACCGCCAAGTTGGACGCGGGGACCATCGAGTTGGAGAGTATTCCCTTCGATCCAGGGCAACTGGCCGAGTCCGTAGTGGACCTGTTGAGCGCCAGCACCCACAAAGACGACCTGGTCGTTCGCGTCAGTAGAGGCCCACTCCCTGTGGCACTGCTTGGCGACCCAGCGCGGCTACGCCAAATCCTGCTCAATCTAGTGGGCAACGCCATCAAGTTCACCGATCAGGGCAGCGTAGACGTCCACCTGAGCTGGGGTGACCAGCGCCTGTGTGTGGCGATTCGAGACACCGGAATTGGCATCGCGGAGGAGCACCAGAGAGGCCTCTTTGAGCCCTTCACCCAAGCGGAGGCGGGCACGACCCGTCGCTACGGTGGCACCGGACTAGGACTGGCCATCTGCAAGCGCCTGGTCGAGACGATGGACGGCACCCTGTCCGTTCAATCCGCGTTGGGGGTTGGCTCGGAGTTCACCTTCGAGATTCACGCGCCCATCAGCGAATTCCAAGTGGCCGAGGAGGAGCTGATCCAAGCGGCGCCCGTGAGCTGCCACGTTCTGCTGGTGGACGACAACCTGGTCAACCTGATGGTGACCCGCCGAATGCTCGAGACCTTGGGCTGCAGCGCGCGCACCGAAGACGATGGCCAAAAGGCCTTGGCCGCTCTGGAAGAGGAGACCTTCGACATCGTGTTGATGGACTGTCGAATGCCGGGCATGGACGGCTTTGAGGCCACGCGCCGCCTCCGCGCACAGGGCATGACTCTGCCGGTGTTGGCCTTGACCGCTGGCGTGACACAAGCAGAGCGGGCCCGCTGCGAGGCCGCTGGGATGGACGAAGTCCTGCCAAAGCCATTGACGCTGGACAGCCTACGGCATGCACTGGCTTACTGGACCTCTCAGAACCGCGCCTCGGCCTGAGCAAGCACCTGTTGCATGAGGACAGTCAACGCGTGGCATTCGACCACCCCCCTCAAGCTCAAGATGCCTTCCGCACCCTGTGGATGCGGCGCCTGGACAAACTCCTGCCGGTACCCACAGCGATTCTGGTGGGCACAACGGCGCTGCTGAGTGACCGCCCCTGGGCTTGCGTGGCCGTTGGCGCGGTCTATGTTCTCGGAAACGTGGCGAATGACCGGCTCTCCAGCCGAGACGCGCGGGTCAGCCCTGAAGGCCTGACCCGGCACATCGCTGGAGCCCTTCCAGCTCTGACGATGACTTGGGTTGCCGGCGCGGACAACCCTGGCTGGCTTCTGGGAATCATCCCCTGCTTCGTTGGCGCCCTGTCGCCGACTCGGCGGAAACGGACTCTGACCAGCATCGTATTCATCAGCGCCCCGGTCATTGGCTCCGTCTTGGCTGGCAGCACGCGCAATGAGACCCTGGTGATCATGGCCCTGATGAGCTGCGTGGCGATGCTCTCGGCCGGACTCTTCGAGATCATGCATTCGGTCTGGCGAGAGGCAGAGCTGCGGCGGGAGAAGCTGGAAGCGACGGCCGAGGACCTGCGCCTCGCCGTTCGCACGCGAGAGGCCTTCTTGGCCAACATCACCCACGAGCTGCGCACGCCCTTGAACGGCGTGCTCGGAGCCACAGAGCTGCTCTTGGATGGGGACCTGAACCCGGAACAGAAGGCCCTGACGGAGATGGCCCGGAAATCGGGTTGGGGTCTACTGCGCATCCTGGATGACATCTTGGACACCACCAAGATGGCCTCGGAAGGGCTCACGCTGCAACACCTGCCCTTCAACCTGCGGGCCATGAGCCGGGAGCTCTGCGAGCTTCAGCGTGCCGCGCTCACCCACCCTCTCTCCATCAACCTGAACACACACGGCCTGCCAGAAGAGGTGCTTGGGGACCCCGCCCGGATCCGACAGGTGCTCTTCAACCTGATCGGCAACGCAGCGAAGTTCACGGCGGAAGGCCAGGTTGACGTGGACCTGGAGTGGGAAAAGGGCGTGCTGAGTGTCTCCATTCAAGACACCGGTGAGGGCATCCCCGAAGAGCGCCTGCTCAGCTTGACCGACGCCTTCAACCAGGCCGACAACAGCTCCACGCGCCGCCACGGAGGCGTGGGCCTGGGCCTGCACCTCTGTCACACCCTCATCGGGCAGATGGGTGGCACACTTCAGGTGGAGTCGGAGCTGGGGAGCGGCAGCCGCTTCTCCTTTGAGATCCCAGCTCCTGCGGCGCCCAAGGGCTGACACCGCCTTGATTCTGAGCGGCTTTGCGGCATAATCCGGCCCCTCGGAGAACCCATGCTGCACCTGCTGACCCTGCTGCTGCTCATCGTCGCGCCTGCGATGGCCCAAGACGAAGCCCCTCCTGCAGAGGCGGAGGTCCCAGAGGTCTCCCTCTTTGACCGGGCGGACGCCCAGTTCGCACGGTGGGTGGTTGGTCCCCTTGGCGCCGTGCTCTTCTTCGATCTCTACCGGGGAGATGAGAATCTCGAGCCCGTGCCAGAGAACGTGGGCCGAATCGTCGATGGTCAGCAGATCACCGCGGTCAGCGAGGAGGGCTTTACTCTGGTCCCCGTGGTCGAGATGCCTATCGAGCAGGCCTTCCCCATCTACGGCGAGCGCCAGATCGGCGCAGAGGGACCGGTGGCTTGGGGCTACGAGAGCCGCATCGCAGACCACACCCCGTACACAGTGCTGGTGGTCGACGGTGGACCCGTGTCCCTGTTGGACGCCGGAACCCTGGTGGCACTGGACGACTTCAGCGGCACTCTGAACGCTGAGCCTTCACGCGAAGATGGCGTGGAGTACTACGTCAGCCAGAGCCTGAGCCCAGAGCCGCTCATCATCGAGCGCCGCGGCATCTTGGACCTGGCCACAGGCGAGGGCATTGAGCTGAACGTGATGCCCCTGGTGAAGGAGACCCCCGACAAGCGCCCTGTGCTCGCCGTCGGCGGCAGCATCCTGACCCTGGGAGGGGTGGCCAAGGTTGCAAGCATCGAGGCTGGAAACGTGGTCGCGTGGACCGCTGAGCCGGCATTGAGCGAAGCGCCCGTGGCCAACCCCAAGGCCATCACCCTGCCCATCGTGGTCGTCTGGCTGGTGCTGGGCGCCGTGTTCTTCACCCTGCGCATGAACTTCATCAACCTGCGCGGCCTCTTCCACGCCGTCCAGGTCACCCGCGGGGCCTACGACAACCCGGAAGACGAAGGCGAGATCAGCCACTTCCAGGCCCTGAGCTCGGCCCTCTCGGCCACGGTGGGGCTGGGCAACATCGCTGGAGTCGCGGTCGCGGTCGCGGTCGGTGGACCGGGCGCAATCTTCTGGATGATCGTCGCCGGTTTCCTGGGAATGTCCTCTAAGTTCGCCGAGTGCACCCTGGGACAGATGTATCGGGTGACCGACGCCAGAGGACAAGTCTCCGGCGGTCCAATGCGCTACCTGAGCGCTGGTCTGGCCGAGATGAAGATGGGCTGGCTGGGCAAGATTCTGGCCGTCGTCTTCGCGGTCATGTGCATCGGCGGCAGCTTCGGCGGCGGCAACATGTTCCAAGCCAACCAGAGCTACCAAGCGGTGGCCGATGTGGTGCCTGTTCTGGCCCCCAAGGCCGAAGGCCAAGTTCAGTTCGAGCGCAGCCGCTCCGAGCTGGACATCACCGTTCCCATGGACACCGTGGTCACCAGCGGCGAGATGAGCTTCAAGACTTTGGCCCCCGTGACCCTGGTCGCCGGCGAGCTGCAGTCTCCTCCCGTTCGCATCCTCGCCACCGAGTCCACACCCGACGCCAACTTGGCGGCGGACGCCGTGCTCTCGGTCAGCCAAGTCGGCATCTCCTCCGTCAACCAAGTGGGCGCCATCGAAGGCGGCGCGAACCCACGCAGTTGGCTCTATGGGCTGGTCCTGGCCGCCCTGGTCGGACTGGTCATCATCGGAGGCATCAAGAGCATCGGCAAGGTGGCAGGCGTCATCGTGCCTGTGATGACCGGTGTATATGTGTTGGCCGCCCTGTGGATTCTGGTGGCCAACGCCAGCGAACTGGGCAACGCCTTCGGCACCATCATGAACGGCGCCTTCTCGACCGAGGCCGGCTTTGGCGCGCTCTTGGGCGTGCTGATTCAAGGCTTCCGTCGCGCAGCATTCTCCAACGAGGCCGGCGTGGGTTCGGCGTCCATCGCCCACAGCGCCGCGTCCACCGACGAGCCCGTTCGCGAGGGCATCGTGGCCCTGCTCGAGCCCTTCATCGACACCATCATCGTCTGCACCATGACCGGACTGGTTGTGGTCATCACCGGGGTCTACGACGAAAATGTTGGAGACGGCGTGCTGATGACCTCGGCGGCCTTCGCCACCGTCTTGGACTGGTTCCCCTTGGTCCTCTCCCTGGCCGTTGTGCTCTTCGCCTTCTCGACCATGATTAGTTGGAGCTACTACGGCGAGCGCTGCTGGACCTTCCTCTTCGGAGAGGGCTCCTCGATGGTCTACAAGGTGCTCTTCCTCTTCTTCGTCTTCTTTGGCTCGGTCATCAAACTGCAGAACGTCTTGGACTTCTCCGACCTGATGATCCTCGGCATGGCCTTCCCCAACATCCTGGGTGTGGCCCTGCTCTCGGGCAAGGTCAAAGCCGCTCTGGACGACTACTGGGGCCGCCTGAAGTCCGGCGAGATGAAGCCAGTCGAGCACTAGCGTGGAGCCCTCCGTCCTCTCGCTGCTGCCGGCCCTGCTGGCTGTGGTCTTGGCCCTGGCCACCCGCAACGTGCTCCTGAGCCTGTTCTCTGCCTGCTGGCTGGGCGGGGTGCTGGTCACCGGCTCCCTCTTTGGCGGGCTCTACCAGGTCATCGACCCCTGGCTGCTGGACGCTGTGGCCGACCGGGACCACGTCAAGGTCACCCTCTTCTCCCTCTTCGTGGCCGCCATGGTGGGCATTCTGAGCAAAAGCGGGGGGACCTCGGCGATGGTGCAGGTCTTGATCCGTGTGGCCACCACAAGGCGCCGGGGCATGGTGGTGACTTGGCTGGCGGGCATGCTCGTCTTCTTCGACGACTACGCGAACTGCTTGATCGTGGGCAGCTCCATGCGCGCGCTCTCCGACAAGCTGCAGATCTCCAGAGAGAAGCTGGCCTACATCGTGGACTCCACGGCCGCACCCATCGCTTCGGTGGCGCTGGTGAGCACCTGGATTGGCTACGAGGTCGGACTGATGGGGGACGGCTTGGCGGCCGCAGGCATCACCGATGTCGACGCCTATGCCTTCTTCATCGAGGGCATTCCCTACCGCTTCTACTCCTTGTTCACCATCGTCTTCGTGGGGGCCATCGCCTTCACCGGACGGGACTTTGGGCCCATGCTCAAGGCCGAGGAGAACCTGGAGTTGCCCGAGGCAGACAGCAGCGAGAGCGAGACCGAGCATCCGCCGTGGCGGGCACTCTTGGCCATCGGGCCCATCGGGGTGCTGCTCCTGGTGACCGGCATCGTGCTCTGGATCGACGGCTCTGCAGCCGCTGAACCGGGCGCCGCGCTCTTTGAGATCCTGGGCAACGCCGACGGCTACGACGCGATGCTCAAGGGCTCGCTGGCGGGCATGTTGGTGGCGGCGATCTCGGCTCTGGCCACCCGCTCCCTGAAGCTCAAGGCGACCTTCGATGCCGGCCTGGATGGCATGGGCTCCCTCTTCGAGGCCCTGGCGGTTCTCTTCCTGGCCTGGTCCCTGGGCACCGCGATGGGCGAGCTGCAGGCAGCCGCCTACCTGGTGGAGCTGCTCGGCGACTTCTTGCCGGCCGCGATGCTGCCGACAGCGGTCTTTGTGGTCAGCGCTGCGACGGCCTTTGCGACAGGCACCAGCTTTGGCACAATGGGCATCGTGATGCCCATCGCACTGCCCCTGAGCTTTGCCTTGAGCGATGACCCGATGATTGCCTTGGCGGCGAGCGGGGCCGTGCTCTCGGGCGCCTGTTGGGGCGACCACTGCAGTCCGATCTCAGACACCACGATTCTCAGCTCCGTAGGGGCCGGCTGCGAGGTCAGCCGCCACGTAAAGACCCAGCTGCCCTACGCGATGATCTGCGGGTTGGTGGCGGTGGGCCTGGGCACGATTCCGGTGGGCTTTGGTGCACCGGTTTGGTTGGTGCTTCCCATTGGCATGGTGGCGTGTGTGGGGCTGGTCTGGGGGCTGGGCAAGGTGCCCAAGCTTCGGGACTCAAGTGGGGACTTGGTGCAGAAGGCCTGAGTAGCGCGTGGGGATGGGCTCGGTTGGTGCGAGCTGTTTGTGAGCGTGCCTGACTTGTCTGATAATCAGACACATCAGCCTGTCTGATTATCAGACCAATTTTGCCAGAGTGCCGCCTCCCCCCAAGGCGTCGCCGCCGCCAGCGGAACCTCCCGGTGGTAGCGGCCCATCTTCTGGGCAAAGTCCTGAGGGTCCCGCTCAAAGTGCTCAGACGCTGGCGGATGGCCGTGAATCAAGCGCTCAAAGCGCAGACGCAGCACCAAGCGGGCCGCGATGCCCACGCCGTGCGCGTCCATTCCCTCCAAGGGAATCCGCGAGATCAAGCTCTCCAAAAGCGCCTGCTCGTGGCTGCTGTCCTCGTTCTCGTCGACCAAGGCCAGTGCTTGGGCCAGCGCCCCTTCCCCCGGGCCCCCGAGCGGCTGTCCAAAGCTGCCCAGAGTCTCTCGAATCCGACCCAACTCCTGCCCAAGCAAGGGCACATCGCCGCCATCGAAGGTGTTCTCCAGGCGCTCCAAGGTCACCCCCCGCACACCCGTACAGCGCGGCAACACCCGCTCCAAGAGTCCCCAGACTTCCTCCGGTACAGCGCCGTCATGGGAGTCCATGCGACGGCGACGCTTGGGACTCCAGGCGGCGGGCGCCTCGCTTCCGCCAGAGACGTGGATCTCAATGACCCGGTGCAGTGGGGCCTGCTCCAGCCAGAGCTCCAGGTCCTGCTCGGCGTTGATGCTGTTGCACCAGAGGTTGTGCACGTCCAAGACCAGGTGATGCTGCTCGCCGAGCACCCGGCGCAGGCCTTCGGCTTCCTGGGCCATGCCCTGTATCGGCGCGTACCAAGCCGAGTTCTCCACGGCAGCCACCCCCACCAGGGCCTGCAGGTAGCCCAAACGCCGGGCGAGCCGACCCTCCCAGTCCGGCACAGGAACCGGCAGCCCCACGTGCTGGCCGGCCAGCTGAACGGCGCCGAGGTGGTCGCTGATCCACAGGTAGCCAAAGACTTCGTGGTCCCGCGCCAGGGCACTGAGGTGCTGCTCCCAGTGGCCACCGTCGGCCCCACAGAGGCTCGCCCCAACGCCGTGCGCCACGAAGGGCAAGGCACCCGCCAGAGAGCTCAGGATGCGGTGAAAGCCGTTGGGTGTGCGTTGAGGGCCCCAGAGGGTCTCGGGCGCGACCTCGCCGTAATCAATCTCGTCCAGCAGAGGCTCGAGCCAAGCCAGAGCAGCCCGGTCCGGTGGCAACATCAGACCGACACCGGCCATCAAAAGCCCTGGAAGTTGGCGACGTCCAAGAAGTAGAGCAAGCGCTGGCTGCCCTGCGGAACATGGCCCATCCCGCAGTCCACGCCGTAGGCTGTCTCTACGCCCTCCACGTGGGTGCCACATCCACCGGTCACGGCCCAGTGGGCCCCTGCAGGCGCCTCGGCGACCACCTTGGCCCGAACGGCCGCGGCCTGCCGCTCCAGAGAGCCGATTTGGGGCGCAAAGCTGGCCAGGGCAGGGTGAAGCACCGCGTCAATCGCAGCCACGTTCGCCGCGATGCGCTTCTGGTTCCAGTCGCTGTGCTCTTGGCCAAAGTAGCCATCATCGCCCCACTCAGGCTGCCCCTTTGGGGCCTTAGGAAGCACAGGGCTCAGGGTCTTCAGACGCACCGGAGCGTCGAGCTTCAGCAGCACAAACCAAGGCTCCTCCTTGGGAAGCTGGGGGATGAGCTGACGCAGATCCGAGACCGTGGCGCACACCACGTCCACCGCTGCCAGAGGCGCCAAAGAGGCGTCGTTGTCGCTGTTGAGCCACTCGCCCAGGGCCTGTCCACGGGTCCACTTCTCGCCATCATCCTCGGGAATCACGATCACCAGCAAGGGCCGCGCGCTCTGAGTGGCGGAACGTACGGCCGCCGAGAGGGCCGCCCGCTGCTTCTTCGGCGAGTCACTGGCCCGGGCCACAGCGCTGAGCCCCAGTCCCAATCCGAGTCCAAGGGCGCTGCGAAGAAGGTGTCGTCGGTTCACGCGTGCTCCAGCTCATCGATGAGTGCCAAGAAACGGCGGCTCCCTTGGGGAACGTAGCCCATGCCGCAGTCCATACGGTTTTGTTGATCTCTGCCCTCCAAGATCACCCCGCAGCCCGTCGCTTGTGCCCAACAAGACCCCAAGGGGGGACGCTCAGAGGAGCCATCCCCAGCGGCCGGAACGCCCTTCAATAGCGGCCACAACACAGCATCAATGGCCTGAGCATTCCCCGCGATTCGCCCGAGGTTCTGAGCATCCTCGCGCTCGTAGACGGACTCAAAACTCCCCGGAGCCAGCGGGGGCGTCTTGGGCCAAGACACCCTCAGGGCATGCACCGTCTCCACCACCAACACCAAATCCGGCCGCGGCCCCTCCAGGCCCAAGTGCTCGCGCACCGCATCCCACGGCAGCATCGCCCAAGACAAGGAGCTCAGGCGGCTTCGGTCCCCAGCACCCATGGCCTCCAGCCACTCCCCAAAGACACGGCCTACCCCCGCCCAGTGTCTGCGCTCCTCGGGCAGGATCAACAACAGCGCAGGCCCCGCATCGAGCGCCTCCCGCAACAGCTGGCTTGGACTCAAGGCACAACCCTCTCGGAGATGTCCACAAAGTACAGCAAGCGGGTGCCCATCTCAGAGACGTGGCCCATGCCACAGCTGATGTTCCGCTTCATCTCAACATGCTCCACACGCACGCCACAGCTGCCGGAGTTGGCCCAGTGCGCACCGGGCGGTGCCTGCTCAACCCACAGGCCCCAGGCCCGGCCGGCCAGCTCCTTACGCTGCATCTCCGGCACTGGAGCGTCCACCAGAACTGGCCAGAGCGCACCGTCAATGGCCTGGGCTTCCCCCGCCAAACGCGCCTTGTCCCAGGCCAGGTGCTGCTCGGACTTCCACTCGGGGGTGCCCCAGGAGGCAAAGGGTTCAGGCCGCATAGGCAGAGCCACAGAAAGCGCTTGGGCCGGGCGCCTCTGACCTGGCCAGGCCACCACAAAGTGCACCTTGGCGTGCAGGGTCAGCTCTGGGATCCGCTCTCGAATCAGCCCGGCCTCAGCACACACCACCTCCACGCGACCAAGCTCCGCGAGCCGCGCATCCTGGAGCCCCATCAGCCACTCGCCGAGCAGCTGGCCTCGCTCGAGCAGCTCATCTTCAGGGATGAGCAGGATCAAGAGCGGCACGCGAGCCCGGTAGGCGGCGTTCCATTGCACCGCGAGCAGACCTCTCTGCTCCTCTGGCGACCACGAGGCCATGGCCCTGCCTGACGAGAGCGCCGCCAGAGTCCCGACCGCCCCCAGAGCGCCGCGGAGCAGCCCCCGCCGGCTCAGCCCGCCAGAGCTCAGTCCCACTCGCTGACGTCCGAGAAGTACAGGAAGCGCGCCGTCTCTGCGCTGACATGGCCCATGCCGCAGCCCACCCGCATGTTGGTCTCCACCCCTTCGACGTTGGTGCCGCAGCCGTAGGAGCTGGCCCAGTGTGCGCCGGCTGGCGGGGCCCGAACCAAGCGCTCACGCACCTCAGCGCCCAGGACCTCAGCCCGTCCGGGAAGCGGACCAGCGAGCAGGCGAATCGCAGGAAAGAGCGCGGCTTCGATGGCCGCTGCACGCCCTGCCAACATCGTCTGCGTCCAGGCATCGGACTGCCCCATGCCCCGACCGACAGCGATCTGGTCATCTGGCGGCACTTCGGGCATGGAGACGGCGATTCCCGTGGCCTGCCCCTCAGCGGAGACCAGCACGAACCACGGCAGCGCATCGCCGCCGATCTTGGGCACCAGACGCTGCAGATCCGCGAGGGTGGCGCAGACCACTTCGACTTGACCAAGGGGCGCAAGGTCGGCGTCCGAGGCGTTGTTCAGCCAGTTCCCGATGGGGCGTCCACGCTCCCAGGAGTTCTCCTCGTCAATGACGATGACCAGCATGGGTCGGCCATCTCTCACCGCGCTGCGCCAGGCGTTGGACAGGGCAGCACGCTGCTGTTGAGGACTGCCACTGGCAAAGGCTGCTGGGGCCACGCTGGCCAAGATTCCCAAGCCCAAAGCACCACGAAGAAGGTCACGTCGACGCATAGCTGGCTCCTACCAAATACAGGCGAATTCGAGGCGGGTCAGCTCTTTCCCGCGGGTGTACAGGCTGCCCTGGGGGTCGACCTGAAAGCTGGCAACGGGCCCCTCCATGCCCACATAGAAGTGCACCATGCCGGCCCCGTCCACCGTGTAAAAGCCCTGGAGGGACTTGCCTTCCTGGGCCTGCATCGAGAGGCTCCCGTCCATGGACAGGGTGTACTGGGTGCCGTCCTGGTCCTCGTAGTAGCCGACCAATCCCAAGCTCGCAGAGCTCATGGCCTCGCCGCGGATGGGCTCCAGGCTGTCCAGGCCAGAGAGGCCTGAGACCGTGCCCGCTTCCGCCGAAGTTGAAGGGTCGGCGGATCCCGCCGCAGATCCAAAGCTGCCGCCGCCAAAGACACCCTGACTGCGCCGACCTTCTCGAATCGAAGGCGAAGGCGAGGCCAGGTTGGCCGTCTCCAGCATCAGGCCGGGACTCTGGCGGCTCGCTTCCAAGGGCACGATGGCCTCGACTTGGGGCAAGTCCGAGTCCGTGAGCAGCATCAGCAGCTCCGGAGCCCGCAACCAGGTCCCGTCTTGGTCCTCTTCCCCTTCAATCCCCAGCTCTTCAGAGAGCCGAAGGCTCCCCGAGCCGACCACCAGGACCGCGTCGGGGTCGATCTCCTCGCCGAGGACGCCCACTTCATAGAAGAGCGCGTCGCCATCCAACCAGACCTGGAGAAGCTCACCGCTCTGAGGCTCCAGCTGCAGCTCTTCGCCATCGGGCAGGCCCACCCAGATCTCCTCGTCGGCGTAGCCCAAGACGGGCAAGGCGGAGCTGAAGTCCTGCCCTTCGATCTCCAAGGCTGCCCCCGCATCCAGGGCATCGGGACCCATCAGGATCAGACCGGGGTCGGATTCGGGGGGCGCACACGCAATCAGAAGGAAGAACATCGCTCACCTGGGCTTTGTACTGAAGACAACGGGTCCCCGGACCGGTTCCTTACAGATCGACGCCAGCGAGATAGAGCCACCTGGAGACGGCGCTGTACCCTGCCCCCAAGGAAGGCCCATGCGACATGCCATGATCGCCGGCGGCACTGGTGGAATTGGCCAGGGCATCGCTGCGGACCTGCTCGCCCAAGGCTGGCGGGTGACTCTGGTCTCGCGCAGCAGTCGAGCCCCAGAACTCGAAGCGGCCGGCGCCCAATGGGTGAGCGCGGACTGCACCCAGCCCTCGGCCTGTGCCGCGCTGGGTCTTCGGGGACCGGTGGACGCGCTGATCGTAGCGACGGGCGGACACCACCGGATTGAGCTGATGAAGGAGACACCCCAGGGCTGGCGCGAGGCTTCGGCCCGGGCTCTGGATCCTGTGCTCTGGCTGGCTCAGGCCACCCTGCCCGGCATGATGGAGCGCGGCTGGGGCCGCATCCTGAGCTTTACGATGGCCGGCCCCCGGGCCGCTCCAATGGTCAGCGCCGAGCGCGTGGCCCGCGCCGGTTTGCAGGTGCTCATGCGCGATCTGGCCGCTCTGGGCGCGCCCCATGGGGTCACCGCCAACTGCCTCAAGTTGGGTTTCGTGAACAGCGGGTCCTCGGTGGCGCCCACACATCTGCCGTCCATTCCCGCAGGCCGACAGGGCCGAGTGGAGGAGGTGGTCTCCGCAGCGCGGCTCCTGCTCTCCGACCAAGGCGCATACATCAACGGGGCCGAGATCCCCGTCTCTGGAGGCTACGGTGTTTAGCGCCTTGACCCTACTCTTTCTGGCTTCCGTCTTCCCGACGACTCTGCCACAAGCCGACATCCTCTCCCAACCGGCGCTGCAGTGGAGCGTGTCCTCCCGACACTCCATCGCAGCCCACCCAGCCGGACTCTTGCTGACCGAGAGCAGCACCGAGCCCCAGACCTTGCGCGCCATGGACCCCGAGACCGGGGCCTTGAGCTGGTCGCTGCGTGAGGAGGCCGCCGCGATCCAAGAGGTGGTCGTCACCCCCGCGGGGTGGCTGATCCTGAGCTCCAACGCGGTGCGTGAAGTGCGCGCCCGAGACGGCGCCGAGCTCTGGCGCTTGCTGGGCGGTGCCGAGTCCGTGGGCCAAGCCCTCCACACCGTGGCCTTCTGCAAAGACGGGGTCCTGCGGGCCTACGCGCCCCCCTCCGCCGAACCCCTCTGGGAGGAGTCCTGCACCACCGTCTCCGGCAACGGCTCCGAGCTGGTGGCGTCCACCGAGACAGGCCTGACGCGCTTGGATCCGGCCTCCGGCGGCCTGATCTGGCAGCTCCCCGAGCTCCGAGGCAGCCCCATGGCCCTCAAGGACCGCATCTTGGTGCACGAAGGAGACGAGCTCATCGCCCTGGAGTGGGAGCAGGCCGAGACCCTCTGGAGCCGCATCCTGGTCGGCGAGTTGACCCAGCTCACAGGCGGCGAGCTGCTGACCTGGAGCCTGGAGTTGGGCACCTTTGGGCGTATTGACCCCAGCACCGGGGAGTCCCTCTGGGAGCAGCCCCTGCCTGAAGGGACCTCGGAGCTCAAGGTGATGGATGGAGATGACCGCTTCGTGCTGTTGATGCTTCAGCCCCAGGCCTACGGCGCTCCACCCTTGGCTGCCCGCGTGGCCCTGGACGGAAGCGAAGCGCGCCTGATCCCTCTGCTGACCCGTCCCCTCACAGCCAACCTGCTCACCGACGGAGATCTACTGGTCAGCTCTCCCCAGGGCGTCGGCCGCTTGGATCTCGACAGCCGTGGAGCCCCCTGGGATCAGCTCAACGCCCAAGAGCAGCTCGCCCTGGTTCGTGCCTGGCCCCTGGGACATCCCGGCGAGCTCTCCGAGCGTTTGATTGGTCTGTTGGAGGCCGATCCCAGCGCCTGGGACAGCCTGCTCCCGGGCTTGGCCAAGAGCTCCGAGCGGGAGCTCTCCATGCTCCTGGACGCCATCGAGGCCCTCACGCCGCCGGCCGCCATCGCCCCTCTGATCACACGAGCGGCAGCCGAGCGCCCTGGACCACTGCGCAGGCGAATCTCCGAGACCCTCTACGCCTACAGCAGCGAGCAGCTGGCACCTGAGCTGGACCGAGCCCTGAGCACCCCCAGCCAGCAGGTTCTGGCCCGGGAGCTGCTCCTCGGTCAGGGCACCCCCGAGTCCCGCGCGCGCCTGGCCGCCGCCCTCGATGTGGAGGCCGCAAAGCCCTACGCTTGGGACTGCAAGGCTGAGTTCTTCTGCCAAGAGGGACCGGATCAAGACAAGGACGGCTGGCCTGATGCCTTCGAGGCCCAGCTGGGTACCGACCCGGCCAACAGCGACAGCGACGGAGACGGCCTGGCCGACGCCCAAGACCCCTGCCCAATGGCAGCTGAGCACGCGCTGCCAGACCCCCGCCACCAGGCGGCGCTCCAGACCCTTCTCTTTGGCCAGAACCCCGGCCCCCTCCTGATCGCCGAGCCCGTCTGCTTCGTGGGCGTGCCCGGACCACAGGTACCCAAGGGCCAAGGCTTGGTGGCCGCAGGCTTTGGCTTCCCGGGCCCTCCTGGCGACCCCGAAGAGGGCGCCGACACCATGGTCGAGGTCAACTTCGTGACCGGACCGAGGCAAGCCACTGGCTACGAGGTGCGCTTGGTCTGGGAAGGCGGCCGCTGGGTCCCTCAGAGGGTCAAGCAGGCCTGGTCGAGCTAAACTTCCCGCGGGAGAATCCATGATCGCTCTGCTCGGTTCGCTTGCTCTGGCACAGGAAGCACCGCCTCCAACCACACTGCCCAGCTTGCCTGTGCAAGCCACCGCGCCCCTCGGCTCCATGGACTACAACCTGGGCTACCAAGCCGGTACGCAGGACGGCAAGCTGGTTTCGGCGAGCGACTTTGCCCTCTACGGCGCTGGCGCCACCTTCCTAGGCGGCACCATCGGCTGCTGCGGGGTCGCTACGGCCGCCTACATGCTCGAGCCCTCGGACATGCCCCCGCGCTCCGGCGTCGCTGTGCCAGATGCCGCCAGCTACATCGCCATTCCCGAAGCTCCAAGTGGCGTAGACCCGGAGCAGTGGGCCTACGGCTACGCGGCAGGCTGGAACAAGGCGCTCCAGAAAAAGCGTGTCGGACGCGCGCTGCTGGGTGGGGGCGCCGTGAGCCTGGTCTACACCGTGACGATCGTGGCCATCTACGTCGTCGCCGTGGGCGCGATCTTCACGGTAGGTTTCGCCCAGGAACCCGCCCTCAGCGCTTCCGAGCCTTGAACATGCTGCTCCTCCTCACCACGCTATCTTTCGCCGCCGAACGCAGCTCCGACCAGGACTATGCCGACGGCTACGCCTTGGGGACCGCCCACGCACAGAACGTGGCTGTGGCCGAGTGGGGGCTCTACGGCGCCGCTGGGAGCTGCGTGGGGCCCATCGGCTGCGCAGGGGTGCTGGCCGGGGCCATGCTTGTGGACCCCTCCGAGATCCGCCCTCTGATGGGCCAAGCACCCGTGCCCCAAGTCGAGCTCGGCAACCTGCCCCCGCCTCCCAGCTACGTTGTGCACGATGACGAATGGGCCGTGGGCTACGAGGCTGGCTGGGATGAGCGGGTACAGCGCCGGCGCACGAGCTGGGCCGTGGTCGGCGGTGTGGCTGTTCCGGTGATGGCCGCCACGGCCTACGTCAGCTTCGTCGGCATGGTCATCTGGTCCAGCAACAACCTATGACCCTGGTCTCTGCAGTCTCCGCTGAGCTGGGGGACCTATCTGGGCACGCGGTGGGCATTGGTCCGCTGCACGCGGCCATCGGTGCCAGCCTGGCCTTGGCCGGTGGTGTGGGTCCTGTTGTGTTGGTGGGGAGCGCTGGGTTCTACCCGGGGCATGGGCTCGCGATTGGGGACGTTGTGGCCTCCTCCTCCCTTGGACTGAGCGCTGGCATCGCCGAGGTCAAGTTGGGCTACATGCCCATTGAGCCCGACATTGTAGAGGGTGATCCAACAATTCTGCCCGAGATCCAACGCGCCACTGTACTCACCGTCGAGGCCATCACCTCCGATGCGCAGCTCACCCAGACCCGCGCTCAGAGCTGGCAGGTCGAGCACATGGAGAGCTACGCCGTGGCACAGGTCTGCAAGCGCTTGGGGCGCCCCTTCGTGGCCATTCTCGGCCTGAGCAACCAAGTCGGCCCCGACGCGCACGCCCAGTGGTTGGCTCACCGAGCCCAAGCCGAAGCCGCCGCACGGGCCGCCGTCGCACAGCTCTTTTCGACTCCGCTCTGACCCGGACAGGTTTTGGGTGAGTGCCGGGTTAGGCTTGCGCCATGGACTGGCACGAGATCCCCATCATCGCCTTCGACACCGAGACCACCGGTCTGAACCCCTTTGATGGGGACCGGGTCATCGAGTTCGGCGCCGTCGTCATGCGCGTAGGTTCGGATGGCCGGGTGAACTCGGTCAAGCAGCACGACTTTCTGTTCAACCCGGACATCCCCATCCCCAACAAGGTGGTGCAGCTCACGGGCATTGACGACAGCATGGTCGCGGACAAGCCGCGCTTCGAAGAGAAGGCGATGGAAGTGCGGCGCCTGCTCAGCGGCGGCATCTGCGTGGCGCACAACTACGCCTTTGACCGGAACTTTCTCTCGGTGGAGTTCGAGCGTGCGGGCGTGGCCTGGGCCGACCCTATGGCAGAAGTAGACACCGTCGATCTGTCCCGCCGCATGTACCCAGAGGCACGCTCCCACCGCCTCAACGAGGTGTGCAAGCGGCTGGATGTAGACCTGGACAACGCTCACCGCGCCACCGACGACGCCGAGGCCTGCGGCCGCTGCTTTGTTGAGATGGCGCGCCGAAAGGATGCGCCCTCCGATCTCTTGGGCATGTTGGATTGGGCAGACGCATTGGGTCATCCTCCAGACAACGAATGGATCGGTCTAGGCCCACGCGGCCAAGTGGTCTTCCTCAAAGGCGAATTCGAAGGGGAACCTGTAGAGCACCATCCGGTTCACCTGCACTGGATGACGATGGCGCGCGTGCGCCAAGGCACACGTTGGGGCTGGCGATTCACGGAGTCTCTGCGCCGCTGGGCAGAGCGAATGCTGCGCGTGCGCAGCTCGGGCAGAGCCCGACAGAACGCCAAGAGCTTCGGCCCCGGCGACTGGACCATCGACAGCAACGCCCTTGTCAGGCCGCTGCCGTCCTAAGCAACAGAGCACCGCACCGTGCCTGTTTTGCCCCCTCCTCACGACTAGGAAGCGCCGCAGGGCTATCCTGTACCTTCATGAACTCCCCGCTCCCCCGCCGAAGCTTGATCTTGGGCCTGCCCGCCTTAGCGGTGGGTTGTGTGGCAAGCGCCGGCAACAAGGACTCCCTGATCTACAGCCTGGACAGGGAAATCATCGCGCTCCGCACAGAGAACCAACTGCTGCAAGGGCGCCTGGAGACCTGCTCCACGGACGTTGGCGGGCCTCCGCCCATCTACGCCGAGCTGGTGCAGATCCTGCCGGACCTGGGCGTGGAAGTCCTTCGGGATGGCTCCTCCGTGGTGCTTCGCCTGAGCTCCGATGCGCTCTTCGCCAGCGACAGCCTGCGCCTTCGCTTGGAGTCGGACCCCATCTTGGATCTGCTCTCCACCGCCCTGCGACTGCACCCAGATGTTGACGCCCTGATCATGGGCCACACCGACGATCAGAACGTGAAGGGTCGGCTGGCCCGTGCCTACCCCTCCCGCTGGGAGATGGGTGCTGCACAAGCCATCTCCGTACTACGCGCCTTGACCGAAGAGTGGGGTGTCAGCCCCCACCGCCTCAGCGTGGGAACACGCGCCGAGTGGGCCCCCGTCGCCGAGAGCGACACTCCGGAAGGTCGCGCTCAAAATCGACGCATCGAGATCACTTTGCAACACAACGCTGCCTTGGAGTCCCAATGAGACGCCTGAGCCCCCTGGCCATTGCCTCCCTGCTGGCCCTCTGTGCCTGTTCCCGCGGGGACGACACAGAGGAGACCGCGACGGGAAACGACGAGTGCGGTGACGTGGATGGTCCCGACGGAGCCGTTCCCAATGTCTTGGGAAACTGGACCGCCGACTTCGGAAAGAACTCCTTCGAGGAGAACTGTCAGTTCGAAGGACTGACCAAAGGCTCCGACTACCTCTTGGACGGAGCTTTGGAGGTCGACGGCCGTATCCCAGACCAGATCTGGGTGACCTTCGACGAGGACCCATCAGCCGAGTTTTGGGGAGTTGTCTCCCCGACCGGCGCAGTGTCCTTCTCGGGCACCTACGAACACAGAGAGGGGCTAATGGACTTCGCCTTCGGCGGTAAAGCCTACTACGACGAGTATCGACAAAGGACCTTCATCGAGGGTTTTGCGTGGGTTGGCATCGACACCAATGACGACCCGGACACTTACGAGTGCACCGCACGTGGCGAATGGTCTGCCAGCAAGTCGGGCCTGTGAGCGACTTCGACCCCAAGGTAATCGTCTCTACATACGCTGCGGCCTACCGGGCGACGATGAGCGCTACCCCCGCTGAGATCGCCAACGCCTCTCACACCCGAGATCGGGCCCGAGAGCTGCCCGACGCCTCTCGCGACGCTTTGGACACCCTCATCCTGGCCTCGCCGGACAGCGGCATGATCGACCCCCGCTTCCGTCCATTGATGGAAGAGCACGGCGAGACGCTCTGGAAAGGTGGCTTCATTCTGCCTCGCAGCCTACCCAAGGGTGCCAAGGGCGTTGACCCCACCTACTTCGCCGCCGCGGCCCGCCTGAACCCGGCCCTTCGTCGCCGGAAGCCCTTCAGGGAACGCCTCAAGGAGTACATCCAGGACCACGAGCTGGCCCCCACCTTCCCCCCCAGTGATGCGCGCTTCGACGCTGTAGTACTGGCGGTCGCAGTCGAGGCCAATCCGCCAAAGCTCAAGCAAGACCTGGGCCTGCGAAAGGACACTCTGGGCCGCCTGATGCGCGAGCTGGGCGAAGACGTTGATCGTTGGGGTCTTGCACTCCAACTCGCTCAAGCCACCGGACTCTGCCGCCCCGCGGGCGGTGTTCTGCGCGGCTTTCCGGAGTCCACCCCTCGAGCCATCGGCGACCCCGCCACCTTGCTCACCACCGACCAGGTCACCCCTGGTCGTCTGCTGCTTCAGCTCATCGGTCGGGACTGGGTCTCCTTCCCAGCCATGATGCAGGTGCTGCGCACCCACGCCAGACAGGTCCTGCACAGCCCCAACACCCGGGGCACCTACGAGCAGCGTCCAGGCACCAACTTCGATCAAGAAGGCTGGGACCTGATTGAGGGGCCCCTGTTCCTCGGCGCAGCCATCGGCCTGTACCGGGCACGGCAGCTCGACGGACGCCAAGACGGAGAAGGCCTGCAGTCCCTGCGCCTTCCCGAGCCTGGACCTCAATACGAGCCCGGCTTCTTGCTCACGCCGGACCTAGAGATCCTGGTGGCGCCAGAGGAGCTGCCCAGCTCCGAGTACGCGCGCTTGGCCCGCCTGGCCCCCTTCGTTGAAGGCAACCGGGTTCACCGTCACCGCCTCAGCCGAGAGGGCGTGGCCCGAGACTTGGCCGCTGGCCACGAGGATCCCGCCGAGTTCTTGGCCAAGTACTCTCGCACCGGACTGCCGGACACCGTCCGCCAGAGTCTCCAGCACTGGGCGGCCTCTGCCGAGCGGATCACCCTGCTGAGCGGTGTGACCATTCTGGAGAAGGATGGCGTCTTTGAGGTGGTGCCAGACGCCGAAGTCGAAGGCGCACGCGAGCTGGACTACGGGCTGCGAGACAGCCCCGTTCCCGCGGCATTCGTCGTGGAGGATGCGGACCATATGCGGGTTCCAGCCGGTCAGGATGCACTCACCGTTCGTGCCGCACTGGGCCAAGTCGCAGACTTTGCGGGCCAGGACGAGGCGGGCTTGCGCTACCGCATCAACGCACGCGCCTTGCCAGACGTGATCTCTCACTTGGAGCGCTTGCTCAGCTTCTTCGATGCAGAGGAGCTTCCTGGCGCCTTGGAGACGGCCATCCTGGCAGCCCAAGGCGAGCTGATGCCCGTGCACACGGAGGAGGCCCTGATCCTGCACCTGCCTGAGGTGCTGGCCCACGCCGTGGTGCGCGACCCCGTCGCAGGTCCCCTGTTGGAGCGCTCCGTCGCGCCTGGCCAGCACTTGGTGAGTCGCGCCAGCCTGCCGCAGCTCTCCGCGCGCCTGCAGCGTCTGGGCATCCCCTTCTCCGCCTGAGTTGCCTCAGGTGGGCTTGGGCCTGCCGGCCTGCTGTTGCTGCTCCAAGTCAAAGGGGCAGTGGCGGCAGCCGTTGCCGCAGCATTGCCCCTTGTCCAACAGCGCTTTGGCCGTGAGCACGTAGTAGCCGGTGCTGGGGTCCCGATACAAGGGCTGACCGGCGGCGACCGATTGGTCGTGGAGCGCACGGATGCGTGGGTCCAAGCGTGGATCTTGATCGCCGGATGTCCTCATGGGCAGTCCTCTACGAGACCTTCTTCCACGTCTGCCAAGTCCGGCAGCAAGGTCCAAGTCTCGGTGCTGCAAAGGTCACGACCCCCGCTGTCTTGCGCACAGATCTCCACTTGTACCTGCTGGCAGGACAACACCTTGGGAACGATGTCGCCGAGGGTCTCCTCCGTAAAGAGGTAGAGCGTCAGTCCTGGGAAGCTGCCGGCGCAATCCGCTTCGTCTACAAGCTGCACGTAGGCCTCGCTCAGGGGGCTGACCTCGCTCTCGCCAAAAGTCACCCGGGTCTGAAGGCTCACAATGCTGCGTGTGCCAGTGAGCCACATGCCCGCCGTAGCATGCCAGCCTCCTTGCACCCCATGTACCATTCGCACTTTGCCATCGCTCACGGGCGTATACACCAAAGTCGGCGTTCCCCCCACGTCCTGAATGGTAGTCGTGCCGACCTCAAGGCTGGGTTCTTCGCACGCACAGGCCGCGTCAAAGGCGCCCACTTGGGTGCCGTTTTCTACCTGGGGACAGCCGGTATCGTCCGGTTTTGCGCAGGCCAAAAGAAGGAGAAGCATGCCTCCAGAGTAGCCTGGAGATGCCACCATGTGGGGATCGAGCGTAGAGAATTCCTTGACAAGGCACCCACGATCGGGCATTTCGGCGCTTCAAGTATGGAGTCTTCCCGATGTCTGCTTCGCTTCTCTTCCTCCTGTCCCTGTCTGCGTGCTCCAACGGCTGGTTCGGCGCCGGCAAGGACCCGAACGCGGACACCTCGAACGAGGCCGACGCGGACACCGACGCCGATGCAGACACCGACGCGGACACCGATGCCGACTCGGACACCGACACCGACGCCGACACCGACATTGACCCGGACAAGACCGACGACGACGGCGACGGCTACACCGAGGAAGAGGGTGACTGCGACGACGAGAACACCAACGTCTCGCCTGGCGAGGCCGAGGTGGCCTACGACGGTCTGGACAATGACTGCGACCCAAGCACCCCCGACGATGACCTGGACGGGGACGGCTACACCGTCGACGAGGACTGCGATGACACCGATGGCAGCGCCTACCCAGGTGCCTCAGAGGACATCAGCGACGGCGTGGACAACGACTGTGATGGCGACGTGGACGAGCGCTTCGACACCGAAGTGGCCGACTCCAGCTGCGACTGTGGCTACACCAGCGTGGTGGACGTGGACAGCCTGGGCGGCGTGCACGTGGCCTACCTCAACGCCGACACTGGCGAGCTGACCTACGCCAAGCGTGGCAAGAGCAGCTGGGGGAGCACCTCGGTGATTGACGGGAATTCGTCCAATTGGGCCGGACTCTATGTCGATGGTCGCATCGACAACGCCGACCAGTTCCAAGTGGCGTACTCTTATGGCGCCTACTACGACAGCTCCTCCGGACGGACCTTGGGAGAGTACGTGGCCTGGGGCTACAGGGACAGCAGCGGGCTCTGGGACGCCGGGTACTACGTTGATGGATACGTTGACAGCGGCGATTCTTACGATGTCGGCAACTTCGTGAGCATGAGTCATGACAGTTCCAACATCCCCGCTTTCCTCTACCAAGACGCCAGTGGGGTTTCCGACATTGGTGCCGGTTTCGCCACTCCAAAGATCCGCACCTTCCAGGACTTCTCACTGCTCTCATTGGATATCTCAAGCGCCTTGGATGTGACCTATCTTGGAGATAGCGGATGGTTTACCGACATCGCGCACGACTCCAACGACATCCTGCACACTGCTTGGTTTGATGAGGCTGCATCCTTCTTCGACGGGGAGGTTCAGTACCTGCGACCGAAGGACTACATCTCCACTGGCGCCCTTTCGGCTCAGGAGACGGTCTGGGAAGGGCAAGGCTACTGGGTCAGCTTGGCCATGAAGTCCGACGACACCCCCTGCGTGGCCTTCCAGGACGCGACCAACGCTGATGTGCTCTACGGGTGCCGCAACTCCTCCACCGAGGAGTGGAGCATGGAGACCGTCGACTCCTCCGGCTCCGTGGGCCAAGGCACCCAGCTGGCCTTCAACAGCCAGGACGAGCCCTACATCGTCTACTACAACGAGACCAGCGGCGCGCTGCGCATGAGCCACCACAACGGCAGCTCCTGGAGCAGCTTCCAGGTGGACGGCGCCGGCGGAGACGTGGGCCAGTACCCAAGCATCGCCATCGACAGCTCCGACAAGGTCCACGTGACCTACTACGATGTGACCAACGGCTACCTGCTCTACGCGGTCGGCGAGTAGCGTCGCGAAGGTAGAGATTTGCGCCTCCGGAACCGTCCGGCGGAGGCAAGTGCGTCGACAAAGCCAAAGGTGGGACCGCAGGTCACTCCGACGCGCCGAGACGCATTTGCTTCAGCGAAGCCGGACCGTCGGCGCCGGAGGTGCGACAGAGACTACGCGCGCAGGGTGCTGCATTTCCAGCAGGACCCGAAGCTGCCCTCGTTGACCTCGCCGCAAGAGCAGGCCCAGTCCGAGGTCTGCACAGCTTCCGCCTCCCAGCGCGCCATGGCCGCCTTGGCTAGGCCAAGCTCCTCCTCTTGCACCCAAAGAGTGGGAAAAGAGTCGGGGATGGGGATCACGCCGCCGAGACCTGCCAGGTCTTGGCCACGCAACTGAGTCTGAATTCCGCGCTGCACGAGGTAGTCGCGGATCAAGTAAGCCTCGGTTGGATCCGAAGCTTGGAAGAGGAGGGTCCATCGCATGCCGTCATCATCCATCATTTCGCCTCGCGCTGCCTGGAGCCAAGCGCTCTCAGAGCCGTGGTAGCGTGAACACCGTGAGTCAAGACCCCGCGCGCATCCAGCCCCAGATCCACCAGGCGAGAGCCCAGGGGCAGCCTCTGCGAGAGGCTGAGCTACGCGCTCAACTCGCAGAAGTCCACAGCCAAGCCAAGCAATGGCGAGAGGCCGCTCAGGAGCTCCACTGGGCCGCTCAGTTGGCACTGCAGAAAGGGGCCATGGCGCTCCACGCGGAGTACCTCTTCGAGAAGGGAGAGCGTCTGACCCACGCACCTGAGTTGGCAGCGAGCGCAGCCCGGGCCCTGCGCAAGGCCGGTGCCGCCGCCAAGGTCTCTGGCAAGCTGCCGCTGGCGCTCACCGCAGCGCAAGCCCTGGTGACCCTTGAAGTAGAGCAACAGGCCTGGGACCGTGCTGCCTCAGCCACCGGCGAGGTCATTGAGCTGCTGGACAGCCTGGGCCGCCGCGCTGAGCTCTGCGATGCCCTTGAGAAGCGCGCCAGCTACCTTCACCGGATGGACCGGGAGACCCCCTCGGAGCTCAGCCGAGAGGGTGCCCTTCGAGACATGGGCCGCGCGGTGGCCTTGGCGGAGCTTCAAGACGACCTGCGACGAAGCGTTGAGCTGCGTCTGATGCGGCGCATCCTGCGGGACTTTGTGTGGGAAGAAGGCGCACCCATCTCCGCCCTCCACGGCGAGCTGGAGCTGGACCACGACGCCGACCCCTTCGCAGATGAGTCCATCGGCCAGGCCATGGCAGCCCTACAGGCCGGCATGAGCGAGACCGGCGCACGGCATGCCACGGCAGCCCGTGATGCCGCCCTGGATAGCGCGGATCCGCTGCGCTACATGCTGGCGTCCCTGCTCCTGGCAGAAGCTGCCGAGCTGGCTGGTGACCAACCCAGCGCGCTCTCCGCCTTGCTCTCCTGCAAGGCCACTCTGGAGAAGTCCCAGGGCAAGAAGGCTGGACAGCCCATCCGGCTGGTCTTGGATGCCTTGCGGCACCGCTGGGGTGATGCGGCGATGGCGGACGCTATCCAGGCCTACAGCGATCAGCTCCAGTAGCTCTCGGCGACCTCCCCCAGCGCACCCGCCCTCAGCGCAGCGCCCACCGCAGCTCCCAGGTCTCTCGCCCCTCCGCATGTCCCTTGGCCTCGTACTTGGACAGAGGCCGAAATGTGGGTCGCTCTCCCCGAGCCCGCAGAGCAAAACGAGGGTCCTGCGCCACGACCTCTTCGGCGAACTCGGCGTAGCTCTCGATGTCAGTGGCCAGAAAGAGCTCGGTGCCCGCCCGGCCATGAAGGGCGACCAACTCCGTGAAGAGGGGGCGCATCAGCCTGCGCTCCGGCCGTCTTGGAAAGGGGTCCGGGAAGAACACGCAGACCTGGTCTAGAAGCGAGGGGGCGAGCTGGTCATTGAGTAGACGCAGCACATCACCCCGCACGATGCGGAGGTTCTCCAGCCCCATAGCGGCCGCCTGAGCACAGACAGCGCCAATTGCCGGCAGATGTACCTCTACGCCCAAGAAATTGCGCTCAGGCTCAGCCTGAGCCCGGGAGAGGATGCATTCCCCCATGCCAAAGCCCACCTCCAAGGTGCAGGGGGCATTTCTGCCAAAGAGCGCCTCCAACTCAAGCACCTCGCCATAGCGCCAAGGAACACCAAAACGGGCCCAGTGCTCGCGCAGTGCGCGGCGCTGGGCCCGTGTTTGTTGGCCTTGGCGGCGGCGGAAGCTGGCTGGCCAGCGGTCTCTACCGCCAGGTCCAGGGCGCTCCGCCACCCGCTTCAGCTCGCCGCGGCGTCTGCAGGGGCTGCAGGAGCAGCGCCGGCCTTGGCCTTCTTGGCCTTGAGCACGAGCATCACGATGCCCACGATGCCGCCAATGCCCACCAAGAACAGCAGAATTCCCAGAAGCGGACGGGCCACAATCCAGGCTGCTGCAATGACGAAGAAGGTCACCACCACAGAGAGCAACATCGAGATCAATCCGATGCCACCCTCGATCACGTCACCGATGAAGGGAACGCGGTCAGCGATGACCTTGAGCGGACCGAAGATGGCCGCAAAGCCAGCGGAGATCATCAGGAAGCCCATGAAGCGGATGCCCCAGGTCATGGCCACGTTGGCCTGCTTGGCGTCCTCGAACATCACTTCAGCAGACTTGATGGAGGGAGAGACCATCAAGAGCTGGTCGCCCGCTTCGGTCTGGAAAGGCGCAAAGCCGCTGCCCGCCTGCTTTCCGACGATGCTCATGGGACCCACGCGCACAATCTTGAAGGCGACACGCACATCACCAACCGTGGGGCTGGCGGGGTCTGCGCCAATGTAGATCTGGCCGTTGTGCGCCTTGGCGGCACCGCCACTGAGGGCAGCCTGCTCCTCGGTCACGTCGAGGGGCTCAAAGCTACTCAGCTTGGAGATCTCGTCGTTGTCGAGCTCAAAGGCACCCAGGGTGCCTCGGCTGACCTGGTAGCTCTTGCCCTCGTAGGGGATGGAGGTGGGGTTGATGTGACCCTCGATCTCCTTAAAGTCCGTGTAGTCCTTGAGCTCGGAGCTCCACCCCTTGTTGTAGGTCCAAGTGGTGATCTCCTTGTCGTTCTCGGTCCGGGTGTTCTCGGACTCGATCCACTGGTACATCTCAACCGAGCGCTCCATGCGGAAGCCCTTGGCCTTGATCTGGAACTGATCGTCGCTCAGGGTCTCGCTGGTGTCGGAGTCGCCGGTGGTGTGAACCAGCTTGCCCTCGTTCCCTGCGACCACCGCATCGGAGCCCACGGAGACGACCATTCCGGCACCCTCCTCCAGGCTCTTTGCAGTCTGGACCGAGCGACACTCGTTCCAAAAGAGCAGCAGCGGCGCCAGCAACAGCATGCCGAAGCCGCCGAGTACGCGCTTGAGGGAATCCATAAGGGTTCCGAAGAAGCCCTTGGTAATCACTTCAGTAACGGCCATGTGAGCCTCCTAGTCCTGCTTCGCCGAATAGCGCAATGCAGTCTTGCCTGCACATTACACAGGAAAAAGAGGCCTTCGAGGCGGCCTACTCAGGCTCCGTCTCAGGTCGCCGAAGCTTGATCACCGTAGGCGTCGCCGTCTCCCCAGCCGCGACGCTCACCAGCGTTGGCCCAGCGTCCACAAGGATGCCCTTGGGGTCGGTTGGACCGGGCCGTTCTGGATTATCGGAGCCCTCGTCGATCCAAGCACCGATGTAGTAGTCACCTGGCTCGACCTCGAGGGTCTGGACCTGCTTCTGCGGAAAGCCCGGCGCGGCGAAGCTCTCGGTCGAGAGGATGGAGCCAAAGACCTGTCCCCCGCTGGCCAGGGCAATGATCAGCGGCCCCGCCTCGGGCTTGACTGGAAACTCCACCTCCACCGTGATCGAGGTGACCTCGGCCTGGGTGTCGTCGGTGTTGGTGTCATCGGTGCTCGTGTCATCAGCGACGGTGTCATCTACGACATCGCCACCCTTGCAAGCAACGAGTCCGACCAGGGCAAACAGCAGGGTCCAGCGCATTCTCATCTCCTATGGGCTCCAAATACCCGACCCCTTCCGGGGCTGGCCACCCAAAGCTAGTCGTCCATGTATCCAGCCGCCTTTAGGGCATCAAAAAGATCAGCATCAACGTCACCCCTCGGAATGCCACTCGACCGTACGGCATTCACATACTCGGCCAGATCGGGGTCAGGGGCGGAAGCGGACAGATCCCCCACCGGCCCTTTTGCCCAGCCCTCCTCATCGCTCCAGAGCACCTTCTCCTCGGAATGCCACTCCGCAGCCGAGGTCCGTGTGAACCACTTTCCCTCCGTCCATTCACTCCGCTGGGCGTGAGGGAAGGCCGCCGCGCGCACCTTGGGCAAAGGCTCCGGCAGCGCACCATCCCGCACCAAGCCATAGGCGGCCAAGGCCGAGATGGGCTCGGGCAGAGGACCACCCTGGTTGCTCATCAGGAAGACCTGATTGTTGGGCTCGCCCAGGTAGTGGCCATGGTCGAGCAGCCCGTCCTCGCCCAGGTACTCCCCGTGATCAGAGGTGATCACGATGCGGCTGCCCGGGCCCAAACGATTCCACTCCTGCAGCAGCACCAAGGCCTCGTCCAAAGTCCCATCGGCCCGGTGCACCCCGTAGTCGTAGACATCGCCCAAGTGAGCCAGCAGATCGCTGCGCTCGGCCGGGGCCATGCGACCCCCGAGAAAGTCCGCCCACAGAGTCCCCTGCCCCCAGTCCAGACCAGGTCGGGCTGGCACCCAGTCCAAGCCTTCAGGAACCGGCGCCCAAGGCACGTGGGCATCGGCGATGTTCAGGAAGAGAAAGAGGGGTTTGTCCTTGGAGGTGCCAGCCTCCAAGGCATGCTGGAGCTGCTGCCGAAAGTCCGCCCCGTACCAGCTCCCAAAGCGGCCGGGCGCGCGCACCTCGTCAAAGCCCCGGGTCAGGCCGCTGGCCGCAGAGACCACCGGGTTCCCGCTGACGGAGACGGTCTCGTAGCCTTGGGCTGCAAAGTGCTCCGCCAGTGTCTGCGACTCGGAGCCCAGCGGACGCACCTGCTCCGAGGTGTTCTGGCCCAAGTCCTCGCCTCCAGCGGCCAAGCTGTGGGCGCCGTGCTCCGGCACCTCCAAGCCCGTGAAGTAGCTTGCGTGGCTGGGCAGAGTCCAGGAGCCGGGTGCATAGGCACGACAGGCCGTGGACCAACCCTCCTTCCCCGCCAAGCGCTGCAAGGTGGGCGTGGTGGGCCGCTCGTAGCCGCACACTGAGCTGTGATCGGCGCGCACGGTGTCCAAGACCACGAAGAGCACGGTGTCCCCGCGCGGCTCATCCGGCGCCTTGAAGTGCCGCACTGGATCGATCCAAGCTTTCTGCCAGGCCAACACTCCCAACCCCAGAAGCAGAGCCCCCGCCAAGACAATGGAGCGTGTTTGACTCACTCGGCGAGCGCGACTGTCACGGAGAGCACCGCGGAGGGCTCGGGGTAGGTGTAGCCATCGTCCACTTCCCGAACGGAGGGGTCCTCATCCACTGCGCCGGTGTCCGGCCCAGCCTGCCGGGGAGCCTGATCCGAACCCAGTCCCGGTGGCTGATTGGCCTCGGTTCCGGCGTCATAGAGCACCAGGGCATCGGAGATCTCGCCTTCGACGGGCGTCTCCCCGTCGAAGAGCGGGATGCCTTGGGGTGGAGAGCCCAAGAAGAGGTCGTTGGTCTGGGCCAGCATAGAGGCAAAGAACAGGGACTCTCCCTCGGTGGCCTCGATCTCGAAGGTGGTGACGGTGCCCGGCATCAGCGGCTCGTAGCCGCCGCTCTCCTGATCCGCGAAGACCGCGCTGTTGGAGAAGGTGTCCAGCTCAAGCAGCGGGAGGGGGTTGCCATCCTCAGCCAAGTTTGAGAGACCTTGGCCACGGTCGCTCTGCCCCAAGGTGAAGAGCTTGTCCTCGTCCAGGGCCACCCCTGCAAAGCCGGCTCCGGCGACATGGGTGATGCCCGTCAACGCGTCGATCTGCGCCTCTCCACCAGGCCGGTCGCCATCCAAGAGGGCCTGCAGCCAGTCTGCGGGCACGGTGGCCTCGGGCGCGGGTTCGGCTCCATGAGGGGCCGCAAGGGCGATGATCTCCCAGCCATCGGGGGCGGTGAGACCGACCAAGGGGGGCTCCTCCATCACAACGCTGACCTTGTCCACCGAGCGGCGGCGCTCGATCTCGCCGTCCAAGAGCTGCAGCTCCAGCAAGGGGATGTTGCCGGGTGATTGAGGCTGGCCGTCCACGTAGAAGGGGGTCGCCTCGGAGATCAACCATTGGGCACCGTCGGTGGCCAACACGGTCAGATCGGCGCCCACAGGAACGTTGAGCGAGACCGTTGGGCCGGAGCCCGACTCGATGATCGGGTAGAGCACACCAACGTTCTCCACCGTAACGACGAAGCGCTGGGAGATGCGCTCGGCGGTGTCATCGGTGTCTTTGGTGCAGGCGAGCAGGGACAGGGAGATCAGGATGTTCATGCCCACAGGCTACCGTAGGACCGGCCAAGGAGCACAGGGAGCCCACCTGCCAACTCAGCGGGCGCAGCGCTCCACCGCGGCCAACACATCCTTGGCGGGCACCACCTCCTTGAAGGAGATGACCTGACCCTCAAAGCGTCCCAGGCCCTCTTTGGCGCCCTCCATCTTGGTGCTCACGGCCAGAACCAGGTTGCCCGGACCGTGCTTGGCCACCCGCCCAAGGTGTTTCTGCAGCCACCCCTTGCGCCAAAAGCCAAGGATCTCCAGGTGCGCGGTCTTCTTGCCCTTGGTGAAGGTGTAGCAGGGGGCGAGAACGGCCTGTCCGCCCAGGTGAACCAAGCTGGCGCACCGGGCCATCTTCCAGTCGGTGTCGAGCTTGAGCCAGCGCTCCTCAAACCACTGCTCGGTGCGCGTCTGGTAAGCGCCCTGGTCCCGATAGTGGGAGACCAGTCCCGCCCCCGAGGTCAGGCTGATCTGCTTGCGCAGCTTGCGCTTCCCCCACCGGATCACGCCTTCGATCTCCCAGTCCCCTGGCTGCAGAAGCAGGGCTGGGAAGAAGTTGGCCAGGGCCATGCCGTAGCGGGTGCTCTGACGCAGCAGCGAGGTGGGCCCATCCAAGCTCAAGACCAGGTCCCCGTCCACCATCTGCGCCCGGTGCATGAGCTGGTGAAAAGCCACGTAGCGAAGCAGCTGACGCACCCGCTCTGGGGCCGGCTTGAGCACCTTGAGCTTGAGCGACTCGGCCCGCACCAGGCAAGACTGGACCAGGGAGACGTTGTAGCGGTTCACCAGCCAGGCGGCGTCGGGCACCTTGAGCGAGGTGATGAGCTGCTCCTCCTTGCGGTCGGCGAAGAGGCTGCGGCGTAGGAGCTCCGGCTCGCAGTCCAGCTCCTCCGCCAGGGCCTGGTAGGCCTCGGTGGCTGCCTGACGGGACGGTGCTGCAGCGGTGGCCTGGAAGATGCGGGCGCGCAGCTCCTTGGGCGGAAGGGGCGACTCGGTGGCGAACTCCGCCCGGTCCTCCAAGATGCGGGCCAGACCTCGGGTCAGCTTGTGGTCGGTGCCATCGCCGATGACGTCCTTGACCGCCTCCACCAGATCCCCGCGAGAGAGGCCCTCCTCCACGCCGCGCAGGTAGAGCTCCAGCAGCTCTTGGGAGCGCGCCACGATGCTGGGCTTGGCCGGGTCCACGAAGCTGGGAGAGAGCTCCTTGCCTTTGATGCGGACACGGATGAGCTCGCCGGAGAGCATGGAGGGCCTTGGTATAGGTGTGCCCCCGGCCCATAACTACCAGAGCCCAGGAAACACCCTCCAGCGCACCCCTTCTGCGTAGCGGCCCCAGTCCGGCAGCTCGCCGAGCAGCTGCTCCTCGGCCCGGATGCGCAGCACCAAGAGCGGCACGAGCACCACCGGCGCCCACAGTCCGCCCAGGCCTGTGGCCCAGGCACAGGCCGCGACCATGATCAGCTCGCCCACATAGGCGGGGTGACGAACCCAGCGGTAGGGACCGCGCACGACCAGGTCACGCTTGGCGGGCAGCACGGCGAAGCTTCGGCCCAGGAACACAAAGGCCCAGATGGCTTGGGCAGTGCCCAAGACAAAAAGAATCTGCGGCCCCACATCCCAGGCGGCTGGTGCACGCGAGAAGCAGAGCCCGGCCACCAACAGAGAGGGCAGAGCCGCCAGGTGCTGCCTCCAAGTGCCGTCCTGGAGCTCTGGACCTCGCCGAAGCAAGAGCACGGCGATGACAAGGTTCAAGCAGGCGATGCTGACGCGCACAGGGTTGATGTCCTGCCGCAGTCCCATCAGACCCCAGCCCACGAAGCTCGCGGCCAGGGAGATGTTGAAGATGCGCTCGATGGGCATGAGAGCAGCGCTCTTGGGCTGCTCAGGCGCCGGCATCAGTAGATCCAGAAGCCCCAGTCCATGACGAAGCTGAGCAGGTTCACGCCGCCCAGGATGGCCAGGTAGATCAGAATCTTGCCAAAGCGGCCCAGACCGCTGCTACCGCCTTCCATCTCTTCGCTCATCAGGACACTCCGTCGATGGGCGCTTTGATACCGGACACTTCGTGGTCCGTCAAGCGAAGCTCCTCCACTGCACAGTAGAGAACCGGAACCACAAACAGGGTCACCAGCTCGATGGCCATGCCGCCGAAGACGGGCAGCGCCAAGGGCATCATGATGTCCGAACCTCGGCCCTGAGAGGTGATGACGGGCAGCAGCGCCAGCAGGGTGGTTGCGGTGGTCATCAGGCAAGGCCGAACCCGGCGAAGACCCGCTTGAATCGTACGCTCTCGCACTTCCTGAACGGTGCTTGGCGGGTCCTTCTCAAAGACCTGCTTCAGGTAGGTGGACAGGACCACCCCATCGTCCGTGGCGATGCCGATCAGAGCGATGACGCCGATCCAGACGGCCACGGAGAGGTTCACTGTGCCCACCTGGAAGAGCTCCCGCATGCCCGTTCCAAAGATGGAGAAGTCCAGGAACCAGGGCTGCCCGTAGAGCCAGAGAAGTCCAAAGCCACCGCTGACAGCCACCACCACGCCGGAGTAGATCACCGCGGTGGTCGAGACCCGGTGGAACTGCAGGTAAAGCAGGATGAAGACAAAGGCCAAGGCGATGGGAATGAGCACCAGCAGGCGCTTCTCGCTGCGCACTTGGTTCTCGTAGCTGCCGGCAAACTCAAAGCTCACGCCGGCCGGGACCAAGAGCTCGCCCGAGGCGATGCTGGCCTGGATGCGGGCTTGGGCGGCCTCGACCACCTCCACCTCAGCCAGCTCAGGCTGGCGGTCAAAGAGCACGTAGCTGGTCAGGAAGGTGTCCTCGGCTTTGATCACCTGAGGACCCTTGGTGTAGACCACCTCGGCCAGCTGAGAGAGGGGCACGTGGTCGCCGCTCGGCGTGGGAATGAGCACGCCCTCCATGGCCTCGATGCTGTCCCGGTCCTCCCGCATGTAGCGAACACGAACCGGGTAGCGCTCACGCCCTTCCACCGTGCGGGTCAGGGTCTGGCCACCCAGGGCGATCTGCAGCACCTGCTGCACGTCCACGACCCGCAGACCGAAGCGTCCAATGGCCTCGCGGTCGAGCTCGATCTCCAAGTAGGGCTTGCCCACGACCCGGTCGGCAAACACGGTCTCCTCTCGGATGCTGGGCTCCTGCTTGAGCACCCCCTCCAGGGCCATGCCAAAGTCCTCGATGGACGCCAGGTCGGGGCCCTTGACCTTGATCCCCATGGGCGCACGCATGCCGCTCTGGAGCATGACGATGCGGGCATTGATGGGCATGAGCGTAGGGGCGCTGGTCAGGCCGGGAACCTCGGCGGCCTGGGTGATCTCGGTCCAGATGTCCTGGGGCTCACGGATGTGGTCTCGCCACTGTCGGACCTGGGTGCCGTCGGCCTCGGTGCGGTACTCGGGCAGGTAGGTGATGACCGTCTCAATCATCGAGACCGGCGCGGGGTCCAAGGCACTGTCCACCCGTCCCAGCTTGCCGACGACCCGGTCGACCTCTGGGATCTGGGCGATGGCGGCGTCCATCTTGGACATCATCTCCTGGGCCTCGCCGACCGATGCGTGGGGCATGGTCGTGGGCATGTAGAGGTAGGAGCCCTCATCGAAGGGCGGCATGTACTCCCGACCCAGACTGGACCAGGACAGAACACCGCCTACGACCATCAGCGAGGGCAGGACGAGGAATACGGCCTTGTGGTCCAGCACCCAGCGCAGCAGCTGCGGGTAGAACTTCTCGAAGAGCTGGAATCCGCCCAGAACGGCGGCGATGAGACCGCCGGCGAAGAGCAGGTTGAGCAGCACCCCAGCCTCTTGTCCCAGCGGCAGCCAGTCCACGATGAGCAGCACCGAGACCAGCACCACCGTGAGCACGTTCTCGGCCAGCTCCCCCCGCTGGACAAAGTCCGGATTGACCAAGGGGCGGGCGAAGCGCCACAGCGCCAAGACGATGACCAGCAGGCCACCCGGCAGGCTGACCCAGAGCGCCGCGATTCCAAGGGTTAGAAGCGCCAAGTCCCGAAGGTGGGCCAAACGAAAGATGGAGCGCCACCTGCGCGTCGTTCCAACGCTCCCGTCGGCAATGGGCTCGGGCCGCTTGCGAAAGACCACCAGGGCAGCGGCGGGCAGAATGACCAGGGCCAGGACCAGGGCGACGGCCATGGCGAAGGTCTTTGTGTAGGCCAGTGGCGCAAAGAGACGCAGCTCCGTCGCCGTCAATCCAAAGACCGGCAGGAAGCTGACCACCGTGGTCAAGACCGAGGTCAACACGGCCGGGGCCACCTCTGCAGCGGCATCGCGCACCACCACTTCCCTGGACTTGCCGATGTTCTCGGCCAGGTGCTGCTCGATGTTCTCCACGAACACAATGCCGATGTCCACCATCGCGCCGATGGCGATGGCGATGCCACCCAGGGCCATGATGTTGGCGTCCACCCCCGTCAGCTTCATCACCACGAAGGTGCCCAGCACCCCCAGGGGCAGGATGATGGAGATCAAGGCCGAGCTGCGCAGCTTTCGCAGCATGACCAGCACCACGATCAAGGTGATCAGGATCTGCTGATAGAGCGCCTTGGAGAGGGTGCCCAGGGTCTCGCCGATCAGCGTGGAGCGGTCGTAGAAGGGCACGATGGTGACCTTGCTGACGGTGCCGTCCTCCAATGTGCGCGAGGGCAGCCCAGGCTGGATCTGGGCCATCTTGTCCTTGACGGAGTTGATGACCTGGAGCGGGTTCTCCAGATAGCGGGCGACCACCACGCCCCCGACCGCAGGCGCGCCCTCATCGTCCAGAGCGCCACGCCGAAGTGCTGGCCCCATCGAGACCTTGGCGACGTCCCGCACCCGGACCGGGGTGTTCTCCCGGGCCAGCACGACCGCCTGCTCCAGGTCCTCTAGGTTCTCTACAAAGCCCAGAGCACGCACCAGGTACTCCGCCCCGTTGATCTCCAGGGTTCGGGCCCCGGTGTCCAAGTTGGAGCGACGCACCGCGTCGGCGATCTGGGTGATGTTGACGCCCTGAGCGCGCATGGCCTCGGGGTCCACGTCGATCTGGTACTCCCGCACAAAGCCGCCAATGGAGGCGACCTCGCTCACGCCCTCGACCGACTGCAGGGCGTAGCGAACGGTCCAGTCCTGGATGGAGCGCAGCTCATCCGGGTCCCAGCCGCCCACCGGGTTGCCTTGGGGATCTTGACCCTCCAGCGTGTACCAGAACACCTGCCCGAGGGCCGTGGCGTCGGGTCCCAGGGTGGGAATGACTCCGTCGGGCACGGTTCCAGGCGGCAGAGAGGCCAGCTTCTCGAGCACCCGTGAGCGGGACCAGTAGAACTCCACGTCATCGCTAAAGATGATGTAGATCGTGGAGAATCCCAAGGCCGAGGAGCTGCGCACCGTGCGCACACCTGGGATGCCCAGCAGTGCTGTGGTCAGGGGGTAGGTGACCTGGTCTTCAACGTCCCGTGGCGAGCGCCCGGGCCACTCGGTGAAGACGATCTGCTGGTTCTCCCCGATGTCGGGGATGGCATCCACGGGAACCGGGTCCCGCGGCAGCTCTCCGCTGTCCCACTCAAAGGGCGCGACGAAGAGGCCGCCCAGAATCAGCATCAGGGTGAGCAGGAAGACGATCAGCCGGTTCTCGATGAACCAGCCGATCAGCATCTGCCAGATCCCCTGGGCTGGCGCTGGCTGGGTCAATGTTGGTGCCCGGCTGGGGCAGCGCTGACTGGCACTGGAGAATCCAAGAAGGTCCCTGGCGCCACTGAGGCCTGGAAATCCCCACAGGTGCGCATCGCATCGCCAAAGTAGGCGTTGTCGATGCTGTCATTGGACTGCACCCAGCGGGCGCCCTCTCCATCGTTGGCCATCGGACAGAATGCAACTTGAAGGGGCTCTTCGAGCAGGTTGCCAAAGCGGGACAACATGACCTCGATGGCGGCGCTCAGGGGCTCCAGGCCCTCCCGTGCGCCCTCCAAGTCTTCGGCGTGGGCCACGTGTTTGCTGTGGGCGTCCAACTCCTTGCTGATCTCAACCCACACCAGCTGAGGCTGGGGAGAGAGCTTGGCTTTGGCCAGGGCGGCGCTGATGGACTTGGCCGAGGCTTGGGCTTGTTCCAGGTCGTCTTCAGCCAGGGCCCGCTGAAGGCCCAGATAGTGGCTCAGAACAGGCCGCAGTGCGCCCATCTCCTTCTCGCTCAGAGACACCGGTTCAGGCAAGAGCTCGGCCTTGTCGTCGGGCATGGTCATCATCGAGGCGCCGCCGCGGATCTGCAGATCGGCGTCCAAGGCAAAGGCTCCTCGGCTCACAACTCGGTCGCCCTCGGCTAGGCCGGAGACCACTGGGTACAGGTCTCCGAGACGCGGTCCAAGGCGCACGGTGCGCGGCTCATAGGCCACGCCATCTTCGGTCTTGACCTCGATGTAGACCACCGAGCGCCGGCCGGTGAAGAGCGGCGCGGAGTCTGGAATGACCAAGGGGCTGCTGCTGCCCTCTGTGGCGGCCTGAACGACCGCTTCGGCGAACATGCCGGGGCGCAAGCGTCCGGCCGCATTGTCCACGACCACGCGAACGCGGGCGGTGCGTCGCTTGGAGTCGATGGTGGGGTCGATAAAGGCCACCCGGCCCGGAAAGCGCTCGCCGGGCAAAGCCTCGATGAGCAGCTCCACTTCCTGGCCAACGCGCAGGCGCGGCAAGTCGCTCTCATAGGCGTCCAGCTGAACCCAGAGCGTGCTCAGATCGGCCACTTGGTAGAGGGTGGCGCCGGTCTCCACATAGGCGCCCTCGGTGGCCACCCGGTCAATGACCGTGCCGGCAAAAGGCGAGCGGATGGCGATGGTGCGGCGGGGGGACTCGGCCTGGGCCATGGAGTCGACCTCGGACTCGGGCACGCCGAGCAAACGCAGACGCTCTCTGGCAGCCTCCAAGGCCGCGCCGGCCGCACGTTGGGCAGACTCGGAGGCGCCCTTCAGCCGTTGAACCTGGCCCTGTGCGGTGATCAGGTCCTGGTGGGCGGCGTAGATCTCGGGGCTGTAGAGCGTGGCGATGCTCTGGCCACGGCGCACCTTCTCGCCGGTGGTGTTCACGTGCAGCCGGTCGATGCGCCCACCGATCCAGGTGGTCACGTTTCGGCGGGTGGACTCGGCGGCCTCTACCCGACCGAGCAGATGAATCTCTGCAGAGGCATCCGACTGGCGGCGTACAGCCGTGGTGCGCAGCTCGGAGAGCACCCGGGCCCGTTCCGACAGAACGATTCGTTCACTGGAGCTGGACGAGGAGCCGCTGTTGGCGGGAATCAAGTCCATGCCACAGATCGGACAGGACCCCGGCTCTCCCTGACGAACGGATGGGTGCATGGAGCAGGTCCACACCTCAGCTTGGCTCTGATGGCCATGCTCACTGTGCCCGTCCTGGGGCGCATCCCCCGAGATCAGAGTGCCGGCACCGAAAGCCAAGAGCAGCAGGAGCGCACCGATGAGCCAGCGCAGCCAGCTGGGTGGAGAGGAGTTCTCGCTCATGGGGTGGGCTCCGTGCCGCGTCGTTCCAGAGGTCTGCCGCAGAGCGCTTCAAGCTCCGCCCAGGACCGCTGCAGCTCTGCCTGTTCGCTGTCCAAGAGGATCTGGAGCTCCAGCAGGTCCCGCTGCGCCAGCAGCACCTGGGCCACGTTGGCCTTTCCTACCGCATAGCTGCCGAGCAGCGAGGTGTAGGTGCCCTCGGCCTGGGGCAGCAAGCTGTACTGCACCACGTCTACCCTGCGCACCCCATCGAGCACCCGGATGTAGGCGTCTTCAACTTGGGCGGAGAGCTGCAAACGTAGGCCCTCACTCTGGGCTGCACGCAGATCCTGCACCGCGGCCTTGGCCCGCACATCTTCGGCGTAGGCCCGCTGCCAGAGGGGAACGCGGAAGCCTACCCCCAACATCACGGCGTCCTTGCCGCTCTGGGCATCGTCCATCGCGGCGGGCCCGGTGGGAATCCAGTCCACCCCCAAGGTCAGGCCGGGCGCGCGTTGGCTCTGGGCCACTTGAACGGCGGCCTGTGCAGCGTCTTCCTGAGCACCCGCGGCACCAATCAGGGGGTGCTCCAAGGCCAGCTGGGTGACCTGCTGCAAGTCCAACACGGGCTGCTGCGCCTGGAAGGGGTCTTGGAGTGTGGGCAGCTCCCCTGGTGTCCCACCGATGACCGCCCGCAGGCTGGCCACGGCGCGACGCTCTCGGGCATCCAGGGAGAGCAGCGCATCCTCCAAGCGTGCCCGTGTCAGGTCCACTTGCTGCACATCGGCCAAGGTCGCCGATCCGGTCTCCAGACGCGCCCGAAGCGTCGCCGACAAGTCCTCGAGCACCACCACATGAGCACTGTGGGTGCGCCGTGTTGCCCGCACCTCCCACACGGTCCAGTAGGCCTGGAGCACCTGGGCGCTGACCTGCAAGACCACTGCGTCGAACTGAGCCTGGGCAACACGCGCCTGGGCCACAGCTGCGTCGTGACGGCCTGTCAGTTCTGTGGGCCACGGCAAGCTCTGCTGCAGGGACACCTTTGCTTGCTGAGGGCCCACGCGGGTCTCCACGGAGCGCAGGAAAATCCCAAAGCCAAGGGTTGGCTCGGGCAGGGTGGAGGCCCCTTGAATGCTGCGCACTTCGGCATCCCAAGCCGCATAGGCCGCCTTGAGCTGGGGGCTGTCTTCCAGAGCAGCCTGAAGGTAGGGCGCCAGGGCCCCGTCGAGCACCACATCCGAGTCAGCCATTGGCGCCTGAGCTTCAAGCGCTTCCCGCTGCGCGCTGGCCGAGGCCTGTGCGGCAAAAGGTGTGTTCAGGCTCAGTAGGACAAGAAACAAGGGGGCACTCCTGAAACTACATGAAGCAAGAGCCATGCCACCCTGCTGCGATCTGAGAGGGGTACGGCCCACAGGGCATTGTCGCTGAAACAGCCTTTGAGCGGGCAGCAGCGCTGCTCCCAGTATTGGGAAGCGAGAGACCCCAGATTGAGACTATTGTAAAGCCAACCGTGAGAGAGCCGTGGAGCTAGCCCGCCTCTCCCCGATACGCGTCGTGCTCATTGCGACGCTCACTGGCCCGCTCCTCGCTGGTGCCCAGAGAAACCACCTCGTAGAGCACCGCCTGCTTGCCTTCTTTGGGACGCAGGATTCGGCCCAAGCGCTGCACATGCTCTCTGACCGTGCTGGTCCCTGAGAGCACAATACCGACCTCGGCTGCGGGAATGTCTACCCCCTCATTGAGCACGCGGGAGGTGACCACAGCCGTGTACCGACCTTCTGCGAAGCCGGAGAGGATCTCTCTTCTCTCCTCGGCCCCCGTCTGGTGGGTGATGCAGGGTATGCCAAAGCCGCGAGAGATCCGGTAGACCGTCGCGTTGTCGTTGGTAAAGATGATGCTGCGCTGGCCGGCGTGGGTGGCCAAGATGTCCTCGAGGGCGTCCAGCTTGGCAGGGGTGGCGTGCATCAGACGCCGGGACTCCAGGTGGGCTTTGAAGGCCGCTCGGCCGTCCTTGGAGCGCGCGGCTTCTCTCAGAAAACGTCCCCAGCCGTTCTGCCCGCCCAGACGAATGCCTCGGCTGGCGATGAAGCCCCGGAAGGTGGCTCTGCACGCCAGATAGGCTGCGTGGTCTTCGTCCGAGAGCACGACCCCGACCCGCTCCACCGTGTACTGAGCGAGCACGTTGCCCGAGAGCTCGGTGATGCCCTTCTCGTAGACCACGGGGCCGACCAGGTCATCCAGGCGCTGGTGCAAGCCATCGGGCCGCTCCACCGTAGCGCTCAAACCCAGGCGAAAGGGGGCCAGCATCAGCTCGGCAATCTGTGCGTAGGCGTCGGCCGGCAGGTGATGCACCTCGTCAAAAACCACCAGACCGAAGCGGTCTCCGTAGCGGTCCATGTGCAGGTAGGCCGAGTCGTAGGTGGACACGGTGATGGGGTGCAGCTCGTGCTGTCCGCCGCCCAGAACGCCAATCGGTCCACCAAATGCCAGAGCCAGGTTCGCTGCCCACTGGTTCACCAGGTCGATGGTCGGCGCCACCACCAGAGCGGGTCTCTGACAGGCCGCGATGCACAGCTCAGCCACAAAGCTCTTGCCTGAGCCCGTAGGAAGCGACACCACACCTCTGCGGCCTGCTTTCGTCCATTCCTCTACCGCTTCTGCTTGGTAGTCCCGGGGGGATTTTGGGGTGTCATGGCGCAGGGACAGCGCCTCCCATGCCTTGGCGTGATCGGCATAGGGCGCCTTGGAGCGATGCAATCCGAGAACGAGGTCATGGTAGGCCATGCCCGGTCCCCGCAGACGGTTCACCCGGCCATCCCACACAAAACCCGACGGCGCCTGGTCAGAGTCCAGTCCGTCCAGGAGCAGGGTGCCGCGATCGAAGCGCAGGGTGAGCATGGGTTGGCAAGTAGCCGGTTGGAAGGCGCCGTCCTACTCTGCCGGCCATGTGGATTCTCTTCTCGCTCTCCGCCTGCAGCCCAAGCCAGCAGGCGCCTCTGATCCAAGACAGCGAGACGCCCTTCGCGCCCAGCTTCCAGGCCGTGCTCAATCCCCTGCAGAGCGAGCTGCGCATTGACCCCAGCGACCCCAGCACCAGCAAGCTCTTTGGCGGCCGAGTCACCCAGGCTGGGGACCTGAACGGGGACGGCTACACAGACGTGGCGGTGGGCGCACACGGCGATGGGGACATGGGCTACTACGCCGGCGCCGCCTACATTTACTACGGCACCGCAACCGGTCTGGACCCCAGCGGGGAGCACAAGCTGCTGGCCTTGGACGGGGACACCACGGACTACTTTGCGCAGGCTTTGGGCGGCAGCGGCGATGTGGACGGCGACGGCTACGACGATTTGTTGGTGGGAGCCCCCGGGGTGCTAGAAGGCGCCCTCTACGTCTTCTACGGCTCTTCCAGCGGCGTCTCGGCAGACCGCGCAGACAAGCTCCAACGCAGCTGGGGAGGCAGCAGCGACCACTTTGCCTGGGATGTGGTTCACGCCGGTGACCTGGACGCCGACGGCTACGACGACGTGGCGGTGAGCGCCTACGGGGCCCAGAGCGTCAGCCTCTTCTACGGCAGCCCCTTGGGCCTGTCCAAGGGCCGCGAGGCGCAGCTCGAGAACACGGCCGGCAGCGACTTTGGATTCTCCCTGGCCGGGGATCTGGACGTAAACGCAGACGGCTACGACGACCTGCTCATCGGAGACCTAAGCAACGCCAGCACGGTCGTGGGCGGCGGCTTGGCCACCCTGTACTTCGGCAGCGCAAGCGGCCTGAGCACCACCAGCACCCAGAGCTTCACGGCCAGCGACTTGAGCGCCGGCGACTACTTCAGCGTGGACTTGGTCGGCTTGGGCGATGTGAACGCCGATGGCTACTCCGATGTGGCCGTGGGCTCCTCGTCTTCGGTGAGCGGTCCCAACAGCGGAGCGGCCTACGTCTACTACGGCAGCGCCACGGGCCTGCTGTTGGGTGGCGAGCTCAAGGTCACGGCCTTTGACGGGAACACCGGCCACAGCTTCGGGGGCCAACTCAGCGGCGGCGACCTGGACGGAGACGGCTACGACGACCTGGTCGTGGGCGCGGTCTACGCGGACGGCGTGGAGCTCGGCGCTGGCGCGACCTACGTCTACTTCGGCGGCAGAACCGGCATCGTCAGCGAGACTGTGGTCAAGATCACCAGCTCCGATGGCGCAGAGAACGACCTGTTCGGCGGCGCCCTGGCCACAGTGGACCTGAACCAAGATGGACACGCCGAGATGGTCAGCGGCTCCCCCTACGCCGACAGCACCAGCAGTGGAAGCGGTGCTCTCTACGTCTTTGACGGCGGGTGCCGGGACCAAGACGAGGACGGGATCTGCACTTCCGAGGGCGACTGTCTAGACCTGAACGCCGATGCCTACCCCGGCGCCACTGAAGTACTCGGCGACGGCATTGACCAGAACTGCGATGGCCAAGAGCTCTGCTTGGCCGACCCAGACTTGGACGGCTTTGTAGACGGGGTCAGCACCGTGCTCTCAGAAGACACAGACTGCGAGGATCCCGGCGAGGCCCCCGCTACTGCCCCAAGCGGCGACTGCGATCCCGACAGCGGCAGCGTCTACCCCGGGGCCGAGGAGGTGGTAGCCGACGGGGTGGACCAGGACTGTGATGGCGGCGATGTCTGCTACGCGGACCAGGACGACGACGGCTATTCAGACACCCGCAAGACCATCGCATCCACCGACCTCGACTGCGAGGACAGTGGAGAGGCCACCGCCACCCAGCCTGACGGCGACTGCATGGACGACAACCCGGAGATCCACCCCGATGCAGACGAGGTCTGCGATGGCTGGGACAACGACTGTGATGGCACCATCGACGTGAACGCCGTGGACCAAGGAACCTGGTACCCGGACGTGGACCAAGACGGCTTTGGCGATGCGCTCTCCCCCTTCCAGGACTGCTTTGCGCCCTTTGCGTACATCGTGGACGGCAGCGACTGTGATGACGCCGATCCAGACATCTTCCCGGGCGCGCCGGAGGTCGAAGGGGACGGGGTGGACCAAGACTGTGATGGCCAGGACTCCGAGCTGCCGCCCGAGCCGGAGGGCTGCGGAGGATGCAGCGGCACGGGCAGCGTTCCAGGGCTTTGGGGCTTGGTGTCGTTGGGGCTGCTGTTTCGGCGGCGAAGGTGAGCCTGCTGCTGATCACTGCGGCCTTGGCCTGGCGGGAGGTTCCGCCCCTCTGCCACGCCAACCTGGTGGTGGTCGCAAGCGTTCGCCTGAGCAGCCTCACCCAGTGGCGCCGGCCGGCGACTGGAGGACGTCAGATCAAGTCTTGGATGGAGATCGAGGGTGTGCTTCACGACCCCACCGGACAAGGAGACCGTCGCTTGATCCTCAATGAGCAGGAGGACCGCTCAGAGCAACCCGACTTCGGCCGAGGTCAGCGGTGGTTGCTCTTCTTGAACCGCCACCCTGGCAGCTTCGCGGACTACTGGTGGTGGGTTCCCCTCCACCCCGAGGGCTCGGTTCCGGGGGACGCCGCGCTGCATCGTTTGTACGGAACAGGCTGCGGGCCCTGAGCGCCTCTACTGACCTCGGATGCGCCAGGCTGCGATGCCGCGCACCCCAAGGACCGCAGCCATGAACCCGGCCAAGAGGGTCCAGAGGAAGACCATCCCCTGCCCGAAACCCGAGGTCGCGACCATCGCGGCCAGCATCGCCAGCAACAAGAAGCCGGTGAGGGACATCAACACCATCAGCCCATGCAGGCCGCTGGAGATCACGCGCCAACGTACCCAATGGGGAAACAGCGCTTCACGAAACAGCTGCAGGCTGGGGGAGAACATCGCAGGAAGCAGGATGAAGTAGGGCTCCCCAGCAAAGGCAAGGCGCCGAAGCGAGTAGGCGTGCTCTCCGGCAAGGCTTCGTTCCAAGGCCCACTGCTCTCCGCCAACACCACCGCTGTAGGACAGGAAGAAGGGCAGCAGCACGATGAGCACGGCCACCGCGCCAAGCACGAGTCCAGCTACGGCAAAAGCCGCGCGCGTTCTGGGGGGTGTGGAGATCTCTGAAGCCATCGCTGAAGTGTACGGCACCGTCGGAGTTCCCATTGCCTGAGACAGAACAGCATTCCCTCAGAGCGCGCTGTGCCGGATGACCCAGATGCCCTAGCTTCCGGTGGCAAACACGGAGCGCCACGCATGTACTTCTCCAAGGGCCGAGTCACCCGCCAAGCACACGTCGACATCCCCGAGGGCACCGTCGAGGAGGAGTACGCCCGCGAGGGTTTTGCCGGCCGGGTCAGCCATCTCTACCGCTCCCACCCCCCCGTGGACTGGATCAACATCGAGGGCCCGCTCAAGCCTGTGGCGCTGAACACGGAGAGGCTGCCAAATCGCAACGACGACTGGATCACCGGCCGGGTGCCCTTCCTAAAGAACGGCGACGCAGTGCTGGCCTGGGCCGAGCTGCTCACGGAGATGCCCTACTACTTCCGGAACGCCGACGGCGACGAGGTGCTCTTCATCCACCAAGGAGAGGGCCGACTGGAGAGCGACTTTGGCAGCCTGGAATACGAGCGCGGCGACTACCTGGTCATCCCCCGGGGCACCGTCTACCGGCTGATTCCAAGCCAACCCACCAAGGTCCTGGTCATCGTGACTCGGGAACAGGTGCGGCTGCCAGACCGCGGAATCGCCGGCAAGCACGCCCTCTTCGACCCGGCCATGTTGGACACCCCGGAGCTTGGTCCCATGCCTGAGCCCGACAGACACTGGCAGCTCAAGGTGCAGCGCCAAGGACACATCACAACCATCACCTACCCCCACAACCCCATCACCACGGTGGGCTGGAAGGGGGACCTGACCATCTGGCGCATCAACGTGCGCAACATCCGCCCGATGATGAGTGAGCGCTACCACCTGCCGCCCACTGCCCATGTCACCTTCGTGACCGACACAGTGGTCATCTGCAGCTTCTTGCCGCGCGGGCTGGAGACGGGAGACCCCGGGGCTCTAAAGGTCCCATTCTTCCACTCGAACATCGACTTTGACGAGGTGCTCTTCTATCACGACGGCGACTTCTTCTCCCGCGAGGGCGTGGACGCCGGCATGGTGACCTTCCATCCCCAGGGCATTCACCACGGGCCTCAGCCGGGCGCCGTGAACGCGGCCAAGGGCAAGACCCACACCAACGAGCAGGCCGTGATGGTGGACACCCGCCATCCCTTGCAGATCACCCCACAGGGCGAGAGCGCCGAGCGCTCCGACTACTGGATGTCTTGGATGACCCCAAGCAACGTGGAGAACAAATGAGCGAGAACAAGTCCGAAACGACGGCTTCGAACAACCCCCTGGGCATGCTGGGCTTCGACTTTGTAGAGTTCACCAGCCCAGATGCGGCCTGGTTGGACACCCTCTTCCGGGCCTTTGGCTTCTCCCGCACCATGCAGTCGACCTGCGGCCGCATGGACCTGCATCACCAGAACGACATCCGCATGGTGGTCAACCGCCGGGACGACGACGAATCTGCTCAGTTCCGGGCGGCCCACGGCCCAGCCATCGGCGCCATGGGTTGGCGTGTTCAAGACCCCCAGCACGCCCATGATGAAGCAGTGCGACGCGGCGCCACCAGCGCCATGGACCGCACCCGAGCCTTCGAGATGCCCGCCATCCTGGGCATCGGCGATTCCCTGATCTACTTCGTCGGTCCAAAGGACGCTGGCGGCGGTCTCTTCGAGCGTACGATGGTTGCCCACCCCGAGCCATTCCACCAGCCAGACGCCGGCTTTGTGCGCATCGACCATCTGACCAACAACGTCTACAAAGGCACCATGCACAAGTGGGCCGACTTCTACAAAGACGTCTTTGGGTTCACCGAGGTGCGCTACTTCGACATCCGCGGCGAGAAGACCGGCCTGACCAGCTACGCCCTGCGCAGTCCAGATGGCAGCTTCTGCATTCCCATCAACGAAGGCAGCGAGTCCACCTCCCAGATCGACGAATACCTGCGGGAGTACCAGGGTCCTGGCGTACAGCACCTGGCCTTTCTCACCGTGGACCTGCTCAGCAGCCTGGACCGCATGGAAGGCGGCCCCATCCAGACCCTGGACATCGATGACGAGTACTACGGCGGCGTGTTTGACCGTGTGCCCGGAGTGCGCGAGGACCCGGCCCGTATCCAGCACCACAACGTGCTCGTAGACGGAGATGACGAGGGCTACCTGCTGCAGATCTTCACCAAGAACGTGGTCGGTCCCATCTTCATCGAGCTCATTCAGCGCGAGAACCACCACAGCTTTGGCGAGGGCAACTTCGGCGCCTTGTTCCGCAGCATCGAGCGGGATCAGGAGCGACGGGGGGTGTTGTAGTCTGGGTGCATGCCCACTGATTCCCTGCGCTCTGGCCTGCTCGCCTCCCTGCACTTTGTAGAGATCCTCGGCGTCCCCGAGGCCAAACTGGCCCAGGGCATCCTGGCGCTCGCAGCGCAGGTCTTGCCCAGCAAAGAGCCTGTAGACTTGGCCGCGCGCCTGGGCCATGTGCAGGATGCCTGGGGGATTGTCGCCCTAGACGGCGAGCGCGTGGTCGTGGCCAGAGAGCTGATCCGCAGGCAACATCTGCGCTGTCGGGACGCAGGGTACAGCTCCGTGCGCACGCACACGACCAATGGAAACCGGGCGATGTTGCTGCTGAATGTGCAGGAGGGCTTCGACGTGATTGGCACGACGAATAGTGCTGGGAAGGGGCTGAGGATTGTGTTGGAGAAGGGGATCTAGACGCCGAGAGTTCGCCTTCGCAGTGCAACCCCAGCCACCAGGAGCAGAACCGCCCCAGGCAGCTCTCCACCAGACCGGCCACCGCACCCACCGCACCCCGCATTCAAAGGATCCCGATCCTCGCCATCCAGAGTGCCGTCTCCATCCGTGTCCGGGTTGTACTTGTCGGTCCCCAGCGCGTCTTCCTCGCCGTCCAGCAAGCCATCGCCATCGCTGTCGATCAAATCGTCCCGCCCATCCAGGGGGTCGGTGCCGTCAAACAACACCTCCTGACCATCTCCGACATTCCCCCAGTCGGTGTCCCAGGACAGGGGGCTGGTACCAAGAGCCACCTCCTCACCATCCCCCAGCAGGTCATCATCGGTGTCCACCTTCAAGGGGTCACTATTCCAGTCGTTGATCTCCGCCCCGTCCGTGAGGCCATCATCGTCTGTGTCGGTGTCCAAGGGGTCGGTCCCGGCTTTGGCCTCCTGACCATCCAAGGCACCGTCCGCATCGGTGTCGGGGTTCAGAGGATCCGTCCCAAACCCCGCTTCATAGCCGTCCCAGATCCCGTCACGGTCGGTATCCGGAGACAGGGGGTCCAAGCCCATCTCCAGCTCCTCACAGTCCCCAAGCAAGTCCCCATCCGTATCGGCCAGCGCCGGGTCAGTCCCAAGCTCAGTGATCTCACGAAAGTCCGAGCAACCATCACCGTCCCCATCCTCAGAGAAGGGATCACTGCCAGCTTGATCCTCTTCTCCATCGTCCAGACCATCCCCGTCCGTGTCAGCGACCAGCGGATCCGTCCCCAGCTCAAGCTCACGGCCATCACTCAAACCATCGCCATCGCTGTCTGCCACAAGCGGATCCAGCCCAAGCTCCAACTCCTCCAAGTCACCCACCCCATCCCCATCGCTGTCGGCCAAGAGAGGGTCCGTGCCACCGCTGACCTCCTCCCCATCGCTCAGCCCGTCGCCGTCTGAATCGGCGACCAAAGGATCGGTCCCAAGCGTCCCGCTCTCCAAGAAGTCGTCCAGGCCGTCGCCGTCGCTGTCCGAGTTGCAGTCGCTCGTCCCCAGCGCAAGCTCCTCAGCATGGGTGAGCCCGTCCCCATCGTCGTCAGCGCCCTCGCCGCCCACGCCGTCACAGTCGTTGTCCACGCCATCCCCGCACACTTCGCTGGCCCCTGGGTAGGTCAACGCCTCAAAGTCGTCACAGTCATCGGGATGGCAAGACCCATCCAAGTCGTCATCGCTGCAGGCACCAAAGTACAGGTACGCAGCGCCTGCCCCACCCAAGCTCGTGTTGTGGAGTGGCGCCCCAACAGCCAAGTCCCCAAAACCGTCGCCATTCATGTCTCCCAGCCCAACAAGTGCGGTGCCGAAATAGTCCTTGGCCTTGGCATCGCTTCGGGAAATCTCGTCTTCCCATGGCCCGACTCCCGTAGTGGTTCCGTAGAAAGCATAGGCCTTGCCAACGTAGGAACCTAAGCTCGTATCGTACTCCGGTGCGCCAGCAATCAAGTCCGCAATGCCATCGCCGTTCAGATCCGAGACCAGGGATACAGACTGACCAAAGTAGGAATTGGTACGGGTCGTAGCTGGCGTCACCAGGTCATAGCCAGAGAACCCGGTCGCGGACCCCCAATACAAGTAGGCAGCGCCAGCATTCAGCTTGGTCTCTGGGGCCCCGACCAAAATATCCAAGTACCCATCGCCATTGGCATCATGTCCTCCTGAGAGCGAGGCCCCAACACCGCTCCCGGTGACCACATAGAGCTCCGAGCTGGCATCCAGCCCTGCGCTGGAACCATAGTAGACGTAGGCATCGCCCCCTGACCCGGAGCTGTTGTTGCGGGAGGCGACCAACATGTCCGCGTAGCCGTCGGCGTTCAAGTCCCCAGCAGGACTGACCGCAGAGCCGAAGAACTTGACGCTGGTGCCCAACCCATAGTCCGAGCTGTACAGTATCGCCTCACTGCTCGTGTCTACGCCCGAGGCACTACCGTAGTAGATGTAGACCACCCCTTCCATCCCGTCTACATCGGGGGCGCCGATGGCCAAGTCGTCGTAGCCATCGCCGTCCAGGTCACCTACACCTGCTACACGCTCCCCAAATGCAGCGGCAGAAGGGAGGTCAGAAGCCATCAGCTGGGTCTCGACTCCCGTGACCAAGCCTGTGGAAGAACCGTAGTAGATATAGGCTGCTCCCTCCTCCGAGGTCAGGCTGAGGTTGTAGCCCGGCGCTCCGACCACCACATCTGCGTATCCGTCGCCATTTAGGTCACCGGCGCTGGAGACGGAGGCTCCGAAAAGGTGGCCTTCGTCTACGTCGGAGGGGAGAAGACTCAACTCGGAGGAGCTGTCGATGCCCGTTCCGCTGCCGTAGTACAGGTAGGCCACCCCTGTGTCGGAGTCATCGTACTTGGCACCGACGAGTAGGTCTTCAAAGCCGTCCCCGTCGACGTCGCCCGCTGCCGACATAGCGCCTGCATAGAAGGCGGAGAAGTCTGGGTCCGAACTGTAGAACTGGTCGTCTTCGACGGAGAAGTCGGGGTCGATGTAGATTGGGAATACGGCAAGAGACCGGTTCAGGACAAACGAAACACCGTTTACAGTCTCTACGACACTCAAATCTAACCTACGCCCCGAAGAATCCCAAGCCACGATATCGGCGAAACGATAAACGTAAATGCCACACCGAACCAATAGGTCATTGCCGGCTGAGATGGTCGAAACATCGCACGCGTCAGAAAACCCGATGTCCAAATAGGCAAAGTCGGACCTGTCAGCCGGCTGTCCAACCACCCACCCCTGCCGAGTAACTCCATCGCCAGATGGAATTGTCCAGGCGCCATCTGGCACTGACGCCAACCCAGCGGTAGCCCAACCAAGCAGCCCGAAGTACATCACTAAACGGCACAGTCAAGGCGCACGACAAGATAGCTGGGGAGCTGTTGCCTATCTCCACAGAACACAAGAATTTCTTCTTGCTCTCTAAGGCACCAAACCTCGAGGTGAGGATTGATATCCTGCTCTGAGAAGCGATTCTCAGCCACCTGACTTCGCCCTGGCAGCAGCATGTCTCACAAACCTTCCGAAAGAGCCAGCCCCCCCATCAGGAAAACCAAACTCAACTACCGACTTAGAAGATTCCACCACTACGCTCGGCAATGCTGCCTTCGCGGAAACAACCACTCCCTCTACGTCCGCGTAGCTCAGAAAGCGAACTCCGTCCCCACCAAAAACCAATCCAGCCTGACAAATCCAAACACACATTTCAAGCGACTGGCCAGCTCGAACCATGACGATCGCATCACCTGCAAGCGAAATCCAGTCGCAACCGTAGTCGTCTGCGGGTACGCTACAATGCGGAACCGCCGTCCCGCCGGTACGCGGGTTGGTCCTAAGAACCAGCCTGTCGACTTGCTTCTGAACGTAAGTCACTAGAGCGAACCCTCCCAATACATGGTGCCGTTAGGACGCGAGGAGAAACCGCCTCGTTCAAGCGCCCGACCAAGAATACCTGTTTCTTCAACGATAACCTGCTTCGGCCCAAAAAAATTCTACTCCCAACCGGGCGGAACTACATCCATTTCTTCAATCGCATCTGGCCTGCAATCCACCATGTAGGGGTCTTCAAGCGGAATCCCCATTTCGTACTGCCTTCCACCCCAGACGGAGACGTGGCTCACATACAACCCACCAAGTTCAAGGCTGTACTGTTCCGACCATTCTCCAGGCAAAAGCTCGATGAGCTCCCCATCAAGGGTCAATCCCATTCCATCGCTGGCCTCCTTCAACGCTGGCCAAGCGGGCACCTCACCTGGAAAACTACCGCCCTGGATTCTGAAGCACTCAGCAGTGCCGTCAGCGCGGAATGCACAGCCCATACCGGCGACCTCTTGTAGAGTTTCGAACTCTCCCTCGGGCAGCACGAACTCTGTGTCCGGATACCTGGGATCGTCGCAAATGACCTGTCCCTCCTCGTACGTCAAGAAGCAGTAGGGGTCCCCATATCGAAGCTCATGCTGAAGGACATCACGAACGCGGGCACCAACTTCCATGTTGATCTGGTCAGGCTTGTCCAAAACCTGAACGACAAACTCTCCATCGTCGGCTCGAATGGCCCAAGCCCAGTCGACGGAGCAAGCCAACTCAGCGTAGGGTCCCGGTGGGAGCTGGTTCACTGCCGGATTGTCAATCCAGCAAGCCGGATCCCCGCCTAGGTCTAGCCCACAACCACAACCCGGGTCAATGTCAGACCAGAGGCGGTCGCCAGGACCCTCCTGAATCCACTTTTCGGCACCAAAGCAGCTCATTGAGTGATCCGCCTTCTCGGCGCACCAAATCTCGGCTTTTCCGTACCCACCCCACGCAGCGTGCAGCTGTACAAATTGATTCGGATCCAACGCCCCGCTGTCGTCAGTCTCCGGACCGCTACAAGCAACCAAAACTACCCAGAACACAGGTGCCCCCAAATTCCCTTGAACGATGGAGCAAGACCTGAGTCATGTCAAGCCGGAGTCGTACTAACGAACCATCCACCGACCCTGCACCACAACACCGGCAGCGAGCCTTGTGCGCTCGTACTGCGGCACCGGCAAGACGACCGCAGGATCTGTCTCAACTGCTGGTGGTCCATTCCTGCCCGGAACACAGGGCCATGACGGGGCAAGGCCAATAGCTCCGAAAGACCATGGGGTATTGTGTCCCGGCACCGGGAACCAGATTCAAGCGCTCACGCTGCAAATCCCCTGAATCCGAAAGCCCTCGAAGGGCTCGCCGAGTTCTTGGATTGGCCTTCGCCCATCTAGACGGTCAGCGCGTAGTCGGCTTCAAGCTGGGCTCTGAAGACTACTCAGCAGTCAACGCCGAGTCCGGGAATCGGCCACATTGTAGAGCTCATAGACCACACCCAAATGTCCATAGTCCCGTTCAAAACTCTCCCGCGCCTCGTCATAGGACCAAGCCATACATCGGACAAATCGACCTCCTGGCATTGTTCCGATTGGGGGCCGCCCCTCACCCTCCCACACCCGGGCCCTGAACTCTCGGTAGGCGAAGCCGTCTCCAGTAGTACTGGTCTCTCCGTCGCGACGCCGGCGAACTTCAACGACTTCCCAACCATAGATTCTCAAGAACTCGGAACGAGCCTCCGACTCGTCATTCGCCCAAACATGAACCACTGGCCGGGCCGGGTGGTCTGGAACGGTGGCGACGAAGAAGCCGTAGTCCTTACTCAACATGGCCCCCACACTCCCCAAACACCTTTCATCGATTCGCTCACTTTGGTTGCTCTCACCACTTCGGCAAGAGAAGCCGCTGCTCCTCTTCCAGCTTCCTGACCTGCTCCCGGTAGCCCTCCAGGTTCAGCTCGCCCGCCTCGGTATGCGCGGTCAACGCTTCCAGGTCCACCGAGAGCTGCGCAATCTCCGTCTTCAGCTCATCTCGCCGACGAGCGACCGCCAGCTCGACCCGGTCTTGCCCAAGGTGCTCCACGACCTCTCTGAGCTCGGCTTCCTTCGCGCTGAGATCAGCAGCCGCCTTGTCCCGCATCTCCACCAGGTTCTGAACCGACTGCTTCAGCTTCTCGAAGGCCTGCTCGCGCCGCTCCACGGCAGAGGCGTACTTGGCGCTGAGCTTCTCGCGCTCGGCACTCCGGAACAGGGGCGTATTGAGTTTGCCCCAGAGATCTGAGAGCCAGCTGAAGACACCCATCGTTCCCACTCCATCCAAAAGCGTGCTCGCCTAAGACCCCCAGCCAGAGGCGCAAAGTCCCAAGGCGAGACTCGGGCGCCAACCCTAGCGCGCCACCACCCGCACCTCCACCACATCCCCGACAAGCAAGCCCTTCCGCACCTTCTTCGGCACCGGCAACAGGGGCCCCCACTTCTTGTCCCACCAGATGCTGGTCGGCCACTCCCGACCGTTCACAGTGGCCAACACCGGCACCATTCCCCAGGCCTTGGATGCCCGCGGAGCAATCTCCTCTGGCACGCGCACAAAGGTCCAGGCGCCCTTGCCGCTGTCCGGCTGAATCAGCTCCGCATCGAAAGACTCGCCAAGGTCCACAAGCACCCTCCTCTCGCAGGTTAGCCTACCCCCATGATCGCCACCCTCCGCGAGCGCCCCTGGGCCTTGGCCGCTGTGCTCGCCATCGAGGCGGTGCTGCTGGGACTGATGCTGGTGGACCCCCGCCTGCCGGTGGGGCTGATCTTCGGGGTGATCGCTGTGCTGGTGGTGCTCTCCCGCCCCACTTGGGGTGTGGGGGTGCTGGTGGCCAGCCGCATCATCGATACGAACGCCCTGACCATCGTGCGGGTAGGCGGCACCGGTCTGGGCCTCTTCGAGCTCATCGCGGTGCCCTGTCTGCTGGTGCTCGCCCAGCGCGCGATGTCCCAGAAGGTGCAGCTCTGGCAGGAGTGGCCCTGGAAGTGGCCCCTGCTGCTCTTTGGCACCTTCGGCGCGGTCTCCCTGCTCTGGAGCCCCAACGTGGGCGATGGCATCGGCGATCTCACGCCCCTGGTCCCCATCTTCGTCAACGCCACCTTGGTGATGGCCTTCACCCGCGACTGGAAGACCTTCCGAGGCCTGACCTGGTTCTGGCTGGGCGGCTCGGTGTTGGTGTGCCTGCTGACCATCTTTGCTGGCGCACTGGGCATCGAGGTCGGCGACGTGTCCTTCCAGGCCGCGGCAGGTGGAAACCGCTCCACCGGACTGGGACAGCAGCCCAACTGGTTCGCGATGACCCTGTTCTTCGGCGTGCCCATGGCCGCAGCGATGGCAATGTCCGAGCCCACCAAGAGGCTGCGCTGGTTGGCCGGCGCCGGGGGGCTCTTCGTCGCAGCCAGCATGCTGACCAGTGGCTCACGCGGTGGTGCTTTTGCCACCTTGATCGGCGGTGGCCTGATGGCCTTGGCCAACCCCAAGATCCGCCGCATCGCCTTCCGATTCGTGCTGCCAGCGACCTTGCTCTTGGGTGTGGCCGTGCTGCTGGACATTGGCGGCCTGCAGGGACCGCTGAAGCGCATCGGAGCCGGCGGTCTGGAGATCCAGCAGGACTACCGACCCTGGAACTGGCAGGCCTGCTGGGACATGTTCGTGGACACCTGGGGCGTGGGCATTGGAGCGGGGGGCTACAAGACTCTGCTGCCCAGCTACAACTTCCAAGTGGCCTCGACCCAGTACAACTACCCCCATGGGGTGTTCTGGCAGCTCCTGGCCCACTTTGGCATCATCGGGCTGGGTCTGTTTGGCTGGATCATCCAGCGTATTTTCAGCATGGCCAGAGTCGCGTGGGTCACCGCCAAGGGCACCGCCGCCGAGCCCTTTGTCTGGGCAATGCCCACGGCGATGGTCGGCTACTTTGCCTGGACCTTCGTGGAGTTTGAGTACGCCGAGAAGCCCTTCTGGGAGTTCCTGGCGATGTTCACGGCCTTGTGTCTGATGATGGGCCGGGGGGTGGAGATTCCGGAGTGGAACCTCAACGATGTGCTGTCCACGCGCAAGCCAAAGTCTCGGCTGAGGAAGCGTATGGAAGCAGCCAAGCCCGAGGTCACGGAGCCGGTATAGGGAGCGCGTTTCCGCAGGACAACGCGCAGGCCCTTGGGCCTCGAGGTGTGGCGCGTTTCCGCAGGACAACGCGCAGGGAACCTTGTTTGGCCTCACGAATATGGGAGTGCCCGGGGTCCGAAGACAAGCTCCAGCTGGTCCGGGCGGGTGCCGACGCGCACGGGAGTGGCGGGGAGGAGCGTCTGGCTGTTTCCCTGGAGGGGGGCTTCGCAGCCCCCCTTGCGAGGTTGCCTGCCGGCAACACTGCACCCCCCGCGATGGGAAACCCAGGTTTCCCCCCCGCCCTGCGGGTCCCCCCCTTCCTAGGGTGGGTCAGCTACGCCGACCTGCACCGACTCTTCGAAGCCTTGCGCGGTGCGCTGCGTTTCGAAATCGTCGGCGCAGCCCGAAGGGCCACGCGCTCCGCTCCGGGAGACGAGCTTGCGACTGGCGGCCCTCCCCGGGGGTTTGTGGCTTGAGGCGGACCTTTGTCAGGAAGAGGGACTCTTCGAGTCCGTCTGGTGCTCTCCAACACGCATGATTCTCGGGTCACCCGCTCGCCACTCCATGTCGGCCCAAACCAACGACCTCTTCTTGGCCCAAGGCTCCGCTCCGGGTGTCAGGAAGAGGGACTCGTCGAGTCCGTCTGGTGCTCTCCACCACGCATGATTCTCGGGTCACCCGCTCGCCACTCCTTGTTGGCCCAAACCAACGACCTCTTCTTGGGCAGTCCGCCCCAAGGCTCCGCTCCGGGTGTCAGGAAGAGGGACTCGTCGAGTCCGTCTGGTGC
>CAJXRZ010000022.1 GCA_913060515.1 uncultured Pseudomonadota bacterium | reverse complement strand
GGCAGCGTCAGATGTGTATAAGAGACAGCCCGAGGGCAGCCTCATCCCTCAGATGGTGCGCGGCGGCGGCACGGGTCTCCTGGGCCCCTCGACCCCCCCCAGCGACTCCGCTCCTCCCATCGATCGCCCCAAGCGTGTTCCGGGCCCCTCCAGCGTGCAGCGCGCCCTGGAGACCATGGTCCCAGACATCGAGGACCGCCCCCCCACGGCACCACCGCCCGTGGACAACACCCCAGCGCCAGCCCTAGAGAAAGCCGACAGCGGCATGACCCTGCTCGAGCAGAACGGAGACACTGCCTCCCCCGAGAAAGCTGGCCCACCCTGGGGCGTGATCTTGGGGGCCGCGGCGTTGCTCCTGGCTGCAGTGGGTGTGGGTCTGAACCTCATGGGTGGACCGGACGATCCGGTGGATCCGGTGCCAGAGACATTGGTCCAGGTCGACCCCCTTCTCGTAGACCCACCCGTGGTGGAACCAGACCCCATCGTGCCAGACCCGGTGGTCAAGGACCCGGTGGTCAAGCCTGTGGTCAAGGATCCCGTGGTCAAGCCGGTCAAGGATCCAGTCGTGAAGGATCCCGTGGTCAAAGATCCACCACGAGAGACCGTCGTGGTCAGCTCGGGGCTGAGCCACAGCAAACCCAGCAGCGCCAAGGTGGGCTCTCCGCTCACCCTCAAGGCCAAGGCACCCAGCGGCGACTATACCGTCACGCTCTACTACCGGGCCAGCGGCGCCGGCTCCAAGTTCACCGCGCGCACCATGCGCGGCTCGGACAACAGCTTCTCGGCCCAGGTCACCCCAGACGAGAGCTTCGCGGGGGGGCTGGAGTACTACATCCAAGCCAAGCCCACCGCTGGCGGCGAGCTCCTCAAGAAGGGCTCCGGATTCTCCCCCCTCAAGGTGCCGGTGCGCTGAGCCGAGCGCTCAACGCCGCCCCTCGGGGCTCAGCTCAGTAGCTGTACTGAACCCAAAGGCGCGCGGTGTCATTGGGCACGCTGGCTCCGCCACGCTCACTGCGCAACACGTAGCCACCGCCGACACGCAAGCTGTCCTCCAACCAGTGGGAGTTCACGCCTGCATAGATGTGCATCAGGTCGCCGTTGTCGCTGCGCGCGTTGTCCTCGTCCCAGGTCTCCCAGCGGAGCACCGGCTCCCACCGGTCAGCGATGCTGTAGCCAGCCTGGGCGTAGGCACCGATGCGGGTGGTCTGAGAGAGGACACCGGGGGCCTCGACGCCGCCAAGTGGCGTGATCTGGGACATGTGGCCCTCTGCCATGAAGGCGAGGCCCTTGACCCGTACGATGAAGTCACCGCCAACAACCAGCTCGTCCGTTGCAGCTTGGTTGTTGTAGGCCACGTCCAGCGCCACACCGACAATGGGGCTGTCCACGGTGCCGAAGGTGCGCAGCGCGCGCCGGTGTTGTCCCTTGAGGGACCACTCTGCTCGGCCAGCAAAGAGCAACAAGGGGTCGGTGTCCCCAACCAGAGAGCCGTTGCCGTTGAAGGCGCCACCGCTGAGGCGAATGCCCTTGGGGCCCTCCCAAACAGCGACCGCGCCCACCTCTCGCAAAGAGACCATGTGGTTGGACTGGATCGAGCGTTCCTGGAAGGGCAGCTGCAGGGAAGAGAACTGGTTCTCCCGGCCCCACGGCACCTTCACCAAACCAGTGGAAAGGGTCAGGTTCTCGGTGGCTGCGAAGCTCATGTGTGCATCGATCAGCCCGATCTCGCCGGGGTTCACCGCGATGATGGGGTCCGCACCCGAGGACATGCCCAAGATGATCGAGAAGCCCACACGCTCTTGAGGCGTGGCTCCAAGCTCTGGCGCTCGGCTCATGCCCAAACGGGCGCGGCGCAGCTTGAAACCAGGGTCATCTTCAGGATCGCCGTAGCCAGCAGAGTCCGCCTGCGCGGACTGATCCTGGTCGTAGAGCGTTGTCCAAACCTGGCCCATCACGTAGGGCTCAAGCTCAGCGGCTTGGACGGGAGCGAGCAGGGCGAGCAGCAGCATCGAGACCTCACACGTTGGCGGCCATGATCGGGCCGCGGCTGCGCTACCATAGCGCCTATGCACGCCCTTCAAGTCCTGGCCCTCCTCTCCTGCTCCCAGCAATCCGAGCCCTTCGCTCAAGCCTCGGTCATGCAAGACCTTGCTGACGGTGTCGGCGGGCCCAAAGCTCTGGCTGGGCCCGGGGACATCATGCTGGAGAATGACCGGATCCGGGTGGCGGTGACCGCGGCGCGCAACTCCCTGGGGCCCAGCCTCTTCGGCGGCTCGATCATCGACGCAGACGTGGCCCGCACAGGCTCGGAGTACGGGCCCGGCTTCGGCAACGACCGCCTCGCAGAGATCTTCCCGACCGTGAACATGAACGTGGGCAAGACGGACGGTACGGATGAGTTCGGCACCTTCTCGGAGGAGATCGCCGCGCAACAGGTGCAGATCCTCCAGGACGGCTCGGACGGCGGCGCCGCGATCGTGCGGGTGCGATCTCCCAGCGAGCCCTTCCTGCGTCTCTTGGCAGGCCTCTGGGTGCTCATCGACGCGCCCGACTTCACCATCCAGACGGACTACATCGTCGAGCCAGGCCAGCCCTGGGTGACCATGCGCACCACAGCGGCCTACACCGAGCAGTTCGAGGTTCCAGAGGAGAGCGAGCTCCTCGGCTACGAGCCGGGAATGGAGCTCTTGGAATTGGCCCTGGAGACCGGAATGACCTTCGGGGACTTCTACCTCCAAGGCGGGGACGTCAACGTCTTCGCGCCTGACCTGGGCTTCTGGGAGGACGGCGCCGTCTACCAAGCACGCGATGCGGGGAAGAACACCTTCACCTCCCCTTTTGAGCTGGACTTTGTCGCCGGCACCGCCCCAGGCGTCAGCTACGGCATGGCCTCGTTGACGGGACCGGTGTCTGTTCCCCTGTTCACCAGCTCACAGACCGCCACCTTCGGAGCCGGTGTGCTCGGGGACCCCGAGCAGGGCGATGATCGCTTCGCCGAAGGCTCTGCCTACACCTACGAGCGCGTGTTTGTGATTGGGCACGGCGACGTGGGCAGCGTTCTGGACGGCATCCTTTTGGCCCGGGGCGTACCCACCGGCCAGGTACACGGGAATGTGTTCACAGAGAACGACAGCAAGCCCGTCTCCGGCGTGAGCGTCCTGGTCTTCGCCCCAGGTGGGACAGCCCCCTACTCCCAGTGGGAGACCGATGTCTCTTTCGAGGACACGGTGCCCGACGGCTCCTTTGGCGGCAGCCTGCCGGTCGGCGACTGGGAGCTCCAGGTGCACGATGCGCGGCACGGAACCGGCACCCGCATCCCAATCACCGTGACCGAAGGGGGCGAGCTTCACCTCAACCCCGTGATTCCCTCCAGCGCGACCCTCAGCGTCGAGGTGGTCGACGAGACGGGCATGCGGGTTCCAAGCAAGCTCAGCATCTTCCGCGCCGATGGCGAGCCCATCGTGCGGGATCCCGTGTTGGGGGATGGCTACATCGCCGGAGAGCCCGAAGCGGTGGTCTTCCTGCCCTATGGCGCCAAGGACATCGAGCTTCCCCCTGGGGACTACGTGGCCTATGCCACCCGTGGCATGGAGTACGAGCTGGACGTGGCCGAGATCATCCTGCGCTCCGGCGAACACGGCCAGGCCGACTTTCAAGTCCTTCGCAGCGTAGACACCAGCGGCTGGGTGAGCGCCGACTTCCACGTTCACGCCAACCCCTCCCACGACTCCGGGGTCAACCTGCACGACCGCGTCGGCACCATGGCCAGCGAGCATGTGGAGTTTATGATCTCCAGCGATCACGACTTCATCGCCGACTATCGGCCGGTGATTCAAGACATGGGCATGGAGCCCTGGATCAGCAGCGCAGTTGGACTCGAGGTCACCACGGTCGAGGTCGGTCACTACATCGCCTTCCCCCTGGCCCACGACTACCTGGCTGAGTCCGGGGGGGCCTTTGACTGGAGCGGTGAGAGCCCAGCCCAGATGCTGGGTGAGCTGCGTGCCCTGGGCGATGGGACCATCGAACCGGTCACCTTCGTGGCCCACCCCCGTGACGGAATCCTGGGGTATTTCGACCAGATGGGCTTTAGACCCTACGGTGGCGATGTAGCGGATCCGCGGGTGGAGGATGGCCTTCTGAAGATCACCAACCCCCTGACCAGCTCCGACAACTTCACCTTGGACTTCGACGCCTTGGAGTTGATGAACGGCAAGCGCTACGACTTCCTGCGCACCCCCACCCAGCCGGAGCTGGACGCGTACGCGGCGGACGAGAGCACCACAGCTCAGGAGATCATCGAGCGCACCTTGGCCGAGCAGGATGACCTGAACGATGGCGTCTACCAGCTCGGGTACGGCCTGCACGGGCAGATCGACGACTGGTTCGCGCTCTTGAACATGGGCTTCCAGATCACCGCTTTGGGCAACTCGGACACCCACGGGACCACCGGTGTAGAGAGCGGCTGCCCACGCAACTTCGTGGCCTCGAGCACGGACGAGCCCGCCTACATTGACCCCGTGGAGATGGCCCAGGCGGTTCGGGATGGACATGTCTTTGCCTCCTACGGTCCCTTCCTCCGCTTCACCGCAGACGGCGGCGAGGCCACGATGGGTGACACCGTCACGGGCAGCAGCATCGAGCTGGAGTTGGAAGTTCAGAGCCCCTCTTGGTTCAACGTGGAGCGGGTGGAGCTCTACCGGAACGCCGAGCTGATTCAGGTCTTCGAGATCGAGCAGCCCAACGCCGACGTGCTCAACCTCTCCGAGATCTTCACGGACACCCCAGAGAAAGACTCCTGGTACGTCATGGTCGCCACGGGAAGCGACAGCTTGGAGCCTCTCTTCACGCCTGTGCTTTACGAGCCCGTGGCCCTTCAGGAAGTCGTGACCGAGGCCCTGGGTGGCGTAGAGGCCCTCTCAGGCCTGCTCTCTCCCCTACCCCCAGCCCCACGCACCAGCCCAGTGGTTCCCTACGCCCTGAGCAACCCCATCTACTTGGACTTGGACGGCAGCGGCTGGACGCCTCCGGGTGTGGCCCCCTTTATGGAAGAGGAGCCGGTCGATCCCAACGAGGGCGTTGAGGAGTAGGCGGCCGTTCTCGCGGCTTCGACCACCCCAAAGCACTGGGGTTCCCTGAAGTTTGCAAAGCATCCCTGACAGCGCGTCAAGCCACTCTTGACGAACCGCTTCGTCGCGCCGTGGTCGTAGTCATCAGAGCCAAGGGGCATGACCCGAGGCCACCGAACGCGACCCAAGAGGTGTGATGTGAAGACGCTTGATCCCAGCGTGCAGGGGAGCTCTGTCTCCGAATTTCAAAACGAGCTGATGGGTGCATCCGACCCCATGGGCTTGCTCACCAGCAGCGGCGCAGGCCGCGGCACCTTGGGAGAAGATGCTTCCAAGGGACAGCGGGTGGAGCTGGCCTTGTGCTGGGGCCCGACCTTGATGGAGCTGCATCACCTCAACGCAGAAGATGCCTCCTTCACCGTGGGCGACCTGCAACACCCTCTCCCCAAGGTGGAAGAGGACCAGCCGCTCATCTCCAGCGACCACGGCAGCGTGCGGGTACACCTGGACCCAAGCTGGACCCACAATCTCTCGGAAGGCGTCATCGACCTGGGAGACAGCATCGAGGTCGAGCTGAGCGAAGGCACCCAGCTCATCGCCATCGCCGGCGAGTTCACCCTGGTGGTTCGTCAGGTCAGCGCCGCCCGAAAGGTCGTGGCCAAGCAGAAGTTGGATGTGCCCTTCATCGGCGTGACGGCCTTCTCGGCCTTCATGGCTGCCATGCTCGGTGTGCTGGCCTGGAACGCGCCAGCTACCCAGAACGTCTCCACCGTCGAGGTCAGTGACGCGGTGGCTCAGATCTTCTTGAACCCGCCAGAGGAGCCCAAGACCCAGATCAAGTCCACCCCGGCCGCCGACAAGGAAGGCGCCAAGCACGAAGGCGAAGCCGGACGCGTTGGCCGCAAGGAAGCGCGCATAAAGAACGCCAAGGGCAACCCCATCCAGGGGCGTGAGCGTGACCGGGACATCGCCAGCAACAGCGGCTTGCTGGGCGCCATGCAGGACAGCGGCATCGCGGCGATGATGGGCGGCGGCTTGGACGCCGGACTGGGCCAAGCCCTTGGCTCCAACAGTGGCCCCAAGGGCGTGCAGATCGGCGTGGGCGGCTTCTCCAACTTTGGCGGAGGACCCGGCGGAGGCGGTGAGATTGGCAGCGTGAACATGGGCACCGGCGTACGCGGAACCGGCAACGGACTGCGCGACTACGAAGGCCAAGGCCTTGGCACCAAGGCCACCATGTCGCTGCCGACCCAGAAGGAGACCATCATCTTGGGCTCCCTGGACCGCAGCCAGGTGGACGCGGTCATCAAGCGCAACCTGAGCAAGTTTCGCTACTGCTACCAGCGTGAGCTGACCAAGAACCCCAACCTGGGCGGCAAGGTGACCGTCAAGTTCACCATCGCCAAGGATGGTCAGGTCAGCGCGGCGAAGACCAAGGTCAGCTCGGTCTCCAACAGCGCGGTCGAGGGCTGCCTGAACAAGACCATGATGAAGCTGAAGTTCCCAGCCCCCAAGGGCGAGGGCATCGTCATCGTCTCCTACCCCTTCCTCTTCGCGCCGGGATGAGCCCTGGCGTGCGAGGGCCGCCGTTCAAGGACTGACCAGGTCGGCATGGGGTCTGCTTCGGACAATTCTTGAACACAACAGCAGTGTGGCCCTGAAGCTGGCGGACCTGGTCCGCCAGCTTCTTTGTTTTGGCTAGTACCGCGTGCATCTCAAACGCAAACAGCGCCACCACCCTGAAGGGCGATGGCGCTGTTTGCTGTTGCAGAAGGGGGTAGCCCTTAGGCCTGCCCCGAAAAGCAGCTCAGCGGCCCAGCTTGGACCAACGACCGGCGCTCAGCTTGACGCGGCCTTCCTTGTCCAGGCTACGCAGAGCCGAGACGACCTCGTCCGGAGCCATGTCGGCCCACTCGCTGCGACGCAGCATGCCGGCGACAAGCAGAGCCTGCTTGATGCCGCCGCTGGCGTTGCCCAAGCGCTCCAAGAGCGCCTTACGCAGCCAACTGGCGCGTGCAGGGTCCCGTTCAGGACGCTGCGGGTTGCGCATACGAGCGGTGTAGGAGTCACGGGCCGCAGCACGCGGGGCAGGCTTGGCGCCTGGAGCGTCCGTGCTGGCATCTCCAGTGGCTGCAGCCTTCTTGCGTGCACGGGGCTTGTGCTTGCGCTCGTCTGGAGCCTTGTGAGAGTCAGGAACATCAAATTCCTTGACCTTCACCTGACTGGAGGAGGCCCCAAGATCGATCGTCTCGATCTCGGATCCGACCCAGAATGGCAAGAGCTCATCCCAGGCGGCCTTGATTTTGGGAACGGACTTTCCAGTCTCGGCGCGAGCAGAGACGGCCTGGCGCACCGCGGCAGGCACGTGCTCCGCGGGCAGCTTCTCCAGCTCCTTCATGAAGCTCGGAAACAGGGTGTCAGGCAGGTCGCCAATTTCGCGGATCATCTGAGGCGCAAAGCGCTCCAGATCCTGACGAAGTTGCACCGGGAGACCGTCGGTAACGGCCAACTGTAGAAGGTCACAGACCGTCACTGGAGCGATCTCGACCAGTGGTTGACGGACAACGTCCTGGCAAAGGATCGACAAGGTCAGTCCGTCGGAGCTTCTCAGTCCTTGGATGTTCAACAGCACGCGCACCTCTGTGGGGGACGTACCCTAACCGAGCAACACAACTCAGGATGAACGACATGCGCATCACCAAGGTCTACACCCGCGGTGGAGACAAAGGACAAACCAGCTTGGTCGGGGGCAAGCGGGTCCCCAAGAACCACGTCCGCATCGAAGCCTACGGCACAACAGATGAACTAAATGCGATCCTGGGGCTGGCCAGAACCTTCAACAAATCTGGTGAGGGAGAACGCGCAGCCGAGATCGACACAATGCTTCACAAGATCCAGAACGATCTTTTCAACCTGGGGAGCGACTTGGCTACCCCCGCCGATTCCCGCTGGGAAGGAATGTACCGGATCGGCGACTCCGACATCGAGCGCCTCGAGCAGTGGATCGACAAGCTGAATGCCGACGTGGGCCCCCTCACCGAGTTCATTCTCCCGGGCGGCGGTCCAGTCGGCGCATTCATGCACCAGGCGCGAACGGTCTGCCGCCGGGCGGAACGGCGAATCCTGACCTTGATGGAAGAGGACGGCGAGATCGGCACAGGCCCGATGCGCTACGTCAACCGCCTCTCAGACTTCCTCTTCGTGCTCGGCCGCTGGGCTGCGCAAGAATTGGGTGAGCCTGAGTACCTCTGGGAGCGCCCTCAGAGCTGAGTTCGGGGGACCAAGCTTCATCACTCCGGCGGCAGGGCCCACAGACCAGGGGTCCCGCCGTCGTCGATCACCACACCCCAGACGCCTACGCCAGCGCCCATCAGAAGGGCGCCGCCGCTGGCGATCACCAGGGTGTTGGTGAGCTGCTGTGCAGCCAACAAGTCCTCTGTCGTCGTGGCCTCGTTGAACTGACCCTCGGTCGCAAAGGAAGCGGCATAGATTCCGCCCGCCGCCAGAAGACCCACGCCTCCAGCAGCCAAGAGTGGGATCTTCGCCCGAGGGCGCTCACGGGCAACCGAGGTCACCTCGCTCTCGGTGTAGCCGCCAGCCAAGACCTCATCGTCTTTGCGGCGCCTCTTGCCGTTGTCCGCTTCCTCTTCCTGTTCCTTGACCTCGTTCCGGGACAAGCTCTGCTCCATGAGCAGCTGCGCAGGAAGCTCGTTGCCCATCACCAACCAACTGGCGCGCACTGCGCCGTTGCTGGTGCTCACCTGCTGAATCAAGTGGAAGCGCCCCGGAGTGGCGGCAGCCTCTTCCAGTGGGCGACCGTCGATGAGCAGCTTTGAACCTGCTGGGGCGTTGAGGACCATGCCTTCGATCGGCGTGGACGCTGTGCTCACTCGGCCAGCGGCCGCGTAGGCCTGGAACAGCGGTGTCCCGGGCGGCACATCTGCAATGTCCCACTCGTGGGTCGGGTCCAACTCCAGGGCCGTGTGAAACCACTGATCGGCCAGCTTGGGATCACCGTTCTCAAAGGCCGCCACACCCAGCATCCGGTACACGGTGGCGTAGAGCGCTGGGGGCATTGGCTCGCGCAGGCAGACCAAGCCGGCCTGCAGGACCTCACCGCGGCTCTTGAGGGTGGCGGCGTCCTTGGCCTGCAGCGAGGTGGCCATCACCTGGATGTCTCCGAGCATCGCATCGGAGGTGTAGGCGGCCTCGCACTCCGCGTGTGCAACGCCAGAGCTGATGGCAGCCCCACCCATGAGGGTCAGACCGAGCAGGAGAGAGCTGAGGTTCTTCATGGACACAGGATATCAGTCAGGACGAATCCACGCGACGGGATCCCCTGCGCTGACCGCATCCCCATCCACACAGGCGAAGCGCTCCAGCGTGCCAGAGACTGTGGAAGAGATGGGCGTGAAGGTCTTCATGACCTCGAGCAGGGCTACCCGTCCCAAGCGCTCCACGCGGCTGTCCTTGGCTGCGAAGGGCGGCTCTCCGGGGGAAGGCGCCAGATACACCGTTCCAGCCATCGGGGCGGTGATGGCCACAAGACCCTCCGTGCTCTTGGTCACGGCATCTGTGGCGCCTGCGCTGGCGACCCCTTCAGCCAGAGCGCCCAGGGAGATCAAGACCTCGCCGTATTGGACCGGACCGACCGGGCGCAGCTCGCGAACCTGCCCAGTGGCCTGGCCAGCATGAACGGCAAGGCGGGTGCCCAAGCGGTCGATGTGGCCCAAGAGCACACCAGGCTGGACAAGGGCGCCGCCAGCGAGCGCGGGCCACCAGCTCCCTACAGCGGGAGAGAGCAGACGCTCGGGGTCAATCGAAGGACTCTGGGGGGCGTTCAACGGCATCGCAGCAATGCCTCCAGGTCATGGAGCGACCAGATGCGTGGGTTCTTGATTCGGCGGTGGCCGATGCTCTGGTAGCTGGCCAAGGTCAGCACCTCGAGCCAACGCCGCAAGGCGTCCAGGGGGATGACCTCGTCCGTGTCCATGCGGCTGGCGCTGGCCACCGGGTCCATGTCCGCCTCGATGCGCGCGGCCGTCTGAGCCATGCCCGCTTCGATCTGAGCGCGCTCTTCAGGATCCTCGGTCGCGATCTCGAAGTTGTCGTCCAGCTTGGTGTTGTAGGCCGCGATGGCCAGGGTACGTCCCTCCATCACTGCTTGGCGAGTAATGGGCGTGGAGAGCTGCAACACGGGCTCGTAGGGGTGACCGGCCATGGCGTAGTAGCCAGCGCCGCTCGCCTTTCGCATCAGCACGGTGAACATCGGCGTCTGATGGGTGGAGATCCCATAGATCAGCGAGCTTCCGTAGCCGAGCAAGCCCATGGCCTCGGCCTCGGCGCCGATGTCAAAACCAGCGATGTCCTGCAGCCAGAACATCGGAATGCCGTCGTCGTTGCAGGCCCGCGAGAAGGCAGAGAGCTTGGCGATGCCATCGCGGTACAGAATGCCCCCAGCGCGCATCTCACCCGGCTTGTCCGGGTGCTCAGTGAGCTGAGGGTTGTTCATCAACAAGCCGACCCAGAGTCCCTGAATGCGCGCCACCCCAACGATGACTTCCCGTCCCCGGTCCGCCATCACCTCGTGAAAGAGCGAGCCGTCGACCAGGCGCGCGATGACCTCGCGTGGGGCATAGGTCTGGCGGTGATCCACCGGGAAGATGGCCGAGAGCTCGCCAGGGTCCAGGGCTGGATCCATCGCCTCCGCCCCATGCCGGTAGAAGTCCGCGGCGCTGGAGGGTAGGCGCTCGACCTCTTCTCTGATGAGTCGAATGCAGCTTGCATCATCAGGCACCCGAACGTCCGCGCAGCCAGAACGGCCCACGTGCACCTCGGGACCGCCGATGTCCAGCGAGGTCAACTTCAAGCTCTTGGCGCCCTGAATGAGCGCTGCACCTGCGATGACCATGTAGGCGGACTCGGTCATATACACCCGGTCCGAGATCAGCGGCATGTAGCCACCGCCCGCGATGCAGTCCCCGAAGACCCCAGCGATCTGAGGCACGCCGTTTGCCGAGAGCTCGGCGTTCTTCTTGAAGATGTGGCCCGCGCCGCTTCGACCTGGGAAGCTGGCGGCCTGCTCTGGCAGGAAGAGCCCGCTGCAGTCAACCAAGTAGACCACCGGCAAGCGCAGCTTCAAGGCCACTTCTTGTGCCCGCTGAATCTTCTCAGGGGTCTTGGGCCACCAGCTGCCGCTGGCGACGGTGTTGTCGTTGGCCACGGCGATGACCCAGCGTCCGTGCACCTGCACAAAAGCCGTCAGCACGCCAGCACCAGGCGCCGCACGACGGCTTCCCGAGAACTGCACGCCGTGGTTGACCAGCGAGCCAATGGGGAAGATCTCGGAGCCTGGGTCTGCCAGCAGCTCGGCCCGCTCCCAGGTGCTCAGCTTGCCCTTGGCATGCACCCGGTCCAGGTATTTCTGGCCCCAGCCGGCGCGAACCTGCTCCAGCTTCTCCTCCAGGGAGGCATCCAGCGCGGCCATCTTGTCTGCGTTGGCGCTGCGGGTGGCGGCGTCCATCAGCTCATCGATGGGACTGCCCAAGCGATCCAGTGGGGTGCGGGCCATGGCTCAGGCCTCCAGCATGCGGGTCAGGGTGGTGGTGTCGTAGTCGCCGGAGAGGAACGCTTCGTTGTCCAGGACCCTCAGATGCAGCGGCGTGGTCGTTTTCACCCCCTCCACAACGAGGTCCGTGAGGGCTTGCTTCAGGCGCGCGATGGCCTGAGCCCGGTCACTTCCGTGGGCGATGATCTTGGCGATCATCGAGTCGTAGTGGGGGCTGATCTCGTCGCCTTGGTGCAGGTGGGAGTCCACCCGGATCCCCTCCCCCTCTGGCCAGACCAGGCGGGTGATGGTGCCAGGGCAAGGGCGGAAGTCCTGCTCTACATCCTCCGCGTTGATGCGCGCCTCGATGGCGTGTCCGCTCATCTGTGGGGGCGTGGGGTCGATGGCGTGGTTCGCAGCGATCTTGAGCTGAAGCTCCACCAGGTCAATGCCCGTGACCTCCTCCGAGATGGTGTGCTCCACCTGCAGGCGGGTGTTCATCTCCATGAAGTAGAGCTCACCGCTGGTGGCATCGCGCAGCATCTCGATGGTGCCCGCATTGCGGTAGCCCGCCTTGGCAGCGATTCCGGCCACCAGCGCGCCCACTTCTTCTCGTTGAGCAGCCGTCAGCGCTGGGCTGGGGCTCTCTTCGATCAACTTCTGGTGGCGGCGCTGGATGGAGCACTCGCGCTCCCCCAGGTGGACCGCGTTTCCGTAGCGGTCGACCACCACTTGAAACTCGATGTGCCTGCCGGCGACGATGAGCTTCTCCATGTAGAGGGCGCCGTTGCCAAAGGCCGCCATGCTCTCGTTGCTGGCGCTCTCAAAGCCCTCCTTGAGACCCTCGGGGCCAAAGACGCGGCGCATGCCGCGCCCTCCGCCGCCCGCGGTGGCCTTGAGCAGCACCGGATATCCGATGCGCTCCGCCTCCTCGCTGGCTTCCTTCAGATCCCGTACCTCCCCTGGCGAGCCAGGGATGAGCGGCATTCCCAGAGCACTCATCGTGTCCCGAGCCTGGATCTTGTCGCCCATGGAGCGCATGACCCTCGGCCCAGGACCGATGAAGGTGATCCCAGCCGCCTCACAACGTGCCGCAAAATCAGCATTCTCTGCCAAGAAGCCCCAGCCTGGGTGAATGGCCGTGGCGCCTGTCTGCTTGGCCGCTTCCAGGAGATTTTCCTGGCTCAAGTAGCTGCCAGCAGACTTGGCTGGACCGATGCAGACCACCTGGTCGGCCTCTTTGAGCCAGCCCAGCTCCGCGTCAGCCTGAGAGGTCACGGCGACCACCTCAATGCCCATGCGCTTGCAGGTTCGTAGAACCCGGGTGGCGACCTCGCCTCGGTTGGCGATGAGAATGCGTCGAAACACGTTGGTAATCCCAGGCTGATTGAGCTGTTTAGGCGCCGGACAGTGCTTTCTGAATCATCGTGCGGGCCATGCCGCCGTCGATCTCACCCTTGTGAGCCTTCATCAAGGCCCCCATTGCGCGGCCCATGTCCTTTGGTGTGGACGCACCGCTGCTCGCGACGGCTTCGTCCACCCAGATCTGCGTCTGCGCAGCGTCCGCGAGGCCTGGCAAGAACTCCTCGATGACAGCGATCTCGCTGTTCTCGATGTCGGCCAGATCCTGCCTTCCGCCTTCGACGTAGGTCTTGGAGGCATCCTTGCGCTGCTTCACCATGGAGCGCAGCTCCGCGATGATGGCCTCGTCGCCGGTGTCGGCTTTGGCGGTCTTGGAGAGCTCAATGATGCGGGCCCGGATCATACGGATGGCTTGAAGCCTCTCCTTGTCCTTGGCCCTCATCGCGGCCTTCATGTGCTGGGTGACTTCGTCAACGATCGCCATGCTGTCCATCCTTTGGGGATTCCCAATTGAGGGCCAGCCTAATCACCCGTCTCAGTAGCGGCGATCTCAGAGTCGCCTTCTTGAAGGCTCGAAGACACCGCAGCCCCCTTCTTCTTTCGCTTGAGCAGCCAGATCAGCACCATCGTGCTGCCGAACATGGTCAGCAAGCTGCCGTACTGAGCCGGGGTCAGGCCCAGATAGCGAACGTCGCTTGCCTCACCCAGGTCAGTGTTTCGCAGAAAGTCCATCAAGAAGCGCATCGGGGCATAGGTCATGCCCCAGAGGGCGATGAACTTCCCGTTCGGGGCCTTGGGCCACTTGCGATCGACCGCGAAGAAGAGCGCAGCCACCATGGCCACCCAGATGGCCTCGAGCAGGCCGAGATCGTAGCGAGGCTCGTAGGGCGCAGGGAAATCGACCGCGAGGAAGCGCAGCAAGGGGAACTCGCTGGCCTTGACCCCGATGTGGTCGTGCACGCTGAAGCAGCCCAAGCGCCCGAAGATGTAGCCAAAGGGGAAGCCATACATGGCGTTGTCGGCGAACTTCCAGAAGTCCCGTGGTCGGATGAACTTGTAGAACAGGATCGCACCAATCACGGCGCCGAGGAAGCCACCGTTGGAGGAGAAACCCGCCCAGACAGAGGCCAGCGCCACAAAGGCCGTCCAGGGGTCGAACTGGCCGTCCAGCTGCATCAGGTGGCGGTTGTAGGCCAACACGTGCACCAGGTGACCGACCACGAAGCCCATCGCGACCACAAAGACTGCGCCGTCCACGACATCCCGCGGGGCCAGGCCCTTCCGCAGGCCACGTGAGCGGCCGACCTCCAGGCCAAGGACGAAAGCGATGCAGACCAGGGTGGCCCAGGGGTCGATGGGGATCGGCCCGAGCTGGTAGACCTGGGGTTGCCAATAGGGAATGAGAGCTGGAATCACAGCACCAAGTCTAACGGTCCCTGCCCTGCCCCGCCGCAGAGCCGTGTTAGAGACGCCCAAAGCAGCAGGAGCGCCACATGCCCGTCATTACCGTGGACAACGTCGTCGAAGGACTCAAGCGCAAGGACGTCTTTGCTTGGCTCAGCGTCACGGACAACCACGACCGCTTCTTGGCAGGCGCCTTCAACGACGTCAGCCGGGCCAGCGACACCGAGTGGACCTGCACCCTCAAGCTCTTTCCAAAGTCCCGGGTGATGCGCTACCGCTTCATCGCCGCTGACGATGAGCATGGTGGCCGCCGAATCCTCTGTGAGACCGACGGCAAGCGCACAAAGGGCAAGCTGCACTACTCGCTGCGCACTCCCCGGGGCTCCAGGGACACCCTGATCACCCTGCACATGGACTACGACCCGGGCTCGATGTTTGGCCTGGTCGTTGACGTAGGCGGCCTGCGAGATGGACTGGAAAAGGGTCTTGTGACCATCCTCTCCAACCTCAAGAAGGAGATCTACCAAGACGTAGAGAGCGGCAAGCTCGAGGCCTGAGTCGGTGCTCTCTCTTTTGCTGATCTCTCCCCTGTGGGCCAGTCCCCTGCCCCAATCTGGGCCGGCCACAGCGTGCATCCCAGAGGCGCTCACCCCGGTCGAGGCCACCCCGTTCACACCGCCCGATCCCCCTGTACAAGTTCGCGTGAGCACGCCACTGGGCCGCACCTTGCTGCTCACGGACACAGACCAGGACGAGGGCCTAAGCAGCTTCCGGTGGCGCAGGAAGGACTACTGCTTGGGCTACGGTTTCGAGGAAGAGCAGTTCTTCGTAGTTGTGCGGGGTCAGCAGCCCGGCGGCATGGCCTTGCTTGGAGCCAGAGGGACGCTCTACACCGAGATCACACCAGAGCGTTGGCGCAAAGACTTTGGTCGGGCCGCCCTGTACATCCGCGTGGAACCGCTCAACTAGGCCCGGTTCGGCCAGAACCAAACTTGGGCGGAGGCGGAGCGGTACTGACTCCCGGCCTGCGCGCTGCCCGTCGACCAGCTCGCGACACCCGCCGCCACATGCACGCCGTACTCCAGAACCAGGCGCTCACTGAGGACAGAGGCCCGCGTGAGGCTGCCGGCGATGGAGAGCTCGGGCGGCTTGGGTGGAACGCACCAAGCGGCCAGGCAATCCTCCGTCACCAGCTCCCACTGCTGGCTGTCCATGCGAACTTGCCCGCCCAAGATGAACTGAGCTGGCAAGCCAAGGCCTAAACCGACCCCCAAGCCTGTAGAACGCGCATCCAGGTCCGAGAGCATTCGCCAAGAGACTCGGACCTGCAAGCCGGGGGTCAAAGCGTGCTGATAGCCCAACTCCAGCTGAGGCCCCAAGACGCCCTCAAAGCGTGAGAACTCCTGGGACATGGGCCTGACCACGCCCACCCCAACAGACGCACCCAGCTCCCCCATGGGCAGAAGAACTGGGAGAAGGTTCAACAAGCGCTCACCCCTTGGGCCGCCACTTTCCGTCTACCAACTTAATGTGGTACGCCTCTTTGAAGCTACCATCTGGCTGATACTGCTCGTATGCAACCCGCAGCTCATCGCCTTGAATCTCAGCCATCCAGAAGCCATAGAGCGGGAAATAGCGCGCATCGTAAGCGGCCGTGAAGCCCTCCCAGGTGCCGCTTGCCTTGGCGTGGTCGATGACCTCGTCCGGGAAGGTCTGTGCGCCGGCCTGTCGGTCGAACTCGTTCTGCAACGCCAGGTCGAAGAGCGGCTCAAGCTGGAGATCTCCGTAGCCCAAGGCATCTCCATTCCCCCAGCGCTCCTGGGTCTCCGCGGGCGCGCCGCCTCCACCCGCGGTGAAGTGGGCTTCCCCGAGAGGACCGCTGGGCAGGAAGATCTCGGTGGAGTGCGGCTCGGCCGAGAAGATCGCCCGGATCTTCATCAGCCCGGCGCTCTCTTCGACCGCATCGATCAGCTCCATCGGGGCGCCGTCGACGTTGGGCTCGGTGCCCTTGGTCAGGGTCACGATCGGGTCGTGCATGAAGACCACGACGTGATCGAAGCGGCCCTCGGTGGCCTCGGGGATCCAGTAGAGCTGCTCGTTCCAGCGGCTGCCCAAGCGGTCCTTGTTGGAGTCGAGCACGATCATGCGCCAGATGGTGCCCTCTACCCGCACATCGAAGCTGTACCAGCTCGCCACGCGGGCGTGACCGATGTCCACACCGACCTCGGGGAAGGCCCCGTAGACACCTTGCAGGCTCTTGTCGTTGCGGCTGTCCACGTCGCCGATCACCGGCAGGGCCGGGATCCGGTAGCCCTCCGTGGTGGGCACGGTCTCACCGTCCAAGACCTCCTGCCAGAGGGAGTCAAAGACCTTCCACTCTTTTGTGGACGACCACCGCACGTTGTCGCCCATCAGCGCCACGAAATCGAGCTGCTTGCGATCCACGCGCTTGCGCAGATCGCTGACGATGGCCGCGTTGACCCCTTCGGTGGCCCCCTTCCGCCCGGCCTTGTCCAGAACCGGCACCGGCGCGCGCACGTTTCCGACCACGGCGAAGCGCAAGACATCGCCGCTGTGGTCGAGGGCGTCGGCCTCGTCGGCGTACACCTTGTGATCAGCGATCTTGTTGGGCGCAGTCGCGCAGGAGCTCAGGCCGAGGAACAGGCCAACGATCAGGGTCTTCTTCATGGGCGCAGCCTGACACTGCGAGGCCATCGGGGCAAGTCACCTGACGCACTGCTGACGAGCTGGGTGCATCCCCATACAATGGCGCCGTGTTGTGGATCACCCTGAGCTGCGCCGGCCCAAAGGCCAACCCCCGCGCAGTACCCATCGAAGTCGCCGCCCCGCCATCCGTGGTCAAGGCCAATCCACGTCTGCCCGCCTGGGACAGCGGGGCGCAGGGCTACGGTGTGCGCGGCCCCATGCCGCCCTTGGAGTTGGCCTGGGAGAAGGAGCTCACCGCGCAAGCCACCGGTCTGGTGCCGTGGCAAGGGGGCGTTGCGCTCAGCAGTGCCCAGGTATTGATCAGCCTGAGCGCCCAAGGCCAGCCTCTCTGGACCGAGCTTGAGGGGCGCAGCGACCTGGGACTGGTCGATGGGGCGCTAATCGCAATCTCAGAGACGGAGTTGCGTCGCTGTGGGGATCCTTCCTGCCAGACCCCCGAGCCGACCCTCCTCGCTGCGCCCCTCCAGGGCCCTCCCGTAGCGGTGGGTACAGCCGAGGTCATGTTGACCCGCGCCGGCACCTTGCCCCAGTGGGCTTTGGACCTGGGCTCCCCACCGGCGGCCAACCTCGTCACCGACGGGCTTCAGATCTACATCGCCACCGAAGGCGGAGAGCTCGTCGCCGCAGGTCCGCCGGGAGAACTCTGGCGCAGCAACCTCGGAGGCCCGGGCCAGTCCCGCCCCCTCTATTTTCAAGAGCGCGTCTACGCGGCCAGCGCGCCCCACAGCGTGGCCACCGGACAGCTGAACTGCTTCGACATGGAAGGAGCGCTCATCTGGCGCCACGAGCTGGACTTTGGCCCCATCGGTGGCCTGGCTCTCTGGGACCAGGCCGTGCTCGTCGTCGACGCACGAGGCGTTGTGCAGGCCTTTGATTGGGACACCGGCGCGCTCCGATGGCGAACCGAGCTCTCAGCCGGCGCGGTGACCGATCTGAGCGTGGCCCAAGGACGCGGCTACCTGGGCCTGAGCGATGGGACCCTCAGGGTCCTGGATCTGGACGACGGTGGCGAGTGGGGCCGATTCGAGCTCGGGGCCCCACTGGCGCTGCCGCCCGTCGTCCTGGAAGGACTCGTTGTCGTTGCCCTGACGGACAAGCGCATGGTGGCTCTTCGCGCGAAGTAGGGCCCTCCGATGGGACCCGACCTACTCGACCGTCACGCTCTTGGCCAAGTTGCGCGGCATGTCGATGTCTCGGCCCATCGCCAACGCAGCTTGGTAGCTCAAGAGCTGCAAAGGCAGAACGGTGACCATGGGCGTGAGCAGCGGGTGAACCCTGGGAACCGGGATGCTCACTGCGGCAAGGCTCGCCGCTTGGTGGTCGCCGCGGGAGTGAATGACGATCAACGCTGCACCGCGGGCCTGCACCTCGCGCATGTTGGAGAGGGTGCGCTCGCGGTTGGCGTCGCTGGGCACGATCACGATGACCGGGGTCCCCTCTTCCATCATGGCGATTGGGCCATGCTTCATCTCGCCGGCGGCGTAGGCCTCGCATGGAATGTAGGCGAGCTCCTTGAGCTTGAGCGCGCCCTCGAGCGCCACAGGCCAGCTCAATCCACGGCCCATGAACAGCACGTACCGGGCGTTGACCAGGTGACGAACGGCCTCTTGGATGGGGCCAGGGTTCCCAAGGTAAGCCCTTACCATTTCAGGTAAATCAGCCAACGAGCGGGCCAAGTGCTGGGCTTCGTTCGGCGCCAGAGTCAGGGTGCGCCCCAGCATCAGCGTGAAGAGGTACATCGCTGAGATCTGGCTGGTGAAGGCCTTGGTCGAGGCCACAGCGACCTCGGGGCCGGAGTGAATGTAGACCCCGCTCCCGCAGAGGCGTGCGATGGAGGAGCCCACCACGTTCACCACGCCCAGGACCTTCCCCCCCTTGGTCGTGACCTCCTTGATGGCGCCAAGGGTATCTGCGGTCTCGCCCGACTGGGACACCGCCAGGTACAAGCCCTTTGGGTCGATCTGGGGGTTGGACCAACGGAACTCACTGGCGATCACCGCGCGGGCGGGCACCCGAGCGACCTGCTCGATGGCCATCGCGCCCAACATTGCGGCGTGGAAGCTGGTGCCGCAGCCCATGATGGTCACGGAGGGGATCTCGGTCAGATCCCGCGGCAGCAGATCAAAGCCACCCAAGCGTGCGGTGCCCGCCTCAGGCTGAACACGGCCACGCAGGCAGCGGCCGATGCTCTCTGGCTGCTCGTGGATCTCCTTGAGCATGTAGTGCTCGAACTCGCCCTTGTCTCCGGTGCCAAAGGCCGCCTCGAGCTCCTCCACCGTGTGCAGCGCCTCGCTGCCGTCCAGGTGTACGGACTCCACGCCATCGGCCGTGATGGTCGCCAGCTCACGATCCTCCAAGTAGATCACGCGCCGGGTGTAGCGAACGAGGGCATGGGGGTCGGAAGCGATGAAATTCTCATCCTCGCCCAGTCCGATCACCAAGGGGCTGCCCAAGCGGGCGGCCACCATGACGCCCGGGTGCTCAGCGAAGGCCACGACCACGCCGTAGGTGCCCCGAACCTCCTTGAGGGCATCGATCACTGCCTGGGTCGGATCACCCTTGTAGTGGTGTCGGATCAGGTGCGGGAGCACCTCGGTGTCGGTCTCAGATCGGAACTCGACGCCAGCCGCGCTCAGACGCTGGCGCAGTGCCTCGTCATTGTCGATGATGCCGTTGTGCACCACCGCAATGCCCAACTCCATGTCGGTGTGCGGGTGAGCGTTGGCCTGGGTCACGCCGCCGTGGGTCGCCCAGCGTGTGTGCGCGATCCCAGTGTGTCCGGGGGCATCTGCAGGGACCACGGCCTGAACCATGGCGACCTTGCCTACTTCTTTGTGCACCGTGATGGTTGGCCCGTCGACCAGGGCGACCCCGGCAGAGTCATAGCCGCGGTACTCCAAGCGACGGAGGCCGTCCAAGAGAATGGGCGCAGCCAACTTCGGCCCTACGTAGCCAACAATTCCGCACATCGATCACTCTCCTGTTCCGTGTTCTTCGATCAGCTGTAGCTCTATACGGCTCAATTCCTCACTTACATAGCCCTGAAGTGTATGGACCACGATTCCATCGGGATTGACGACGATCGTAGTCGGCAACGCACCAACCTCCAACGAGCGACCGAACTCCGGATCCCACGCCTGTCCCATGTGCTCCAGGCCGGCCACTGAGAGGTACTTCAAGGCATCTTCGCGTCGCTCATCCATGCTGACCGCAATGACCTGAATCCCATGGGGCTCCAGGCGCTGGGCCATCGCGTCGGCCTCCGGGAGCTCGACGTGACACGGAGCGCACCAGCTCGCCCAGAAGACCAGCACCGTCCACTGACCCTTCACCGCCAGCGGGCCATCCAGGCCCTGGACCTCCTCCTGGCTCAGGGCCTGGGGCGCATGCGTGGGGGCGAGAGGCTGCTCGCCTCTCTGGGTCTTTGGAATGGCTTGGACCACCGCCCCAGGATTGCCCGGCACCGGGGTCACCCGCTCCAGGCGCATCTCAAGGCCTTCTGCCCCAAGCGAGGCCGCCTCGGCGTATGCGAAGAAGGCCGCAGATCCCTGTCCGAGCTGCTCCAGGATCTCCCCCTGAAGAACCAACGCGGCGGCTCCGGCACCCAGAGCTGCTGCCAGGTCGGCGGCCGCGAGGGCTTGCTCCAACTGGCCAAGACGCCGGTGGCTGCGCGCGCTGAGCAGCCAGGCTTCCTGAAGCAGGGTGTCCGGCTGACGCAGCGGGTCCATCGCCACGCGCACACGCAGCTGCTCCGCCTCGATCAGCAGCTGCTGAGGACTCCTCCCAGTCTGCTCCAAAGACAGCAAGGCCTCCAGGTAGAGCGGACTTGGGACCTGTGGCATGTCCAGAAGCTGCTCCCAGAGAGACTGAGCCGAGGCCTGCTGCCCTTTGCGCGCCTTCTCGCGCGCAGCCCACGCCAGGGCTCTGGCTTGCTCTTGCGGGGTGGCCCCGTTGGGCAGCTTCGGGCTGCGCTGCATGGCCAGCAGCCGTCCGACATCCCGGGCCATGGACTCACTCCAAGGCCGGTGCGCCGCCAACTCCTGCGCCTCTCCAAGGGCCTCCAAGCGAGCCGCTGCAGCCAACGCCAGGTCCCGCTCCCCCATGCTCAAGTAGAGGGCGTGGGCCCGATACACCGCCGCGGGCTCATCTTGCTCCACCAGATCGGAGGCAGCGCTCAAGGCTTGCGTGCGCAAACCACGGCCCAACAAAGCCTCTGGCTCGTAGCGCAGCGCGCTGGCGCTCAACTGAGGTTGCTCGGGGTAGCTGCGCAGCGCCTCCCTGGCCTCACGACGAAGCGGCCCAGCGCGCTGAAGCTCGGCCAAGGCCTGTAGGCGCAGCGGCACAGCGCGGGCATCCTCGACGCCCTCAAGGGCGATCAGTGTGGCCTCGGCTGCGCCGTGATCCAGGCTGCGCTGGGCGCGCACCAAGGCCAAAAGCAGCGGGTCCACGTCCGGGGCGGGGCTCAGGCTCTCCCCAAGAGCGAGCTGGGCCAGCAGACGCTGCTCTGGGCTCCCGCTTTGGGCGAGATCTCGGTAGACCGCCGTCAGCAGCCAGGGAAGCTCCTGAGCCAGCGCTTCGCGAAAGACGGCGTGGGCCGACCAGTCTGCGGGCTCCTCCGTCAGGGCCCGGTCCAGATGGGACATGGTGCCGTAGAGATCCCCACCGGCCAGCGCTGCCCGCGCCCTCCAAACATCGATCTCGCCTGCGAGGGCAAGGCTAGTCCACAAGAACCACACAAGGGCTACTATGCCTGCAACGCGGGCAGAGGCGGGCCAACCAGCCTAAAACTGCCCTGGAGGATTCCCCATGGCACGCTTTGAGATCCGCACCCCAGCTGGGGCCACCACCGTCGAGGCCGAGAACTGGATGGAAGCCCTGGGCCACGGCTTGACCGCCCAAGGCCTGGACAACGACGATCTGAGCCGCGTTGTCTGCGACATCAACGCCGATGGCTCGATCTTGGTCAAGGACCCCAGCGCCGAGACCACCTTCGAGATCCGCGAGCTCGAAGAGGGCGATGGCGGCATGTCTCCTGTCCAGGTGCGCTTGGGACAGGCCACGACCCAGGCCGAAGTCTCTGTTCGTGTCGCTCAAGCCGACAGCGTCGTGAACGTGGACTCCGACGTAGAGGGCCACATCGACGCCCCCGACCCACGCTCCTCGGCAGCCTTCGAGGTTGCGAGCGAGGCCGGCATGGACCGCTTGGAGGCCCTGGTGGACGCCGACCTGGGTATCCAGGAAGCCGACATGGCCAGCACCGCATGCGAGGCCGCGTTGACCCTGCTGATGCGCTTCGTGCCCGCTGAGTCCGGGGCTGTGCTGTTGCGTACGCCAGAGGGCTCCCAGCTCGTCTTCGCCGCTGCCAAGGGCCCTCGCTCCAAGGGCGTCTCTGAGCTGCGCATCCCCGCAAACGCCGGTATCGCGGGCGTCTCTCTGGGCGCAAACACCGCCATGTGGGTGCGAGAGGTTGGCCGGGACAACCGCCACTACTCGGACGCCGACGAGAAGTCTGGCTACCAAACCCGGGCGCTGCTCGCGGTCCCCCTGCGCGGCCCATCCGGGCGTACCCACGGTGTCCTGGAGCTGCTCAACCCCTTCGGCGACGCAGCCTTTGAAGAGTGGCACTTGGACGCCGCCCAGATGGTCAGCGCGAAGCTGGCGACACGGCTGGGCTGAGGCTCAACCAAAGGTCAGCCAAGGCAGTGGCTCAGCCCTGAGCCAACTCTTCCAAGCGCTCCAAGAGCGCCGTGTGGGCCGCTGCGGGCAGGTAGCGGCTGACATCCCCACCGTGCATGGCGATCTCTTTGGCCAAGCTGCTGGAGATGAAGAGGTTCTCAGGTCCAGCCAACAGGAAGACGGTCTCGATCTGTGGGGCCAGGTCCATGTTGGCCAGACCAATCTGGAACTCAAAGTCAAAGTCCCCGGTCGGCCTGAGTCCGCGCACGATGACCTCCGCTCCAATCTTCTGGCAGTACTGGACGAGCAAGCCGTCGAAAGAGGCGACCTCCACGCCGTCGATGCCGGACACCGCAGCTTCGATCAAGCCCAGGCGCTCCTCCAGACTGAACATGCGCTTCTTGTTTACGTTGCGTCCGGCCGCCACGACGACACGGTCGAAGAGCTCCCGGCTGCGGCGAATCACATCCAGGTGCCCATTGGTGATGGGGTCAAAGCTGCCGGCCACGACTGCGGTGCGCACAAGGCCTCCTATGCTGGCCCCAGCCTACCAAGGGCGGCCGTCAACTCCAGCTCTGCCCGCGCGGCGCCCCTTGGTTGGCGGGTGCTTCAGCGACGCAGCTTGCGCGGTGCGGCCGCGCCGTAGTGGCGCCAGAGCAAGGAACGAAGCTCGGTCCCGCCCCGCAAGGAGGAGAGCGCTGGATCGATGGCCAAGTCTCGACGAAGCTCGATGCGCTGCCCCGCCGAGAGCGCCTCCCGCTGTCGCACGCTGTCTTCGATGGCCGCCAGGGCCGCCTTGTCTTCGCCTCCCAAGGCCAAGAGCATGCCCTCGTAGAGGTGCAAGTAGGGCGCACCCTCTCCGTGCTCAAGGGCCTGACTGAGCCAGTCCTCGGCGGCGTCAAAGTCACCCATGCGGCCCAGGGTCACGGCCCCGCTGGCCCAAGCGCCGGCATTGTCTGGATCGGTCTCCAGGATCTGGCGGTAGCTCTCCAGCTCCCGCGTGTGGAAGCCCAAGCGCTTCTCCGCTTGCGAGCGTCCCCAAAGCCAACGGGTGTTGCCCGGGTCAGACTCGAGGAGGATCTGGTAGTGCGCCAAGGCCTGAGCAAAGTCATCGTTGTCGTAGGCGCCGCGCGCCACACGGGCACGGTGCTCCGAGTTGCCTGGATCCTGCGCCAAGCGAATGCGGGCCAGCTCGGCCTCGAGCGTAGAAGGCACGATGGATCGGTACCAACGGTAGTAGGCGATGCCCGTGGTCCGGTCATCGTTGGTGGCAGCACGCCCCTCTCCTGCAGCAACCGGCGTCGGAAGCAGGTTTTCCTCGGCGCTGGGACGAACCGCCGCGACCTGCTCGCGGTGCTCTCGTTCCCGAGCCAGCGGCAAGATCCGCGTGGTGTCTTCCACCCAAGCGGCGACCTTTCCGGGAGGGGGTGAGTGCAGGGTGGCCTGGATGCGGTCCACCCACATTCCCGCCGTGGTGACGCCCAATGCCAGGAGCAAAAAGCGCAAGTCCAAGGGGGTGTTCTTGGGCCGCGGAATGCGCACGGGGCGCAGGTGCTCCAGCTCGACCTTCACTTGGCCGAGAGAGAAGCCCGTTCGCTCCCCTTCCAGCAGACGCCGACCGCGGATGTCCAGCGCGTCACCGACCCGGTGCACCGCGACCGAGGCCCCGGGAAAACTCACCTTTGCATCGGCGGAATCACCGATCCGCACAACGTCACGAACCCGGACCACCTGGTGGTCTACCAGGAAGCCGTTGTAGCGAATGGTGACTTGCAGCTCACCCATGAGGAGAACCTACCAGAGAACGCCCTTCTTCCCCATAGTATTGAACCAGCAGGGCCGTGAAGGCCGCGCGCTCGCGCAGAGGGTCCAGGGCCGGGTCAACACGAATGTCCTGACGGAACTCGATGTGGTGCAGGGTGTCCAGCGCTGCCATGCCAGCGAGGGCCCTGTCCAGGCTGATCAGCGCCCGCTCCGGCTTGTCCATGGCTGCGTAGATCTTGGCCCTGTGCAGCTGGGCGTATGGCTGACCGGGCTCGAGGACCTCGACTTGGTCCATCAAGCTCAAGGCTTCTTCGTAGCGCTGCTGATGGGCAAGGTTCACGGCCAAGTTGTTCATCGCAGCGGTGTCATCGGGCTCAATGCCAAGGGCTTGGCGGTAGAGCTGCTCCTCCTTCTCAAAGTCCCCCAGGCGCTTGTAGACCAAGCCCAAGTTGTTGTAGCCACTGGCAGACTCTGGGCGGACTTCAATGTAGCGCTCGTAGGTGCGGCGGGCGCCCTGCATGTCCTCACTCAGGTACTGGTAGCGAGCGACCTGGGCCAATGCCCACGGGCTGTTGGGGTCCAATCTCAGCGCTTCTTCAGCTTGTGCCAGCTCTTCAGCCACCCGCTGGGCCTCGGCTTGCTCCGCTGGCAGTTGGTCCTTGAATCCCCACCCTTCGTCCTCGGCCTCGCTCGCAGTCTCCTTGGCGGCCTTGTCATCGGCGCCATCCAAGGTCTCGCCGTCTGGAAGGCGCTCCTCTGCGGCCTTTGGCCCAGCGTCTTGCTCCGCCTCGCTCAGGGCCTCCGGGAGCTCCGAGCGCGCCTCCTGGGCGGACAGCTTTTGTTTGGGGCTGTTCGCTTCGTCCTGAGCAGCCTTGGGCTCTTGGGCGCCAGGATGCATGGTCTCGAAGTCGCCCTTGTCCCCGGCTGGCAGGAAGAAGTCGGTGTACTGGGGTGCGAAATCCGGCTCCTTGACTGGATTGCCGTTCTCTACCCCTTCATAGTCCTGGGCCAGGAGCCGAGCGATGAGCTCTGGGCTCTCCTGCAGCTGAACGGACTGAGTCTGTGCCGGTGTGCTCACCAGCATCTGAATGCTCGCTCCCAGCACCATGCAGAGGGCAACCATCCCGAAGGCCATCATATCCGCGGGTAGCTCGCGGCTCAGGAAGAAGTGACGCACGGGCCGCAAGGTCAGCGTCAAGTCGCCGAACTCAAGCTCCAGGCTGCTCTCATCGGGGATGACGTGCAACTCACCGCTCTGGTCCTGAAAGCGCCAGGCGCCGGAGACCAAACGCAGTGAGCCAAAGCAGTCTTGTCCCTCTGGAAGTACGACCGCCAGTGGGCCCTCGGGCGTACCCAGGACCATGGCCCCGTCCTTGGACAGAGGGAGCTGTCCGCCACGGCGTAGGGTGCCGTTGGGACCAACAAGCACGTCTTCTGCGACGGCGCCGTGAAAGCGCACGACCACGTTCAGTGCGTGACCGCCGAAGCGGGAGCGGGGTTCCTGAGCCGTCATGTCAGACTTGGACCCCCTTTCAGTGCGATGGGTTCCGCGCAAGCTCATCTTGATCATCATAGACGCCAAAACGCCGCCTGCCCACGACAAAAACGGGGGTAGCAAGCTCCGGCTAGATCCTTTCTCTTCGCCCAGCGATCGGCATGGTGAGCGCTTTCCTGAAGGGTGAATGCCACAAGCCCATGCGCCGCCCGGGTCTACGCAGGCTACCTTGAGCCTATGAAGCAAGCAGCACTGCTGATCATTGGCGATGAGATCCTCTCCGGAAAGTTCGCGGACGAGAACGCTCCCTTCCTGATCCAGCGCCTGCGTGCCCTGGGCTGCAAGGTGCGCCGGGTGGTCGTTCTCTCGGACATCGTGGAAGACATCGCCCAGGAGACTGCGCGCTCCTCAGCCGACTGCGACTACGTGTTCACGACCGGCGGCGTGGGCCCAACCCACGATGACATCACCATGCGCAGCATCGCGGCGGCCTTTGACTTGCCCCTGGTGAGCCATCCCCGCTTGGAGCAGGTACTCCACGAGAAGATCAAGGGCGAGCTGACCTCGGCGGCCTTGCGCATGGCACAGGTCCCAGAAGGCTCAGAGCTCTGGTGGGACGGCGGCATGACCTTTCCCCTCGTGGTCTGCAAGAACGTACACATCTTCCCTGGCGTGCCCTCGATCATGCGCCTCAAGTTCGAAGCGGTCGCTGAGCGCTTCAGGGGAAGAGTGCTACACACCGCCCGCGTGGTCACCGGGGAATACGAGACCGACATCGCCGAGCGCTTGGAGCTTGCCGTTGAGCGCTTTCCCGGCGTGTCCATCGGCAGCTACCCCCGCTACGACGAGGGCCCCAGGCACGTGATCGTGACCATGGAAGGCCTGAACGCTGAGCATGTCAGAGCGGCGCGGATCTGGCTGGAGGGCGTGCTCAAGCCCATGGACTTGCTGACCTAAATCAGACTGAGCTGCTCGTCCGGAGATGCGTGCACAGCCAAAGTCTTTCGCGCCAGTTTCGAGAGGGGCAGCTCCCCCAAGTCCGCTGGGTCAAACCAGGCCGCAGCCTCGTAGAAGCGCAGCGTCAACTCGCCGCTCCCCTGCCCCGCCCAGACACTCTGGGTGAGCTTTCGGTGGGTGAAGATGTGCCGCACTTGGCCAAGGCGTCGCTCAAGCTGAACATCCAGCCCCAGGCGCTCCTTGAGACCCAGCACCACAAGCGAGGTCTCACTGGCCTTGTCGGCGGGGTCCAGGTCGACCGCTGGCAGCTCCCAGAGTCCCCCCAGGAGTCCAGACTCCGGTCTGCGACAGAGAAGAATGCTGCCCTCCCTCTCCAACACCAAACAGGCCGCGCGCACTTCGGGTGCCTTCTGCTTGCGGGGCTTGTTCGGCAGGCTCGCGGCGATCTGCTGCCCTGAACACCCCGACTTCAGCGGGCACACATCGCAGCGCGGATTCTTCGGCGTGCAGAGCGTCGCACCCAGCTCCATCAGCGCCTGGTTGTGGTCGCCGGCCTCCCCTTTGGGGATGTGGGACTCAGCGAGGGCCCAGAGCCGGCGCTTGACCTTGGGTGTACGCGGGTCCTCCTCGATGCGGTGGAAGCGGCAGAGCACCCGCTCTACATTGCCATCCACGAGCGCCGCGTCCCGGTCGAAGGCGATGGAAGCGATGGCCCCGGCGGTGTAGGGACCGACTCCCGGGAGAGCGCGCAGATCCTCGACCGTGTCGGGAAAGCGCCCGAGCTCAGCGACCACTTTGGCGGCCTTGTGCAGGTTGCGCGCCCGGCTGTAGTAGCCCAGGCCAGCCCACTCCCCGAGCACCGCTTCCCCTTCGGCGGCAGCCAGGTCTTCCACCCGGGGCCAGCGCGCCATGAAGCGCTCCCAATAGGGCAACATCGTCTCGATGCGCGTCTGCTGGGCCATGATCTCAGAGAGAAGGATGCCGTAGGGATTCGGGGGCTTGGCACGCCAGGGAAGCGCTCTGGCGACCCCGCGATACCAGCTCAACAGGGCTTGGTTGTCCATGGAGCGCTATTCTGCCAGGAGTGCTCTACGGCCCCCCACCTGACCCCAAGCAACTTGAGCTTGTGCTCACCCTGAGTCAGGAGTGGCCGGCCTACCTTGCCTGCCTTGTTGCTGCCCTTTGCCTCAGTGCCCTGGCCCTGGTCCCCAGGCTGCCAACGGCCGCTCGCGCTGGCGCCTTCGTGCTGGGCCAGGTGGTGCTGCTCACCGCCCCCTTGGGCGCCTTTCTCAACGAGACGGTCTACGGCAGCTTCCCGACTCCAGACAAGAACGGGCAGCTGCAGTTCTACCTGCGCGGTGTGCACAAGAGCCTCTACCTGAATCCCGTCGATGCGCTGCATGACCCAGCCGTCAAGCTCATCGGCGTGCACGCCGGCCATCACTGGGTGACCGAGTTCTTCGATCTCTTCCTGCACGGCTACGGCGCCCTGAACGTCCAAGCCCTGCTCTGGCCTGCCCTGGGGTGGTTCTGTGCCGCGCTGCTGCTCAAGGAGCTCTGTGGGAGCTGGCGCACGGCGGTGATCATCGCGATGCCCTTCGGCATGGGCCTGCACGTCTTTCGCGACCTGAACTGGCACACCATTGAGAAGACCTCGGTGGCGCTGATGGCGCTGTACGCGTGGTCGCTGGTGAAGGTGGCCAAAGAGGGCGGGAGGTGGCGCTTTGTGGCCCCCTTCCTCTTTCTCTTGATGGCTCTGGACAACCTCTACCTGGCTCTGGTCGCTGGGGTCGCTGCCGGCCTGCTGCTCATCGGCACCGCGCTCCGCCAACGAGGCCAGTCCCCCACCAAGTACCTGGCCGTGGCCATCCTCGGCAGCGCCTTGCTCATCCTCCCCTTGGGCATCTACCAGTCCATGCTCCTAGAGGGCACCACCGGCAAGATGGCAGACCCAGAGGCCTTCCTCTACGAGCGCGCCATGCTGGACACCCTGAGTCTGTGGCCCCTGCAGTGGAACCGTCTGGAGATCTGGCGTGCCGTGAACCTGCCCTGGGTGGGAGCCGCCCTCTATGTCCTCTGGCGAGATCGACGCCATGGCACCGTACAAGCCCTCGGGGCCCTGGCCCTGGTTCTCACGCTCCTGGCCCTGGGCCCAAAGCCTCTTGGGGTCTGGAACCCCATCTACATGGGGCTTCGATTGCTTCCGGGACTCTGGCGCCTGGCCACACCGGAGGTCTTCTTTGAAGGGGCCTACCTCTGCATCCTCGGGCTGGCCTCTCTGGCCCCCAAGAAGCCGCTGCCCCGCTGGGTCTACCCCATCGTGGCGCTGGGCTGGGTGCTCATCGTGCGCACCCATCCAGCCTTTCCGGGATTCAGCGCCCTGGTCGAGGTGCCCTTCAGTGAGAACTGGGCTCTGCAGATGGGCCTGCAGTAGACCGACTACTTCTTGCGCCTGCGGCGACGACGACGTCCCTTGGCCTTGGCACCACCGCGACTGGCCTCTGGTCGGGTCTCCCCTTCGATCTCCAAGCCACGCTCACGCAACAGGCGTACGAGCCCGCGGTGGTTGCGCTGTCGGAGCTGCGGGTCGAGCTTGAGCAGCTCTAGGGCTGCGCGCCGGGCCTTGAGCAACATGGGCCGGTCCCGGGTGGGGTCCGCCAACTGGAACTCGGGCATGTCGTCCTGACGTCCCCCCAGCAGGGCCGCGTCCCCGCGCTGCTGACGGTCCTTCTCGGCGATGGCGAAGCCGTCTTGCTCCTGCGCGACCAGCTCGACGAGGGCCTGGCCCTCCTCACTGGGCTGAGCGGTCATGACGAACTCACAGGTACCAGGCAGCCGGCCTTGGGCCACATGGCCACGCAGGCGATGCAGGCGAACCAGGTCGTAGCGGTCAGCGTGGTCCACCATCAACGCGGTGGCGTTGGCGACCTCGGGGGCATCCTCGATGGTCGTGGTGCACACCAGCACGTCCAGACGCCGGCGCTGGAAGTCCTCAAAGAGCTGAAAGCGCTCCTCTCGTCCCATGGCCCCGTGGTAGAGCGCGACCTTGGCTCCAGGGAAGGCCTCGGAGCTCAGGGCGGTCGTGAGCTGCTTGGCCTGGGCCAAATCGAGCAGGTCCTTCCCTTGAAGCGTTGGAAAGACAACGTAGGCTTGGCGCCCGAGGGCCAGCTGTTCCCGCAGGGAGGCGTAGGCCTCTTCTCGTTCGCTGGGCCCGCGCACCTTGGTCACGACGCTCTGGCGCATGGGCTCACGCAGCACGCTCAGATCATGCTTTGAGAACACGGTGAAGGTCAGACTCAGCGGGATGGGCACCGAGGTGACCACGAGCAGATCCGGGTTCACGCCTTTCTGGCAGATCGCCTTGCGGTCTGTCACGCCGAACTGGGCCCGCTCTTCAACGATGACCAGCCCGAGCTTCTTGAACTCCGGGAAGTTCTTGAAGAGCGCGTGGGTCGCGAAGATGGCATGGGCCTCGCCGCGGCGGATGGCGTCCGCTTGGGCCATCGTGGGCTTTCCGCTCACCAGCTGCGGCACAAGGCCCGCGGCGCGAAGCAAGGGCTCAGCGAAGAGGTAGCGGTGCTCGGCGGCGATGTCGTCCGGGCCCAAGAAGCAGACCTGGGCCTTGGTCTCTCCGACCAAGAGCGCCGTGAGCAGCGAGATCAGCGCCTTTCCGGAGCCAACATCGCCTTGCAGCAAGCGGGTCATCGCAGATGGGCGCCGAAGGTCCCGACGGATCTCGTCAAAGACCATCTCTTGGGGGTCGCTCAGGTTGAGCTGGCTCTCCAGCTGGTGCAGCGCCAAGGCCTCGTGGTTCAGAGAATGGGCGATTCCCCTCAGGCGCGTTTTGTCACCGGATGCCGCCGAGAGCTGTTGGAGCAAGAGCTCCTGAAACACCGGGCGGGTGCGCGCGGAGCGCAGGCCCACCTTGGGCATATGCAGCTCGGCGAGGGAGGTCTCAAGGCTCTTCAATCGGTACTCTTGGAGCAAGGCCGGCGGCATTGGATCCAAGATTTGGCCGCGGTACTGGGCCAGCGCGATGCGCAGCAGAGGCCAGATGTCCTCGTCTGGAAGACCCTCTACATCGTAGTGAGGGCGTCGGACCAATCCCCGGCTGTCCGGCTCCCAAGGCAGCGCCTCAAAGAGCAGCGCTTCGTCCTCATCCAGCTCAAGCTCGCCCACCAAACAGACGCTGGCCCCGACCTTTAGATCCGGCATTCCCGAGAGCCAGCTGCAACGCACCAAGCGCTCGCCAACCTGAAAGGAGACTTCCTCCCGACGAAGGCTTCCGCTGAAGCGCACCCACTTGGCCAGGACCCGTCCCTGCAGGGCGACAGCAGCTCCCTCGACCAGCGCTTCATCGCTGCCCAGCGGCGTGAGCCGCTCGTGGGAAATGGGCACCAGGCTCAAGAGATCGCTGATGCGCTCAATCCCAGCTTGCGCAAAGCGCTCCACAAGGCTGGCGTTGAGTTCCCCCAAAGTACTCAGGGCGCGGCCGGTCCCTTGTGGTGCACCCAGAGCGTGGCGCTGGACTTGCTCAACCTTGGGGGACGCTGCCTTGGCCGGCTCCTTGGGGGCCGAGAGTGCATCCAGCTCCTCGGGCACATCCGGCAAGACGATGAGCTCGCCCTGACCCATCTCAAAGGCAGGCTCCTCTCCCGTGGCACGGGCAGCCTGTACACACACCAAGGCGGCCTGGGCGCAGGGCACCCGGTCCATCCAGGGCATCTCGTCTACGCCTTCGAGGGCCACCACGGCCGCGGAGAGATGGGCGCTTCCTGGGTGCTCCGGGACGCCTTGAGAGACTTGAGTGAGCAAGGGCACAAGCGTGCGCTCCAACCACGAGAGCTGCCAGGCCACCATGCCGTCTTGAGAGAGGGCATAGCGCAGGGTGCGCTCCACGCGTCGCAGGGCGTTCGCGCTCTGCATGCTGACCACCAAAGATGGCACAGCGGACGGGGCTTGCGCCTCGCCTTGGGTCGACTCAGACACAAAGGTCCCCTACTTGTATTCGACCTCGGAGATCTCCAAGGTGCGGGTGCCCTTTGGGGTCACCACCACAACCTCGTCGCCCTCTCGCTTGCCGATAATGGCGCGCCCGATGGGAGAGGAGTAGCTGATCCGCCCCTGCTTTGCGTCGGACTCGTAGTCCGAGACGATCTGGTAGGTCACCTCATCGTCGGTGTCCAAGTCCAGCAGGGTGACGGTGGTGCCGAAGATCACCTGGCCGGTCTGGGGCATCTCGGTGATGTCGATCACCTCGGCTGTGGCCAAGATGTGCTCGTGCCACTTGATGCGGGCCTCAATCATGCCCTGCTTGTCCTTCGCCGAGTGATACTCGGCGTTCTCTTTCAGATCTCCGTGTGCGCGCGCCTCTTCAATCTGCAGAACAATGTAGGGCCGCTCGACGGTCTTCGCGTGCTTGAGCTCAGCGGAGAGTCGGGCGTAGCCGGCGGGCGTGATCGGGTTGCGCTGCATGGGGGCGATGCGTCCTTCAGAACTGGGGCCCACAAAGCTAACACCTGGGGCCCTTCCGTCACCTCTCAAGCGGGATGCAAGCACTCGCCCTTGTGGATGACCGCAGCGAGCACACCGCTGAGCTGGCGACCTGCCAAGGGGGTATTGGCTGATCTTGAGGCGAACTGAGTGGGATCGACGGTCCACTTCGCCTCGGGGTCCAGGACCAAGAGCTCCGCCGGGGCTCCGTCACGCAGGCTGCGTTCAATGCCCAAGAGCTTTGCCGGCCCAGCGCTCAGGGCCCGCAGCGCGTGCTCCAAGGGCGCGCAGCTCAAAAGGCAGCTCAAGGCCGTCTCCAGACCAAGGGCCCCGGGGGTTGCGTAGGCAAACTCCAGCTCCTTGTCGACGCGGGTCAGAGGGGCGTGGGCAGAGCTGACGCCCAGCAGGGTTCCGTCTGCCAGTGCCTCCAGAAGGGCCAAGCGGTCCTCCTCCGTGCGAAGCGGGGGCATCAGTCGGGTGTCTGTGTCGTAGCCGCTGGCCAGGACTTCCCCGTCATTGAGCAAGCAGTGCAGCGCGGTCGTCGAGCCGCTGATCGGCGCGCCCGAGGCCAGGCCTGCCTTGAGCTGCGCGATGGCCAGCTTGGTGCTCACACCGAGCACGTGGACGTGGGTGCCGGTGTACCGGGCCAAGGCGATCAAGCGGGCAATGCCAATCTCTTCAGCGGCGGCCGGAATCCCGCGAAGGCCTGCCAGCGCAGAGCTCGCCCCCTCGTTCATCACGGCGACGGACTCCAGCTCCGCATCGCCCGCGCGAAGCATCACGGGCAGCCCCAAGGGGCGCGCATAGAGCAGCGCGTTTCGCAGCACCAAGCTGTCACTGACGAGGTGGTCGGCGTTGGAAAACAGTGCCGCCCCGGCCTCTGCCATCAGACCCAGCTCGGAGAGCTTCTCGCCACCCAGGCCCTTGGTCAGGGCGGCTGCGACCTTGATCTCCACCTTGGACTCCAGCCCAGCGCGGGCAATGACCTCGCGCACGAAGCTGGGGTCGTCGGTGACGGGGTCGGTCTCAGGGTTGGCGACCACGCAGGTAAAGCCACCCCGCAGGGCCGCCTCCCCGCCCGTACTTAGGCTCTCGCGCCAAGTGTAGCCGGGGTCGCAGAGACGGGCGTCCAAGTCGACCAAGGCCGGTGTGACGACCTTGCCTGTGCAGTCGATGACTTGAGCCTGAACTCCTTCTGGAGCGCTCAAGCGAACGCGACCTTGGTGTACCCAGAGGTCGCCCATTCGGTCCACGCCGGTGGCCGTGCAAAGAAGACGACCGCCCTTAAGCTGAAGCGTCATCGGAGCCTCCCAAGAGCAAGAAGAGCAGCGCCATGCGCACGGCGACGCCGTTGGTGACCTGCTCCATGATGACCGAGCGCTCACCGTCGGCCACCTCGGGCGAGAGCTCAACGCCGCGGTTGATGGGGCCCGGGTGCATGACCAAGACCCGGTCGCTGGCCCGCGCCAGCTTGGCGGAGTCCAGGCCGTAGAGGTGGGCATACTCCCGCGAGGTCGGCAACATCGCGCGCGGCAGGCGCTCGCGCTGGATGCGCAGCATCATGACCACATCGGCCTCTTCTAAGACCTCGTCGATCTTGTGGCGGACCTCTACGCCAGGGCCAGCCATCTCCGGCCTACACATGGTCCCGGGCCCCGCCAAAAGCACTCGGGCTCCCATCGTGCGCAGTCCGTAGAGGTTCGAGCGGGCGACGCGGGAGTGGTAGACGTCTCCCACGATTGCGACGGTCTTGCCTTCCAAATCCCCCAAGTGGTCCTGCATGGTCAACATGTCGAGCAAGGCCTGGGTGGGGTGCTCGTTGATGCCATCGCCGGCATTGATGACCGAGAAGTCGAAGTTGCGAGCCAGCATATGCGGCGCGCCTGCGCAGCTGTGCCGCATGATGACCAGGTCCGGCGCCATCGCGTCGATGTTCCTGGCGGTGTCCATCAGGGTCTCGCCCTTCTTCACCGCGCTGGTGCCGGCGCTGATGTGGACGCCGTCGGCGCTCAGGCGCTTGGCCGCCAAATCAAAGCTGACCTTGGTTCGGGTGCTGTTCTCAAAGAACAGGGTCACCACGGTGCGCCCGCGAAGGGTGGGCACCTTCTTGATGCGCCGCTTTGAGACCTCCCGAAAGCGGGACGCGGTCTCGAGAATCTCGAGGATTTCGTCTCGGGAGACGTCTCGTAGGCCGAGCAGATCCTTTCTTTTCACAGGAGCACTCCGTGCGTCTGCACGCTCAGGTGCGACGCTGAACCGCTATCTCATCCTCCCGCTCGTCCGTCTCCCGCAGAGCAACCGTCACCCGATCGGCAAGTTCGGTCTGGATGCGCGTGCCCACAAAGTCGGCGGCGATTGGGAGCTCCCGATGGCCTCGGTCCACCAAGACTGCCAGCTTGATGTAGGCCGGACGGCCGTAGTCCATGATCAGGTCCACAGCAGCGCGTACCGTTCGTCCAGTGAAGAGAACATCGTCCACAAGAATGATGCGGGCCCCGTCCACCGAGAAGGGCAAGCGCGTGACACCCAAGCTGGGGTTCTCAAGTCCGGTGTACAAATCGTCCCGGTACAGGGTGATGTCCGTCTCTCCCAAGAGAGGAGCCTCGCCCCCCAGCGCCTCAATGGCTGCCGCGATGCGCTTGGCGATGGGCACGCCGCCCGTGTGGATGCCCACCAAGGCAACCTGCTTGTCGCTGGAGCGATGGATCTGTTCAGCGAGATCCTGAACCATCTCGGCCATGGCTGAGGCGTTGGCCAATTGCTCGCTCATCTACTCCTCCTGAGGGGCGTCGTGAAGAAGGTCGCCCTTATCCAGGTACTTGTGCACGGCGAACTCTATCTCGGTGCTCTTCTCGATCAGGGGGTAGTCGATCTCGACCACCCAGAAGCAGTCCAGGTGCTTCTCGTCGAACTTCTCGTAGAACTCGCAGTCCTGGGGCCAGACGTAGGAAGGGACCCCGTTCTTGTCCATCTTGCGCTCTAGTTCCGCCTGAGACTTGGCCATAGAGCGCGTGTCCCGCCAGACGAGGATGGTCTCCTGGACCGTCCGGCGCATGGTGAATTCGCCGTAGTAGGCGGGGACAAAGGCCCAAGCCAAGTAGCCAACGACCAAGACGACGAGGAGCAGGAAGATCTTGCCGAGATCAATGTCTCCCCTACGCTTGCGCCTGTTGTCCATGTGCTCACTCCTCATCACAGCCCTCGCCAGTGAGGACAGCTCCCCAGACCTTACCGCGCACAGCACTCGAGGAAACTTGCCCCCACTGACCGCTGTCCTCGCTTCGGCCGCGCCGGTCCCCCAAAAGCCAGATTTCTCCGGCCAAGAGCTGGGTGCGCGAATGGTCTCCTCCACCCAGGACCTTGACCTCGATCCCCTCGCCATCGGCGCCGTAATTCTCCACGTGGCCCCGACCCACTCTCGGCGTGCAGGTCTCATCTAGCCAAGGAACATCGATGTCTCGGTCTACAAAGCTGGGGGCGCCGTCCACATAGAGGCGGCCGTCCACCAGCTCCACCTCTGCCGGACCTTGAGCGACCAGCCGCTTGACGTGCAAGACCCCCGGGTCCCAGGGCAACTCCACCACGACGATGTCGCCCACCTGCGGCTCCACGCTGCGCAGATACACCCAGGTGCTTCCAGGTCGAATGGCGGGCTGCATACTGCCCGTCTTCACAGTCACAAGACCAAAGACGAAGCTCCGCAAGAGCACGGCCAAGACCAGCAACACCACCGAGGCCACCAGAGCCAAACGGCCCCAGTCCCGACCAGCTGGCTCAGTCGCAGGCGACTCTGACCCGGAGGACTCTCCGGACACTCACTCTCCGACGCGCAGCACGGACAGGAAGGCCTCCTGAGGGACCTCTACCGAGCCGACGGCCTTCATGCGCTTCTTGCCCTTCTTCTGCTTCTCCAGCAGCTTGCGCTTTCGGCTGATGTCGCCGCCGTAGCACTTGGCGGTCACATCCTTTCGCATGGCCTTGACCGTCGCGCGGGCAACGACCTTGGAGCTGATGGCAGCCTGGATGGCCACTTCGTACATCTGCCGCGGGATGAACTCCTTGAGCTTCCTGCAGAGCTCACGGCCCTGGTACTGGCTCTTGGCACGGTGCACGATGGTGCTCAGTGCGTCGACCACGTCCCCGTTGAGCAGGATGTCCAGCTTGACCAGATCGCCCGTCTGCCAACGCTCCACTTCGTAGTCCATGGACGCGTAGCCGCGTGTCACGCTCTTGAGGCGGTCGAAGAAGTCGTAGACCACCTCGGCGTAGGGCACGTCGTAGGTGATGACGTTTCGACCCGCGCTCGGCACCTCAAAACCAATCTGGACGCCGCGCCGATCCTGACAGAGCTTCAGGGCTGCGCCAACGTGGGCATCGGGCACGTGGATGGTGACCTTGGCGATGGGCTCGCGGATCTCGGCGATCTCTCCCAAGCCCGGCAGCCGCGAGGGGCTGTGGATGGTCAAGGTCTCGCCGTTCTTCTTGATGACCTCGTAGATCACGCTGGGGGCCGTGGTGATCAGGTCCAGGTTGTACTCGCGCTCCAAGCGCTCCTGAATGATCTCCATGTGCAGGAGCCCCAAGAAGCCCAGGCGAAAACCGAAGCCCAGGGCATCGGAGGTCTCAGGCTCAAAGCTCATGCTGGCGTCGTTCAGAGAGAGCTTGTCCAGGGCGTCCCGCATGTCACCATAGTCGGCCGAATCCACTGGAAAGATCCCAGCGAAGACCATCGGTTTGACCTCTTTGAAGCCCGGCAGAGGCTCCGTGGCGCCGTTGCGCTGGGTGGTGATGGTATCCCCCACCCTGGCGTCTTCCAGCTTCTTGATCGAGGCGATGATGAAGCCCACTTCGCCGGCGCCGATGGACTCCGTCTCCAAGGCTTCGGGGGCAAAGACGCCGACCTGGGTGACCTCGTAGGCGGCCCCGGTGATCATCATCTTGATCCGGTCGCCCTTTGCGACCTTGCCATTCTTGACCCGCACCAGGCAGACCACGCCCACATAGGTGTCGAACCAAGAGTCGACGATGAGGGCCTGAAGAGGCTCGTTCTCATCTTCGCCTTGGGGGGGCGGGATGAGCTTGACCACGGCCTCGAGCACTTCATCGATTCCGATGCCGGTCTTGGCGGAGCAGAGCACATGGTGCTCCGTGTCCAGGCCGATGCCGTCTTCGATCTGCTCCAGGACGTTCTCGACCTCCGCTCCGGGCAGGTCGATCTTGTTCAGGACCGGGATGATCTCCAGGTCGTGATCCAAGGCCAAGTAGACGTTGGCCAAGGTCTGAGCCTCGACCCCTTGTGCGGCGTCCACCACCAGCAGCACCCCTTCACACGCGGAGAGGCTGCGACTGACCTCGTAGTTGAAGTCCACGTGGCCGGGGGTGTCGATGAGGTTGAGGATGTAGTCCAGGCCGTCGGACGCGGTGTACTTGAGCACACAGGTCTGGGCCTTGATCGTGATGCCGCGCTCCCGCTCCAGATCCATCTTGTCCAGGTACTGGGCCTTCATCTCCCGCTGGGTGAGCAGGCCGGTCTTCTCAATGAGACGGTCGGCCAGAGTGCTCTTTCCATGGTCAATGTGGGCGATGATCGCAAAGTTGCGGATGCGCGCGATGTTCACGTGAGGCGTCCGATCCCGTGGTAGGTGAACCCGGCGCTGTTGAGTTGCGCAGGGTCGTAGATGTTCCGGCCGTCAAAGATGTGGCGACCCGGCATCGTATCTGCGACCTGCTCCCAGTCCGGGTTGCGGAACTCGTTCCACTCCGTGATCAGTAGCAGGGCGTCCGCCCCTTGTAGCGCGTGCATGCGGGACTCGGCATAGGTGATCCGCTCGCCCAGGCTGTGCTTGGCCTCTTCCATGGCCTCTGGGTCGTAGGCAACAACCTTGGCTCCGGCTGCCAAGAGCGCGTCGATGACCACCACGCTGGGGGCCTCTCGCATGTCGTCCGTCTGGGGCTTGAAGGACAGGCCCCAAACCGCGAAGCTCTTGCCGCTCAGATCGGCGCCAAACACCCGCACGACCTTGTTGAAGAGCACCTGCTTCTGGCGCGCGTTGACCTGCTCGACGGCGTCGACGATGGACAGTGGGAATCCGGCCTCCTCTCCGGTACGCATCAGAGCCTTGACGTCCTTGGGGAAACAGGAGCCGCCGTAGCCCACACCTGGGAAGAAGAAGCGCAGCCCAATGCGGGAGTCGCTGCCAGCGCCACGGCGAACGCTGTCTACATCTGCGCCCACCGCTTCACAGAGCAGGGAGAGCTCGTTGATGAAGCTGATCTTCGTCGCGAGGAAGGCGTTGGCTGCGTACTTGCTCAGCTCAGCGCTGCGGTTGTCCATGAAGAGGATGGGCTTGCCGGTGCGCAGGAGAGGGCCGTAAAGCTCACGGACGATGGCCTCTGTCCCTGGCTCTCTACAGCCCACGACGATGCGGTCGGGCTTGAGGAAGTCCTCGATCGCTGCGCCTTCCTTGAGGAACTCCGGGTTGGAGACCACGTCAAAAGCCTGCTCGGTGGTCTCGTTGAGGATCTTGCGGACCTTGTCCGCTGTGCCCACTGGCACCGTGCTCTTGATGACCACAGTGCAGGACTTGACCAGGGACTCACCGATCATCTTGGCGACCGCCATCACGCCGCTCAGATCCGCGGATCCATCGTCGGCAGATGGGGTGCCGACGGCGATGTAGCTGACCTCACTCTTGGCGACAGCGGTGGGGCCATCGGTGGTGAAGTGCAGCCTGCACTCGCGCACGTTCCGCTTGATCAACTGATCCAAGCCAGGCTCATAGATGGGCACGCCGCCGCTCTTCAGGAGCGCAACCTTGGCTTCATCTCGGTCGACACATGTGACCATGTGGCCCAAATCTGCCAGGCAGGTGCCCGCAACGAGTCCAACGTATCCAGTGCCAACAACGCAGATGTCCATGACCGCTCCAAGAGATGAATTTGGCTGTCAACCCATAGGCGACAGATTGATTAGGCAGGCACCTAACCCAACAAAGGGGTGGGGTTGCAAGGCCTATCTGCCCTTGACAGCCGATGAGGGCTGAAATACCTCGCCGGGGTTCAAGCGGGTACACCCCCGCGTCGTCCCTTCTAGAGACTTTCGGAGATCCTTGTGGCTAACCACGCCGACGCCCTCAAGCGCATGCGCCAGAACACCAAGCGCCGCATGCGTAACCGTCACTACCGCGCCACCATGCGCACCCAGATCAAGAAGGTCCGGGTTGCAGTGGAGAGCGGAGAGCTCGAGACCGCATCTGCAAACCTCAATGGTGCAGTCAGCGTCATTCACCGCCTGGCGTCCAAGGGTGTCATCCACCGCAAGAACGCTGCGCGCCGTGTGAGCCGCCTGTACAAGGCCGTGAACAAGCTCAAGGCTGCTCAGGCCTAATCGTGCCGCTCCTTCGGGAGCATGCGATGCAAGCACCCTGCCCTTGTGGCGGGGTGTTTTGCTCTGTGGGCTGTATTCCTGTCGTCCCTCCGGCAGCGACCTTCGGCCTCCCTCCGTCGAATGGGCACCGGGCAGACCTTGCCCCCCTATGCCCGGGAGACCAGGTCCAGGAGCAGTCCCTCGAGGATTCGGCGGTCCCCTGCCCTGTGGCCATTCATGTCTTGGTTCGCGCGGGCCATGCGGGCGAAGAGGTCGGCAGGGTCGATGGGGTGCTGGCGCAGCGAGGCCTCCATCTTGGAGCGCTTCCACCCGGGCATGCGCACCTGACCGCCTGCCTGCATCTGCAAGAGCTGCCGCATCTGCCAGGTGATCATGGAGACCAGACGGTGCGCCTCGCCTCGCTTTCCGGCTTCCAGCAGCCGGTGTGCCGTGGAGAGCGCCTTGTTGGCGTCCCTGGCCACAATGGCGTCGGTCAAGTCCCAGATCTCCGCCTCGGCCAGCAGAGAGCACACGTCCCGCAGGGCCTCATCGCTCAGCTCCCCCTCTCCGCCAATGTAGAGGGCCGCCTTCTCCAGCTCCCGCTGCAAGCGACCCAGGTCCTTGCCCACAAGATCCACCAAGGTGCGGGCCTGGTTGGGCCGGAGGCTTACCCCAAGGGACTGCGCGGTCTGGATGGCGAAGTCCTCGGGCTTGGAGTCCTTGCTCTTGAAGCGCAGCACGGTGCCGACCTTCTTCACCCGGTTCTCTGTGCGTCGACCAAAGTCGGTCCCCTTCGCCTTCGGCCAAGCCTTCCCGGTCAAGATCAGCACCGCCGAGTCCGGTGGCGCCTCGGCGTACTCACAGAGCGCCTCGAGCAGCTCTGGCGGAGCCTCGTGGAGATCCCGAAGCACGATGACGCGCCGGGAGCTCATCATGGGGAGGGTACGCGCAACCGCCAGACAGTCCGCCGCGCCGTCGTCCCCAGCGCGCCATGTTCCGTGGTTGAAGGCCGCCATTACGCCCTCGAGCGCCCACGCCGTCAACTTGGCTTCGGCCTGCTCTACCAAGAGCTCCTCATCGCCCATCACAAGGTAGATCGGCTGCATAGGGCCCTTCAAGGCTGCCTGTAGGGACGCACTGGCCAAAGACTCTCTCCGGGAGAAGGTTGACAGGAACCATAGCCCCCAGCAGAATCCCGGGCACCCGCCGGAGACACCGATGCTTCACCTACTACTTGCCCCAGCAGCGTTTGCTGCCCAAGCCCCCACACTCGCGCCCGTGAGCCACCTCCAACAGGAGGACACTCAGCCTGCTCCAACGGCGCCCGCCGCCGGGGACTCAGGTGTCTCGGATGCGCCTCAGCGTCCGTACCTGATGGAGGTCAACCTCCGTGGCAAGTACATGAGCATTCCCGACAGCCTGATCGACATCTGGATGTTCAATGGGAGCGACGACAACGGGAACCATCAGCCCCGTCCCCAAGTTCGGGCCTACGCGGCCGGCATGGAGTTCGCGATCCGAAGCAACGGCGAGGGCAGCGGTGCCATGGGCGCCTTCTACTTCGACTACTTCGGCCACCTCATGGACGATGGCTACTGGGACGATCGTGAGGAGGGCGACTCCTCGATCATCTACAACGATGGCTACTACCTGGCACCGAGCTCGAACTTTGGCTTCGTGACCCTGGGCGCCAACTACTACTACGACCTGCGTCTGGCCCCTTGGTTCAGCTTCATGGTCGGTGGTGGACTGGGTGTGGCCATCGCCATTGGCGAGATTCAGCGCTGGGGCCCCACCGAAGATGGCACTCCCGCCTGGAACCGCAGCGACCTGGACGGCACCGCAGCCGACAAGGACCCGCTCCCGATTCCTGGCGCACTGCCCATCGTGGATCTGAACGCCGCAGTGAAGTTCCACTTCAACGACAAGGCCAGCCTACGCATCGAGGGTGGCTTGCATCCCCTCTTCTACGGCGGCGCAGCCGTCGGAATCGTCTTCTGAGCCTTGCACGGCATCAACCCGTCCGCTAAAGGGGCGGGGTTCAAACCCTTTACTCCGATTGGAGACAAACTTGGTCCAGGTCACTGTCCGCGACAACGAGCCCTTCGAAAAGGCCCTGCGCCGCTTCCGCCGCAAGGTGGAGCGCGAGGGTATCCGCAAGGACATCAAGAAGAACAAGGTCTACCTCAAGCCCGGCGAGCAACGCCGCTTGAAGCAGCGCCTCGCTGAGAAGCGTCGTCGTAAGGCTGCCCGTCGCGCAGTCAAGCGTGTTCGTCGCCGCTGAAAAAGCCTGGCTGAGACTTCAAGCAAGTTTCTGCCCTCGCTGAGAGTCTTCTCTCAGACTGGCAGTCAAAAAGGTCCCCTCCTCCGAGGGGGCCTTTTTGCGTTCTGTGCCCCGCCTCTGAGCGTCCCTAGCGCGGCGCTGGCCAGACCCGCTTCATGAGGGGCTCAACCGTCGTGCCCTCGGCTTCGGAGCGAGCGACCGTATTCTCAAGGGCCCAGGGGCCGTCGCCGCGGGGCGGGTGTGTTCCAGAGAATGCGTCCAGCGCATCACTCACCTCTTGCTCCCCCGCGTAGGGAAGCTGGAACTTGATGTAGTCCAAGTGGATCTCAGCCAGCTTGGGCTGGGCTTGAATGGCCTGTCCAAAGAGCTGCTCGGTGCTCTCCAGCGGCCCTCTGGCGTCCGCCTGTGGCAGCGAGAGCACCATCGCCTTGGACCAGGGCCCGACCCAGCCGCCCGGCTGCAGGGCGAGCAGGCGTTCCGCCAAGTGACCGATAGCGTTTACATCAACCAGTCCAGCAGGTCCGCGAAGCTCTAGCCAACGCACCCAAGGAATGAGTGTCTGCTCCATGCAGGGCACATCGCGCTTCTGAAGCTGTTTTGTGGCTGCCCGAAGGACCTGACCGCCCGCCTGTTCGATGCGAACGCTGTAGCCCGTGTTTCCAGCCAGGCAGAGCAGCCCATATGAACGGGCCGTCTCCAGATCCGTGATCTTGTCTGTGCGGGCCTTCCGAGTGATGGCACGCGCAGAAAACGCCCGGGCGGTACGGGCCAAAAAGTCGGGGTCCGTCGGCGCGGTCGCCAGCAGATCCAAGCTGGCCTGGATGTTCGCATCCAGCGCTTCCTGGTCCGTACGCTGAGCATAGCCAGCGTCCAAAGCCTCGAGCGCGAGGTCCTTGGGCGTGCGTTCTGGAGCGCGTCGCGCCCCGCATGCCAACCAGATCGACAACATCCACATAGCAGACATGCTATCGCTCCTCTGTCACGCAAGCCCGCCCGGGTGGTGGAATCGGTAGACACAGGGGCCTTAAAAGCCCCAGCCGAAGTTCGGCGTGCGGGTTCGAGCCCCGCCCCGGGCACCTGCGTGACCCCTTTGATGGACTCCAACAGGCACCTGCCGAAGTGGAGTGGGGTATCCTGGCTATCGAACCTCGAGGACAGACGATGGGTAAAGTCATCGGCATCGACCTGGGAACCACGAACTCGGTCTGCGCCTACGTAGACCGCCGTGACCCGGTTGTGATCATCAACGCCGAAGGTGGACGCATCACCCCTTCCGTAGTCGGCATCTCCAAAAATGGAGAGCGCTTCGTTGGAGACATCGCGAAGCGCCAACTGCTCATCAACCCCGAGGCGACGGTGCACAGCATCAAGCGCTTCATGGGTAGGCGCTACTCCGAGGCCCATCACGAGATGGACCTGGTCCAGTACAAGGTCGTCGAGACCCGAAACGGGGACTGCGGCGTAGAGATCGGCGGACGGGTCTACCTGCCTCAAGAAGTCGCGGCGATGATTCTGCAGAAGCTCCGGCGTTCTGCAGAGGACTTCCTGGGCGAAGGCGTAACAGAGGCTGTAATCACGGTTCCTGCGTACTTCACAGACCGACAACGCCAAGCCACGAAGGACGCCGGAACCATCGCGGGTCTGGATGTGCTCCGAATTTTGAACGAGCCCACGGCTGCTGCGCTCTCGTACGTACACAATCGTAGAAAGTCTTCGACCATCGCCGTCTACGACTTTGGCGGAGGCACCTTCGACATCTCGATCCTGGAGGTCGACCGGGATTTGGCCGAGGTTCGAGCAACCCGTGGCAACAACGCCCTGGGCGGCGCAGATGTCGACCAACGCCTGGTTGATTGGCTCTTGGACCGCTTCCACAAAGAGCACAAGCTCGATGTGAGCGAGGACAAGGTCGTCCTGCAACGTCTGCGGGATGCGGCCGAGCGCGCGAAGCTGGAGCTGTCCTCTGCAATGCAGGCCGACATCCACTTGCCCTTCCTGGTCGCTGACAGCTCTGGTCCAAAGCACCTTCAGTGCACCCTCTCCAGAGGGGTCTTTGAGGGACTGGCGCAGGAGCTCTTCGACTCCACTCTCTCCGAGTGCGAGCAGGCCCTCAACGATTGCAGGCTCGGTCCTCAGGACATCGACGAGGTCATCTTGGTGGGCGGCAGCAGCCGCATTCCTCGGGTCCAGGAGATGGTGCAGGCGCTCTTCGGGCGCCCTCTGAACAAGTCCTTCAACCCGGACGAGGTCGTCGCCGTTGGTGCGGCCATCCAAGCCGGAATCCTGGAAGGCGACGTCAAAGCGGTCACTCTGCTCGACGTGACCAACTTCTCCTTGGGCTTGGAGGTCGAGGGTCGTCGCTGCGCCCGGCTGATCCCCAAGAACACCACCATCCCTACGCAGAAGACCCAGCTGGTCTCCACCGTCGTGGACAACCAGTCCACGGTGAAGATCCATGTTCTGCAGGGTGAGAGCCAGAGCGCACTGGAGAATGTCTCTCTCGGAGAGTTTGAGCTCCAAGGCATTGAGCCGGCGCCTCGCGGTGAGCCGCGCATTCAAGTCAAGTTCAGCATCGACACGAACGGCATCGTTCAGGTCTCCGCCCGAGATGTACGCTCCGGGGTCTCCAACCAGGTCACCATTGAGGCGCCTACCGGCATGACCCCGATGCAACTGGACGACGCCAAGGAAGAGGCCGCTTCGGCCTACGACACCAGCACAGGGGCCTCACCCGTAGAAGATGAGAGCACTGAGCTGCGTCAGCTGCGCGAGCAGGTAGAGAAGCAGCTGGCGTCCCTGGAGGGCTTCTTGCGGGACAACCGCGGCTTCCTCCACAAGAAGGATATCTTCGAGATTGAGCAGGCGCTCAAGCGCGGCAGAATGGCGCTCATCAAGAGCTCCGACAAGTCGAACTTGGACGAGCTGTCCACCTACTTGGCTCGCTTCTTCGCACACCTGGCTGACAAGGCTGGGGGCGGAGACGCTCCGATTCACTGAGCCGGCTGGCTCAGACGCAAAAAGGGCCGCCTCAGTGATGAGGCGGCCCTTCTTGTCTCTGCCGTTGGGGGCAATCCCAGCTCACAGAAGGAGAGGTGAGCTCCCCTGCGGGAGCCCACCGCTAAGACTCAACCTTCTACGGTTGCGTCGTAGCACTCCTCAGTGCCGCCACGCTTCTCGATGCGGGCCTTCTTCTTGTCAGCCTTCTTCTTGCTGCGGGCCTTCTTCTTGCCGTACTTCTTGAAGTCCTTGGGGTTCTCCGCGCGGTGCGCGTTGTCTGCCAGCTCCTTCCAGTCCAGCTCGTTGTACTCCAAGCCAGCATCATCCAGGATGGGCTTGATGACCTCGAGTGGGCCAACCATGGTGACAACCGCGTTGGCGGAGCAGTCACCGAGCGCCTCGGCCAGCCCCTTGGAGTCAAAGCCAGCCAACGCTTCAGCGTTGCGGTCCCAAACACCCCAGTCAAAGCCCTGTCCAATGACGTTCTGGTAGACGCCGGAGAGCTGGGTGATGGACTGGTAGCGGAGCACCGAGGCCCAAGCCTGGGTGTACTGGCTGCGCTTGATGTGGTCGGGGTCGTAGCTGCCGGCCTCGACCTCCTCCAAGGTCTTGATGTAGGTCTCAAGGGTGTAGGCCACTGCAGGGTTCTGCACACTGGCCGACATGATGGCCTGAGGCACCTCCTCACTGGCGGACACGAAGGCCGCTGGCGAGTACACAACACCACTGTTCTCACGCAAACGAGAGAACAACTGCTCGCGGAGAACCGCGCTCAGGGTCGAGTAGCGTGGGTCCGGACGCACCGTCGGGTCGGGAATCTGGCAACGAAGGGACACGGTGGTCTGTGTCTTGCCTGGGTCATCGAAGAGATAGATGGCACGACCCTTCTTAGAAGGGTTCGGCTTCTGGTACTCAGGCAGCTCGACCATCTCTCTCTTGGCTTCCCAGCCACCAAAGTACTGCGCGGCCAGGGCCATGGTGTCCTCGGGGTCGACGTTGCCGACGATGAGGAGCGTGGCGTTCTTGGGCTGCCAGATACCATGCAGCTTGTCTGCAATCTGACCGCCGCTGATCTGCTTGAGAGCGTTGATCTCGCCCGAAGTCATGGGGTTGACCGAAGGGTGACCCGGGTTGATGTGGTCGTAGTTGGTGCGCGAGATCCAGTAGTCCTGGGTGTGCAGATCGCTGAGGTGATCCTCACGCATCGACTTGACCCAGTCAGCGCGGTTGTCGGTGTCGAAGCCGAGCTCCTCCATCGCGTCCCGCATCATCCACAACATCCCGTCCAAGTTGCCGGCGGAGGCCGTCAGGTCGATAGACTGGTAGAAGGCGTTGTAGCTGGTGTTCCAGACGCCGGCGATCGCCAAGGGATCCGGCAGAGCGCCACCAGCGTTGAAGCCGCGTGGGTTCTGGTACAGGTTGTCTGTCTGACTGGCCATCCAGATGCTGCGGTCTGGGTCCGTCGCGCTGCCACCCTTCACAATCAGGCTGGCCCGTGCGATTGGAGCCTCGGAGTGCGAGACGGCGACAACACGCAAGCCATTGGGCAGCGTGGTCTCAGTCATGTGCTCAAGCTCAGGCTTGCGGTAGGCCGCGAGGATGAGGTCCACGGTGATGTCGTCGGGATCCACCAGAGAGTTGACCGCCTTGGCGGTGCCGTCTCCGTAGTGCTCTGCGCCGTCCATCGAGACTTCGAGCAAGCCTTCACGGTCCAAGGGACGAACCACCAAGGAAGTGGCCCGGTCACGGGTGATCCAGGTCTTGCCAAGCTCTGCGATGTTGCTCGCGTTCAGGCCCATCACTTCGTTCATCTGAGCGGAGTGGTACATCGGGTTGCCGGTGTAGTGAGCATGCACCGCGATCTCAGTGGCTCGCCCACCACCGACCACTGCGAAGAGGTCCAGGTTGCGGAAGATGCCAGCCAAGAAGTCCATACGGACCTGGGTCAGCTGCTGATCCATGGCCGCACCTGCGAAGGTGGGGTCATAGAGGTAGTAGGCCCGGTCCAGCATGCGCTCGGCGGTCTTCTCAGGGTCCTTACAGGAGTCCTTGAGCGTCGCAGCGCAGATGAGGACGGTGCTGCGCTTGTTCGCCAAGGCACCACAACCATCAAAGGACGAGACGTTCAGGTCTACGTCAGCCAAGCCTGGGCCAGCGGCCGTAGCGTTCCCGATGATGTTCCCCAGCACGTTGCTGGTGATGTTCATCAGGGTGTCGTTGCCCTGGTAGGAAGGGGGCAAGGTCCAAGCAACGATGACCTGGGGAGACTCCACGGCGCCGACGTACTCGCCAAACTCCTGGTTGGAGATGTCCGGAACTTCCACGTCCGCGAACTCCGCGGCGCGAACCGGAATCTCCGCATCAGGCATGAGAACTTCGTCGGGGTTGCTCGGGTCCATGGCCACGAACCACCAGTCTTCCGCTGCGTCGTCCACCGGGTCGCGACCCAGGTTGGGACGGGGGTAGCGGAAGATGTGCTCTTGGGTCAGATCCTCGTGCATCAGCTCGAGGTACCCAGCGCGGATCATGTAGTCCATGGCCCGGTCTTGCTCGAAGTCACCCACGAACATCAGGGTGGACTTCTCCGCTGCGTAGTGCTCCTCAACCCACTCCACCACGTCTGGGTAGGTTATATTTCGGATGGAGGTATGGTCCCCGGCGATGGGCCGATGGTAGGGGTGGTCCTCCGGGTAGGTGTGCTTGTTGATGTAGGTCAGCAGCGTGAAGAAGGGAATGTTCCCGTTCTCCGAGCGCATGCGGATCTCATTTCGCACGACCTCGATCTCCGTTGGGATGGTGTCCTCGGGGACGCCCTGCATCGGAGCGGTCAGGCGCAAGCCCTCCAGCGCAACCAACTTGTCAAAGTGGTCCGCGGGGCAAACCGTCATGTACCCAGTGTGATCGTACTGGGTGTAGGCGTTGATCGAGCAGCCCAGCTCGTGGTTCAGCAAGTCCCAGGTCTTGGGCAGGTCGCCATGCTCGGTACGGAACCAGAGATGCTCGTAGAGGTGAGCCATGCCCTCCATGCCCTGTGGGTCATCAGAAGAGCCATGATCGATGATCATCGTCGAGGCCACGACAGGCAGGGTGTTGTCCGACTGGAACATCACCCGAAACCCAGTTGGGAACTGATAAACGCCAGTGGTCAGCTCGTAGGGCAAGATGTTGATCTGCATCCCCGGCTTCTTGGCAAGCTTGGGGTATGCGGTGACATCCATCTGGCCGCCATCTTGGGCCATTGACGAGGCCGACATGAGCGCCAGAAGTCCGAGTCCGGTCATTGATTCTCTCCGAGGTGGGCTTGAGCCACAGGCAGCGTGACGCTGCCCAAACAAACAGGGCCCATTCTTCTAACACGCAAGTGTCGTTCGGCCCTCCATCGGTAAATGAGAGGGCTGCGCTACTGGCGCGCTGACAAAAGGAGCGGCCAAGCGGAAGGCAGCCCAGAGTGAAAACACCCGCCGGGGATACCGACGGGTGTTTCAATGGTGGAGCTGAGGGGACTCGAACCCCTGACCCCCTGCATGCCATGCAGGTGCTCTCCCAGCTGAGCTACAGCCCCACGTGGTCAAGAGCGCAACCGGGCTGTCCCGGCGAGCTTCCGCTATCTAATGGTCGCGTCTTGCCGGGGCAAGAGCGGCGCATCCAAAAAAGCTCACTCTTCTCCCTCCGGTGCAGGCGATGAGTCCGTTCGCACGCGGGCTTCCGCCTCCTCAAGGCGCTGCTCATGCTGGGTGATCCGATCCACACCGGCCATCAAGCCAGGATGGGTGACCTCGCCCGCCTGAACCAAGCGCAGCGTCTCGCGGCCCAACTTCTGATAGAGCTGGTCTACATCTTTCCGGGCCTGGTTCGCTTCCAGCTTCTCCCGACCCCGCTTCGCCAGATCCCCCATTGAACGGCGCCCACGGCGGGTCAAGCCGCCAAAGAGCTCCATGACAGCTTCCCCTAGTAGTGGGGCCAACGGCTCCTGCTCGGGGCCTTTGCTTTCGTCCTGTCCAGCCACAGTGTGACCTCCTGGCCTTTGCGGCCTTGTCCATCGGGCCGGAGACGATACATGTTGCACCACTGATATGAGGCTTGCATGATCTTGGTGACTGGGGCCACCGGCCGACTCGGCGGACAGATAGTCCGCCTGCTGCGCGCGGCGAAGATGGACGTTCGGGCCTTGGTACGGGCGGGCTCGGAGTACTTCTGGCTCAACGACACCGGCTGCACCTATTTCTTCGGAGATCTGCGCGACCCTCAGTCGCTGCGGCGCGCTTCGAAGGGTTGCTCTCATGTGATCCACGCTGCCGGCGTGGAGGTGGAGAGCAGCGAGAACCACCACAGCGTGACCACCCTCCAGGGCAGCATTGACCTGGTCGAGGCTGCCAAGCTGCGCGGCGTCCAGCACTTCGTGATGGTCAGCTGCATCGGCGCAGGACGCGGCTACGAGAACCCCCACTTCGACAGCCAACGCCAGGCCGAAGAACACCTGCGCGCATCGGGGCTCTCCCACACCATCCTGCGCTGTGCGCCCTTCGTCGAAGAGTTCGCGAAGCTGGCCAAAGACTGCGCGGACGGAGAGCGCCCGCGATTCTGGGGTAGCAAGGACGCGCAGATCAGCCCCCTGGCTCGCCGGGACGCTGCCCTCTTCTCCGTGGCCAGCCTGGACCACCCCTCCGCGAAGCACGCCACCCTGGAGATCGGTGGACCCGAGACAATGAAGATGGAAGATCTCGTGCAGCGCGCCTTGGACAAGGCGGGCGCCAGCTCAGGGCCCATCTGGAGCGGCGCCGGCAGCATGGTCGCAGCCAACTTGGCCCGTGTCGCCGGGCGACGGTGGAAGCACTGGATCCAGCGCCAGGCCCTGCTCTACGGCGAGGACCACGAAGTGGACATGGGCGCGATGAGCGAGTCCATGGGGCTGCCCCTCACCCCGGTTGACCAGGCACTCGACGAGGCCCTGGCCGCATGGGTACCTGGCCAGGACCCAGAGGACCGGAACGAGAAGGTGGTCCACCGCCAGTTCCAAGCGACCGTGTACGCACCGGGCGAAGTGCTCTGGGAAGACCTGCCAGACGGTCCGATGCGCGAGACCGACGACTGAGCTCCCAAGGGGAGCCACCCGCTCAGGGCAAGCGGGTCAACCGGGCATCGCCAGGAAGCGTGACCTCCCCCACCCGACTCACGTAGTTGTTGGCCAGCTCAAAGACGCTCTGCCCAGTGGGCTCAACGTTCTTGGGGACGGCACCTGCCAGGTATCGCTCTGCTTGGTCCACGACGTAGGAGTTGGTGGCCACGGTGTACAGCCGCTCAGGCTCCAAAGGCTGGCCGTTCACCTCGATCTTGACCACCTCAGGCGCGCTCATCACCTCGCGCCAAACCAGGCTGGTGCCCGAGACTTGGATGGCCCCACGGCTCTCCTCCTCGGCCGCCATCACGTTGGCCAAGAGCAGGGCCATCAGCTCCGTTCCGCTGATCTGGAAGGTCACCACTTCATTCCCGAAGGGGAAGATGTTGTACAGGTCCCGACGTTGAATCGGGCCGGCAGGCAAGTCGGATCGCAGCCCTCCGCCGTTGTACATGGCCAGCTCCGCCCCAGTCTCCGCACGCATCATGTCGGTCGCCCAGCTTCCCAGGGGGCTCTGGCGGTAGTAGTCCCGGGTCAAGGTCTCGGCGCAGCTTCCGATCTCTACGTCGTAGAAGGAGCGGATCTCCGCGTCGTACTGGGCCACCATGGCCTCGACTTCGGGACGTGGCTCAGAAGGAGCTGCGGCTGGCACCAGGTCAACCAGAGTGTATTCCAGGCTCTCAATTCCCCCATTGTCCCCCACCCGAATCTGCAAGCTTCCCAGGGAGCGCGCGTAGCTTCCCGCCTGAACGATCCAGGTCGAACCTGCTTGAATCGCTGGGGTTTGGTAGGTGTGGCTGTGGCCGCCGACGATGAGGTCGATGCCAGGAACGGCCTCCGCGATGGCTTGGTCCTCTTCCACACCGATGTGGGTCAGCAGGACGACCAAGTCCACCTGTGGCCGCAGTCTGGCGACCTCGGGGCCTACGGTGTCCAGGACGGGCTCAATGTCCAGTCCCTCAAAGGCCCGCGAGGAGACCAAGTAGTCCATACCCTCGGTCGTGGCGCCGATCACACCGACCGTGACCTCCCCGAGGGTGTAGATCTTGGAGGGTGCCTGACCGGGAAAGGCCATGCCGCCGCTCTCCTTGACCAAGTTGGCCGAGAGCACCTGAACTTTGGAGTCGGACACAAAGGCGCTGGTGTTCTCCCAGCCCTTGTCCAGCTCATGGTTGCCGATGGCCCATGCGTCGTAGCCAAGGATCTCCAGCACATCGAGCATGGCGCCGCCCTTGGAGCCACGCACCTCCATGTCGGTCAGCGGTGTCCCCGAGAGCAAGTCCCCACCGTCGAGCAGCAGGGTCCGCTCGGCACCATGGCTCTGGCGTGCGCCACGGATGTACTGATCCAGCAGCACCGTGCCGCCGATCTCAGGCTCTCCATCCAGCCAGGGTGCGCGCTCAGGCAGATAGTGACCGTGCTGGTCGTTGGTGTGGAGGACCAGGATCTCCCTGCTGTCCGCACTGGGCGCACTGGCTGGGACCGCTGCAGGTCGAACACAAGCAAAGAGCAGTAGCGCAGTCGAGGTCATTGAGCGTCCAGGTCATGCACCAGAGCCAGAAGGCCGTCGATGTCGTCTTGGGTCATCGCGCCGTCGTGCTGAAGCAGCACGCGGCCATCGGGGGCCAGCACACGGGTCTGAGGGATGCGCTGGAAGTCCAAACTTAGGGCCTTGAAGACCTTCTCAGGCGCGTCCGTCAACAGCAGAGTTGGGAAGTCCACGCCGTGCTCCTTGGCATAGCGGCCAACAGCGACGCTCATGTCCTGTGGGTCTCCTCCCCCCTCGAAGGCATCCCAGCTCAGGCCAAGCACCTCGCCGTGGTCCTGAAGCGACTCGGCCAGGGCCTGGATCAGCGGCAGCTCTTCCTCACAGGGGGCGCACCAAGTGGCCCAGTGGTGGAGCACCAAGACGCCATCCTGCTCCGAGACGCGCTCGAGCACGGCGCGCAGTCCAGCAGGCTGACAGAGCGCACGTGGATCCGGACCGGGCTCCTGGAGCTTCTCGGAGAATCCACGGCCGGGCTCCGGCTCAGCGCGATTGGACAGCGGGGCTGTAGGCGCGCGCTCCCCCTCCTTCTCAAAGAGGCCGTCCTTGGCAACGCGCTTGGCAACGCGAGAGAGCGCACCACGAACCAGGGCCTGAAACATGCTCAAAGGGCCTCCACTACAAGGCGCCCAGTGTATCCCGCGCTGTCTCTACTTTGTGGCCTTGGCCTTGGCCTGCCCCCAAGCGACCCACGCTTGGCCGTTCCAGGTCAGGGCCATGGGCGAGAGGCTCTCGGGCAGCTCATCGGACATCTTGCGCACACCGACGGCCATGATCTGGTCGAGCTCTTTGTCTCCACCGGGCCACGCCACCACAACCCCCTTGGACGGGGCCGCGATTCGAGGTGTGGGCCCCAACTCCAGCAGCCACTCAGGGTGCAAGAAGACAGTGGCCTCGTGACCGGGAGACGTCTTGGCCTGGAAGTAGCGGCCGCCCCCTTCAATCTCAACCGGAACCCAGGGCGAGACAGACAGGATCTCTCCCGCCTTGGCCTGGGCTTGGTCCTGATCCAGCCGCCAGAGCTGCAGATCGGCCTGTGTGACGTAGCGGCGCTTTCCTTGCTCCTCCGCCTTCAGGCAGAGGGTCAGTGGCCCAGCGAGCACCTTGCAGGCCAGCTTGGACTCGGCACCGCTCCAGCCCTGGTCGGAGGCGTACTCCTTGAAGAGCTGGTGGATGTCACGGGTCTCGACGCTGGCCACGAGGGTCGGCACCTGTGCAGACACTGCAGGCGCCTGTTCGACGGCAAAGAGAATGCTGAGCAGTAGAGAGGTCATCGTCCTCACAATGCCCCAGAGAACAGGGGCATTCCAACGCTACTCGTGGACGGTGTGCTCTTCGACCACCGGACGCAGCTCGTCCCGCATGCTCTCAGCGGTCTGGGCATCGTCGGTCACCAAGCTGGTGATGCGCTGGGTCATGCCGCGCTGACGCTCACAGAGCACCTTGGCCATTTCGTGAATGAGCTTGAAGGCAGCGATGTTGCCCTCGTTCAAGAGCTCATCAAAGTCCGCCTTGGGGAAGCGAAACAGAGTGCCCTCTCCCACCGCGGTGACCGACGCGCTGCGCGGCGAGCCGTCGATCAGGGCCATCTCACCGAAACAAACCTTGGAGCCAAGGCGGGCCAGCTCTTCGCTGGGACCCATCAAGCGATCCTTGGTGACCATGACTTGGCCCTCGTGGACCACGTACCAGGCATCGCCGTCCTCGCCTTCTCGGAAGATGCGTTGACCATCACGCATGCGCTGAAGCTGCATGACGTGCACGATCTCGGCCAACTCGTCCGGCTTCAGATCGCAGAACATCGGGGTGTCCAACAAGAAGCTAATGATGCTCTCAAGGGTGAGCGAGTTGCCCATGCATTCCTCCAACAAACCGCAGGCAGCGGGCAGCCGTTCTACCACGGGTGCACGGAGAGCGGGGTGAGAGCCGGGGCTTGCCCCTGGTGGAGACGGGCGCTACCGTTGGGACAAGTAAAGGATGTCCGATGGGACTGCGCGACCGCATCAAGGGAAAGCTCAACAGTGTCGTGGACCGCTTCTCCGGTGAGAGCAGCGCAGCCGCACCTGAAGAGATCAAGCCCTTTGAACGCAACCTGCCCCCCGATGACAGCGTCGAGGTGGTCAAGGCCAAGCTTGAGCGTCCAAAGCCGAAGCGCAAGAGCTAAGCGCCCAGGAATCCAGCCCCCAACACGGAATTCTTAGGGATCCGTGTCTTGGGCGGAGACCAGACGCAGCTGACCTTGCAGCGCCCTGACGCGCGCACGAAGCCGGGCCAGCTCTCCAGCTTGGTCCTGAACGCGGGCCTCCAACTGCTGGGCCTTTCGGGCCAAGTGTGCTCGGTCGCGCTCCAGCCGCCAGTTGGTGTCTACGGCCAAGCGAAGCTGCTCTGCGAGCTGGGCTGAGCTGCTGTCTCTGCTGCTCTCCAGGGCATGGTTCTCACCCAAGATCTCTCGCAACTGACGACGCAGTCCGCGCACTTCGTCCCGCATGGCCTGGTTTCGGAGCAGCGCTTGCTCTGCCCGGTTGCGCTCAAAGGCCGCCTCCGCAACGGCTTCGTCGCGCTCACCCTTGAGGATCTCCTGCAAGCTCACAGCCGGGCCAAGACCCAGATCATCGCGGAGTTCTCGGGATCCAGGCGGCCTGGACCGCTGGGCACTTGCCATCCATCGCTGCCGATAATCTGCACCTGGGAGAATCCCGCGGCGCTCGAGAGTCCGGCAATCTCAGGGGGCGTCCAACACCGCAAGCTCTGCGTTGGCAGCACCCGGCGCTTTCCATCCTCGAACACGGTGATGCGATCCTGAACGCGTCCTGCGAGCGGATCAAAGCGATAGCTGCGCAGGATGTCCGCGTTTGGAGCCACGCTTCCCGGCGGGAAGTGTTGGGTCAGGTTTCGATGTGCCCAGAAATAGGGATTCAGAAGCTCCAGAACCAGCGCACCACCGGGCTCCAATCGATCGGCGGCAGCGGTGAGGACCCGAAGGTGCTCCGCGTCGTCGTCAAAGACCCCCAAGGACGCGTCCATCAACAGCACCGCAGAGAAGCTGCCCTCTACGGGTGGAGCGCGCATGTCCCCCACCACAAAGTGTGGACCGTCCACGCCCGGGTTTCGGATGTCCCAGTTCTCCTGGGCCAGAGCGATCACCTCTTGGCTTAGGTCAACGCCTACGACGGAGTGGCCTCGCTCTTGAAGCAAGATTCCATGTCGGCCGCCGCCGCAGCCCAGATCGAGCACGCGGCCCCCAGGAGGCAGCTCAGCGAGTCGCTCGATCAGATCGACCTGCGCCTCTGCATACGCATCTACTAAGCCCGCAAAGGCAGGGTCAACCGCCGCGAGGGCGCCGAAACGAGAGGTCCACCAGGGGCTCGCTGACATGCTTGAAGACATGCAGGCAAACTACCACGGCGCGTCGATTGCGCGGGCCAGACCAGCCTGCCTCTCCTCGGCGCTCCGCCCTGGAATCAACTCATAGCGTAGCTGTATCCTTGCAAATGGTAGCGGAATCTGAGCCCGGTCCCAGCTCTTCAAGCGCAGCACAGGCTTGGACCGAACACGCACGTAGATCAGTGGACCGTGCCGCGCCAAGCTGGCTGCCCCAGGCTTGGGCACTTTGGCCGGGCCCCGCGGGCCGTCAACGGCGATTCCTGTGGCCCCACCCGAGGCCAAGTAGGCCAGGAGCTCCTCCCTGGCCTTGGGACCACCACGACTTGAGCTGCCACGGACGCTCACGCCGTAGCCGATCTGCACAAGCAGAGAGTTGAGGCGCTCACCATCCCAAGACTGGCTCACCAAGGGGCGAATGCGCAGATCGCTGTTCAACAAGCCAGCTGCAGCCAGGTCCTGATGCAGACACGCCATCACCAAGCCGGGAGCGCCGAACATCGGATCGCCGCTTCGCTCCACCCGCCAGGTCCACCGCCAAAAGCGGAGAACCCAAGCCGCTGGTGCAGCAATCAGCGATGGAATCTCGCGTGCCACTCGTGGTACCTCTGGCCAATGCTCACACTGTTCATGCTCTTGATCGGCTGCTCGGTCAACCACGGCGTCCGCCCGCTCGGCAAAGGGAAGACCGCTGTCAACGCCAGCGTAGGCGGGCCCACCGCCCAGCTCTTTGGCGCCCCGGTGCCGCTGCCCATCTCTACGGTCGGGGTACGCCACGGCATCAGCGATCGCAGCGACATTCATGCGGCCTTCCACCCCTCCATGGCGCTGCTCTTCGGAGTGGGCGGCCTGGACGCAGGGGCCTCCTACCTCATCTTCGACCAGGACGGGGCCCGGCCCGCCATCCTCGTCGATGGCACCGTGACCGCCATCTTTGGCGATCTCTCGGAAGGCGAGCCCGAGGGTGGATTCCGGCTCTACGGAAACGTCGCGGCACTGGCGAGCTGGCAGTACGGCCAGCGTGGGAACTTGGTCTACACCGGCGCGGATCTCTTCATCCAACCCCTCCCCTGGCAGCCCATCGCAGGGCCGCTGATCGGCCATCAGCTGCGCTTGGGCGAACGTGTCGGGCTCAGCACAGAGCTGAAGTGGATGGGCGGGTCTACGAACACGGATCCCTTCACCATTCGTTGGTACGGCATCGGGCAGCAGGGGGTGCTCGTTCCGCAGATCGGCCTGGACGTAGCCTTTGGAGGTGGCCAGTGATTCTCTTGATCAGCCTGGGCTGCATGAGCCTGGATTCCTTCTTCTTCAACCCATCCACGACCAGTCAGTACGGCCTCTCGTCCGAGACCATCCCCCTAGACCAGATTGAAGAGGTGGCCTTTGAGTCCGAAGACGGAACCCAGCTCTTCGGCGCCTGGTTCCGCTCCGAGCGCCCCAACCAAGCCAAGACCATCTTGTACTTCCATGGGAACAGCGGAGACATCGACTCCAACATGGACCAGGTAGAGGCGCTCTACGCGCTGAACATGGACATCTTTACGATGGACTACCGGGGCTACGGCAAGAGCGAGGGGCAAGCCAGCCACGACGGCGTGATTGCCGACGGTCGGGCCGCAGTCGAGCTCGTGATGGAGCAGGAAGGAATGGCCTCTGAGGAGCTGGGCTACGTCGGTCTCTCGCTGGGTGGTTTCGTGGCCACCCACGTCTCATTGGATCTGCCACCAGGCGCGCTCATCACCCACGACATGTTCGCGGATGCGGAGAGCTTCTACGACTTGAACACTGGCCTAAACATCCCGAGCGGTTGGATGTTCGAGGACCCATTCGACAACCTGGCCACGGTCGCCGAGCTCGAAGTCCCCTACCTGATCACCCACGGCTCCGAAGACACCTACATCATGCCGGAGCACGGCAAGCGCGTCTTTGATGCGGCCAACGAGCCAAAGGAGCTCTACTATGTGCCCGGAGCGGCGCACGGCGGCTCTCACCTGGACGCTCCCGACGAGTACGCGGAAGAGGTGGGCGGCTGGCTCAGCGAGTATCTCTGAGCCGAGATAAGGCCCTGTTGTGTCCACACCTCCAAGCAAGCTCCCCTTGGGCGAGGCCCGTGTAAACGAGGCCGCAGCTCCCCTGCGAACGCCCGACCAAGGCGGTGGCAGCGCGGCAGTCCTGCCCCGACTTGTTGCCTGGCATCACGGTCCCCTTCCCCAGGACTTGGCGCTGGCCAGCGGCCTGGATCGAGACACCCTCGCTCAGCTTCAGGCGCAGGGGCTGCCGGTCCCAGTCTTCCGCGGAAGCAGCCAGGCCGAGCTTGGCGCGCAAGATCCCAGGCTCAGCGTAGAGGAGGTCAGAGGCCTGAACATCCTGGCGTGGGCCGGTGGGATCGGCCTCGGGATGGGCGGTATGGCCCTGGCAGTTGGAAGCCTGCTCCTCGTCGGAGCGTTTGGCCCGATCGCAGTGCTCGCAGGCTTGGCCTTGGGTGTGGCCGGCCCAGCCCTTGGCAGCCTCCTCGTCACCAAGGCCCACAGGACCCACAGCGCTCAGAAGCGCGCCCTCCGATTGGCAGCACAGTCCAAAGACCTCACCCCCCTCCAAGTTCGCGTCCGAGCGCTCGCCTTGAAGCTGCGTGGGGTCGACCTGCCCGAGATCGCCGAGAGGGACCTTTTCGAGGCCCTCGCTGATCTGCACGCAGACCTCAGTGAGCGGCCCAATCAGGCCCGGATTCAGGAGCTGGAGGACGCGGTCACGGCCGTGGAAGGGCTGCTGGCGCCATCACCACAGGCCGGCCAGAAGAGCGACGCCCAAGCCGTGCTGCGCTTGGCACAAGCCGCCCACCAAGCACGCGGCGAGACCCGATGAGCAAGAAGAAAGGTTTGGCCCGTCTGCAGGCCATTCTGAAGATGGTGGAGCCACACATCCACGGCGTGGTGGTGGATGTAGGCTGCGACCACGGCCAGCTCACAGCTCTGCTGCACGACCTGGTGCGCACCCGGGGCCTCCAGGCCACGGTCATCGGCAGCGAGCGAATGGCCCACCGACTTCCCCGAAACCGCAGCGCCAACGGCTACCCCATGCAGATGATGGTCGCCGATGGCATGCGCGGCCTACGCCACGTGGACGTCTGCATCATCGCCGGGATGGGCCCACACACCATCCTGGAGATCCTGGCTGCAGGCCCCAAGCCAAAGACCGCCGTCGTTCACTCTCCAGACCGCACCGACACTCTGAGAAGGGGCCTGAAGGCGGCCGGTTGGCGCATTGTTGAAGAGAGCCTGGCGCCGGAGAACGAGCGCTGCGCCGAAATCCTACGCATCGAACCCGGCGTCGAGGTCAGCACAGGGCACACTCTGCTCTTCGGCCCCAGACTCCTGGAGCACGGCGACCCCCTGCTCGCGCAGCACGCAGCCTTCGTGCACCGCCACTGGAGCACTGTGGCCGCCTCGGCGCCACCAGGCAGTCACGGACACACCCGCGCAACGGAGTGGGTCACCTTTATCGACGGCCTGCAGCTTCCAGAGCCCGGACCTCCATCGTCGCTTTGAGCCGGGCATCGTCATCGGAGACCTGGACATCCAGGGCCCTCAGGCGCCCTTCGATCTCCAGCATGTCGACCTCGAGCTCTGCGGCCTGACGGGCAGCGCGCTCGGCGTCCCGGTCAACCAGAGCATCGACCTGTTCACTGAGGGCCTGCCGTTGAGCGAGCGCCAGGCGCGCCTGGGTGCGGCTCTCTAGGGACTCTTTCTGCTCGCGCAGCTCTTTGACCAGGTCAGTGAGAGCCGCGTAGTCGGCGTTCAGCTTGCCTTGCTCCGCCTTGAGTGCCTCCAGATCCGGGTCGGACTCGTCAAGCTCGAGCTTGGCGTTGCTGCGGCGTAGCTCCTTCTCCAGGCGCAGCATGTCGGCCGTCTTCTCTCTCATCGCGCGCCGGCTGCGCTCCCCATCTCGGATGCGTGTCTCCAAGAAATGCAGGTCGGCCGAATAGGAGAACACCACCCCTTGATGGACCGCGATGAAGCTGTGGGCCATCAACTTGTCCACCGCTTGAGCCAAGCCCTCGGCTGCGTCTGTTTCATGAGCGCTGGGACCGCGCCGACGCTCGCCCTTGAGGATCCAGACGAAGGCACCCAGCCCCAGTGCGATGCTGATCCCTTGGCCGATCACGTTCAAAAAGATCCAGAGCGGCACGCTGATGGCCAGCCACGCAAGCACAGCAATGCCCGCTTTGATCAGACCTCGTTTGGGGGCAGATTCAGCGCTGCGCTCCAAGAGGGACCACTGCTCCAAAACCGCGGAGGCGGGGTGCTCCGGGGGCAGTTCATCGCCCAAACTAAGGACCCCTGCCCCTTGCAGGCGTTGCCGCCAGACCGGAAGCGAAGCCCCACGCTCCCCTCGACTTAGGCGAGCTGCGTCCAGCTCCACGTGGCGAAGTCCGGATGCCTTGGCGCTCAAAGGGCTCTCCTGGGAGTAGAATGGCCGCGATGCACATCCTTGGCCTGTCCTGCTTTTACCACGACGCTGCTGTGTGCTTGCTGCGCGAGGGTGTGCCCATCGCGGCCGCCTCCGAGCAGGCCTTCACGCGCAAGAAACACGACTCCGACTTCCCCATCCAGGGGATTCGGTGGGCGCTCAAACAGGCCGGCATCCGCGCTGATCAGATCGATGCCGTCGCCTTCTACGACAAGCCGCTGGTCAAGTTCGACCGTCTGCTGCGCTATCAGATGGAGCACTTTCCCGGCTCCTTCAAGAGCTTCGTGACGAGCATGCCCCGCTGGATGGGTACCCGCCTGCGGCTTCGCAAGATCCTCAAGGATGAAATTGGCTTTAGCGGGCCCATCCTCTACAGCGAGCACCACCTCAGCCACGCGGCCAGTGCCTACTACACCTCGGGCTTTGAGAAGGCCGCTGTGTTGACCGTGGACGGCGTCGGTGAGTGGGCGACCTGCAGCAGAGGCGTCGGCGAGGGCAACAAGCTCACCCTGCTCGACGAGATCCGCTTCCCCCACTCGCTGGGACTGCTCTACTCCGCGATGACCTTCTACTGCGGCTTCAAGGTCAACTCGGCCGAGTACAAGCTGATGGGCCTGGCCCCATATGGCGAGCCCACCTTGATGGAAGAGGTGCGTCAGCTCATCGACGTCAAGGACGACGGCAGCTTCCGCTTGAACATGGAGTACTTCGCCTTTGAGCGCGGCGAGGCCATGTTCACCACCGCCTTCGAGGACTTGATGGGCGCACCAAAGCGGCCCCTGGGCGATGGCGAGATGTCGGCGCACTACCAGAACGCAGCGCGCTCCATTCAGGAGCTCTTCAACGAGGTCATGGTCAAGCTGGCCAAGTCCGCGATGGATGCCGCGGGCTCCAGAAAGCTCTGCATGGCCGGCGGGGTCGCCCTCAACTGCGTCGCCAACGGTCACATCCTGCGCGAGGCCAAGCCGGACGAGCTCTACATCCAGCCAGCGGCCGGTGACGCTGGAGGCGCCATGGGGGCCGCCCTGGTGGCTTGGCACCAGCTCCTGGAGAACCCACAGGGCCCCAGGCTCCCCACCCCCTACTTGGGGCCCGGGTACAGCGAAGAGGAGATTCGAGCCACTCTGGACCGCTACGGGGCTGTGTACCGTCGCTTGGAGCGCCAACCCCTACTGGACGAGGTGGCGGAGCTGCTGGACACCGCTCACGTGGTCGGCTGGTACCAGGACCGCCTGGAGTGGGGCCCCCGAGCTCTGGGTCATCGCTCGATCCTCGGCGATGCGCGCCACCCGGAGATGCGCAGCATCATCAACATGCGCATCAAATTTCGAGAAGGCTTCCGGCCCTTCGCCCCCTCCTGCCTGGAGTCTCAGGTCGAGGAGTACTTCGAGATCGACCGCCCCTCTCCCTACATGCTCTTGGTGGCCCCAGTGCGCACCAAATACCGAGAGCAGCTCCAAGCCATCACGCACGTGGACGGGAGCGCGCGCATTCAGACCGTGAACCCGGAGCAAGAGCCGCTCTATCACGACCTGATCGAGACCTTCTTCAAGCGAACGGGCTGCCCAATCGTCATCAACACCAGCTTGAACGTGCGCGGCGAACCCATCGTGAACACCCCAGAGGACGCCTACCTCTGCTTCATGCGCACCAAGATGGACGCCATGGCCCTGGGCCCCTTTCTATGCCTCAAGCCGGGGCAACCGGATCTCAAGCTCAAGAGCGCTGCCGAGGCCTTTGGCTACGACTGAAAGCAGCCTTGATTCGCTGCTGAAGTGAGCTCCCGCTGGCCTGCGCGCCAAAGCACAGGTAGAGTGCCCGGCAGCCCCCCGTCCCGGAGTCCTCCGTGTCCTCGCTCCTACTCCTTCTCTCTGCCCCGCTCGTCCAGGCGGAGACGTGGCCCCCAGGGGTCGTGATCGAGGATGCAGCCGAGCTGCATGTGACCAAGACCGGGCTGGACGCTGCGGTGGACTTGATCCCCACGTTGCTGCCTGAACGCATCGACATCGGTGAGGCGATCAACACCGATGGCGGCACTTGGTGCTTCAACTACGAATTCAAGATGGACAATCTGTGGATCGGGGTCAACCTGATCAGCGCAGACATCTCGCCTGGCAACGGCGTCCTGGACATCACGGTGGACCTGCTGGTCAACGTGAACGACTCCAGCGACAAGTTCAACATTGAATACGAAGTGGCCTGCATCGGCTCCGACTGCCCTGGCTACGTCGAGCCCTTCGAGGTCAACCTCAACACCCAGATGGCCATGGACATCGTGCAGGGGCCCGACGGCTTCCCTGTGCTGGACGCCACCTTGGGCGATGTGAACGTCGCGTACGCCGACATCACCGACTACCTGGAGCTGGACTGCTGGATCGGTGATCTGGAGGAGATCCTCAACTGGGTGGGTTTGAGCCTCTACGAGCTGATCTTCGGCTTGGTTGAGAGCCAGCTTGAGAGCGCCATCGCCGACTTTGGCCCTCAGCTTGAAGAGGCGGTCGAAGAGGCCTTCTCGGCCGCCAGCATCCAAGAAGACATCGACGTCTTGGACACCACTCTGAGCTTGGAGCTGTACCCCAGCGACATCATCATCAAGCCCTCTGGCATGAGCGTGGTGATGGACGGAAGCGTCTCTGCGCCTCCCGCAGCCTGCGTCGTGGACAGCGGCGGATCCTTGCGGACCGATGGTCCTCCCCCCACCATCCAGAGCCTGCCAAGCGGCACCGAGCTGGGCGTTGCGCTCAGCGATGACTTCATCAACCAGGCCATGTACGCGGTCTGGGTTGGCGGCGTGCTCTGCTACGAGCTGGCCGGCGAAGACCCCCTTCCAATCAACACCTCTCTTCTGAACCTCTTCGCGGGCGAGGTCTACAACGATCTCTTCCCTGAGACCCAGGAGATGATCATCGCCACCCGCCCCGTGAACCCACCGGTGGTGGACTTCGACGGCACCCACCACATGGACATCGCGGTGGACCAGCTTGGGCTTGAGTTCTACGCCCAGGTGGACGACCGCATGGCCAAGGTGGTCGGAATCGACCTGGACGTGGCCACCGGCGTGGACATGGCCTTTGACGGCAGCACAGGACAGCTGGCGGTCGAGGTGGCCTTGAGCTCCGAGCAGATCACGCCGAGCGTGGCCTCCAATGAGCTGGTCGTTGGCACGAACGACGAGATCCTGGAGAACTTCGGTGGTGGCTTGGACACCATTCTGGAGACTGTCGTCGGCGGCCTGCTCGAGGACATCGCATTCGGACTCCCTGGCGTCGAAGGCATCGGCCTGACGAGCATGGACATCGAAGCGGCCGGCACCCAGCGTGACTGGCTCGGCATCTGGGCTGGAATCGGCCCCATCCCCTACGAGGCCTCCGGCTGTGACGATGGCGGCGGCTGCTCCGGCGGCTGCTCCGGCGTCCAAGGCCGCTCCCGCACCTTCTGGATGCTCCTGCTGCCCCTGGCCATCGTCGCACTGCGTCGCCGGGACGAAGACTAGCTGGGAGGCAGGCCTTGGAGCCTCTCTCCTTCGAGACCGCACGCGCCTCGCTCTCCGCTCTTGGAGGGTCGGGGCGTGTTCGTTTGGACCTTGAGGGGACGGTTGCGCGCCTGGTCATTGACCATCCCAGCGCCCGAAACGCCATCAGCCCGGCCATGATGATCCAGCTGGCCTCCGCAGTCGAGGCCCTCGAGGCCTGGCCCGGTGCCCTGCTCTGCATCCGGGGCCAAGGCGCCAAGGCCTTCTGCGCCGGAAGCGACTTGAGCGCCGTCAGAGGCGCCCTGGACCGACCTGACCTGGCGCAGGCAATGCTCACCTTCATGGGCCAGGTGTGTGCCCGCCTGCGCGCCCTTCCGCAGCTCAGCGTGGCGTGTGTGCAAGGCGCGGCCGTAGGCGGCGGCGCGGAGCTGATGACCTGTGCGGATCTGCGTGTGATTCAGAGCGATGCCCGGGTGCAGTTCGTGCACGCCCGCCTTGGCTTGAGTCCAGGTTGGGGCGGCGCCGCGCGCCTGAAGGATCTGTTGGGCTACAGCCAGGCTCTGGCGGTGCTTGCGCGGGCTCGGCCCCTCGATCTGCCCCAGCATCCGGCCCTCTGGCACAGCTTGGCCTCGGATGCGGAGGCAGAGACAGAGACCCTGCTGCAGGAGCTGAGCGCCCTGCCAGCGGAGTCGGTCCGTGGGGCCAAAGCGGCCCTTCAAAGCCCTCAAGCGGAGCGAGAGAGCTTCCTGAAGCTGTGGGGAGGAGCCGCCCAGCGCAAAGCCCTGGCAAAGCTCTCACAAGGTAAAGGGCGCTGAAGGCGGTTAGGCTGCGCCCATCTAAGGAGACCCCATGCTGATTCTGCTTGGCCTGATGGCCTGTGGCGCTGACCCCACCATCATCGACGGCAACGTCGCTGGCGAGTCGATGGGCGAGCCCTTGACGGCCATGTGGGGCGGACCCTTCATCGTCTTCGTCAAGGATGAACTGGACTGCCGGGAGCTGGACTTCACCCGTCGAACCTACGACCAAGGCACCGCCCCCGTGGACTTCAACATGGTGGCCCTGCAGTTCTCCTTTGACGCGCCAGACGTGAGCGAGGGCGTGTTCTCCACCGAGGGCACGGACGCCGTGGTGGACGCCAAGACCTTGATCGTGTCCGGAGGCGCCTTCAACGAGGTGCGCGACCGCACCGGAACCATCACGGTGGGAGAGGTGGTCGACCGCCAGCCTTTGGAGGGCAGCTTCGACATCACCTTCTCGGACGAAGAAGGCAGCTTCAGCACCGACTACTTCTACGCTGACTACTGCATCAACCTGATCCAGTAGGGCCCGCATCATCCGTGGTACAGACAGCGCCTAAGCGGCTGTAATTCCACGGCATGCAACAGAAGATGGAAGGACGACGAGCCCCAGAGAGGCGAGATTGTTGAGGTTGCCCCGGAGGCACCATGGACGCTCTTCTCTTCCACCCAAAGCTCGTACATCTTCCCATCGCCCTGGGCCTCCTGATGCCCTTGGTCTCCGGTGGTGTGCTGCTCGCATGGTGGCGGCGCTGGCTGCCCTCCGGCACATGGAGCATCGTGCTGGGACTCCAAGTGCTGCTCCTGGCCTCTGGACTCTTGGCGAAAAGAACAGGCGAGACGGAGGAGGACCGGGTCGAGCAGATCGTCTCAGCGGCCGCCATCCATGCCCATGAGGAGGCGGCGGAGGTCTTCGTTCTGGGCAGCGGGCTCGTCCTGCTCACCATGGCCGGAGCATTGGGCTTGGCCAAGTCCAAGGCTGGCCTCCCCCTGGCGGGGGTCTCGGTCCTGGGCAGCCTCGTCGTACTGGGGCTGGGCGCTCGATGCGGACAGGCCGGCGGAGAACTGGTGTACAAACACGGCGCAGCTCAAGCGTATGCGAGCAGCGCGGGAATCCCTCCAGGGGGCGATGCACTCCAAGAACACCACGATGACGATGAGGACGACGATTGAGCCATCATGAACGCCACTACTTGGACCGCGTCGGTTGGCTCCGGGCAGCCGTCTTGGGCGCGAACGACGGCATCCTGTCGACCGCAAGCCTCTTGATGGGCATCGCCGCGACCCAAGCTGGGACGCGGGAGCTTCTCGTCGCTGGTGTAGCAGCACTCACGGCCGGTGCGCTCTCGATGGCGACCGGCGAATACGTCTCCGTCAGCTCCCAAGCAGACACCGAAGCTGCGGACCTGGCCAGAGAGCGGCAGGAGCTGGCGGAGGATCCTGAGCACGAGCTGCAAGAGCTGGCGGGGATCTACCGCTTGCGCGGCCTCACGCCAGAGTTGGCCCTGGAGGTGGCCCAGCAGCTCACAGCCCACGATGCGCTGGGGGCTCACGCACGAGACGAGCTGGGCCTGAGTGAGGAGGCCGCAGCCAAGCCCATTCAGGCAGCCCTGGTGTCCGCTGCGAGCTTCGCCGTGGGTGCAGCTTGGCCCCTGGCGCTGACCTTCCTCAGCCCTCTGCCACAGCTCCCCTTGCTGCTCAGCCTCGGCTCTCTGGCCGGCCTTGCTTTGCTTGGGGTGGGCTCGGCCAAGTTGGGCGGCTCGTCCATGTGGAAGGCCGCCTTGCGCGTGAGCCTTTGGGGCGCCCTCGCGATGGGAGCCAGCGCGCTTGTGGGCCGGCTCTTTGGGGTCATGGTGGCCTGATCAGCGCTCGACGTAACGGGTCACGGGCACCCCTTCGTCCGCAAGTCGGATCGGCGGATCCACCTGTGTGCGCAAGGCCTCATGCCAGGCATCCGGCTCTTGGCCAATGCTGCGGCCCAAGCGGAGGGCCTGACCTGGGTCCATCCACCTGTATGCGGCGCTGCGTCCGACGAGGCTGATGCCCATCTCATGCATGGCGCGCGTCACTCGGGTCGCGTCCGGGAACCATCTTCCCACCTGCCAGGCCGGGTCATAGTCGGCCATTCGACGGAGCAGACCCTTGGACTCATCGGCTCGGCCGATCTCCAACAGGGTGAGGGCTTCAGCGCACTGGACCAGCAGTCGGGCATCGCCCATTCCCCACTCCGGGGCGCCATCGTCCAGTGCGATGTGGCAACAGACACCGTCGATTTTCCCGTCGTCCTGCATGGAGACAGGTGTGACCCGAAAGAAGGGCGCCTTGTCTACGATGTGCAGCACCTCGGGCAGCAGATCCGCCCCTGGCATCGGCAAGAAGGCCTCGATGCGGTGCCGGGTCTTGAGGCGGCGCATGTCCACCGCGAGGATCTCGGGGATCTCTCCCTCGAGCCACTCCGCCAGCTCGGGAACGGGACCGGCCCAGAACAGGCGCTCCGTCTCGACCCGCCCTTGGTCCGTGAACACCGCGCAGACCTTCCCGTCTTTGAGCTCTACACCTTCCATGTCCGCGGAATCGCGCTGGGTGTGAGAGAGCAGCCCTTGGTGGGCGGCGCTGGCGCTCTGTCCAAAGCGCGCCCACCCCGGTGACTCGATCACGCCGTGGTGAATCTTCGCCAACGCGATGGCCACCTGCTCCGGCTCGCCAAAGCGCCGCTGCGCATAGGGCGCATGCAGCTGCTCGTAGAGCGCACGGCCGTAGCGGTAGACAACCCAGTCTTGGTAGCTGCGCTGCTCGTGGCCGCCTCCGATGACCTCACGCGCCCGGATGTTGGCCCGGGTCTTGGTCCAGTCCGTCAGGGCCCGTTGAGCGCCCTGCAGGGGCAGCATGCGCGCAAGCTCCCTGCGTCTGAAGGGCAGCTCCAAGCGTCGCCCCTTCGCCAGCATCTCGCTGCGCAGCGTGACCTGGGGAGCTCCACCAGCCAGCTCTCGCACGATCTCCGCGGTGCCGTGATCCTCAAACACCCCCATGTCTACGGGCAGGTGTGGGTGGTCCACTACAAAGGGGCTCGCGTCCAACCACTGGACCTCGGGTATGGCAGCCGCTGCGCGCAAAGCACAGGGTCCGCTGCCGATCAGCACTGGGGGCATCCGTCCTCCGGAGAGGGATAGACTCTAGCACCACTAAGATTGCTGCAAATGGAGCCGACCCGATGGAGTACCGGAACCCCACACCCACCGTGGACTTGATCATCGCGCAGGGGGAAGGCGTGGTGTTGATCCGGAGGCGCAACGAACCTCTTGGCTGGGCCTTGCCGGGCGGATTCGTTGACGAAGGGGAGACCGTCGAGGCCGCTGCCTTGCGCGAGGCCATGGAAGAGACCGGCCTAAAGGTCACCCTGGATGCACTGCTCTACGTGTACTCGGACCCAAAGCGTGACTCCCGCCAGCACAACCTCTCCGTGGTCTTCACCGCGCAGGCCACCGGCACCCCTGTAGGCGCCGATGACGCAGACGAGGCCAAGGTCTTCCCCCTCAACGCCCTGCCTGACCTGGTCTTCGATCACGCCCGCATCCTCTCGGACTACCAGCACTTTCTCGCCACGGGCGAGCGACCCAACCCTCAGGAAGGTCGGTAGAAGCTCAGGGTTGAGCTGCCGTACTTCTTGGAGCCAATGAGCTCCAGGCCAGGCAACTCCACTTCCTCAGAGCCCGTGCGTCGCTCCAGGACCAGGTCAGCGGCGACTTTGTCCGCCAAGGCCTTGGCCATGTTGGTGAGGTCCTTGTTGTAGGGCGGATCCGCCAAAACAACATCGAACTGCCCCTTGGGCAGCGCGCCGGGCACACGCCCGCTTCGGATCGAGACCCGATCACCAAAGCCGAGCTTGGCCACGTTGTGGCGAATGAAGGCCAACGCGGCACGGTCTTGCTCACAGATCACGGCCTTGCTCGCGCCGCGGGAGAGCGCCTCGAAGGCAAGAAGTCCCGACCCACCGAAAACATCGAGCACGCTGCGCCCAGTGAGATCCTGACCCAGGCGCGAGAAGAGCGCCTCCCGCACGCGCGATGACGTGGGGCGCACACCCTCTGGCAGCTTGCCGTCCAGCCGGCGTCCACGGTGGGTTCCGCTGGTGATTCGCATGTCTTCTCCTTGGTTGGCCTTTGCACACGGACTATCGTGCCCGCCATGTTCAATCCCTCCGACATCGACGCCCGCTTCGAGGATCTGCAGACCAAGCGGGCCGAAGACTGCTTCTACGAATCCTTCAGCCTGATCGCAGCGAGCCCTGACGCCGATCGCGCCATCGAGATGCGCCTGGCTGTGGCCTCTCGTGGCCCGACTTGGGCGGAGCGCACCGTCGAGTTCTCCTTTCTGGCGATGACGCGCGCGGGCCAAGCTTGGTTCAGCGTCGAGCGCTTCCGCTGGAACCAGTGGGCCTTGCGACGTGGCCTGCTGATGGAGACCGAAGGACTCAAGTTCACGCCCAACCACTGCAAGGGCAGCCTGGGAGACAACCGCTGGGACATCCTGATCGGCGGCGGCTCGGGCTCTCTCCCCCTCCTGCCCGGCAAGTGGCGCATGTACCGCGACGGCGCCGAGCACCTGCGCCAATACACCCACCAGGCCAACCTGAAGCTGGCCGGTGAGCTGCACCTGGGCGAGGATGTCTGGGACATGGAAGGCTGGACCGGCCACCGTCCCCACGTCTGGGGGGAGACCTTGCCCCAGAGCACCCGCTTGGCCGTTCACGGATGGCAGGACGGCTTGCCCCGGGCCCTGGAGGCAGCCGTCGGCCCACTGGACATCGGCCCTGGCCTCTCGCCGGACCATGCCCAGCGCGGCGTTCTACGCGGCCCAGAGCTCGAGCGCCGCTGGATGCGCCTGGCCGAGCCTGTCCAACCTGGCCAGCTCAACCTGAAGGGCCGCGGCATCCAAGTCAGCGCCCAAGCCGACGAGATGCTCTCCATTCGCAGCATGGGCCCCCACGGCGACGTGCTGCGCCAGGTCTCCCCCTTCGCACGGGTGCAGGTCACCGGGGACTACCAAGGCGGCTCAGAAGCCGGTTGGCTGGAGCACATCAGTGACCAAGCCGAGCTGGCCCCATTCCCGCCGGCCGAGCTGGCTGCGCGCACCGGAAGCTTCAGCATTCACCGATAGAGGCCCAAGGCCTTAGCGGGAGCGCACCTTCCAGATCTCAACCTGGAGTCCGGCTCGCAGCAGCCGGTCGTGCCAGACCGCTTGGCCGTCGCGCAAGCTGTCAGTAGGTCCTTTGACCTCGACACAGAGCAGCTCGCCGCTGAGCTTTGAGGGGAGCGCATCCGCAACAGCACCGGGGGCCCCTGGCACAAAGACAAGATCCGGCAGGCCCCGACGCGCGGACCACCCCTCACGGCCAAGGCGCTCCATCACTGGCACCAGGCCCGGCCCCGCCCCGCGCACCACCTCCTGCAGCACTGGCAACGGTGCCAAGCCCCAGATCACGCCGCGCACCTGCGCCCCAGCCCCCGCCTCATGGTGCCGCGCCAGAATCTCAGCCCCCTCACCACGCGCCAGAGCGTCCAGCCGATCTTGGAAAGCCTGCGCTCGATGCGCCACAAAGACCGGGCTCCCCAAGTCCAAGGGGCCATCCATGCCCGGAACTGGCAGCATTCCAGGCACCGGCAACCAGAAGAGGTCGAAGAAGAGCAGACCAAAGAGCGTGGTCCAAAGTCCATTCTCCGCCTGAAGAACCTCCTGGCCCGCGCAGTGGCGCTGCACCGCTGCTTCGATCCCCAAGCGCTCTGGCCCCCATCGAGGCCTGGGTCGGCTTGGCACCATCTCCAACACCAAGTCCCGCACCGGTGCCTTTCGCAAGGGCGCCATGGGCGGCCAGCCCACTCCGCCTTTCTTGGCCAACCTGCGGCCCGCACGCTCCAAGGCAGGCTGCTGCTCAGGTGCCACCCGCTCCCGCCAGTGCAGGCAGACCTCCGCACCAAGCGCGGGCTGCTCCGCCCTGCCCAAGCACTGCGCCAAACGCTGCACCACCGGTCCAGGTCGGCGAACACCCGCGTCCAGCAGCGCCTGGTAGGCCTGAATGCAGCCTTGGCTCTCCCCTGCCCTTTCCAGCTCTCGCAGCTGCTCGATGAGCTGCTTGGCCCGCTTGGGCCGGGGGTCCAGTCCTCGAAAGGCGATTCCACGAGGCTGAGCCTGCTCGATGGAGGAAAGGAGCACCTGGGGGCTCTCCAGGCCACTCACGGCCGACTCAAAGTCGCGCCAGTCAGCTCGTGAAGGAAAGGCGGCGACGGGCTGGGTGATGGGATGGTCTACCCACTGGACCTGGCCGATGCGCTCGAGCAACAGGGAGCTGCGATCGCGCCAACCGCTGCGGAACCAGAGACGCTCCAGGCGCCGCAGCAGCGCCCCCCCGCTGACCCGCCAGACCCCTACACGATCCGGTTGAGGCACGGGCAGCAGACGATCGACGAGCTCCTGACGACGGCCGGACAACGCCAAGCCCAGCCCACGAAGCAGCTCCTTGAGCTCCGGCACGCGCAGAAGCTTCAGACGCTGCGACCAGGGAATGCCGCGGTGGACCAAGTCCAGTTCCTGCAACTCCGAGAGCGCCAGCTCTGGCTCCGGGACATCGTCAAAGGCCAGACTGTCACTCCTAAACAGCGCGCCCTTTCGCGCGACGAGACGCACCCACAGACGACCGGCCTGACCGTCCAGATCCAGAAGACGCCGAAGCAGCACCCCTTCCCCTGCGCTCAGCAAGTGACCTGCAGTAGCTTGGGCTCCGCGCAAAACGCGGTGCAGATCCTGCAATGCAAACTGTCCAGGTGTCATGACCATTAGGCTATCCCTGTGACCGACCCAAAAGTGTCCGGTCTGATCGACCGCTAGGAGAGTTCATGTCCACCCGCCGCACCAAGATCGTCGCCACCCTGGGGCCGGCCTCCCGTGATCCAGAGATGCTCTCTTCTCTGATCGATGCCGGAGTGGACGTCTTCCGGATCAACTGCAGCCACGGGAACGCTGAGTCCATCCGCAAGGACGTGGCCCACGTGCGCCGCGCTGCCTTGAAAGCAGAGCGCTACATCGCCCTGCTCCTGGATCTCCAGGGTCCCAAGATCCGAACCTCCAAGATGGTCAGCCCCCTTCAGCTCAAGCCCGGAGACATCCTCGAGGTGGTCATGGACGAGCGCATGGGCGAGGGCTTGCGATGTGGGACGACCTACCCAGAGATGGCCAACGACGTGGTCGTGGGCGACACCATCATGTTCGCGGACGGGACCCTGAGCGGCAAGGTCGAGGCCGTCCTGCGCGACGTCGTGCCCCAAGAAGTGCACATCAGCATGAACGAGGGCGGCGAGCTCAAGTCCAACAAGGGCATCAACCTGCCCGGCGTCGACGTATCGGCCCCCTCCTTGATGGAGAAAGACAAGGCCGACTTGGCCGTGGGTGTGGCTGCCGGCGTGGACTACGTCGCCCTGAGCTTCGTGCGCCAAGCCGAAGATGTGCTCGATCTGAAGCGCTTGCTCAAGGAGTTGGGCAGCCCAGATGTCCCCATCATCGCCAAGATCGAGAAGCCGGAGGCGCTGGAGAACATCCAATCCATCCTGGCCACCGTCGACGGAATCATGGTCGCCCGGGGAGACCTGGGCGTCGAGGTCCCGCTGGAGACTGTGCCAATCCACCAGAAGCGTCTGATCCAAGCGGCAAACCGGGCCGGCTGCCTGGTCATCACCGCCACGCAGATGCTGGACTCCATGGAGCGCAGCCCTCGCCCCACCCGCGCCGAGGCCACCGACGTCGCCAACGCCATCATCGACGGCACGGACGCTGTGATGCTCTCGGGCGAGACAGCCGCCGGCATGTACCCCCTGCGCTCGGTCAAGGTCATGGACAGCATCGCCCGTGAGGTGGAGAGGAGCCCTTTCCTGCGCCCTCGCGTTCGCGAGGATCTGCCCGTAGCTGCTGGCCCGGCGGCCACCGTCGCATGGGCTGCATGTCAGGCCGCAAGCGAGGTCTCCAGACCGCTGGTCGTCTTCACCTGGAGTGGCCTGAGCGCGATCACCGCCTCCAAGGCACGCCCCAGGGGCCCCATCTTTGCCCTGACCTCCTCCGACAGCATCTGTGACCGCTTGGCCCTGGTCTGGGGCGTGGTCCCCCTGCGCGTGCCTGTGGTCAAGAGCACCGATGAGCTCATCGCGATCGGCGAGCAGATCCTCCTGGACAAGGGCCTTCTGGACCCAGGACAGGAGATCATCGTGTTGGCCGGCCACAGCCCCATGAAGGGCACGACCAACACCATGCGCATCTACACCATTGGCAGCGAGCGCTGAGCAGCCCTTTTAGGCAGCCGGACGCATTCGCCGGGCTGCCTGTGTGGCTCAGCGATCCGCTGGCGTGCAGACCGCTCCCTGGCAGAAGCTCTCCACCTCACCGGGCACATCCACCAGGAAGTGCATGGTCTGGAGCTTGGCGCTCTCCCACATACGCGGCTCCCTGTGGGCACCCGTTCGCTCGCTGGGCTGGTTTCCGATGTCCGGATCCCCGAGCTCTGGGTCGAAAGAGGCGATCACTGGGCCCACCGCCGGTGCCTGTACTGCGGATAGACCTTCCACAGCACCACCCAAAGAAGACCACTTGGCGCTGTCCGCCAGCATGGTCGTGCCCATGTTCGTGACCTCGTCGTCGTTCACCGACATCTGCAGCACCAGGGAGCGGTCCTCCAGGTCCTCGACGTAGGACATTGAGTCAACCGGATCCCAGTAGAGCTGCATCATGGCGTAGAGCAGCTGGCGGTCTGCGGAGCTGGGAATCCCATCTTCCACCAGCCCCTCAAAGTCCTCCCAGTTGGCCGAGCGCGGGAAGGTGGTCGACCAGGCGCCGCCACCGACGTGCAGCACGGCGTGGTCGATGCGATCGGTTTGGGCTAGGGTCACCGCGCCCAGAATGCCGCCCAGCGAGACCCCGTAGTACAGCAGCTGCTCCGGATCAGCCAAGCCCTCAAAGGCGGGGTCATCCATCAGGGGACCTTCCTGGACCAGCTCCATAAGCGCCAGGGTGTTGGCTACGCCTTGGCCCAAACGGTCCGTGACCTCGGGGAGGCGTCCCATGTCGTTGGCGACCCACACCACATCGGCCAGGTCGTCCCGGCAGAGCCCGCGCCACTGGGTCGCGACGACGATGACCTCCATGCGGTTGAAGAGATCAACAAAGCTGGAGGTGTCCTCCTTGTCCGCCAAGAAGCCCTCGGGGCTCTGAAGAAGGCCGTGGCCAAAGATCAGCACAGGCACGGTGCCTGGCTCCTTGCCGCGCACCGACTCGGGCACATGCACGAAGAGGTGGGCCTGGCGGGTCCCTTGGACCTGAGGATTCCCTTGCTCGTCCAACTCAAAGCGCACATCGTCGACCAGCCAGTCGTCGACCTCAAAGGTTCCGGTGACCTGCTTGAAGACCCCTGGTGGCAGGTTTGTGGTGTCCTCGTCCAGCCAGGTGTAGCTGCCCGTCGGGTGCGTATTCTCGGCCAGGACGCGCAGATGAAGGCTTCCGTCATCGACTGGAAAATCCCAGACCAGACCGATCTCCGACTCGCTGACTCCCACAGCTTCGGCCCCAGCAGCCAAGACGGACTGGTAGTGCTCCTGCCACTCCGGAAGACGCTCTCCATCTAAGAGCAACTGGAAGGCCTCTGGCCGCTCCAAAGCATCGGCCTCGATCGCAACGGCGATGTCGTGGCCAACGGGGAGGGTTCGGAGCGGGCGAACGAGCAGGACGTCCGAGTCCAAGGAGTCCAGCTCAGCAAAGCTGGGGAGGAGCTCACCGGTGTTCAGATCCACGAGGTGCACCTGATCCAGGGCAGCGCCGTTCACGCCCGGATGATTGAGCAGAGCCGTCTGAGCCACGCTGAACCCCTTGCGGTAACGCAGCGCGTCCGTGGGCATGGGGGTGTCTACGGCTGGGATCCAGGCGGGGTCCAAGTCGACCTGTCCCTGCTCATTGAGCAAGTGGCGGCTCGGATAGGTGTCCACCCAGCCCTGGCCCAGCAGGCCGTCCTCACTAGGGGCCTCTGTACAGGCCAGAGACAGCCACATCAGGGTCAACATCACTCCTCCGAAGAAGAAGACTCCTCCAGGTGCTGAAGAAATCCCTCTTCCAGTTTAGCGCCACCTCCACGACAGTGCAGCCAGCGCATCACCTGAGCACCAAAACCAAGCTCCACCGGCAGCTCTGCCCGAGGGGTCTCCATGCGGCGCAGCCAACGATTCAGGATCCGCCCCTCGTATTTGGCCATCAACCGGGTCATCGCTTGCTGCACCTTGGCCTCGTTGCCGGGCAGATGTCCCCTCTCCAGGGCCAAGTCGACCATCCGTGCCCGGTGAATGGCCAGCGTGGCCTCGTCGACGACTTCCTTCACCAACAACACCACGGTGAGGGTCTTGATCAGCTTCTTGACCAGCCACACCACTCCGCCCACGAGACAGCCCCAGATGAAGCTGCCATCGCGCTTGACCAGGGTCTTCTTCTGCTTGCCGTTCAGGCTCACGCCGCGCAGTCTGGCCAGATCGCCGTAGAGGCTCTGCATCAACCACCCGCCCACGATGCTGTCCGCAATGGGAAAGGGAATCAGCGAGGCCAGCCCCACACCAAGGGCGTAGGTGACAATCCTGGACTGGGACAATGGGCGCTCGCGTGGAGTGGGCTGGTGCTGTGCAGTACGCTGCAGCATGAACTTCGATTCTCCATTTGCACTCCAGCACGCCCAGGACAAGCCCTGGATCACCCTGTGCTGTGAGCACGGAGGCCACCGTCGCCCGGCTCACTGGGAGCTAAACGGCGACGAGGAGCGCATCTTCCAAGACCACTGGGGCTGGGATCCTGGCGCCGCCCCCCTGACCAAGCAATTGGCCAGAATCCTTGGGGCCGACGCGATCATCGGCAACTGGTCTCGCCTCGTCGCCGACCTGAACCGGCCACCGGGGCACCCCGATCTATGTCGAGAAGTGGCTGAGGGTCTGCCCCTGACCTTCAACCAGAACCTGAGCTCCGCCGAGCGCCGAGCCCGACTGAATCAAGTCCACACCCCCTACCATCAGGCCTTGGACGCTCTCTTGGAAGCACGACGCCCAGAGCTGCTCCTCAGCATCCACACCTTCACGCCCATCTTCATGGGGCCCAAGGGTCCAGAGACGCGCCAGGTGGAGTTGGGCGTGCTCTTCGACGACAACGAGGCCCTCGCTCAGCATCTCATCAAGGCCTTGCTTGGCGGCCCCCTCAAGGTTCAAGCCAACGAGCCCTATTCGGGAAAGTTGGGCATGATCTACTCCGCCCAGAGACACGGGCGTGCGCATGGGCTGCCCTACCTCGAGCTGGAACTCAGACAAGATCTCCTCGACACCGAGGCCAAGGTCGCGCGGGTCACCGCTGCCCTTGCTCCAGCGCTCTCGAGCCTGGAGGGTCTGGGGCTGCGTCTTTGAGGGTCCACCGGCAGCGGCCCTCCTGACAGCCGCAGCTGTCCAGGGCGTTGAAGCACAGACGCTGCTCACAGCTTGAGAAGGCTGCCTTGGCCGAGGTCACGGCGACGCACAACTCACCCGAACAGCCGGCTTGGACACAAGCGCTGTCGGCGCTGCACTCCCCCGCCTCCTCGGGCCTCTCTACCCGCTCCTCGCAGGCCGCATAGGATGCGGCGGGGTCCGCCAAGACGACGGAGGAAATCGGCTCGGAGGGAGCCAGCTCTTTGGCGCTGGGCTTGCCCGCAGGCTGCCCGTAGTTGCAAGCCATTGTCAGCAACAGGATCCAGATCAAGGTCACTTCCTTTTTCTTCTGCGACCTCTTGCCGCATTCGGCGTCGGTGCCCAAGAAGACCGCTCTTGCCCCTCAGATCTACCTTCTAGGCATCCAGGCAAGGTCTACGCTTGTCTACCTCGTTCAAGTCCACCCCTGTCAAGGGTATCTAAGGCCGCCAAGAGCCTTGGACGTGGCAAGAGCGAAGCATTAGGTGCGCCTCCCCGAAGGCCCCTAATAGGGAGACAAGCGATGCCAAGTGCCACCGGCACCCCGCGCGTATGGGCTGTGATCCTGCTTGGAGCAGTCAGTTTTGCGTCCAAGTGCGAGAACATTGACGTGACCTCGAACGAGGACGCGTTCCCCATTGAAGCGCACTCTCTGCTTCCCCCGGTTTACCCGGATGACGTGGAGACCCGCATCAGCGTGGGCAGCGTCGTTCAGGACACCGACCCACAGCCCATCGAGTTCAAGCACAGCGTGCATGCCTCGTCGGTTGAGGACGGTGGCTTGGGAATGAGCTGCGAGTACTGCCACTCAAATGCCCGAAAGTCCAAGCACGCTGGCGTGCCCCCAACCCAAACCTGCGTCGGCTGTCACTCGATGATCGACCCAGGTGGACGTGAGGGGCTGGTTCAGCTCAACACCTACATCCAAGAGAGCGGCGAGAACTTCGGTCAGCCAATCCCTTGGGTCAAGGTGCATGACATTCCGGACTTCGTTCACTTCAACCACAGCCGCCACGTCAAGGGCGGGGTGGAGTGTACGGACTGCCACGCTGACATGACCAAGGAAGGCGTCGCTGTTCGCGCGCCCGACATGACCATGTTGATGGGTTGGTGTCTGGAGTGCCACGAAGAGCACCCGTCAGTGGATGCCAACTACGGAGCTGATGCAGACCTCCGTAGGGCCGAGCTCAAAGACTGCTACACCTGCCACCAGTAGGCGGAGCGAAAACGATGGCCGATATGAACCGGCGAGATTTCTTCAAAGTCCTCGGCACCACAAGTGCCGTTGGAGCCCTCACAGCCTGTGATCCGCGTACGCCGGTAGAGAACATCTACCCATACGTGGTGCAGCCTGAGCAGGTCGTTCCGGGCGCCCCAACCTTCTTCGCATCGTCCTGTGGCGACTGTGTCGCTTCATGCGGCACGGTGCTCCGACACCGCGAAGGACGCGTGGTCTTCGTCGCAGGCAACACCGAGTCCCCTGTGGGACAAGGCGGCGCCTGCTCTTTGGCCATCTCGGCCACTCAGGAGACCTTCAACGCCGACCACCTCGGCGGCCCCAAGAAGGGCGGCGAGGACGTCTCTTGGGATGACGCACTGGCTGCGCTCAGCACCGCAATGTCCGGTGGCTCCGCTGCCTGGCTGGGTCGCTACCGCACCGGCGCCCTGGACCGCCTCTTGGGTGACGTTGCTGCCGCAAGCGGCATGCAGCGCGTTCACTGGGAAGCCTTCGGGTACGAGTCCCTGGCTACCGCAACCAAGATGGCCTTTGGTGTCGAGGGCGTGCCCCGCTACCAGGTCGCTGGCGCTCAGGTCATCTTGAGCTTCGGCGCTGACTGGCTGAACACCTGGTTGGCGCCCGTCGACCACCAGGCCGGCTACGCAGCCGCACGCGATCCCGAGCAAGGCAAGTTTGTCGCCGAGTTCGTGAGCATCGAGCCCCGCGTCAGCCACACCGGCACCAAGTGTGACCAATGGCTCAAGAGCAACCCAGGCACCGAAGCTGGCGTGGCCTTTGCCCTGGCCAAGCTGGTCGCTGAGAAGAAGGGAAGCGCCATGGGCGCCGAGTCCCTGCTCAGCCAAGTGGATGCAGCCGCATTCGCGAGCGCCGCGGGCATCGACCTGGCCAAGCTGGACATCCTGGCGACCAAGCTCGCCGAGAAGCGCTCCATCATCTTCCCCGGTGGCGTGACCACTCAGGGCGAGAACAGCTGTCTCTTATACACATCTGACGCTGCCGACGAAGAG
>CAJXRZ010000021.1 GCA_913060515.1 uncultured Pseudomonadota bacterium | reverse complement strand
GAGGCACCCACTGCGCCCAGCCTCGAGCCGCCGCCCAGGCCCACGCCCATCGTCACCCTCGGCGAGGGCGAGAGCATCCACCTGCCCTACGAGGGCCAAGGCCGCAGCCTGCGCATTCCCGTGGGCCTGGAGCATGACGGCCAGGACAACGAGCGCTGGATGCTCTTCGACACCGGCGCCACCTTCACCACCTTGACCCGCGAGGCCCTGGACACCCTGGGCGTCACCATTCCGGGCAACGCGCCCACAGCCCAGCTGCACACCGCCAACGGCATCACCGAGGCGCCCTTGGTGCTCTTGGACAAGGTGTGGCTGGGTGGGTTCGCTGTGGAGAACATCACCATCGCGGTCTGCGATCTCTGCGGCAACGACGACAGCGTCGGCCTGCTCGGCCTAAACGTCAGCAGCCAGTTCACGGTCACCTTTGACCCGGGCCAAGCCGTCTTGGAGCTCACCCCACAAGAGCGCGAGCGCACCTTGGACATGGGCCACTGGGTACACATCAGCGGGCTGGCCACCGCCTTCCCTGACGGGCGGGTGGAGGTGCGCATCACCGCTGAGAACGACAGCCAAGTCCCCATCTCCGAGCTGGAGGTGGGCATTCAGTGTGCAGATGAGCACTTCAGCGCCCATCTGGAAGACGTGCCCGCGGAGGGGAGCGCCAAGACCCGGGTGACGCTGCCGCGGGGCAGTGACTGCGACCCCTACCAGATCAGCCTGGACGGGGGGCAGTGGTAGCCGCTCAGTTCTGAGCCGCCTCAGCCGTCAGCTCGCGCTTGATCAGGGGTACTTCGCTGCCATCCTTGGCGCTGCGCGTGAAGATCTCCAGGGTCAAGGGGCCAGGTGTGACAGGCACCACCAGCTCAAATTCGCCGCGCTCCGGAGCTGCTGCGGTGACCACAGTGGCGTCCGTGATGCGCTCTCCGTCTCGGGTAAGACGGATCTGAAGGTGGCCTTCAAAGACCTGCGCGCTCCCAGCAATGCGGATGCTCTCACCCTTGACCACATCTCCCACAGGCGAGGTCAAGTTGACCGGCCCCAGCTCTTCCACAGCGGGCTCAACGGCCACGGGCTGCTCAGGCGTAGGCTTGACGGTCGCCTCGACGGCAGGCATCTGCGGGGTGACCGGCTCCGGGGTGGAACCGGCACAGGCCAAGATCAGCAGAGAGAGCAACGCCATCTCAGACGCCGGTGAAGCTGGCTGGGGGACGCCAAGATGCGTCCAAGGCCTCGGTGGCGACCCAGAGCATCATGAAGATGGTGCCGGCCTTGACCGGATCCACGTCCACCTCAGCTTCCTTGATCTCGTCCTCGTCGCGCTCAAAGAGAGCGTGCAGGGCCTCGTCCAGGATGTGGGGCTGGGCGCGCCAGTCCTGCGCACGCACGCGGTCGGGGAAACCATCGTCAAAGGGCAGGACCTGGTCCACAGCACCCTTGACCCGGGCAGCAGCGGCGTTGATCTCACGTCCGTTGACCTTGGAGAGGCGGCCGCCCATCTGGTCAAAGATGCGAACCACAACCGAGAAGAGGTAGAGGCTGACCTCTCCCGTCTGCGCGTCAACTGCGGGCAGGTTCTGGTTGTAGAAGCTCAGCAGGCGCTTCTGCTCCTTGAGCAGGCGGGTGGCGACGGAGCGGAAGCGCTCGCCGTCTTCGGCACAGGCCTCGGAGAGGGTGTGGACGGTGTCGCGGTCAATGGCGGCGTTGGGCATGTTTCCCTCGAGGGTGATGGCCCGCCGATTAGCGCGGAGCTCTGCCGCTGACCAGCTTTTCAGCGCGGGAGGCCCTCGTCCCCGGCCAGGGTGTACACGCTGACCTGACCCGAATGACCCCGCACATCCAGGTGGCCATGGTGGACCAGCGCGGGAGCGCCAGGGGCCTGCTGGTCGATGTCGTCGACCACCGCCGCGCTAAGCAACACAGGAACTTCCTCGGCTTTGGTCGCGCTCTCAAGGCGGCTGGCCAGGTTCACCGCGGCCCCCATCACGGTGTACTGCTGCCGATCGGCCGAGCCGATGTTGCCCGCCACCGCGTGGCCTCGGTGCACACCGATGCCCTGGGTCAAGGGTGGCAAGTTGTGCTGGGCGCGGTCCTTGTTGTGCTCGAGCAGAGTCTGCTGCATTTGGGCGGCACAACGCACCGCGCGCAGGCTGTCGTCCCCCTTGGCCTCGGGCAAGCCAAAGACCACCATGATGGCGTCGCCGATGTACTTGTCGACCACCCCGCCCTCCTCCCGGATGACCTCGACCATGCGGTCCAAGTAGGCGTTGACCTCGGTGACCAAACGCTCTGGGCCGATGGTGTCGCTGTAGGCGGTGAAGCCACGCAGATCGGAGAAGAGCACCACCACTTCCATGCGGGCCCCGCCCAGCTCCAGCATCTTGCCGTCCCCCAAGACCGACTCGGCGACCGTCTCTGAGACGTAGACGCCCAGCGCTTGGCGGGCGCGCTCCTTCTGGGTGACCGACTGGGCCGCCTCGCTCACCAAGCGCCGGGTGCGCACCGTGATGGCGTCCCCCAGAGCCGCAGCGGCGGCGCCATAGGCAATCCAGAGCAGCATCTCTCCTGGATCCAGGTCTGGATGACGCCCGTTGAAGACCAAGTCGAGCGCCACCAGAACGAGGGCCGCCACGAAGTTCGTCGTGATGCTCAGGCTCACCACCTGCCGATCCAGACGAAGGCCTGAGATGGCCATGGCCAAGCCGTAAAAGGCCAATCCGGGCAAGTGCAGCTGACCTGGGTAGTTCTCCCGGGGCCAGATCATCGTGGGGAAGACCGCCACGGTGATGATCAGCATGTCCACCAAGGCGCTGATCCACAGCATGCGGCGGGTGAGCTCCCCCCGGTAGCGCATGGTCCACGCCGAATAGAGCACTCCGGCCATCAAACCGACGATGACAATCCAAGGCCGAAGGCCAAAGGCGGCCACCTCGTCGTAGTCGCGCACCAGCAGCTGCAACATCGCCAACAAGGCCGCACCCGCGCGGACCACTGCCACCGAACGTTCTCCCCGACCCACGTTTCGGGAGAGCACCTCTTCCAGATCGACACTGTAGCGGTTTCTACTCATGCCATGGAGATAGCACAGGCGACTCCTACAAAAGCAGCGCTACCAGGTCCCCGCCAGGGTCAGCCCCACACCCGTGGTCAACACCGCAGCGCCAATGGCCGCCCCACCAGCAAGGTTCGCCCTACGTTCCAGAGCTTCCAGGTCCTCGTAGGGGGTGTCCGGATCCGTGTAGCGGCTGTGTGCGGATGCACTGGTGAGGAGCAGAGCGCTCGTGCCACCTGCAAGCGCGAGGGTGCCAGCCCCCAAAACCAGACGACGCTTGATCTCGGGGCTCAGGCCCGGGTCCGCCAGCGGCGCCCAATCCGGTAGCGCCCCACCCTGCCAGAGCAGGGTCTCCTCCAAAGCCCCCGCCTGCATCTGTTGAAGCACAGCGGGCTGGCCCGGCACAACCTGCTCCTGAATGCGGCCGTCCACGATCAAGGGCTCTGGGGGAGCCAGCTGCAAGGGGGGAGCGGACTCCAGCCGCGCAGCGAAGCGCCAGTCCAGACGAACAGGATGGGTCTCTGGCAACCAAGCCCCCAACTCCAACTCGGGATCGGCGGCTTGGGCGGCTTGAAAGCTGGAGACCGTGCCAGCTTCATCTCCGTCCAGAAAGGCGGCCAAGCCCAGAGTCAGGTGCACCTGAGCGGCTTGTTTCGGACTCAAAGAGGAGACCGCACAAGGCAGCTCAGATCGCAGCGCGTCCGTAGAGAGCTTAAAGGTGCCCCCGTCCATGGACCCAAAGGCGTGCTGCGCTGCCGTGGCATGTTCCTGCAGGGCCGCTGGCTGCACCGGTGAGGCGCAGGGAGCGGCAAAGGCAGCAGGGATCAGGACCTCAAGAAGCATCTACCTTGCAGTATCCAAAGTCGTGGTCACACGCGATGCGAACTTGTTGGCCAGATACGAGCGGCCCCAGGTCCAAGTCCACCCAGTTGCCCCGCTTCTCCATACGCGCCTCAAAACGGTAGCGGCCCGGGGGGACCAGGCCAGGTGGCAGAATCTGACCATCCTCAGAGACCAAACGCTGCTGGCTTGGACCACCGCTGACCCGCACCCGAGCGGGCTCCTCGGCCTCAGGCTCCTCTGGAATCTCGACCACAGCAGGCTCCGCAAGGGGCTCAACTGCGGGCGCCACATCGGGCGCTGTGGCAGGCCTCGCTGTGGGCACCGTAGGCTCAAATGCGGCCGCGGGCGCTGGGGAAGGCTCGGGCTCTACAGCTGTGGGAATCACCGTCTCAGGACTACTTACCTTGGGCTCATCTGGGACCTGTGTGGGGACAGCCGGACCGTCCTCGGCTGGGCCCACATCCAATTCCAAAGTGGGCGCATTCGAACCCGAGCCAGCCTGTTGGAGAGCCGAGAGCGCGCCACCGCCACCCAAGAGCAAGACCACACCCGCCGCAAGCCAAGCCCCACGACGCTGGGCCGCCTTTTCGGGAAGCGGGGTCAGAGCAGGACGCTCCACTTCACCAAGAACTTGCTCAAGTGCGCCAAGCACCGGAAGGGGGCCAGGGGCAGGCAAACGCTCCATGAACGAGGCCACGCTCTCCGGTCTGCACTTTGGGTCGGCATGAATCAGCTGCGGCAGGAGCTCTCTGGCCAGCTCGGGCAGTCCGTCGGGCAACATCTCGGCAGAGAGTCCCCGGGACTGCGCCTCCATGAGCTCCATCAGAGAGTTGGCATGAAAGGGACGTTCTCCCGTGAGGAGCTCATAGAGAATGACCCCCAGGGACCACAGATCCGCAGCCACCACATTGTTGGCACTTCCGACCAACTGCTCGGGCGCCGCGTAGCCCAGGGTGCCCAACAAGCCGCCGTCCTGGGTGAGCGTAGAGGGACTGGGACCGCTGACAAGGCCAAAGTCAGCGACCCGGGGTACGACACCTTGATCCTGCATATCCAGCAGAACGTTCGCCGGCTTTAGGTCCCGGTGGGCAAAGCCTTGCTCGTGCGCGTGCCCTACACCAGCACAGATGCACGCAAAGAGCTGCAGGGCCTGCTCCGTGCTCAGGCGGGTGGTCTCCAGGAGCTCATCCAAGGGCGGTCCTTTCACCATCGGCATCAGCAGCCCCGGCGCACCCTGCACATCCAACACATCGGAGACCGGCAACAGGTTGGGGTGCTGAAGCTTGGCTTGGGCCTGTCCTTCTCGTAGCAGTCGCCGCTGCAAGCGTGGATCCGCCCAGGTCAGCACTTTGAGCGCCAAGTGGGTGCCCAGGAGCTTGTGGCGCACTTCCCAGACACGGGCAGTGCCACCAACGCCGAGCAAACGCCGCACCTCGTATCGATCCACTTCCATGCCTGGCTCGAGCACAGACAGGGATCGGTCCACGTGATCGGCCACCATGCCGCCAAGCTGACTCTCTCCGGCATCGAAGCGCAGCAGCTCTGCCACCTGGCGCTCCAGCGCAGCATCCCCATCGCAGGCCTTGGCCAAGGCAGAGCCCTGCTCCTCGGGAGGCAGGTCGATCAACGCATCGAAAATGCGCTGGGCGCGTTGCATGCGGGCCAAGTCCATGCAGTGTTATGACACGGACTCCCCTATGCGTCTCCTCCTCACCCTTCTGGCCTGTTTTGTGACCCAGCCGGACCGCGATGCGGCATCCGACAGGGACAATGATGGCTATGTCGCCGTTGAGCTCGGTGGAGACGACTGCGATGACAGCCTCAGCTCCGTGTACCCAGGCGCACCGGAGAGCTGCTTGGACGCGGTGGACAGCGACTGCGATGGTCTGACCTGCCCGATTCGCCAAGAGCGGCAGAGCACCTCGTGGAGCTCGGAAATTCTGTACAGCAACGGCGCCTTGGCCGACTTTGACGGCGACGGCACACCCGAGCTGATTCTCTCGCAGCCAGAGGCCGACGAGGACCGCGGCGGCGTCTTCCGCATGGAGCTTCCTCTGCCCTCCGATGCCCAACCCGAGGAGCAGAGCACCGGCTCCCTTCGCGGCGAGGACGCCCTGCAGATCTGGGCTTGGCCCTTGGGTGATGTGGACGGCGACGGCGATCCAGACCTGATGGTCAGCACCCGATGGGGCCCTGGGACCAGCTTCGTGCTCGATCAGATCGAGGCCCGACGAGATGGCACGGAGCGCTACTCAGACCGATGGCTGGTCAATGGCTCGGACGCCGACGGCAGCCCCAGCGGCTCAACGGCCTCGATCTACCTCTTTGGGCAAGCCCGGGACATGGGAGACACCAACGGGGACGGCGCGGACGAGTACTTGCTCGCTGCCCCCAACATGGACGGCACAAGCGACAACACCGGTGTGGTGTACCTGATGAGCGGCTTCCCGGAAGGGGGCCAGCAAGCCAGAGAGCAGGCGCTACAGACCTGGCGGGGCGAGACCGAGAGCGCCTACATGGGCGGCTACTTGGGGTTGAGCATGGACCTGGACGGCGACGGGGCCAAGGAGGCCTTGGTGGGGACTCCCGGCTGGACTGGGGGCGACGGAGAGAGCGGGAAGAACCAGAGCGGCGCACTCTTTGGCATGTCCGCTAGCGCCGCCAACACCAGCGCCGCGACGACATCCATCTACGGACGCACTGCCAACGCCAAGGTCAGCAACGGCACTGCCATTGGTGACATCAACGGCGATGGGCACGAGGACCTGGGGGTCAACGTCTCCGCGGGGAACGGCCAAGCGCTGATCTTCTTGGGCCCTCTGATGGGCACCTACTACCCGGAAGACGCCGACGTCCGGCTGCTTGGAGATGTCGGAAACGAAGTGACCACCGACTTTGGCGGTGACCTGATGGGCCGCTTGGACCTAAACCAAGACGGCCTGGGTGACCTCTTGGTCGGCGCTTCCACAGAAGGCTTGGGTGAGGATGAGCTCCCCAAGGGCGCGGGCGCCACCTACCTGTACTACGGTCCGCTGACGGGCGTTCAGGCCCCAAGCCATGCCGCAGCACGCTGGAAAGGAAGCGTCGAGGACGGCAACCAGCGCGCAGACCTGTACGGAGACCTGGACTTGGACGGTGAGCCAGACCTGTATCTGCTCTCCCCCGCGGACCGCTTTGGCAACAAAGAGGCCTCAGGCGGCGTGCGCATCGACTGGAACATGACCAGCGTGGAAGCCCGATGAGCGAGCAGATCTCCCTGGATCCGGCGACCTACGAGCGCCTGCGTCAGGTGGCGAGCAGACAGCGGGCAAAGAATGGCAAGCCCCCCAGCATCCTGACCCACGACTTGCTGCACGAAGCCTGGATGAAGCTGGAGAACTCCGGCTGGGGTCCCTACGAGAGTCGGGAGCACTTCCTGGCGGTGGCGGCCCGCGCCATGCGCCAGATCCTGGTGGATAAAGCCCGAGCGCGCCTGGCCCGCAAGCGCGGCGGCGATCTGGTCAAGGTGACCCTGACCGGACTGGCAGAGAACCCGGGCGAGGGCTTGGACGTCCTGGACCTGCACCAAGCCATGGAGGTGCTGACCCAGGTCGACCCCCAAGCCAGTGAGGTCGCCCAACTGCGTGCTTTTGGCGGAATGACCGCCTTGGAGGTCGCCGTTGCCCTGAGCGTCAGCGAAAGCACCGTGATGCGAAAATGGCGTTTTTCCCATGCATTTCTCTTGCAACAACTCAAGGGAGACGCCACCGATCCGGCCCAAGATTAGGCAGGCCTCGGCGGTGTTCTGAGCCCGTCTGAGCATGACTGTTGCCCAGCGATTCGCAGCAGGGCCCGAGCATCGGGATACAATCCCCCCATGCCCACCAGCTTCCATCTCCGCTGCGCCACCCGTTTCCTCGCTGACGAGGAGCAAGTGCGCGCGCTGACCACGCCCGACGGACCCTGGATGGCCTCGCTCCGAGAGAAGGCCTTCACCGAGTGGCGACACGAGCGCATCTGGGAGACGGCCACCGATGCTGTGCGCTACGAGGACCGTCTGACCTTCACCCCCATCGCGGGCAAGTTCCAGGCCATCGCCGTTGAGCGTCTGCTCCAGCGCCACCACCGACACTTGGCAGGGCAACTCCCAAGTGACGCAAGGGCGACTGCGATGAGCACCCTGCGGGTGAACGAGGACCTGGAAGACGAGGGAAACAGCGGATTTATGTAGCGCGTTGTCCTTCGACAACGCGCGCGGCCCCCGGCCGCAAATTGCAGCGCAATTGCGAAGCAAATGCGCCGGAAACCCTGCCCCTCCTGCTGCAAGCGAAGAGCCTCCCCGTGCACGCCTCCCGGAGCGTACACTATCGGCATACGCTTAGGTTCAACCTGGGGTTTCCGAATCGCGTTTCCGGGGTCACATTGGATGTAGACCCAAAAAGGAGCCCCCCATGCTGATGCTGCTCATCTCCCTCTTCGCCTGCGCCACCGAGAACCGCGAGAACGACATCCTGGCCCTGAGCGGTGACGTCGCCAACGGCGAAGCCCTCTTCGCGACTTGCTCGGGCTGTCACGGAGCCGACGGCGCCGGCGACGAGAACATCCAGGGAGAAGGAGGACGCGGAGCGCTGGAGACCATCCTGTACGGAGAGGACGGCATGCCCGCGTACGAGGGCTGGGCGGACCAGGACCTCGCAGATGTGCTCGCCTACGTCGAGACCCTATAGGACGGAGCCTGATGGGGCTCCCATGCCCCATCAGGCAGCCTGTACACTGGCTCCAATCAACTTTGGAGCCCTTGTATGTTGCTGCTGCTTTCCCTCTTCGCTTGTGCTGACGACGCCCGAATCGGCGAGGTCTTGTACCTGACGCCAGATACCGAGGCTGGCGCCACCCTCTACGCGGACAGCTGCGCGGGCTGCCACGGCGAGGATGCCACCGGCGGCAGCGGCCCAGACCTGGTCGGCGAGCTCAGCCACACCGACGAGCACCTGCTCGGCTACATCATCGACGGTGACGGCGAGATGCCCTCCTACGCTGACTGGACCGACCAGGAATTGGCCGACGTGATGGGCTACCTGCGTAGCCTGGAGTAGGCTCCGCCGGAAGGCGCGCCCAGGCGTGCTCCCTATTTGCTGCACAGCCGGTTAAGCCTCGGGCCTCAACACCCGGAGCTGCCCGTGCGCGTCCCCCTCTCCCTGCTCTCCAAGATGGTCTCTCTCCCCAAGTCCGGGGATGGCTTTGCAGTGGACGAGCTCGCTGAGAAGATGAACGGTCGGGTCTCTGAGATCGAGCACATCCACCGCTTCCCCAGCCGCCAGGCCTTCGCGGGCGTGCAGGTGGTTCGCCTGATCAGCGTCGTCGAAGAGAGCGAGGACTACCAGCGCTGGGCTGCCACCGCCGGTGGCAAAGACATCCACATGGTGGTGGGCCGCAAGTACAGCGTCGCTGCCGGTCAGGCCTTCGCGGGGGTCTTGGATGGCAGCGCAATGCCCGACGGCACCCCGGTCTCGGCGCGAGAAGTGGGCGGACTGGCCTCGGACGGGCTGTTGTTGTCGGAGGTGAGCGCTGGCGTCGGCGCGGACGCGGGCAACCCTCTGGGCTTTGGCCCCGATGTCGCAGACGGAGCCGATGCTTGGGAGACCCTGGGCCTGGACGATGTGGTCTTGGAGTTCGACTTGGAGCCCAACCGCTCGGACCTCTTCTCCCTGATCGGCATGGCCCGCGACGTGAGCGCCATCTACGGCACGCCCATGTGCCACCCCGCGCTCGCGGACAGCAGCGGCTGGGGCAGCTCCGAGCTGAAGATCGACCTGCAGACCGACGCCTGCACCCGCTACGCCGCCGTGGAGCTCTCCGGGGTCAAGGCCGGCCCATCTCCCCAGTGGCTGCAGAACGCAGTGCGCAAGCTGGGCATGCGCCCCATCAACCAGATCGTCGACGCTGCCAACCTGGCCATGTTCGAGCTGGGCCAGCCCATGCACACCTTCGATAGGGCCCACATCTCCTCGGGCACCATCGGCCTGCGCATGGCACGCCCGGAAGAGAAGATCACCACCCTGGACGGCGTGGAGCGCACTCTGACCGACGAGTGCCTGCTGGTCACCGACGGGGAGACCCCGGTGGCCCTGGCCGGCATCATGGGCGATGCCCACTCCGAGATCGGCGCCGACTCCAAGTCCATCGTGATCGAGTCCGCCCACTTCGACATGTTCACCGTTCGTCGTGCCTCCCGGCGCTTGGCGCTACGGACCGAGGCCAGCGTGCGCTTCGAGAAGGGCCTGGCCCCCTCCCGCGTGCTGCCCGGCATGCAGCGTCTGGTCCAGATTCTGACGGATTTGGGAGAAGCGGTGCAGGTGCAAGGCTGGGTGGATTCCTGGCCAGCGCCCCCCGCCCAGCACGTCATCACCTTCGATGCATCCGAGGCCAGAGCGCGCCTGGGCATGGACGTGCCCAACGACACCATCCAGGCCCGCTTCGCAGCCCTGGGTCACAAGGTGCAGGTGGACTCGCCCACCCAGTGGCAGGTCGCTGTCGCCCCTTGGCGTCCAGACCTGCAGATCCAAGCCGACCTGAACGAAGAGGTCGGCCGCATCCACGGCTACGAGCACGTGGTCTCCGAGCTGCCCAGCGCATCGCTGCAGCCTCCAGTGGCCAACCCGATCTTCTCCCGTGGTTTTGCAGCCCGCGACACTCTGAACGGCCTGGGCTTCGACGAGGTCTACCTGGGCGTCTGGGTGGGCCAAGAGCAGCTCGAGCGCTTCAGCTTGCGTCCCGAAACGCTGATTCGCCTGACCAACCCCCTGCACAGCCACCTGGAGTACTTCCGTCCCAGCGCCCTGCCGGACCTGGTCTCGGCCGTGCGCGAGAACCGCAAGTCCCTGCCCCAGTTCAAGCTCTTCGAGCTGGCCAAGGTCTACGGCAAGATCGACGGCGAGGCGGTGGACCGCAACCACCTCTCCGGCGTGGTCGCCGGCGCCGGCTCAGATGACTCTGGCAGCCGCTTCTTCGCTGCCCGTGACGCCGCCTTGGACGTGTTGGTCGGACTGGGCTTGGCCCCAGAAGTCGTGGTCGGTGACGCCCCAGCATGGGCCCTGCCGCACTGCTTCCACCCCGGCCGTCAGGCGCTGATCACGGTGCAAGGCAAGGTGGTTGGTTTTGTGGGCGAGCTGCATCCCGGACTCGTGACCTCGCTTGGACTCAGCGAGCCCTTCTCCAGCTTCCACATCGACTTTGAGTCGGTGATGGGCATGATGGGTGCGCGGGTAGCCTTCGTGCCTCCCCCCCGCTTCCCAGGAATGAAGGTGCACGTCAACGTGCTGGCGCCCACCCGCCTGCTGGCCAAGGACCTGCTCATGGCCGTGGACGGCGCAGCCCTGGAGCGTCAAGTCGGCCGCAGCGTGCTGGACGTGTACGCTGGCAAGGGCGTGCCCGAGGGCCACAAGCGGGTCACCGTGGAGTTGGAGTTCAACCACCCTGAGCGCAGCCTGCGTTCGGAGGAGGTCGACGGCTGGATTCAGGGCCTGAAGGGCCACTTGGCCAGCCAGAACCTGACCGCCGAGGTTTAGGCCTTCTCTTCGTCTATGGTGCCTGGACGACCCGTCCAGACTGCGGAAGGGGTCACCTGGCCTTTCAAGAGGGCTGAGCGCTGGGCACAGCCCTCAAGGCTGCCTCATCAGGGTTGGGCGGCCAGGACCGCCAGAGCAGCGCTCTGGATGCGGGGATCCGCATCGCCAGCCATCTCCTCAACCTGCGCCAAGGACTCCTCGGAGAGCTCCTTGCCCACCAGGCAGCGCACAGCGGCTGCTTGAAGCTTGGGGTGGCCTGCGTTGACGGCCTGATCCACACAGAAGCTGCTGCCCTCGTACAGGCCGCGCAGAATCAAGGCGCGCTCCTGAACCACCATCGAGCCTGGGGTCACCGCCAGGTACTCCAGAATAGCTTGGCCCTCGCCGTGGAAATCGATGGCAGCCCTATCGGGCAAGTCCTCGTTGTGGCGGGCCAGGAGCAGAGCCTGGACCTTGTCGGCACCCGCGGGCATGGCTTGGCCGGTGGGCTCAACAGGCAAGTCCACGGGATTTGGCTGCACAGGCTTGGCCGGCAAGGCCGCCACTGGGGTCGCTGTGGCGGGAGCCGCAAGGGCGTCCGTGGCAGCTTGCGTGCTCGCCAAGTCACCCTCGGCCTGGGTTGCACAGGCCAGCACAAAGATCAGGTTCAACATGGGCTACTGCTCCAACAATTCGGTGATTCTTTCCTGGGTCTGCGCGTGCACCCCAGCGGCCGTAGCGGCCTTCTTCAGCTTGTCTTGGGAGAGACCTGCGCCCGCCAAGACCTCGGCTGCGGCGATTCCTACTCTGGGGTCGGCGTCGGACAGAGCCGCCTCGAGCGCCTTGCGGTTGGTGTCCGTCGAGGACAGATCCTGTCCCGCCAAACAGCGCGCTGCACCCGCTCGCACCTTGGGCTCGGCATCCTCCATCATCTTGCGGCAGAACACCCCAATGTGGGTCTCTGGGTAGAGCGCGAGCAGCAACAAGGCGCGCTCCCGGACGATGAGCTGCTGGTCCAGGGTGGCCAGATCCGCCAGGTCCTTGGCCGCATCCCCGTGGGTGTCCAGGGCGGCGCGATCCGGCAGGTCAGCCACATCCTTGGCGAGGAGCAAATCCCGAATGGCGGGATTGCCCACTGGTGGGGGGTTTTGGTCGATGGTCAGTGGGCCCTGGTCCACGGGCTTTGCGGGCAGCTCCGTGATGGGCGTGGCCAAGGCTTCGACATCCGGCCCATCCGAGGACTGTGCGCCGCCACAGGCAAGCAAGAGCAAGAGCATTGTTCTCCTCCTTACTGAGTGATGGGGCTGCGGGAGAGCACCATCGCTTGGGAATCGGAGACCTGGTCTTGGGCCAAGTTTCCAGCGACCCAGAACATAAAGTTCGGGCCGTCAAAGTCAGAACACTCCTCAGCTGAGAAGTATCCATCGCCATCGTCAGCGCTGGCGGGACACGCTGGGGTGTCCTCCAGAGACTCGGTGCGGGAGCCGTCGTCCTCTGTGGTGTGGAAGAGCCCCATCTGGTGACCCACCTCGTGGGCCATGGTCTCGCCCATGGTCTGGGTGTCCAGCTCACTGCCCCAGTAGTGACCGTCCACGGCCACGATTACGCCGGCGCCGTCCATTCCAAAGAGTCCCACTGGACCCGGAATGCCGGCAGCCTCGCCCAGAGTTCCAGGCTCATCGGCGTAGTCCTGAATGATGAAGAGGTTCATCGCCTGTCCACTGCCCGTGTCGATCTGCGTCGCACGGAGCGCGTTGGAGTCGTCGTAGCGAACCAGACCGCTGCCCTCTGTGGAATAGAGGTTCACCTGGCCCACTGCAGGGCCGCCGTCACCGGTCCACACCTCGTCCATGCGCGAGAGAACCGCCTCCAAGTCTTCCTGGTACAGCTCCGTGTCGCCGACGATGACGATGTTCAGGTCCACCTGACCCTGTACGGGATCGAAGCGGCGAGAGACCAAGTGGAGCTTGCCGCTCTGGCCCTCCAGGTCATTGAGCGCGGCCGGCTGAAGCACCAAGCACTCACCATCGGGCGTGGTGCCCGGCGTAATGGGCAGCACCACGGTGCCCCCGAGCGTGCCCCAGTGGAAGTAAGGCGCGCTCCACCATGCACCGTCGGTCTCATCGGGCCGGGCGGCGTCGATGAAGGTCTTGTCGTCCAAGGCCACCAGGGCAAAGCCTGTCTCTTCCCCGCGGACCTCGACGGTGGCGGCGATGGAGCTGGTGTCGCTGGGAACCGCGATGGTGACCATCGGCCCCACGGAGACGCCCACGTCATTGCCCCACTCGAAGGTGAAGTCGATGGACTCGTGGGTGAAGGCGCCTTCCGCGCCAAGCACGAGCGCGTCCGAGCCACAGTCGGGCACCTCGGTGCCGGCGGTGTCACCACCGTCGCCGCCCAAGCAGCCCAAGAACATCAATGCAAAGGGAGCGAATCCCAGCAGTCGCAGTCGCAAAGCGGCCTCCAATGAGGCCCTTAGGCTAACACCGAGCGGCCGGGTTTCGGCCTTTCAGCTCGCTTGGTCTGGTGTCAGCGTCACCAAACGGTCCACGGCATGCACCGGAGCCCTATCGCCAGCCATCAAGCCTTTGATCGCGCTGAGCACCAAACGGTGCTTGCCCAGGGTGCGTTTGCCCTCGAACTGCTCGCTGACAACATGGATCTCGAAGTGGCCGCCGGCCCCTTGCGCCTTGACCTGACAGCCAGGAATGGCCTCTGACACGGCGGCCTCGATGGCTGCGCAGATGTCGCCTTGAAAGTCTGTGGGATGCTCGCTCATGGATTCTCCGGGGCCGATGGAATACCCGCCTGTCCTGACACCGGCCAAGGATTGCAGCAATGAGCCCAAAGACGCGCACACTGGCGATCTCCCTGGCCGCCGTGAGTTTCGCCCTGGTGCTCATGGAACTGCTGATCACCCGCCTCTTTGGCGTGGTGCTCTTCGCTCAGTTCGCCCACTTGGCCTTGGCCCTGGCCCTGATGGGGATCGGCGTAGGCGCCGTCTTGCAGCACCTGCGTCCCAGCTTGGTGCCCGACGAGGGCCTAGAGCAGCGCGTCGCCGTGCTCGCCCTGATTCAGGCCGCGCTGTCCTTGGTGGCGGTGCTCGCCGCCCTGAACTTCCCCATCGTCTCCCAGTTCGAGGCCCCACCGGAGAACTACCAAGAGCGCAGCGCCATCGTCGACAACCTGGTCGATCCCTGGTGGTTCGCGGCGCTCCTTCCTGTACTGGCAGCCCCCTTCACCGCAGCCGGGCTGATCCTGGCCGGCGTCTTCCAGCGTAGGCGCAAGGACATCGGCACCCTGTATGCCTTTGACCTGGCCGGCGGCGCTCTGGCCGCGGTGCTCTTCTTGCCCTTGCTGGGCGCCATGGCGGGACCCGACCTGGTCTTCTTGGTCCTCTTGGCCCTGGCCATCGCGGCGGTGGTGTTGAGCACGGGCCGCCTGAGAATGGCCAGCGGCGCCATGGGCTTGGTCGCCCTGATCATCACAGGCATCGGCTTCGCCACCGAGGTCCTCACGGTGCGCTTCGCCGCCGGCTACTCCGAGGACTCCATCACCGCCTCGATCTGGACCCCAGTGGCCCGGGTAAGCATCGCCGAGCTGGAGCGCGGCCACTACATCACCTTGGACAACAGCTCGGCCTCGCGCATCCCAAGAAACGCTGAGGACGTGCGGATCCTGGACCGGCACATGAACCGCTCCCTGGTCTACCGCCTGCACGAGCCAGGGGCCCGGGTGGCCATCATGGCCGCGAGCGCCGGCCCCGAGGTCGCCGTGGCCCTCTCCCACGGCCACACCGAGATCGACGCCATCGACATCGCGGGGGGCATCCACGAGCTGATCATGGAGACCTACCCCGAGGAGACCCACAACCCCTACCTCTCCCCAGATGTGACCTTCAAGGCCCTGGATGGACGGGCTGGCATTGCCTCCGCGACCGAAGACTACGACATCATCCAGATGGTGCATGCCAACCTCTGGTCCAGCGCAGGCTTGCTCTCCAACGCCTGGTCGCCAGCCCTCTTAGAGACCCGAGAGGCCTTCGGCACCTACCTGGACCACCTCTCCCCAGACGGCACCCTGTCCTTTGGCCGAGGCTCCAAGACCGAGCGCATCGCCGCATCGGCCGCCGCCGCCTTGCGAGACCGCGGGGTCAAGCGCCCCCATCAACACATGGCCTTGATCGAAGGCCGAGCCACCGTCTTGCTGGTCAAGCCCCGCCCGTGGACCCAGGAGGAGCGCGACAAGCTGGCCATCGTCATGCTCGAGGCCGACCCCAAGGCCAGGATGGTGCGCGACCCCACCAAGAAGCCCCCAGGCCCGCTCAAGGGACCGGTGCTCACCGATGACCGCCCTTACCTGGACGACTCCACCCTGCTGCGCGAGAGCCTGGGCGAGCTCTTCTCCACGGAGTCCTCGGGCGGGGAAGAGGCCCCTCTGAGCGCTCTGTACCGGTCCATCGCCGTACAGGTGGCCTTCGTGCTCCTGGCGGGACTGGCCTTTGTGCTCATCCCCCTCGTGCGCCGCGGCCCCTCGGAGCTCAACGGGGTCAAAGGCATCGGCTGGGGCTTGGCCTACGCCTGCACCCTCGGCTACGGCTACCTGAGCGTGGAGACGGTGCTGCTACACGAGCTGGCCCTCTTCGTCGGGCACCCCACCTACGCCGTCACGGCGGTGATCCTGGCCATGCTGGCCAGCTCTGGTGTGGGCTCCTACCTGGCCGGAAAGGTGCCCGAGGACAAGCTGCTGACCACCTTGCGCGTGGCTCTGGGAGCTGGGCTCTTCTTTGGAGCCATCCAAGGCTGGCTGGTTCCGCCCTTGCTCGAGGACCTGGCCATGACCTGGTCCCTCACCGCGCGCTTCATCATCACGGTTCTGGTCCTCCTTCCCCTTGGATTCGTTTTGGGCATGCCCTTCCCCCTGGGCCTGCGCCTGCTGCGCCCAGAGGCCGGCGGCATCGTGCCTTGGGCCTGGGCCTTGAACGGCTGGATGAGCGTCGCAGCCAGTCTGGTCACCGTCATCCTCGCCCGCATGTACGGCTACCACCTGGCCTTGGGTGTGGCCCTCTGTGTCTACGCCCTGGGACTGCTCCTGGCGGGACGCCTGCCACACATCCGCAAACCCGCCACTGCCTGAGCGCTCCTGAAGCTGTAGAATCGGGACCATGCCCATGGCTCTCGACGAATATGCAGTCTTAGAGAACTTCTCCGTGCTCTACAGCGGAGGACTGGACAGCTGCGCGGTGCCCCTGATTCTGGGCGAGAACCAGCGCCCTGACCACAAAGGCGGCATCCACCTGCTCACCTTCAAGCACCGCTACGGCGCCTTGTTCAACGAGTGGAGCCGCAAGCACACCCCGGAGCTTCAGCGCGTCTTAGGCCTGCGGGTGCAGCACCACCTGATCGACCACACCACAGAGTGGAACGCCATCGGCGCCAAGCGCCTGATCCAGGACAGCATTCAATACGGCGGCCACTGGACCCTGTGCCTGGGCTGCCAGGAAGCCATGGCCACCCACGCCATCGCCTACAACCTGGAACGGGGCATCACCAACACCCTGATCTGCAGCTCGGTCGGCGGCGAGTACGCGGTCATGTCCATGCCTGTGACCCGCGACTTGAACACTGAGTTCTACGCGCGCTTCGGCATTCGATACAACGCGCCCCTGCTGGATCTAGGCATCGGCAAACCTGAAGAGCGCGCCGTTCTGCGCAAACACGGCATCGAGCCCGGCTGGGGCGCCCGACGCTCCCACCAAGGATTTCAGCCCATCTGTCTGCTCGGCTTCCAGCACGGTCTGGACATCGTCTTCGACATGCACACCACCTACCCCCCAGACCGGGTTGAGCGCTTTCTAAGGGACAAGTTCGTGGTCATGGAGAAGCTCGTCCGCACCCTCCTGAGTGCCCGTGGCTTGGACCCAGATGCCCTGATCGCAGCAAATCTGGAGCGCTACTCCGCCGAAGAGGCCAAGCTGGCACAGGTGCGCGCCGCCCGAAGCGGAGGTCCGGCCCTGGGAAGCACCACTTCTTAGCCACTTTGTGCTACGAATTCTGACAAGGATGCCATGGCACACAGCCCGGACAAGACCTGGAACTGGACGCGCATCACCCTACCGGAGACGCTCCAGGACAAGCCCATTCAGCAGGTGCTGGATGACCGCTATGCCCTCAAGGACACCTTAGGAAGCGGCACCCAGGGACAGGTCATCCAGGCCCTGGATCTCAAAGACGGCAAGATGGTGGCCATCAAGGTCATGACCTGCCACAACGAGGAGCAGCGCGTCCGCGCGCGCAGGGAGATCAACGCCCTGCGACAGATGATGAGTCCCTTCGTGGTGAACCTCCTGGACCACGGCGAGAAAGACCAGTGGGTCTACGCCGTCATGGAGCTTGTCGACGGCGACCCCCTGCCCACCGGCCCGATGCTCTGGGACCAGTACCGGCCCCTGTTCTGCAACCTGCTGCGCGGCGTGCAGACCATGCACAACCAGGGTTTGGTACACCGGGATCTCAAGCCGGACAACGTGCTGCTGCGGGACGGGGTTCCAGTACTCCTGGACTTGGGCCTGACCCACGAGCATCGGCACACTGGCGAGCGGCCCAAGCACATGGAGGGCACGCCCCGCTACGCCGCGCCGGAGCAATTCAAGGGACAAACCTGCACCGCACAGACCGATCTCTACGCCCTGGGCGTGATGCTCTACGAGGCCCTCAGCGGAGCGCCACCCCACTCGGGCACCTTCGAAGAGATCCGAGATGCACGCCTCTCCGGGCCAGTCCCCAGCCTGTTGGGCCGACCCAACATCCCCGAGCGCACTGCGCTGATTTGTCAGGCACTGCTGGAGCCTTCGCCAGCGATGCGCCCGCCCAGCGCGAACCTGGTGCTGCGGCTGCTCGGAGAGGAAGACAACTCCGCCATAGCCAGCAGGCTCAGCGATCCACTGCCCGAGCGCGCCAAGCCCCACGAGCTCGAAGCACTCTTCCACGGCCAGAAGGAGTTTCTGCGCATCCCCGACGACGCCGCAGAGGCCCTCTACGGGGAGTGCGGTGGCTGGCGGGAGAACGTGCGCTCCACCCTGCTGCACTGGCTCGACAACGGCACGGTCACCTACGAGCAGGGGAAACTGCACATCACCCAGGCCACCCTGGCCACCCTGCGTCATGGGCGAGACATTCGCGGGGACAAGACGCTGGGCACCTTGAAGCGCCTGCTCAAGCGAACCGCCTTCCTCATCCAGTACCAAGGCAAGCTGGACGAGGGCAAAGAGTGGGCCCGCCAGTCCGCCGAGCTGGCCGTTGAGTTGGGCGAGCTGGACCACGCCCGAGAGGCCCTGGAGTGGTACTGCGCCGCGCAGCTTCAACACAGCACCGATCTGGGAGAGATGCAGACCCTCTTGGTGCTGGAGCAAGGCCACCGCCAGGGTGTGGTCGTCGACGACTTGTGCTGGCTTGTCCAAGCCAATCATCAGCTCGGGCGCGGCGAGTGGGAGCGGGCGCGAGCATCCTTGGAGAACGTCGGCCCTGTGGGAATCGAGCGCCTAGAGATCAGCCGCCGGGGGGCGATGCTCAACAGCATCGCCCACGACCCGATCAAACTACGCAAGGCCATCGAGTCCGAGGAGCTCCGGGAGTGGGCCAAGCAGTCCTCAGAGTGCACCGCCGTCCTGTGGAACTGGCAAGGCAACCTGGCTTGGCGGGAGGGCCGCTGGCGGCGTTCCTTCGACCTGCGCGTAAAGTCCTACAAACACCGCAGGTACCTGCCCTCTCAGCAGACCGCACTGCAGACGGCCATGTGGTCGGCCATCGAGTGCGAGGAATGGGACTTTGTGCAGTTGGCTCTGCCCACCATTCTCCAGCAGTGCGAGCGAGAGCGCATGGTGGGCCGCTGGGTTCGCGCCTTCGCGACCGAACGCAGCATGATGGGACGCAGCGGCCGCAGCGCCGGACCGCGCCCAGATCTCTACAAAAGGATCCAGAAAATCAGCCTCACCACCGCCTTGAACGCCGCCCAATTCGACGCGGCGCTGTGCTGGCGACGGGGACAGAGGACCCAGGCTCTCGCTTTGGCGCGCTTCGTGCGCGAGAAGGGATATGACGGGGCCTATCCAGAGATCGGAGTCATGGGGAAAGGAATATGCGGTGTCTTGGGGGACCCCGTCGATGCTGAAGCCTTCTTGGCCGAGGTCCGAGAGAGCAGCGTGCTCATCCCTGAGCACCGCATCCAGCTCACGGGCATGGTCGCCGCCATCCGTGGACGACCCAGCCCCGACCTGCTCCCTGACCTGGAGCGATACCGCTCAGTCCGCCCCATCCCTTGGCGCCAGCAGCGCGACTTCTGCTCTCCCGCCGAAGCTCAATACGCCGTTGAAAACGGCGCTTTCCCCCCACCCCTTCCGGAGTTCTCCAATGCCCCTGCCCCCCCTGTTCCTCGCTACATGTGAACACACCGAAGCTGGAGAATGGAACCTCACGGGTCTCGGCGCCCCATGCTTCTTGCTGGTCGCAGATTCCAACACCGCCGGCGTCTACACAGAAACCTACCTGATCAAAGCCACCAGCTTGGGCAAGTTCAGAAACGACAGCCAAGACTCCATCTACAGCGGACCAAACAGTCTGGCCCCGGCCGCTTTCTTGACCTCCAAGGGCTTGAACCCAGCCGACTACAAGATGGCCGTCGTCACCGCCCAAGCCAAGCCCATCGCTGGCATGCCCACGCCTCAAGGTGGTGGAAACGGCCGCTTCGAGGTGCGCAACAACGGCGCTAGCGTAGAAGGCCAGCTCTTCCGCAGCGACAACGCTGGCGCTTGGCAAGACACCTGGGCCCTCAAGCCTGGCTTTGTCTGGGGCAACGCGAACACCAAGGTGCGGGCCAAGAGCGACCCGGGACTGCCCGCCGCCCCTGGCACCTGGGCCAACCAAGCCAAGACCATGGCCGCTGGCGGTACGTACATCCAGTACAGCTACAGCTTCAGCACCGTAGATTAGCGTGTCGATGGCGTCTCCGGGGCCCCGCTTTGGGGTGGTGGACAGCAGCTTTCTGTCCCACCCGGAGCTTCCGCCGCTGCTTCCCCTCTGGGGCCCCAACCCAGGCAACCATGACCACGGCACCCGCAGCTTGGGTCTGGTCTTGGGCAGCAGCACAGGTCTCGCCCCCAGCGGGATCCTGGCTGCCGTGGCCTGCCCTGCGCCGGGCACATCTGTCATCGCCTCCATGCACGAGGCCATGTTGGCCTGCCTCAAAGCCCAGCCCGATGTGCTGCTGGTCAACCTCTGCTTCAACCACCGCTGGCCCCTGGTCTACGCCGGCACCATCCGCGCTCTGGCCCGCCAGGCCTGGGATCAAGGCTGCCTCTGTGTGTTTCCAGCTGGAAACGCAGGCTTGGATCTGGACCAAGAGCTGGACGTAGAGACGGAGAAGCTGGCCTCGCTGGGGCAGGAATCTTGGCTTGTCGTGGGCGCCGTGGACCCAGAGAGCGGGCAGCGGGTGGGCAACGTGGGGCGCTGCATTCACAGCCTCGGACACACCAGGCAGCGCAGCACCTCCGTGCACATGGAAGGGGAGCGCTTCGTGCCGGCCCATGTGGATCGATTCGGTGGAACAAGCGCAGCAGCAGCGCAGCTCAGCGGGGTGGCGATGGCTCTGGCGGGCGCTCTGCGCAAGGCCCAGATGCCCAGCACACCGGCGCTTCTCAAGCGGCATCTCACGTCCCCAGAGACCCTGCGTTCCGACGGGGTTCCGCGCCTTTCCCGTGTCCTTGAGCGCGCAGGGCTGGCCCCTGACACCGGGCGTGAATAGAGCCGCATCCCCCCAAACACGGAGAGGGCAATGCTCAAGACCGTCCGCCGCACAAACATGTGCGGCTCTCTGCGAGAGACTCACATCGGCCAACAGGTGATCCTGCAAGGCTGGGCGCACAAGGCGCGAGATCTGGGCGGCGTGGCCTTCATCGATCTGCGTGACCGCCAAGGCGTGGTGCAGATCACCGTGGATGAGCGCAGCCCCCAGGCCGCCAAAGACATGGCCGCGACCGTTCGCCAGGAGTTCGTCCTGGAGATCGAAGGCGAGGTGGTGGCACGCACCAAGCCCAACAGCCGCATCCCGACCGGCGCCGTTGAAGTGGTCGCCACGAGCGTGAAGATCCTGGCCGGTACCCAGCCCCTGCCCTTCGCATTGGGTGGCGATGCTCAGGAAGAGACCCGCCTGACCTGGCGCTTCTTGGACCTGCGTCGTCCTGAGCTCCAGTCCAAGCTCATCGCACGGCACCGCGCCGCCCAGGCCACCCGCAGCTACCTGGACAGCCTGGAGTTCGTGGAGGTCGAGACCCCCATCCTGAACCGCAGCACCCCAGAGGGCGCCCGCGACTACCTGGTGCCCAGCCGCGTGCACCCCGGTCAGTGGTACGCCTTGCCTCAGAGCCCCCAGCTCTTCAAGCAGATCCTCATGGTGGCCGGCATGGACCGCTACTTCCAGATCACCAAGTGCTTCCGGGACGAGGACCTGCGCTCCGACCGCCAGCCCGAGTTCACCCAGATCGACATTGAGATGTCCTTCCCCACCTCCGACACCGTCATGGAAGTGGCCGAGGGCGTGGCCCAGGCCATGTGGCAGAAGGTGCGCGGCGAGGACATCGGCGAGGTGCCCCGTCTGACCTACACCGAGGCGATCTCCCGCTTTGGCGTGGACAACCCGGACCTTCGCTTCGGCATGGAGCTCTCCGAGATCACCGATGTGGTGGCCGACTCCGAGAGCACCGTCATCCAGGGCGCGCTCCAAGACGGCGGCATCGCCAAGGCCTTCGCAGTGCCCAGCGGCGCCACCCAGTCCCGCAAGGTGCTGGACAAGTGGACCGAGTTCGTTCGCCGCTACGGCATGGGCGGACTGATGTGGGCCAAGGTGGGCGCCGAGGGCTGGAGCGGCTCGGCCAAGAAGCTCTTCACCGACGAGGAGAAGGCCACCATCCAGGAGACCATCGGCGCCAAGGAAGGCGACCTGGTGCTCATCGGAATGGGCCAAGCCGGACACGTCAACCCAGGACTGGGCCGCTTGCGCCGCCACATCGGTCTGCAGTTGGACATGGCCGTTCCCGGCCAGTTCGCGTTCTGCTGGATCACCGAGTTCCCAGCCTTTGAGTGGGACGAGGACAGCAAGCGCTGGACCAGCACCCACCACCCCTTCACCGCGCCACGCGCATCGGACATCGCGCTCTTCGGCACAGGCCGTGAGAACGAGATCATGACCGACGCCTACGACCTGGTGTGCAACGGCTACGAGATCGCGGGCGGCTCCATCCGTATCCACGACTCCGAGGTGCAGAGCAAGGTCTTCACCGCCCTAGGCATCGACGAGGAAGAGGCCGAGACCCGCTTTGGCTTCCTGCTCAACGCGCTGCGTCACGGCGCCCCGCCCCACGGTGGCATCGCCTTTGGCTTTGACCGCTCGGTGATGCTGCTCACGGACACGGACAACATCCGCGACGTGATCGCCTTCCCCAAGACCACCAAGGCACAAGACTTGATGGCACAGGCCCCCAGCGTGGTGGATCCCGAGCAGCTCGCTGAGCTGCACGTGAAGAACACCAAGTAGAGAGCGCGGTAGTCCTGAGCAGGGTCGGGTAGACTGGGAGCCCAAGAGGCCTCCCATGACCATTCTGACCCTGCTCCTGGCTTGCGCAGCCAACATCGAAGGCGCCAACCCCGGTGAGTGCACCGACGGCGCCGACAACGATCAAGACGGCTACTTTGACTGCGGGGACAACGACTGCTGGGGGAGCCCGGACTGCGCAGAGGGCGGCGATGCCGACACCGACACCGACACCGATGCGGATGGAGACGCGGACGCCGACACCGACTCAGACTCGGACGCCGACAGCCCAGTAGGGGAGAAGTGGCAGACCCTCAACGTCAGCTACCGACTGGAGTGGGAGTTCACCATGCCCGTCACCGGCCTCTCGGACTGCACCCAGAACTACGCTGGAACGGGCAGCCAGAGCAGCGCTGACGGCCAAGGCCCCGACTTCTCAGGCACCTGGGCCGAGGTGGACACGGACTGCAACGCGGCCTTGAACACCACGGTCTGGACAGACGACAACGGCCAAGCCCTCCACAGCATCGATCTGAGCAAGGACGGCAAGACCTGGACCGGCTGGAGCGCCTACTCCGCCGACAAGGCGGACCCGGAGTGGTTCATCAACGGATTCACCGAGACCCTGCCCGAAGCCGGCACGTCTGTGGTCCACCGGGAAGACGAGCCCGTTCCTGATGTGCCGGGCCTGATTCTGCACCACCGCGTCGAGATCGAGCTGGGCGAATAGTGCTGCTGCTGCTGGGCTGCCTGCGCGCAGTGCACCCCGTGGAGGGAGCGCCGACCCCACGCTTGGAGGGCCGCATCTCTGTGGAGCTCCCATCCGGTTGGGAGGTGAGCAGGAACAGCCGCGCCTTTGGCAACCACCACCTGCTCTTGAACAGCCCGGACCCCAGCACACAGGTCACCATCGACCTCGTGCGCGAGGCCAAACAGACCCGACATCTGGATCTGCTCATCGTCGGCGAAGGCTACGCGGTGGACCACGGCCGCAGCCTGGGCATCGAGGCGGCGGTCACCGGCCACCACCGCCTGGAAGTAGACAACCGCGAGGCCTGGGCCATCACCACCCTGCGCAAACACGGCCCCCACGAGCGCATGCAGAGCACCGTCGTGCTGCGCGGCTCCGAGCACCTGGCCATCCTCAGCCTGCACACCCTGCCCGAGGCCGATCCCGGCCTGGTGGCCGACTGGGGTCAGATCCTGGACTCCTTCCACCTAATGGGAGACCCGGCGCCGGAGACCGCCCCCTTTGCCCGGGACGCCGATCTGGAGTTGGACATCGACAGCATGCCGGACAGCCCCCTGTGAGGGCCCCATGAGCGGCGAGCTGCTGGCCCTGAGCGACCCTGGGCCACACACCCTGGCCCAAGCGGCAGAGGGCGGCTTGGTCATCCTCTGGACCGGCGCGCCCCCTCCCAGACGACCGGAGCACCCGGGCCTGACCGACGTATTGGACCGCGGCTTGCTCGACGGTCTGCCGGCCTGGCTGGAGTCCCGACCCATGGGCCCCGCCCTGGACCAGCTCGCCCCCAAGCTCCACGCCGCCGACCTGGCCCTGGTGCTCATCGAGGTCGACAACGCCCTGCAGGCCCTCCACCAGACCGGCCTTCACCACGGCGCCCTGGAGGCCAACCAAGTCGTCGTCGGGCCGGACGGAAAGCCGGTGCTGATGGGGGCAGGCCGCTTTCAGGCCGGCTCCAAGGACCGGGATCTGCAAGCCCTGACCCGCCTGTTGCGCGAGACCTGGCCTGTTGGACACCCTCGGCCCAAGCTCTCCAGGCAGAACAGCCTGGGCCAGGCCTTGTTCGACTGGCTGGCCACCGAGTACCCCGCCGCCGACAGCACCCGCTTGGCCGAGCTGGCCAAAGAGTGGACCCCCGGGCCCTTGGGTGACCCTCTGCCCTGGCAGTCCACCGGATTTGACGAAGTGAGCTTGGATTTGGGGCCGGATCGCTCCAGCAGCGGCGGTCTCTTGGACTTTTGGTCCACTGGGCGCTCCCGATCCGGTGCACACACCGCCGCAGTCGAGGGCACGCTGCCGGAGAAGGACCTGCGTGAAGTCCCAGGACGCGGCGCGCTCTTGGCCCGCCTGCTGGCCCCGCCGCGCAGCGCCCTGGACCCTGAGCGCTTCGGGGACAAGCAGGGACAGCCCCTTCAGGCCCTCAAAGAAGTCCTGGCGGAAGAGCCTCTGGATCCCGTCCCAGCCTGCGAAGGCCCACGCATGGGCGCGCTGCTGCCCCCGGTGCCCTCGGAGGCCAACCGGGGCCCGGACAAGGACGCGACCACACTGACCTCGATGATGCCCATCCCCGAAGAGGTGTCCAGCCGCATGTTGCTGCTCTTTGGCGGGGTCGCACTGGCGCTGGCCATGGGTGCTCTGGCCCTCGTCATCGCCCTGCTGAACTAGCGCTTGCCCTTGCCCTTGCCGCGCTTGTTGCCCGGCTTGTTGCGCCGCTGTGGGGCTTGGCCCACGGGCTTCTCGGGGTAGACCTCGTGCACCCAGGCGCGGAAGCTCTCGAACTCATCGTCCAAGATCGACTGACGCATGCGGTCCATGAACCCGGCGAACCAGTACAGGTTGTGCAGGGTGGTCAGGGTGGCGCCCAAGACCTCGCCCACCTTGAAGAGGTGGTGCAGGTAGCCGCGGGTAAAGGTGGTGCAGGTGTAGCAGCCACAGTTGCTGTCTGGCGGGTACATGTCGCGCTTGTAGCGAGAGTCCGTGACCCGGAGGCGGCCCCGGTCCGTGTAGAACATGCCGCTGCGGGCGTGGCGGGTCTGGATCACACAGTCGAACATGTCGATGCCGCGGGCCACACCCTCCACCAGGTCGATGGGGCGCCCCACGCCCATCAAGTAGCGGGGCTTGTCCTTGGGCATGTGCTCGGTGGTGTAGTCCAGCACCTCCACCATCTTCTGGTGCCCCTCGCCGACGCTCAGGCCGCCGATGGCGTAGCCGTCAAAACCGATCTCTTGGATCTCTTCCGCCGAGCGCTTTCGCAGGTCCGGCCAGAAGCCGCCTTGAACGATGCCGAAGAGGCTCTGATCGGAGCGAGAGTGGGCTTCCTTGGAGCGACGCTCCCACCGGGTCGTGCGCGCCACGGATCGCTCCGCGTAGAGCCGTTCGGTGCCAAAGGCCAAGCACTCGTCAAAGACCATGGCGATGTCTGCACCCAGCTTCTGCTGGATGTCCATGCTGGTCTCGGGCGAGAGGAAGGTGCGCTGACCGTCGACCTCGTAGGTGAAGGTCACGCCGTCCTCTTCGACCTTCTTCTTGTCCAAAGAGAAGACCTGAAAACCACCGGAGTCCGTCAGGATCGGAAGCTCCACGCCCATCATCTTGTGCAGGCCACCGTGACGGGCCACCAGGTCTTCGCCGGGCCGCTGGTGCAGGTGGTAGGTGTTCGCCAGAATGATCTGGGAGTTGGTCTGGGCCAGATGAACCGGTGACAGAGTGCGGATAGCGCCCTGTGTCCCCACCGGCATGAAGACCGGCGTCTGGATCTTCCCCCGAGCGAGAGTCAGGGTTGCAGCACGGGCTTGGCCGGACTGGGCATGGATCTTAAAGTCTACTGGGCAGGTCATAAGCTGCGCTCTAACGCAGGCAACCTCCTCGGGCCTACCCTGCGCGCATCTGGAACCTGGGTATACTCGACTTCGCTCAGCTCAGACCACCCGAGGCTTTCTCCTCCATGGCATCTCCAGGCCGCTCTAGGCCCGCCCCCTTCCAAAGTGGAACGCCGATCGGCGAACACTTCCGTGTCGAGGCCCTTGTGCGCTTGGCAGAAGGGCGGATGTTCTACCTGGTCACCGATGACCGGGCCGAGAAACCGCGGCGTCCCTGCTGGGAATGCGGACACCCGGACACCCCCCGGGCGGCCGATGCATGCGAGAGCTGCGAGACGCCTTTCCAGGCCCGCACGCAGTTCCTGATGAGCGTGCGCTGGCACAAAGACAGCTTCCAGCCCTACATGGACTTCTTCAACAAGGGCCTGCAGCACCCCGGTCTGCTCTCGCCGGATGCCTGCTTCATCCACGCCGGCGTGCTCTGCTCCGTGGTGCGCTACCGCGGCGAATCCTTGATGCTGGACGAGGCCGCGCCCCTGTCCGCACGCGGCGTGGTCCACCTCGGCCAACGCTTCGCTGGCATGCTGGCCAGCCTCCAGTACAAGGGCATCACTCTGGCCAAGCTCTCGCGCGCCAACGTGCTCTTGCGCCGCAGCGAGAACCGACTGCTGCTCTTTGACCCAGACATTGCACGCGTCTACGACGGCCCGGTCCCAGACGCCGAGCGCGGCCACGAGCTGCGCCCATTGGGCCGCATGCTGCGCATGTTCACGCCGGTCAACGCCAATCACCTGCGGGACTTCTTCGCCATGACCGAGGAGGGTGCCTTCGCCAGCCCCTTGGAGTTCGGACGGGCAATTGAGAAGCGCTTTGATGGCGTGGAAGATTTGGAAGCGCCCGCTGGCATCGCAGCGATGACCGATGTGGGTCTGGCTCGTTCTCTGAACGAGGACAACTGGGGCTGGGTTCAGCTGGCAGACGACACCTTCCTGTACGTCGTCGCCGACGGCATGGGCGGTCACGACAGCGGCGAGGTGGCCTCGGAGCTGGCTACTGCGACCATCTGCCGTGTGGCCCGCGAGCGCATGGCCGAGAGCCCAGACATGCCAGCCGACGAGCTGGAGAACCTGCTCGACGAAGCCTTCCAGATGGCCAACAACACCGTCAAGGGCACCGCCGAGGCGCGGGGCAATGACATGGGCACCACCCTGGTGGCGCTCCTGGTCCAGGGCAACCTGGGCTTTATGGCCAACGTGGGCGACTCACGCGGCTACCTGTACCGACAGGGCGAGCTGCACCAAGTCTCCAAGGACCACAGCCTGGTAGGCAAGATGGTCGAGCAGGGCCGCATCAGCTCGGAGGAGGCGCGGGTTCACCCCCACTCCAACATCCTGCTGCGCACCGTCGGCACCGAACGCGATGTGGAGATCGACATCTTCCGCATCGAGCTGCAGAGCGGCGACCGGGTGCTGATGAACAGCGACGGTCTCTGGGGCGAGGTCGAGGATGAACGCATCCGCGAGCTCATGGCCCAGTACACCGATCCCAGGGTCTGCGGACGCGAGCTTGTGCGTGCAGCGCACCACGGCGGCGGCAAGGACAACGTCACCCTGATGATCGTAGGCGTTCCATAGCGGGTGCCTTGAGCCCCCAGCTTAGCGCTCGGGCTCAACCGCCCGTCCTGGCGCCTGTTGGCCCACGACAAAGACCGTGACGCTGGCGAGCACCAAGCCCCCGCTCGCCCATCGGCCCCAACGGCGGCGCACCATCGGAGGTGGCGGCGGCACAAAGTCCACCACCGTCTCTCGCCCCGGCACCACCTGCACCACCAAGAGGTGGCTGCGGCCAGTCTGGTCTTCCATGCCCAGGGTGTGCTTGCCCCCCTCTACGATCGGCAGCTCCAACAGGCCTCCGACCTCGCCCAAGGACTCCCCGTCCAGGCTCATGCGCACCCCGACGGGCGCCTGGACGCGCAGTGAACCATCGGCAAAGAAGGCGTCCTCCAAGATCTCCAGAGGGGCCCCGCCACCACGTGGCAGTGCGCTCAGGTAGCGGCGGGGCTCCTCTGGCCAAGCTGCATCGCGCACCGAGAGCTCAGCACGAGGCGCCGCTGAGTCTCCGCTGAGCTCCAGGACCAGCAGCTGGTCCACCGCCAGCTCATGGGTAAGCTGCGCCCAGCAGACCTCGTCCTCGCCGCAGCGCGCCAAGAGCGCCGGACCCTCCTCTCCCGTCCTGGCTTGCAGAGCGATCTCGTCCACAAACAAGTACCTCCCAGAGCCCTCCAAGAGCTCCCGCAGATCCCGCTCCGTACGGGCCACCACAGCCAAGGGCAGCTCGTCCTGCGCTTGAACCAACAGGGCCGCGCGCACCCTGACCTGGGGAGCGGCCATGCTGAGGCTGGTCAACAGAAGGAGCAGTCGCGTCTCTCGAAGGTGAATAGACTGGGGGCATGAAGCTTCACCCCGCCATCGTGCCCTTGTGCCAGGACCTCGCAGACGCCGGGGGCCGTGCCTATATCGTGGGCGGCTGGGTGCGGGACCTACACTTGGGCCTGCCGAGCAAGGATGTGGACTTTGAGGTCTTTGGTCTGGATCAAGACAAGATCTTGGCCGTGCTCCAGCGCCACGGACGTGCCCACGCCGTCGGCAAGAGCTTCGGCGTGCTCAAGCTCCGCATCGGCAAGGAGGAGCTGGACGTGGCTCTGCCCTTCGATGGCCAGGCCCCCAACCCAAGCCTGACCCTGGAGCAGGCTGTGCAGCGCCGGGACCTGCGCTGCAACGCTCTGTACTACGACCCCCTGAGCGGCGAGACCTTGGACCCAACCGGAGGACTTGCAGACTTGCAGTCCAAGCGCCTGCGCGCCGTCTCCGAGCAGAGCTTGGTGCAAGACCCACTGCGGGCTCTTCGTGCCGTGCGTTTTGCCTGCACAAAGCAGATGGAGCTGGCGCCCGAGCTGCTGGAGCAGATCCGGGTGACCTCGCTTGGGGAGCTGGCATCGGAGCGTGTACTCGGAGAGCTGCGCAAGATCCTGCTCTCCGTGGATCCCGCAAGAGGACTCACCCTCCTCCACGACAGCGGCCTGGGCGCTCAAGTCTTCCCAAGGGTCGATGGCCTGAAAGCGGCGGAGCGCATGTCCCAGGTGCAGCCCCACTTGGCTCTGCTCGCCGAGCCCTCCCACCAGGAAGTCCTGCTCTGGGGAACCTGGCTCCTGGGCCTCGAGCGGCCCGCCCAGGCCTTGGCACGCTGGGGGCTACACAAGATCGGCGGGGCCCCTCTCAAGCACTGGCTGCCGTCCCTCAAGCAGGCCCAAGCGCCCCTCTCCGACACCGATCTGCGCCGCCTGGCGGACACCCTCCCCGTGCTCTTGCCCTTGGTCTTGCACCACGCTCTACTGGGGGAGGATCCGCTGCCAGGGCTGCTGCGCGCCCAAGACCTGGGTGTCGCCGAAGGACCCCTGCCCGTCCTGTTGGGTGGCGCAGAACTGGGCGCTCTGGGGCTCCAGCCTGGGCCGGCCATGGGCCAAATCCTCAAGGCCCTGCGGGAATCTCAATGGGCCGGCCAGGTGTCTACACCCCAGCAGGCACAGGCCTTTGCCGACCAGTGGCTCCAAAGGCACCCTTAGCAGACTATGCTGTCCACCCCACGAGCACGGACGACACCCCCGGTATGACCCTGATCCTCGCGTTGCTTTCGACCAGCTGCACGCTCTCAAGCCTGGCCCTCGCCCAGGACGCTCCGCCCAAGGCCGAAGCGGCCCCTGAGGCACCCGCGGCTGAGACCCCACCTGCCCTTGGTGATGAGGCGCAGGCCCCCGCTGCCAAGCCCACACTGAGCGCCGACCTGCGCCCGGCCTATCTGGCCGGCCAGCCCATGTTGGTGCGCCTGACGGTGGAGAACCCAGGCAAGCAGACCCAGAGCTTCCCAGACCTGTCCTTGCGGCCGTGGCTGGTCTACTTCGAGATCCTGGACTCCAAGGGCAAGAAGGCGACCTACCACAACACGGCGCCAGCCAAGGATCCCGGTCAGAGCTGGAGTCTCCCCAGTCGTTCGCGCAAGCAAGTGCTGATGGACGTTCCCCAGTCCGCCGCCCTCAAGGCCGGCAGCTACACCCTGAATCTCCGGGTGGAAGACCCGGCAGGGACCGTCAAGTTGGCCAGCCACAGCTTCGTGGTGGAGCCCGTCCGGGCCACAGCCGGGGTCGTTCACTACGAGCCACTGGGCATCGAGCGAACCGGCCACCAAGTAGCTTGGACCCAGAAGAGCGCCAAAGGCTACGACGTCTACGTGGAGCAGGCCGACGCCACGGAGCCGCGCCGCATCCTGGGCCAGTACTACCTGATGCACTCCGAGAAAGCGGCCGACCCCATCCTGAGCTTGGCCCTGCCTTCGGCCCGCTGGGACCGCTATGTGTACTGGCAGCGTGACGACCGGAGCGTCCAGGTCGCCCGACTCCAGGGCGCCGGTCAGCCCGTCTCCAGCCGACTGATCCAGACCCCTTACCCAAAGGTTGAACTGCTGGGACAAGGAGCGACGGACAAGGATGGCGGACTCCACGTGCCCATCTGGATTCCGGCCCCAAAGGGATCTGGGGGAGAGCTCATGGTGCTCTCTCTGCGCGACCGAGGCCAGCGCTCCTACCGCAGCTTGGCCAAGTACGAGAGCCAGCCCGCGTGGATTGAGACCGGCATCGACTCCGGTGGCAACCTGCGCTTGGTCTTCCCAAACCAGGGGAACCTGGACCAGTACACCATCGTCTCGGCCACGGAGCTTCCCGGTGCCGGCAAGCGCTTGGTCAAAGCCGAAGACGGAAAGCAGCCCCTCGCCTCCCGCTACGCCGTCCTAGAAGCCAGCGAAGGCCGTCCAGGTGGACTGGCACTCTTCGTGCTCTTGGAGGAGCCAGAGGGCAAAGCAAGCGGCCAGTGGTTTGCTCTGGACGGTACCCCGCTGGGCACCGTGGCATCCATCACGACTGGCGAGGGGCGCATCAGCGACGTGCTTCCGCTGGGCTACGACGACTACGCTGTGCTGATGACCCTCCCCGATGGGCAGCTCTCAGTCCTGCAGCCGGGTCAGGAGGCCCTCAAGGCCAAGCCACAGGCCAACGCGAGCTTGGTGGGCGACGGGAGCAGCCTCTGGCTTCGCTCCGTGGTGCCCTCAGGGGGACCGACCCTGAGCACCAAGTTGCGCTGAGGGGAGGGGCTCAGAAGGGGGGCGTTGGGAGAGCCCAGCGCCCGACCAATGGACCCAGAGACAAAAAAGGCCGGCCACCCTTTGGGGTAGCCGGCTTTTCTCTTGCCCAAAGGCAGCAGACCTTCAGTCAGCCGAGCAGAGGTTCAAGACGCTCAGGTCCGCGACGTAGCCATCGGCAGCACAGACTGGGCTGACGGTGAGCTGGTCTTCGACCAGGGCAAAGCCAACGGTACCCTCGCAGGTGTTGCACGAGGGGTTGTCGGCGCTGGGGTTGATCGCACAGTCACAGAACAGGTGCTGGAACTGGTTGCAGTACGCAAGCTCCATCGCCGCAAAGCTAGACTCCCGCGCGTTGCAGTTGTCAGCCGCAGCCTCCTCTGGGGTGCAGGACTCAGCAGGAATGACACACTCCCAGTCCGGCACGTTTGCCTGATCCTGAATGCCCTCGCAGCTTCCTTCAATGACGACCAATCCGAAGGAGAGCAGGTCGTCGTCCAGTGGAAGCGACCAGGTATCCAAGGCGATGGTGTATTCACGGCCAGGATGCAGAGTCGTATCGATCTCGCAGAACTCTGGAGTCGCCCGACCGGCGTGTGCACCGACCTGACCCAGAGAACCGACCAGAACACACTCGTTGGTGTTCACCGTGACCTGAGCACCCAAAGAGTCCTCGTAGGCCTGCTCGAAGTTGCCCATCTGGTAACCGGGGGTGCCGGTGTAGTTGGCACTCAGACCGACCGACAAGTCCAGGTCACCGTCGTCGCTGGTGTTGTCCTTGAAGATGTAGGTCTCAGAGGGTGCCTCAAAGTCCACCGACTGGTTCCAGGTGACGGCCTCTGGGTCCACCACGACGCAGTAGGTGCTGCCGTCAGCGACAAAGCTGGCAGTTGCACCACCAAAGAGCTGCTCACGTGGGAGCGTCAGGGTCGCGTAGGTGACCCCTTCCTGACGGGCGGTGGTCGAGAGCAGGTTGTCGCGAGACATCGGAGTGAGCTCGCCCAAGACGCTCACGCCCTCATAGCCTTCTACGGACTTGGGGACGTAGTCATCGCCGGCGTGGCCACAGGCAAAAATTGTCAGCAGAAACAGCATGTCTACTCCACCTTCGATGCGATGCGCACGGTGATTTCTGGCGGATTGGCCCGGTAGTCTTCAGCGGTCTCTGCATCGACCGTGATCACGTCGTCCATGCCAACAACCCAGTCACCGCCACCAATGTAGCGACCTGGGAAGTTCAGCAGGTCGATCTGCGTGACGCCGTACACAAAGTCGTTGTTGTACTCGTTGTTCTGCTGGCCGTTCTGCTCATTGCAGGTACCGAACTTGTAGCGCTGGTTGGCAACACCAAAGTCCAGATCCGTCGGAGCATCCATCCAGCCCCAGATCTTCATGTCTGGAGCATAGTTGACGCGCCAGAGGTCGAACTGTGCCTCAAAGTCACCATCGCTGTTCTGGACGAAGTCCAAGCGATCGAGCTTCTCACCCTGGTAGTCGGAGACGTCGGAGATCCACTCCATCTCGTAGTCTGCGGTGATCTCAAAGAGGTCGTAGCAGACGGCCTGCATGTAGCCGGCAGAGACGACCTCGTTTCCGAAGGCATCCTGTACCGGGTCACCGACAACATCAGCGAAGAAGCTGAGCAGATCGTCGTAGTCGGTGAAGCGACCTGTTGGAGTCCTACAGGCCAAGTACTCGAAGCAAGCAAAGTCAAAGCGACCGACCGAACCACCACCGTAGGGGTAGGTGTTCCCTTCGATGTCAGCCTGAATGACAGGCCCCATCTCGGGGTGGGCGTAGCCGTAGTCCAGCTCGGTCACACTTGGGAACGCACCCAAGTAGACCGGGCCGATGAAGCGGGAGTCCGTCACCTCGCTGGACTCGCCCGTAATGGGATCCAGCACCGTTCGAGTGGCTGCTTCAGCGGGGATGATCAGCGTACCGCTGATGTTGGCCTGTGGCAGCTGCTCATCGTAGCTGCAACCAACGCTTATCAAGAGAAATAGTGAAAGCATGTTGAGCCCTTAGAAGCGGTACTCGCCGCCGAACTGAATCTCGACTGGCGACTGGCGGCTGGTGATGACCCAGCGGTTCTGCTGGTAGAGGAAGGCTCCATTGACGCCCACAGGGTTGCGAGCGTTGACGGCGTTCTCGAAGATGCCGTAGACGCGGAACTGACCCTTGCGAACGTCGATGTCTTGGGAGACCTGCAGGCTGGCGTAGTACACCGGACGGACGCGGGTGTAAGTACCGATGTCCGACTTGAGGATGTTCGAACCGCCGTAGCCAGCACCGTAGTAGTAGCGGCTCAGAGGCTGGCCACTGTAGTACTGCAGACTCACGCCGATGTTGGTCGTCCATGGGTCGTTTGGAAGTTCGTAAGCACCGAAGGCCTTGACCTGGTGGCGAATGTCCGTGGACAAGTTGCCGTAGGAGAAGTCAGCCTGCGAAGGCACTGCCAAGGCGCTGCCACCACCACCCAACACGGTGCCCTTGGACACGACGTAGGAGTAGGTGACCGAAGCCAACCAGCGGTTGGAGAAGTTCTTCCGAGCCTGAACGTCGGTCTGGTAGTAGTCGCGGCGGGAGACGCTGGGAGTACGCAGACGGAAGAGGCTCTCGATCTCACCGTTGCTGGTTCCGAGGAAGCCGAAGCCGTCCTCGTCCCAGATGACGTTGGTCTCGTCGTACACGTACTGGTTGCGGGTGAACTTGGCGGTGAAGTTGGTCGCGAAGACGATGTCGTCGATGACCTGGCGCTCGGCACCGATGACAAACTCATCGGAGTGAGGAGCGGTCAGCTTGTCGTGGACCGTGTTCAAGTTCTCGTTGGGAGACAGGCTGTAGTTCTGGGGAGCACCGTTGGAGTACTCGCCAAAGAACTCACCCAGGTAGAGCTTGGTACCGAACCCAGAAGAGTTCAGGTCGTTGGCGACACCCAAGTTTCCGATCGCGTTGAAGCGGCCGTAGCCACCACTGATCTTGGTCTTGTCGTCCCCAAAGGGGTCCCACGCGGTGTAGAGGCGGGGGCCCCAGACACCAAAGTTCACAACCGCATCGTTGGTGTCAGCACGCTGCACCGAACGGTCGTAGCGAACACCGACGCGAAGGGTCAGGTTGTCCACAGGCTTGTAGACGTCCTGGACGAAGGCACCGTAAGACTCACCGGACTGCTTGTAGGTCAGCGCGCCAGTGGTCTCGATCCAGTAGTAGTTGGAGTAGGTACCTGGGTCGTAGATGACCTGGTTCAAGTCTACGTAGTAGATGTTGCCCGAGTAGCCGTAGGTCCGCTCAGTGGCCAGACGGTTGAACTCAAAGCCAGTCTTGAAGTCATGGGTACCTGGCAGGAAGGGGATGCTCCGCTGCAGCAGGCTGACCTTGGTGCTGACGCTGTTGCGGAAGCGGTCGTCGAACTGGAAGAAGGGGTAGTTCTCCGAGTCGTAGGCGTTGAAGCTGCCCAGGCGACCAGGGGTCAGGATGTCCAGGCTGTTCTCAAGCTCGTCGGGCTGACAAGGGTGGTAGCCGAGCTTGGTGTCATGAGTACAAGGGACCGCGCTGGTCTCGATGTAGCTCTTCTGGATGGTGCCCTTGGTCTCCACGAAGATCTCGGGGCTGATGAACCAGTCCCACTGAAGCGAAGTGACCAGACCGCCCTGAACCTGACGGCTCTGAGCTTCAGGGCGCACGAATCGGTCGCTCTGGTTGGTGTTGTCCACAGTGGTGGGGTTGGTCTGAGCCAAGACGGTGAAGCGATGCGCGGCGGTGGGCTGCGCGGTCAACTTCGTCATCAAGTAGTGACCCTCGTAGTCACGGGGCAGGTCGATGCCGACGTTGGCAATCTGGCTGCGGCTGCTCTGGTAGCTGATCAGGAACCAAGCCTTGTCGCGAACGATGGGTCCGCTGACCTGACCGCTGATCTGGTAGGTCGTGAACTGACTGTCAAAGTCAGTCGGCGAGAGCTGAACACCATCTGCCGTGTAGCGAGCGTCCGTCTTGGGCGCCCAGTTGCCGTTGGCGTAGAAGATGTTGGACTGGAACTCCAGGGTGTTTCCACCGGTCTGGGTCACGATGTTGACGATGCCACCCAAGTTGTTGGGGTGCTCCGCGTCAAATGCGCCCGTGACGACCTCGAGCTGCTCAATGGCGTCGAAGTTGAAGTTCAGGGAGAAGGTACCGGTGACCGGGTCGGTGATGTTGACACCGTCGATCATGTAGGTGTTCTCGTTGCCGGCGCCACCAGCCATGCTTGCGTTGCCGCCGCCGACAACACCAGGTGCTGCGCTGACTGCTTGCAGGTAGTCACGGCCGGTAGGAACGCGATCCAGGAACTCTTTGGTCATGACCGTCGTTCGCTGAGTCTGCTCCGTGTCGATCGCCGGAGGCGTGTCCTTGACCACCATGACTCCGCCAGCTTCCTGGAAGGTCATCTCGATGGTGAGAGGCACGGTCTTGCCGATGAGGACCTGGATGTCTTGGTACTCGACGGTACCAAATCCAGCCATCTCGGCACGCACCACGTAGATGCCCGGGGGCAACTTCGTGAATAGAAAACGGCCCTGGCCGTCAGAGCTTTGCTGCTGAGCGCCACCGATGAGCGCAGGTGATGACAAAGAGACGAGAACGCCTGGGATTGCCAAGCCTCCGTCATCTAGGGTCACACCCTTGATGGTGCCGGTGGTCTGCGCCATCGCATCGCTGCTGCCGAAGAGCAGGGTGAGGGGCAGAAGCAGCACGAGGAGCAGCTTGAAGAACGAGGAACCGCGCATATGCGGCCTCCAGAGGCAGGGAACCAAAATAAGCCCCGGGCAGGGGCCACCCTCACGTCATGAGAGGGTTGCGTAGCGCTGCACGATTACGTGATGCGACCAACACCGTCAAGGTGCAGACCCGACAAGGCTGTGTTCACTCGCCGGATCATCGGCACCCAAGGCCCATCTTAGAGTTCCTCAGTAAAGCCCCACCTCCGGCGCACCCGTTCTCAAACAGTGATCACCGCTTGCGCCACCGGCAAGGGCCCCTGCCGGATCCGCCAAACAGCTCGCCTTGACCTGCACCCCCATCTACGGGTATTAGATGCCGCTGAACCCTTCTGGAGGTCTGCGCACATGCGGAAGCTCACCCTCGCCCTCTTGGTGGCCCTACCTATAGCCACCCTGGTGACCGTTACGGCCCAAAGCCCAACGGCACAGGCACGCTCGGTCGCCGACTTGAGCCCAAATCAGATGGTGGATGCCTCCGAACTCATCGTTCGCGGCACCGTCTCGGAAGTCTGGACAGAGAAGGACGCCGCTGGCTCCATCTGGACATTGGCATCCGTCGAGGTGGAGCGCGTCTACAAGGGCGAGAGCGCCACCCGCAGCGTCATCGTGCACCAGCTCGGTGGTTCAGAGAGCGGCGAAGGGCTGACCCTCAGCGTCTTCACCCGCTTCTCCCCTGGTGAGCAGACCCTGCTCTACTTGGACAAGAGCAACAGCGGCCTCTGGCGCGTCGTCGGCGGTGACATCGGCAAGTTCACCGTTCGCATCGACCCCGACAACGGACGCGAGATGCTGGTTCGCGCCACCGTCGGACAAGAGTGGCACTACGACCACCGCTTCATCCCCCACCCCCCGCAGAACCAGCGCGTCTACGCAGACGACGTAGAGGCCCAGATTCAGGCCCGGGTCGCACAGGGTTGGGACGGCAAGCCAATCCCCGGCGCATCCCTTGACCGCCTTGAGCGCATCAACACCGTTCCTGCTGTGGGGCAACAATGATTATCAGCCTGATGCTGCTCAGCAGCCCAGCCGAAGCCTTCAAGTTCGTAGTTCCCGCGCGCAAGTGGGACAGCGAAGATCTGCCCATCGTGGTGCAGACCTCGACCTACTTGGAGGACTCGCTCCCCCAAGTTCCGGACGCAGAGACCGGCCGCTACCCCCAAGAGGACGTGCTGATCAAGTCCTTCTGCAACTGGAACTGGACGGAGTACTGCGAGGAGCAGCTCGGCCCAGAGTGGCAGCGATACGACACGGCGCTGTGCGCCGACGTGCCTTTTGAGTACGGCGGAACCACGAACGCTCACTTGGGCTTCACCGACGACGACACCTACGGCATCTACTGGGACGACCCCGCAGATGAGCTCGCGGCGGGCATCCTGGGCGCGACCTTGTGCCCCTACGACAGCCCCATCATCGATATCATCGCTGGTGAGCAGATCCGGGCCATCCGGAACTGCGACATTGTCATGAACGACAACATCAACTGGGGCATGGTCAATGCCTTGGAAGAGGAGTGTCCAGCAGGTACCTACGCAGCCGAAGCAGTCATGACCCACGAGGTCGGCCACAGCTTGGGCATGGGTCACTCCTGCGATGACGGCGACCTCTGCGTCGACTCCGATCTCCTGAACGCCACGATGTACTGGACCGCAGGCCCTTGCGACACCGCAAGCGCATCCATCGATGCAGACGACATCGAGGGCATCACCGCTCTCTACGGTCCCTACATCACTTGGAACGTCACCGAAGACTCGGTGCGATTCGGACCAGCTCCCCTCGAGGTCTGCTTCGAGCTTCAAGTTGATGAAGAGTACGAAGCCGAGATCCAAGGCGTCGCATGGAACTTCGGAGACGGTACGACCTCTGACGAGCTGGAGCCCTGCCACACCTTCGAAGACCAAGGCCAGTTCACCGTTACCGCAGACGTGACCGGCCTGTCCGACACCTGTGGAGACTGGGATGTCAGCCAGACCCAACGCGCACACGTGCTGGTCTGCGAGGAGCCAGATCCTGGCTTCGAGCTGAATCACGAAAACGGGCTGGTCTACCAACTGGTCAACACCACCAACGTCTCCACCTACGGCTGCATTGACGGTCTGAACTGGGAAGTCTACGAAGGCGACAGCGCCTCTGGTGAACCCATCATCGCCTTCGGCGCATGGTCTCCCAAGCTGGACTTCACCGAGTTCGGTGAGGGCAAGTACACCGTCAAGCTCACCGCAATGGGCCCTGCTGGCGAAGTCAGCATGGAAGACAGCTTCGATATCGAAGAGAGCCGCGGAGACGGCTTCGGTTGCAGCAGCACCACCGGCGGAATGGGCGGCACAGGCCTGGCATTCGCCGGCTTGGCCCTGGCCTTCGTGCTGGGACGCCGCCGTCGCAGCTGACAGATGATTTGGCTCTTCGCCCTCAGCGGCTGCATGAGCGACACAGCGCCCCCGGATGCTGTCCCAAGGGACACTCCGGGGGCTGCTGCGTGGGCCATTGGGCGTGAGGCGCCCAAATCACTGGAGATACCACTCAGCGTGCGACCAGGGGGAGCTCCGGCCCCAAAGCTAATGCCCATCCAAGGGCCATTTACGCTCGTTCGTACCGTTGACGGCGTGAGCACCTACGAGGCCAGGCTGCCGGCACGTCCGCGCAGTCTCTTCTTCTCCAGCCCGCCTTCTGGCATGGCCGTGCTCACCGAGCAGGGCAAGGTGCTCAAGCACAACAAGAAGAAGGGCGGGGGCAGCGGGACCTGGGCCTTCACGGCGGAGACCGTGATGGTACGCACCAAGGGTGACGTGCCGCAGGATGGTGACTACCAGCTGAAATGGGGCACTGCACAAGAGCGAGAAGACGCCTTGAACCTGGAGACCTTCAGCGATGAGCCCCAAAGCCCAAGCGAGCAAGAGCGCTTCATCCAGCGCTCTCTACAGGTCGGCGAAGACACACGCACAGGCCTGCTTCTGCCAGCCCCAAGCGAGGTGATCTACGGCGGGCGCGCCTTGGCTCTCAACGCAGTGCTCAGCTTTGAAGCTCTGGTCCTCCCCCCCGAGGCCAAGGTCCGCGCTCAGAGCGACGGATCGGAGGTCATCGTAGAGGTTCGCGCCCCGAACCTGGAGGCGGAGCAAGTCTTCCGAGGTCGCATCGGAACAGAAGATTGGAGTGCCATCCGAGTGGACCTCTCCAAGTGGTCCGGCCAGGTCGTTGACGTGGTGATCCGCACACAGGACTCCAGCGACACCACCCTGGACTACGTCTTCCTGGCCGATCCAGTGATCTACACGCCCCTGAGCGATCCGCAGCGCATGGTGTTGGTGTTCTTGGACACGACCCGGCCAGATCACATGGGCTTGTACGGATACGAGCGCGACACAACGCCGCAGCTGGACCGCTGGGCCGAAGATGCTGCCGTCTTTGAGCAGGCGCGCTCCGTCGCCCCCTGGACTCTGCCAAGCACGCGCAGCGCACTAACGGGCCGCCAACCTGAGCATTGGGAGAGTGGCCCTCACCTGGCAGATGTGCTGGCCGAGCAGGGCTACGCGACAGGCGCCTTTGTCGGAAACGTCTACTTGAGCGCCAACTTCGACATGGCCCAAGGCTGGTCTCAGTACAGCGTAGAGAACTGGCCAACCGTCGACGAACAGGTCGAGAAGCTCCAAGACTTCATGGGCCGCAACAAGGATCGGGACACCCTTGTTCTGCTGCACACCATGGACATGCACCTGCCCTACACCGAGCCGCTACAGTACCGGCGTAAGTGGGCAAGCAAACCACCCGCTGGCTTGAGCTGGGGTTCCACACGCAGCTACATTCTGCGCGCCGCTCGTGAAGATCTTGAAGGAACCAAGCAGTGGGTCATGGACCGCTACGACCAGAACCTGTCCTTCACTGACGATGTCCTCGCTCCCCTTTTGGAGTCCCTCCCAGACGCCAATGTCCTGATCTTCTCGGACCACGGTGAAGAGTTCTGGGATCACGATGACTTCGAACACGGCCACAGCCTCTACGACGAGCTGCTGCGGGTGCCCTTCATCCTCAAGGGTCCCAATGTGCCAGCGGCCCGCGTGAAGGCCCCAGTCTCCCTCCTCGATCTCACCCCGACGGTTTTGGATCTGCTCAACGTTCAGGCACCGTCGTCGATGAACATGTTGGGTCGAAGCTTGCTCAGCGCAATCGCAGGCGAAGAGCAGACCCTTCAAGAGCTCCAGGATCGCCCCCAGAGCTTCGGGCGTCCCTTGTACGGTCAGGAACGCTGGGGGGTTCTGGTAGACGGCCAAAAATGGAGCACCTACCAAGGTAAACAGGCCTTGGTGGACCTGGAGCAGGACCCCTTGGAGCGCAAGGACCTGGCCAAGGGTCAAGACCTGAGCGCCTACACCAACGCGATGGCCCAAGTCCTTGAGACTTCGGCGCCCTTGAGCTGGCGGATCAACCTCGAGAAGGCCTCAAGCTCGAGCAAGGGCGAGCGGGTCCTGCGCATCTCTCATCCCCAGGGAATCGAGACCGCTTGGCTGGGCCAAGATCCACTCAAGGGCAGCTTGATGGCCATGACCGGCCCCGACGACGAGGGCGCATACGAGCTCGTCATCATGCCGGGCAAGAAGGGCGGCCGAGAGATCTACGTGGTGCCCAAGGGCGACCCTAGGGAGATAGAGGGCCTCTCCCTCACCTGGATGATTCCAGACGGCGATCCTCAGGAACCACAGCTCGCCGAAGGCACCCTCGAGGGGCCAGACACCCTCGGCCGTCCCTTCAGCACCGGAAGCGTGGGGGGACGCTCCTACAGCATCACCTGGGGCTTCGCTCCGGTGCCCACCGGCAAGCAGATCGACGGCACCAACGACGAGCTGACCGAGGCCCTCGAGGCCATGGGCTACGTACACCGGGATTAAAAGCAGGAGAGCGGCCACCAATACCTTGACAGGTCAAGCCCATCGGGCGACGGTCAAGGGGTGAACGGCATCTTCCTTGGCATCGTCCTCATCGCTAGCGCATTGGCGCTGCTCACCGGTACTCTGGAGGAGGCTTCCCTGGCCGCCCTCGGAGGCGCAAAGTCCAGTGTAGACTTGGCTCTTGGGCTGATTGGCTACATGGCTCTGTTCATGGGCCTGATGAAAGTCGCCGAGGAAGGCGGACTGCTGCGCCTGCTGGCCCGCGCCATCCGCCCCATCATGACGCGCCTCTTCCCAGAAGTGCCGGCGGAGCACCCTGCCATGGCGGCGATGATCATGAACATCTCAGCCAACATGCTGGGTCTGGGGAACGCCGCCACGCCACTCGGCATCAAGGCGATGCAGGAGCTCAACAAGCTCTCCAAGTACAAGGGCGTCGCCACCAACGCCATGTGCCTGTTTCTGGCGATCAACACCTCTGGGCTGGCCTTGCTGCCCAGTGGCGTGGTCAGCATTCGCGCTGCCGAAGGGAGCTTGAATCCCTGGGGCATCATGGCGACCACCCTCTTCGCCACCCTGCTCTCGACCATCGTGGGTGTGACGGCCGCCAAGCTGCTCTCTCGCTTGGGCATCTTCAAGATCACCGCCCCCGAAGAAGAGGAAGAGGCAGAGACCGAAGAGCAGTCCGAGGACTCTGAAGAGGTCAAAGAGCTGCTGGACTACGCCACCCCCACCCCGGACGATTGGCGCGTCTGGAGCCTTCGCGCGATCCTGGTCGGCGTGGTGCTTGCCCTGGCGGGGCCTGCCCTGGGCGCAGCCTTCTTGGCTGACGTGCAAGCCGAGCCGCCCGTCGTCGGCATCGACATGGTCGCCCCGCGGTGGGCCACCATTCAGCTTCCCAAAGGAGGGCAGTGGTCTCTGACCGCAGCTCAGGTCCACAAGGGGGGCCCTTCAGCCTTCTCCACCAAGGTCCAGAGCATGGTGCATCCCCTTGCTGACCCTGGGATTCCGGGCACTGCGGCCGAGGTCACCAGCGGCCGCTTCGTGCCCGATGGCTTGGGCACCTACACCCTGCTGTGCACCGGCGATGACTGCGAGCAGCTCAGCTTCACCGTGGCCACCTTTAAGAACCCGCCCGATGAGCTGCGCCACGTCAGCGACCAGATCGGCGACGGCGTCATTCCGGCTCTGGTCGTCTTGCTCTTGGGATTTGGCGCACTGCGAAAGGTCAAGGTCTACGAGGTCTTTGTCGCAGGTGCCCGCGACGGCTTCAGCACCGCGGTCAAGATCATCCCCTACCTGGTCGCCATCCTCTTCGCCGTGGGCATGCTTCGCGCGGCCGGTGGCATGAGCCTGCTGGGCTCTGCAATGGGGCCCCTGCTGCATCCCTTGGGTATTCCAGCGGAAATCCTACCCATGGCTTTGCTCCGCCCCCTCTCAGGGAGCGGCGCCTACGGCCTGATGATCGAGCTCATCCAGACCCACGGCCCAGACAGCCCCATTGGCTACCTGGCCAGCACCCTGCAGGGCTCCACCGAGACCACCTTCTATGTGCTGGCGGTGTACTTCGGCGCGGTGAACGTCACCAAGACCCGCCACGCCGCATTGGCGGGTTTGAGCGCCGACTTTGCCGGCTTTATCGGAGCCATCTTGGCTTGCCGTCTGCTGCTCGGCTGAGCGGCCCAATGTCCTGGCTCAAGCAGCTCCGTCCCCGTGTCTCCGCCCAGGTGTGGGAGAAGCTGCAAGCCTTCCCTGGGCCCACATTGCGCAGCACGATCCCGGATCCTCTGCCCCACCTACAGGTGCACACTGTCCTCGCAGCCGAGGTCAATGAAGACCAGGCTGCCCTCTTCCAGCGCCGGTTGCTGGCGACGGACGCCTTGCTCCAGAGCCAAGCTCACCCCACAGCGGCCGCCTTCAGAATCGCTCTGGCTTGCCGATGCGAGGAGATCCTTGCGGCGCCAGGCCCGCACGCAGCCCGCATCCGAGCCTTGGCCGACTACTACGCCTCCCTGGGCGCACAGCTGCCCTACCAAAACAGCGACTTGCCCCAGCCTTGGGATCTTCCGGCGCAGTGGCAGGCGCTGCAGGCCGGGTCCCGACTGGGCCGCATCGTCGGCGACAGCGTGCTCGGGCCCACACGAATTCATCTCTTGGAGCTGGACACGCCACGCTTCTCGGCCCACCTCTGCAAGGGCAGAACTCTCCCGGAGATCGCCGCGCAACAGGGTGCACTGGCCGCCAGCTCCGGCGGCTTCTTCCTCTACTCCGAGGCCGACATCGCAGCCCCGTCCCAAAGAGGCGACCCCGTCGGCATGTTGGTCTCAGAAGGCCAAGTTCACAGCCTGCCCCTGCTGGCCCGGGCCGCGCTCTGGGCCCCAAAGCACGGCCCCCCGCGCATCGAGCGCACCACCCTCAGCGGCCTGCAACTGAGGCAAGGAGACTGGCACTGCAGGGTCGCCGGCCACAACGACCCCAGCACCCTGGATCAGGACCCGACGCTCTTTAATAGAGCGTGGGGTCCAGTGAGTTTAGATGGCTGGGGTCCATCCTTCGCTTTGGTGGATCACCAGGTGGTCTCGGTGGCCAACGGTGCCCAACGCATCCCCCTGAACGGGGCCGTCATCGCTCTGCCCAAGGGCCACCCGCTGCCAGAGCTGGGCGCGCTGGGCATCCAGGCGCCCTGGCACAACGCCATGGCCGGTGGACCCAGTCTGTTGCGCGACGGTCAGCTACAGATCGAGCGCGCCCCCGAGGACTTTGCAGGCACCGCGCCGCCCATCACCTTCTCGGCCGATGAGACCTTCGACCAGAACTTGCTGCCCCGACTGGGTGTTGGAATACGTCCAAATGGCAGCTTGGTCCTCGCTTGCGTGGACGGACGGAACCTGAAACACGCTTTGGGTCTGACTCTGCACGGGCTGGCCAAGCTGCTGCGCAGACAGGGCTGCACCCAGGCCATGAACCTAGACGGAGGCAGCTCCAAGCGCCTCTGGGTCAGGGAGCTGGGCGGCGTAGACTTGCCGGACACGGAGATGGTGACCGCAGGCGCATCGGGGCGCGTGCGACCGGTACGTAGTGCGATGCTCTGGTATGGAGGGGAACAATGACGGACTTGATCGATTGGCTGATGGGCCTGGGGTACAGAGGCGCTGCGCTCTGCCTTGGGGTCTCCGGCCTGAGCCTCGCTGGCTTTCTCGGAAGCTGGAACAACGGCGTCTTTCTCGCCCTGCCGCTGGGCATCGCCGTGCTCTTTGGACTGCTCGGTCTGCTGTTGCTCTCCAAGGGCAACAGCCTCAAACGGGTCAAAATCCCTCCACCAAGCACCTACACTGCCGCGCTAGGCGCGCGTGTTCGGGCCTACCCCCAGCCCTTCCACTTCTGCACCCGCTGCCTGGTCTTCTGCGAATACGCAGCCTGTGAGAGCTGCGATCGAACACTCGACGTGCTCAGCGTCCGGGACGAGCGTGACCTAAACACGTTGATGGCGGCCATCGAAGTCTGAGGCTCTGAGCCTTAGGCCATCATCCGGCGCTCCCACATCGCATCCTTCTCCAAGCGTAAGCCCATGTCGCTGCCCAGGCACTGCACCGCTGCGGCCCGCAGCCCATCGGTGTCTTGGCCATCCACGTAGCCAAAGAGCACCCGCTCCCCCTCTCCCATGCGGCTGCCCAAGTGCAGCACCTCCTCTGGGAGGGCCTCGCAGACCTTCTCGTCGAGATCCATCAAGGTCTCGTAGTCACTGGGGTTGGGCAGACCATCCTCCCGCGCCGGGTAGGAGAGCACCAGCTCAAAGTAGGTGTCCAACAGGGGGTGGTTCCACCGCTTCGCGCTCATGTTCAGGGTGAAGAGCACCGGCATCTCGGTCTCTCGGTTTGCACCTCGGGCGCTGGCCCAGGCCTCCCCAGCCTCGATCCACGCCTCCCCTTGGGCGTCGATGGCACGACGCAGGCCTGGCAGGTCCAGGCCCTCCTCCAAGGGCTCCTCCACAACGTCGATCTGCCCCAGCCAGAGCTCCACAGCGGCCTCTCCCAGAGTGGTGTCCAGGACCGTGTACAAGACGCTGAGCTGGTGTTGGGTCTCGGCACCGACCAGGGCAGGGTGGAAGCCCCGCACATGCACACGCTGCCGGTCATCTTCGGGATCCAGGGCGAAGCGCAGCTCCGAGAAGCTGATCTCCTCCTCGCCAAAACTCAGGGAAAAGTTCTGTACTTGCTCGATAGGCCCCGGAGGAATCGCGTCGAAGAACTGCCAGCGCTCAAAGGGAGGCGCGCTGGCCATCCAAGCGCGGGCGACCCGTCGCTGTGCGGGGTCACCACCGGTCTTCAGCGCGAAGCTCAGGCCGCCATCTCCAGGCCCAAACTCCCAGCCCAAGCCATCGTGCAGCGCATGAACCTGCTCACTCACCGCAGCGATCAAGGCCTCGCCCAAGCCGCTCTGCACCCCCTCAAACAGGGCGGCTTCATGCTCGGTCCAAAAGGCCCAGAAGGCAGAAAAGTCCATCGCTACTCCCAGCCTGACCTCGCAGGCACCAGACCCTCCACTTAATCGCCTGACACGGAGTCCGTCTCATGATCGTGCTGAGCATTTTTCTGGCTTGTGGTCCCCCAGCCGACCCTACACATCCTGGGGACTCCAAGCCCGCCCAGAACGCCCAGGCCTTCCTGGATGCCTTGGCCGCCCACGACGACGCGGCCGCCTACGCGATGCTGGCCTACCCCGAGAGCTACCCGGACTTCAGCCAGGAGAACTTTGGCCGCCGGGCCGAGTACTTGGGCCTGCGCCAGGGCAGTGAAAAGTGGCTCTCGGTCACCTACTACCGCCCCAAGCAACAGGAGTGGCTCTACCGCCAGATCGAGAAGATGAACCACGTCTCCCTGGTCAAAGGCGAGCTCTCCAACGGCAAGCTGCTGGTGCTCAAGGAGAACGATGGCAAGCTCTCCAGCATCTCGGTCAACGACGCCCTGCTCACCGACATCGTCGAGTCCCGAATCGTCCCCTTGCCGCCCCCGCTGCCGGGCCCAGCACCGATCCGCGATCTCACCCTAAGCTGGGACAACGACACTCTGAAGCTCACCGGACAGGCCACATTCAACGAGACCCAAGCCAGCTTCGCCCTGAACAGCCGCTGCAAGGTGGGAGAGCGCTGGCTCCGCAACGCCATGACTTTCGATCGCCAGGTGCCCGCAGCGGGCACCCACCCCCTTGCACTCCAGCATCGAATCACGGCCTCCTCCACCTGCGAGGTCATGGTGCAGATGTCCCAAGCCGAAGGACGCCGCCAGAGCCGCATGTGCCTGGACCACGGCCAGCTCCAAGACGGCCCGTGCCCCGAGCAGCCCACGGGGACCCCAGAGCCCGCCCCGCTGCTCCACATCAGCGATGTGCGAGCCGACAACCTGAGCAGCGCCGGGGTGACCATCTCCTCCCTCGTGTTGGCCAACCAGACGCCACCTGCCCACGCGGCCCGAGAGAACGCCAGCCTGCGGACCGAGCTGCGCTGCGCGGACGGTCAACGCTTCGAGCACGGCCGCCCCATCAACGCCGACGGGTTGCTCGCCGGCGAATCCCGACGACTGGGCGCCGTGTTCGTCGAGGCCTTGGTGACCCCCTGTGAGGTGCACCAGAGCAGCACCCACAGCGACCCCTACAGCGATGAGCGCGTGGATCTCTGGGAGGGCTGCCTGGACATGGGCGTGCTCTTGCCGGAGTCCTGCGCCCCAAGAGAACGCTGACGTTGAGCCTACTCGCGCTCGCCCCTGAACCCAGCAAGTCAGGGTGAACGCTCCAGCTCTCCGAAGCAAGTCGGGTTCAACGCTCCAGTTCGCCCCCGTTTCAGGCCAGACAGGGCTGAAAGGGGCCTGGAACGCCGCCAGAACGCCGTCTGTGGCACCAGAATGGCGCGTTGAACCCCGCTTGCTTGTCCTTGGCGGAGCGTTCAACCCGACTTGCTCCGTTAGAATGCGCGGATGTTCTCCCTGACCCTCAACGGCACCCGCCGTCACATCCGCGATGTCTCCCCCAACACCACCCTGCTGGACTGGCTGCGCGAGCGCGGCCACGTCGGCACGAAGGAGGGTTGCGCCGAAGGAGACTGCGGGGCCTGCACGGTGGCGATTCGGGAGGGCGAGAGCTGGAAGGCCATCAACAGCTGCTTGGTGCCATTGCCCGCCATGGCCGACCGGGAGGTGCTCAGCGTCGAAGGGCTCAGCGAGCCAGGCAAGCCACTTCACCCCGCCCAGCAGGCGATGGTCGAGACCCTGGGCAGCCAATGCGGCTACTGCACGCCCGGCTTTGTGATGTCCATCTTCGAGGCCGGTCACCGGCCCGACCTAAAGGGCCCAGAGAACGCCTGGAAGCTGGACGACCAGCTCTGCGGCAACCTCTGTCGCTGCACCGGCTACCGCCCCATCCGCCAAGCTCTGGAGCAGGTCGCGGGCACCCACCCCGCCGACGGATTTCAAGGCCAAAGCCCGCCAATCGAAGCCTTGAGCTACCAAGCCGGCGAGGAGCGCTTCTTTCGCCCTGCCACGCTGGAGGCGCTCTGGCCCCTCCTGGAGCACCACCCCAAAGCAACGCTCGTGTGCGGGGCCACCGACTTGGGGCTGGACATCACCCAGAAGGGCGTGCGCTTCCCCACCTTGATCAGCCTTGAAGCCCTGCCCATCGGTGGCTTGGAGCGCCGCGAGACCGGCTGGAGAATTGGCGCCACCATGTCCCTGGCCGACTTGGAGAGCGCCGCGCCTCTGCCCATCCTCACCCGCATGCTGCGCTACTTCGCCAGTCGCCAGATCAAGCACCGGGCCACCCTGGGCGGCAACCTCTGCACCGCCAGCCCCATCGGAGACAGCGCTCCGGTGCTCATGGCGCTGGGCGCCAGCGTCGTATTGGCCTCGAAGGCGGGAGAGCGCAGTGTGCTGTTGGACGACTTCTTCCTGGACTACCGCAAGATCGATCTGCGGCCCGGAGAGATCCTCGCCTACATCGACATCCCCCACCCCAAGCCCAACACCCTGCGCGGCGCCTACAAGGTCTCCAAGCGTCGGGAGATGGACATCAGCGCGGTCAGTGCGGCTTTCGTAGTCGAGCTCTCCGCTGGAATCGTCAGCTCCGCGCGCCTGGCCTACGGAGGCATGGCCGCCACCACAAAACGCGCCTCCGCGACCGAGGCCATGTTGATCGGAAAGCCCTGGAACGACGAGAACTTGGAGCTGGCCATCGCCGCCTTGGACTTCACCCCCATGAGCGACCACCGCGGCAGCGCCTGGTACCGCACCCAGGTCGCCGGCAACCTACTTCGCGGCTTCTACGCCGAGACGCGAGACACCCCGGTGCCGGAACTTCAGGAAGGCCACATCGGCACCGTCCAGGTCTCTGGACCAGTGGAGACCCAGCCATGAAGCCCACCCCCCACGAGTCCGCCAACCTGCACGTCACCGGCCGGGCCGTCTACGTCGACGACGCCCCCAGCCCACATGGTTGCCTCTGGGTTCACCCCGTCACCAGCCCCGTGGCCCGCGGCACCCTGCGCTACGCCGATGCCAGCGCCGCCCGCGCACTCCCGGGCGTGCACGCTGTGCTCTTTGACCACGACATTCCAGGGGACGGCCTGATCGGCCCCATCGTTCATGATGAGCCCCTGCTCTCCCGGGGACCCCTGCACTTCTTTGGGCAGCCCATCGCCATCGTCGTCGCCGAGACCCGAGAGCTGGCCGAGCAGGCCGCCGCATTGGTCACCTTGGAGATCGACGAGCAGCCGCCCATCCTGACCATCGACGGCGCCATTGAAGCCCAGGACTTCCTGGGCACTCCCCACGTCATCGCCCGCGGCGACATTGAGAAGGGGCTCGAAGGAGCCGAGCATGTCGTGCACGGCGAGATGCGCTGCGGCGGCCAAGACCACTTCTACTTGGAGACCCAAGCGGCCTTGGTCACCCCCCTCGAGGACAGCGGATTCCACATCCTCTCCTCCACCCAGCACCCCACTGAAATCCAGAAGATGGCTGCGCTGGTCTTGGGCCTGCCCGCCAACCGCGTGGTCTGCGAGGTGCCCCGCATGGGCGGCGGCTTTGGCGGCAAAGAGTCCCAAGCCACCCAACCTGCCTGCTGGGCTGCCTTGGGCGCGTGGGCCACCGGACGCCCCTGCCGCGTTCGCTTCTCCCGCCACCAAGACATGGCGTGGACCGGAAAGCGCCACCCCTTCATGGGGCGCTACAGCGCTGGGTTCACGGATGGCAAGCTGGTCGCCCTCAAGACCGACATTTACTGCAACGGCGGCTGGAGCCAGGACCTGAGCATCCCCATCTTGGACCGGGCGATGTTCCACACCGACAACGCCTACTTCATCCAGGACCTGCACTTCCAGGGCCATGCGTGCCGCACCAACCTGCCCAGCAACACCGCCTTCCGCGGCTTTGGCGGCCCCCAAGGTGTCCTGGTGGTCGAAGACGCCATCAACCGCTTTGCCGAGTCCCAGGGACTGGACGCCGCCCAGGTCCGGGCCGACTCCTTCTACCAGGAGCAGCAGCCCACCCCCTACGGCCAGGTCCTGGAGGGCGTGCGCCTGCGGCGGATCTGGAAGGAGCTCAGGGAGTCCTCGGGCTACCCAGAGCGCAGATCGGCCGAGCAAGGCCAGGGCTGGGTGCGCTCCGGAATCGGCTTTCAACCCGTCAAGTTCGGCATCTCCTTCACCGCCTCTCTGCTCAATCAGGCCGGGGCTCTGGTGCTGGTCTACGCCGACGGCAGCGTGCAGCTCAACCACGGTGGCACGGAGATGGGCCAGGGCCTGCACTCCAAGATGCTCAAGATCTGCGCCATCGAGCTGGGGGTCCCCCAGTCCAAGATCCGGGTGATGCGCACGGCCACCGACAAGGTGCCCAACACCAGCGCGACCGCAGCCAGCTCAGGCACGGATCTGAACGGCGCCGCGGTGAAGAACGCCTGCCACCAGATCCGGGAACGCATGGCCAAGATTCGAGCCACCATGCCCGGTGCGCCCAGCTTTGCTCAGGTCGCCCTTCAGTGCTGGATCAACCAGGTCTCTCTGGCTGCGAGCGGATTCTATGCCACGCCGGGCATCGGCTACGACCGCGAAGCTGGCCGAGGCACGCCCTTCTTCTACTTCGCCTACGGCGCCTCCGTCTGCGAGGTCAACGTGAACGCCCTCACCGGCGAATACCGCCTGGTGCGGGCCGACATCCTGCACGACGTGGGGGACTCCATCCTCCCGGGCGTGGACAAGGGCCAGGTCGAGGGAGGCTTTGTGCAAGGCCTGGGTTGGCTGACCCAAGAGGAGCTGATCAACCGGCCCAACGGCAGCGCCGTCACCTTGGGCCCCAGCACCTACAAGATCCCCAGCATCGGGGACATCCCCCGAGACTTCACCGTGAAGCTGTTGGACAAAGCACCCCAGCACGGCGTCATTCACGGCTCCAAGGCCGTGGGCGAGCCCCCCTTCATGCTGGCCATCGCTGTGCTCACGGCCCTGCGCCACGCGATCTCCAGCTTCGGGCCCGGTCCCGTGGAGCTGGCGGTTCCGGCCACACCCGAGGCCGTTTTACGCGCAATCACCATTCAGAAGGGTGAGCTGCCGCGGGCCTAAAAGGGGCCCTCAAACTGCCAAAACCGAAATAGCGCGGCACCGTGTCACGAATCCTCACCTCGAGGGAGGACGCATGTGGTGGTTGACTGTTTTCTTGGCCCAAGCGGCAGAGCCCGGGCCCCAAGACGAAGGTGCGGCCCAAGGGGAGGAAGCGCCCAACTATGAAGAGATGATCGTGACCGCGACCCGCACAACACGGGCTGCAGAGCTTGCGCTAAACGCGGAGATTCGGGAGCTCGGCTACTTGCCGGGGGTCACCTTTGGCGGACGCACCCAGTACATCTCCGCCCAGGTCTGGAAGCCACGGATCACCGTGTACCACGCTGGATTTGTCGAAGTCAGAGGACGTCGCGTGACACCAATGGCGCCGCTCTCAGAGTACGGACTGCCCGGCGCCAGCGGAGTCTGGCAGAACAAGCGTGAGACCAGCGCCCAAGAAGACCGCGTGCGGCGAGGGGTGGAGGGTGAGGTGCGGGACTGGCAGGACGCTCTGAGGTCCCAAGCACTCATGAAACGACAGCTGGTCGTACGCAACACCTGCGTGATGCTCTGGGAAGGACAAGAGCAGCCGGAAGTGCGCAGGGAGTCCTTGGCGGCGCTCTGGCTCAACACCTCGGACACCGCCGAAGGCGCCATCATTCGGGGTGTGGTGCTCAACTACATCGACGAGGTGGTCCAGGAATCGGCCAGCCCCTACCTGCCTGAAGAGCTGGAGCGCATCAACGACGCCCACAGCTTTGGCCAACCCTTCGAGCCGATGGAGCCTTGATCAGCCCAAAGGCCTCCCTTCACCGATCCCACATGCAGACGGAATCCCGAGCCAGTGCCCTCTGGTTGACATAAGCTGGACACAAATCCAGACCTAGGAACTCCATGCGCACCACCGCCCTGCTCGCCCTGCTCGCCCTGATGACCGCATGCAAAGGCGGCGCAGAAGACACTGGAGACCAGGTCGATGCTGACCAAGACGGCTTCTTCGCAGACGAGGACTGCGATGACAACGACGACACCGTCTACCCAGAGGCCGAAGAGCTCTGTGATGGGCTCGACAACGACTGCGATGAGATCGTCGACGACAACGCCACTGACGCCCTGACCTGGTACGCCGACGCCGATGCCGACGGCTACGGCGATGCGGCCGACACGGTGCAAGCCTGCGAGGCCCCCTCCGGCTACATCGAAGATGGCACCGACTGTGACGACGCCGATGCGCTCGTCAATCCAGACCAGATCGAGATCTGCAACGCGGGCGTGGACGACGACTGCGACGGTCTGATCGACGACGCCGACGAGGAGGTAGACCTGAGCACCGGTCTGAGTTGGTGGACGGATGCGGATGCGGACGGCTTTGGGGCGGGAGCAGCGAGCCGGTCCTGCGTCATTCCAAGCGGGGGCTCCGGCAACGACTTGGACTGTGACGATGGAAACGCGGACACATTCCCTGGCGCGACCGAGATTTGTGATGGCCTGGACAACAGCTGCGAGGGCGCCGTTGATGAGGGCCTGCTGGGAGAAGGAGCCTTCTGCCCGGCCGACAGCTGCCTGGCGCTCAGCAACAACGGGGAGACCGTGAGCGACAGCTACTGGATCGATCCTTCGGGCGGCGACGCCTTCCTGGCCTACTGCGACATGGTCAGCGACGGAGGAGGTTGGACCCTGATCAGCTGGACTTCGGACACCAGCGTGACCACGGCGTCAGGCTACTACCAGAGTGAGCCCTACCCAGGACTGGACGTTTGCGGGACCCTGGACTGCAGCTACGGGTCGGCCGGAACCGTAGGGCAGATGCAGGCTTTGATTCAGGACTCAACGGAGTTCGGTTCGGGCATGAGCTCGTTGGCGCTCAGTAGCTATCAAGCCCTGGCCTCCTACGACTACGCATCCTCCTTCGAGTACGCAGACCTGAGCGGGGTCTTTCTCTCCATCGACACTGCTGGTTCTTGTGAGTCAGAGGGCGCGATCGAAGGGGTAAACCGGGTCATCAGTGGCCCCACCGACTACGACGGGCTCGCGGTTTGGCTCGCACCGGAGCTGCGCTATTCCAGCTTCACCCACACCTCTGAGACCCGCTACCTCTGGTCCTACGGACTCTCATCGGCGTGCCAGGGCAGCGGCGCAATGCCCTCCGTGTATTTGGGGACATGGTCTGCCAACAACTACGGACCCTACCTCCAGTCCTCGCCAGGGTCCCGGTCCAGCTGGGTGCGTTGACAGGCACTCTAGGCAATTCGGCCCTCCGAACCCACATGCCAGTGGATTCCCGAGCCGCCCGCCTTCGGCTGACCTAAGCTGGATATGAATCCAGACCTAGGAACCTGATGCGCACCACCGCCCTGCTTGCCTTGCTCGCCGTGCTCACTGCCTGTATGGAGGGGTCGAACCAAGACAGCGGGCTGCTCGACGCCGACGGCGACGGCTTCGCAGCCTCTGAGGACTGCGATGACGACAACGTCATGGTCTTCCCCGGCGCCGAGGAGCTCTGCGACGGTCTGGACAACGACTGCGATACCCAGACCGACAACGCCGCCACAGACGCCACGATCTGGTACGCAGATGCCGATGCAGACGGCCATGGAGACGCAGCCGGAGAGGTGCGCGCCTGCCAAGCCCCACAGGGCTACGTCGCCGACGCCACCGACTGCAACGATGGCGAGACCGACATCAGCCCTTCTGCAAGCGAGGTCTGCAACGGCCGGGACGATGACTGCGATGGCTTGGTGGACGAGGAGGACGACAGTGTAGACCTGAGCAGCGGCGTGACTTGGTGGACCGACGCCGACGGGGACGGCTACGGCGCCGGCGAGCCCACCCAGAGCTGCACCGTTCCCCCTGGGATGAGCGGCAGCGGGAGCGACTGCGACGATGAGGACTGGACCACCTACCCGGGCGCCCCAGAGATCTGCGATGGGCTGGACAACAGCTGCGATGAGAGCATCGACGAGGGCGTCTTGGGCTCAGACTACGCTTGCCCTGTTCAGAGCTGCCTGAGCCTGGTCGCATTGGGAGAGAGCACCAACGGCAGCTACTGGATCGACCCCAGCGGCGCCGACCCATTCCTGGCGATGTGCGACCTGACCAGCGACGGCGGGGGATGGACCCTGGTCACTTGGACCAACAGCACCAGCATTCTGAGCTCGGGCCTCTGGCAGAGCGAACCCTACCCAGGGCTGGACATCTGCCGCAAACTGGACTGCAACTATGGGTCGGCGGGCCGGCTCTCCCGAATGGAGAGCCTCATCCAGATCTCCAGTGCATTTGGCTCCGGCATGAGCACCACCAGCCTGGACACCTTCCAGCCCTTGGCGGACTACGAGTACGCCTCGGCCTTCGTCTACGGGGATCTGAGCGCCGTCACCCTCTCGGTGGACACCCCCGGAGAGTGCGAGAGCGAGGGAAGCATCGAGGGGGTCAACACGGTCCTCTCGGGCCCCAGAACCTACGAGGGCATGGCCGTTTGGCTCTCGCCGGAGCTGCGCGTCGGGGAGGAGAGCCACAGCTCGAACACCAACTACCTCTGGTCCTACGGCCTCTCCGCCCCTTGCCAAGAAGACGGCAGCATGCCCGCCGTGTACATCGGCACCTGGTCTCCCAACAACTTCGGCCCCTATTTGCAGGGCGCCGGCGGCAGCCGCTCCACTTGGGTGCGCTGAGAGTCAGCGTCGGGCGGCCACATCCGGCCAAGGCCATCCCTTCGCCGATCCCACACGCGGAGCAAACCCCGAGCCCAGGAGCCCCGGTCGACCTAAACTGGACGTACATCCTGCACGAGGAATCCCATGCGCACCACCGCCCTACTTGCCCTTCTCGCCCTGCTCACAGCCTGCAAGGGCGGCTCCGACGACAGCGGCTTGGCTGACGCAGACCAAGACGGCTACGCAGCCGACGAGGACTGCGATGACAACGACGAGACCGTCTACCCGGGCGCCGAAGAGCTCTGTGACGGTCTCGACAACGACTGCGATGAGATTGTCGACGACAACGCCAGCGACGCTCTGACTTGGTACGCCGACGCCGACGCCGACGCCTACGGCGATGCCAGCGACACGGTCCAGGCTTGCGAGGCCCCCTCCGGCTACATCGACGACGCCACCGACTGCGACGACGTCAACGCCCTCGTCCATCCGGGCGCGACCGAGATCTGCAACGCCGGCGTGGACGACGACTGCAACGGCCAGAGCGACGACGAAGACGCGGGCGTGGACCTGAGCACCGGTTTGAGCTGGTGGACCGATGCGGACGCAGACGGCTTTGGGGCGGGGGCGCCGACCCGCTCCTGTGCCATTCCAAGCGGAGGGGCTGGGAACGATGTGGACTGCGACGATGCAGACGCGAACACCTTCCCTGGCGCGACGGAGATCTGCGATGGCCTAGACAACAGCTGCGAGGGCGCCATCGACGAGGGCCTTCTAGGCCTAGCCAAGGAGTGCCCAGCGGACAGCTGCCTGGCGTTGGCGAACGCGGGCGAGACGGCGAGCGGCAGCTGGTGGGTTGACCCCGCCGGAGGGGACCCTTTCCAGGCCTACTGCGATTTGGTCAGCGACGGCGGCGGTTGGACCCTGCTCACTTGGACCGAGAACAGCAGCGCACTGCGCACCATCGGCGGCTACGAAGGTGAGCCCTACCCCGGAGTCGAGGTGTGTGAGGCCCTGAACTGCAGCTACGGCTCAGCGGGCACCCAAGCGCACCTCCAAGCTGTGATCACGAACTCATCCGAGTTCGGCTCCGGGATGAGCTCCACGTCCGTGAGCGTCTTTCAATCCTTGGCGGACTACCAGTACGCCTCCTCCTTCGACTACGGAGACCTGAGCGTTGTCACCTTGGCCAACCAAGGCAGCTGCAACGCCAGCACCGCAGCCTCCGGCACGCACACGGTCATCTCCGGACCCACCGACTACGACAACGTGGCCGTCTACATGGATCTGGGCCTGCGCTACGGCAGCTACGACTACGCAGCCGGCACATCCATCATCTGGTCCTACGCCGAGCAGACGGCGTGCGCGGGCAGCGGCCAGATGCCGTCGGTCTACCTGGGGAGCTGGACCCCCAACAACTACGGCCCCTACCTGAGCTCGACGATGGGGGCCCGCTCCACTTGGGTGCGTTGAAGACCTAGCGCCGGGCAGCCACCAGCTGCTCGGCTGCTCGCGCCCAAGCGGGGTACTCAAATCGAAAGCCACGCTCAAGCAGGCGACCCGGGACCACGTAGCGGCTCTTGAGCAGCAGCTCGGTGTCGGTGCGCAGCACCCAGGCGCCAATCTCTGCCATCCAGGCGGTGGCTGGCAGGCCAACCCGCCGACCCAGCGCCGAACGGAGCGCCGCCATGAACTCTCCTTGCGGGAGCGGCTCGGGCGCGCAGAGGTTCACGGCCCCGTGCATCTCCTCCTGGATGAGGAAGCGCACCGCGGCCACCAGATCCCGCTCGTGGATCCAGCTCACCCGCTGCTCCCCGCCTGCGATGGCACCCCCAAGCCCCAGCTTGCTCATGCGCTCCAGCACGGAGAAGACCCCTTCGTCATCCGGCGACATGACCATCGCCGTGCGCAGGGCGACTTTGCGGACCCCAGGCACCTCCGCCCGCTCCAGAGCGTCCTCCCAAGCCTGGGCGATGGCGATGGAGTGGTTCCAGTACACCGGCGCGCCGGGCTCCCACCCGCCGATGATGCCGCTGGCCTCGTCATTGGGGGCATCAAAGCGGTGGGCGTAGATCGTCGCCGTGCTCATCTGCAGCCACACCTTGGGCCCTTGAGCACACTGGGCGATGGCGCGCCCGACCACCTCGGTGGAGCGCACCCGAGAGTCCATCATCTGCCGCAGGTTCTCATCGGTGTAGCGGCAGTCCACCGTGCGGCCGGCCAGGTTGATCACCACATCGGCGTCCTCCAGCTCCGCAGCCCACTCCCCCAAGGACTCCCCGTCCCACTTCACCGAGCGACTTGGGGCCGGGCCGCGGCCACTCCTGGAGAGCACCACAACCTCGTGCTCTGAGAAGGCCCGAGCGAGCATGGCGCCAATCTGACCCGAACCACCTGGAATGACGATTTTCATTGGAACATCCTGTCTGACACACTATAAGTAAACACGTTCACTTATTTAGTCAAGGACCCGATCATGGCAGGACGCCCCCCAGGCCGCACGGAGAAAGGCGCGCAGATGGAAGCGCACCTGTACCGCACCGCTCTGGCCTCGTTTGCGGAGCAGGGTTTTGAGCAGACCTCCATGCGCCAGCTGGCCAAGGCGGCGGGCGTCAGTCCCGGACTGCTCTACCGCTACTTCCCCTCCAAACATGCGCTCGTCCTGCGCCTCTACACCGAGCTCTCCCAGAGCCTCGCCGCCCAAGACTTGGCCCCGGGCACCTGGTCGGAGCGGGCAGAGCAAGCCACCGCGCTCTCCTTGGAGACCCTTCGTCCACACCGCCAGACCCTGCGCGCCCTGCTGGGGGTTCTGCTAGGGGTTGGAGAGGACAGCCTCTTTGGCACCAACACCACCACCGCGCGCCAAGCCGTGCTCTCCGTCTTCCACCGGGCCATCGATCAGGCTTCAACCGAGGTCAGAGCGCCCCAGGAGACAGCCCTTCTGGCCTACTTCCTCCACATGGCGGTGCTCCTGTTCTGGTTGCTGGACAAGAGCCCAGAGCAAGAGGCGAGCACCACCCTGCGGGGGTTGATTCCTTGGCGAGGACTGGCCTTGGCGATCAAGCTTCCCGGGAGCGGTGTTCTGGTCAAGGGCTTGGCGGGCTGCCTGCAACGGGGCTTGTTGGGGGAGCCGGATGAACAGTCCACCGAGCTGCTCTCGCAGCAGTAGACTGAACCCAACACTCCGGACCGACTCTATGCGCACCGCTCACATCCTTGCACTCCTCCCTCTGCTCAGCGCTTGCAAGGACGGCAGCCCACAGGAGACCGCATCTCCAGTCGACGCCGACGGAGACGGCTACCCCGCCGAAGAGGACTGCGATGACAGCGATCCTGAGATCCACCCAGGGCAGACCGAGGTGTGCAACGGGGGTGTAGACGACGACTGTGACGGATTGGCCGACGACGCAGACCGCGACGTGAGCATCCAGACCGGGGTGACATGGTGGCCCGACGGCGACGGCGACGGCTTTGGGGCCGGCCCAGCCCAGCTCTCCTGCGTCCTGCCCAGCGGAGGCCTCTACGATGACACCGACTGCGATGACACCAACGCAGCGAGCTACCCAGGCGCACCTGAGATCTGTGATGGCCAGGACAACAACTGCCAGGGCAGTATCGACGAGGGCCTGCTGGGCCAGGGCCCTCTCTGCGCAGCCAAGACCTGCTTGACCCTGAGCGAATCAGGGGAGTCCACAAGCGGCACCTATTGGATCGACCCCAGCGCAAGCGACCCCTTCCTGGCCTACTGTGACTTGGTCAGCGATGGCGGCGGCTGGACCCTGTTGTCATGGACCTTCGATGGCGCATGGCCATCAGACATTCGCATCTGGCAAAGCGAACCCTACCCAGGGCTGGACATCTGTGAGACCTTGGACTGCAGCGCTGGCTCCGCGGGCACGGCAGATCGCATGCAGGCCCTAATTCAGGCATCCACAAGCTTCGCCTCAGGGATGAGTACCAGCACCTTGGATACCTTCCAGACGCTAGAAGCCTACGAGTACGCCTCCGCCTTTGACTACGGCGACTTGAGCGCCACCACCCTGTCCATCGACACGTACAACGAGTGTCAAGTGAGCGGCGCAATCGAAGGGGTGAACCGCGTGCTGCAGGGACCCAGGGACTACGACGGACAGGCCGTCTGGCTCTCCCCCGAGCTTCGCTGCATGGACGACCAGCACAGCGAGGGGAGAAACTATATGTGGTCCTACGCCAGCTCCAGCCCCTGCAGTTCAAGCTCCACAATGCCTGGCGTGTACTTAAACAACTGGACCCCAAGCAGCACGGGCCCCTACCCCGTCAACCAAACCCGCGCGCGGTCCAGCTGGCTGCGGTGAGGCGCTCATGACCTGGTCCACCAACCCAAACGAACCCGACTCTCCCCCGGTGATCTTCACCTCGAGCGCTCTCACCGCACAACTCCTGATGTGCGATCTGTGGTGGGTGGTTCACCACATGATCCAGCGCAAAGAAGCCGACCACGCCACCCAGGGTGACGGTCTGCACATCTACGTCAACGTCACCAATGGCAACCTGGACCTGCAGTGGCTGAACACGGACCAAGAGGCCGTCGGAGACTGGATCTACACCGTGCTCCTCCCCGAATTGTCCGCAGCTTCACTGGAACACGAGGAGGGCGCCGGTCACTTCGAGGGGGTCGTCGGCGTCGCCATCTTCTGGGTGGTGGAGGACCACGACGATCTGTGCGAAGAAGAGCCGCACAGAGAAGGCTGGCGCGAGGGTCTACGCCCCCTGAACTTCGGGAAGCAAGACCAGGCTCCTGACTACACGCACCCCGCCTATGACTTCAAGATGCCCAAAACGCCGCTGCCCATCTACACAAGCAGCGACGCCATGACCGAGATCGAGCGCGTCTACATTTGAGGAGACGACAATGAGCTGGTCCACCGACCCTGTTGCACCCCAAGCACCCGACTTGATCTTCACCTCTCAAGCCCTCACCCCGGAAGTGCTGGAGTGCGATCTGTGGTGTGTACTCTACAGAATGCTTCAACGAAAGGCGGCGGACCACGCAAGCGACGGCCATGGCGTGCACATCTTCACCAACGTCCCCCACAGGAGCATGGAGCTACGTTGGGTAGACGAGACAACCCAGGGGGTGGGCGACTGGACCTACACCCTCAAGCTGAACGCCTTGTTCCAGGCCGGCCTGAACACCGACGATGCCGCCGACGCCTTCGAGGAGACCATCGGAGTGGCTGTCTCCTGGTTCGTAGAGGACCAGGATGACCTGGTCGCAGAGGAGCCGGTCAGGGAAGGGTGGCGCCCAGGACTGCGCCCGATCAGCTGGGGGAAGGGTGGGGTCAACTATCAGCACCCCGCCTACGATCTGCCCATGTCGAAGACCTCGCCGGTGGACATCTACTGGAGCAGCGAGATGTCCCCAGAGATCGAGCTCTTCTAGGCTGCCCGCACATCCACACGCGCAGCCCGCTCGCTCTCCTCCAGCACCTCAAAGCCCACATCCAAGAAACGCCCAATCACGTCCATGTTCGTGCGGGAATGCTGACTCAAGGGCGGCGTCCGAAAGGCACCACCACTGGCCAGCGCCATCGGCAGCAACAGCTGATCCGCCAAGTACTCGTCCACTGGCGTACCGGAGTGCTGCCAGCGCTGCATACGACGCACCAGAGTCTTGGCGACCTGCTCCGCCCGACGGCCCTTCATGCCTACCGCATCAAACACAGTTGTGTGCTCTCCGTGCAAGAGCGTCACCCAGAGTGCGTTCCCAGGTCCTTGGCTCTCCACCGTCTCAATGCGCGCCCGCTCTGGGTTTAGGTTGAGTGCGTGGCACAGGACATCGGCTTCCCGACGCGCGACGTTCTTAGGCACGCTGCACTGCACCACACCAACCTGGGCCGAGGTCAGTGGTCCACGCTCCACCAACTCCAAGGGCTCCAGAGCCCCAGGGGCAATGGTGGCCAAGATGGACCCCCCTCCCGCTGGATTGAAGCCGTAGCGCTCCAGCTTGAGATCCACCTTGGCACCCATACGCTGAAGCACAGGCACAAAGCTGTCTCTGAGTGAGGTCACACTGGGGGAGAAGGACACGTGTGTCCCGCCCGTAATGCGTACTGTGCTCGGTGCATCGGCGTGCAGCAGGACCGGCAGGACCGTCTGCAACACCAAGGCCACAGCGCCCGCCGAGCCCACATCAAAGTGGTAGTCGCCGCCGCGGATGGTGCCCGGCTGAAAGCTGAACTGCGGGGAGCGCAGCTCGTCTCCCTGGACCTTTCCATCACAGAGACGGGCCACCGCACGCAAGCAGGTCAAGTGCTGGCGCATCAGACCCGACTTTCGCCGTCCACCTCGCACACGGTCCACCTGCAGAGGGCGGCCGGTGATGGCGGCCAGCGACAGCGCTGAGCGCAGGATCTGACCGCCACCTTCACCTTGGGTGCCGTCGATTTGTACAAGAGAGTTCATGCTGCTTCCAACAGGTGAGCGGTCAATCGCCGCTCGGCTTTGATCATCGCAGGTGCACGCAAGACATAGCCCCGCTTGGGCGACCCGGTGGGGGTCCAAGCGAAGCGACGCCAGAGCGCCAGGTTGGCCACACCGACCGTGCAGCTGCCACGCACTCGGCGCAGGAGTTGGACACCGTATGCGCCCAAGGCAAGGCTCTCCCGCCATTCTTCTTCATCCAACACCCTCACATCAGCGGGACAACCCAGCTCCGAGGCCACGGCAAACACCCAGTCTTTCTCCAGGCGCTGTGCCCGCAGCTTGTGGGGGCGCCGTACCTGCTTGGGCCGCAGACGAGGGCGCCGCACCATCCAACTGCACATGGGACAGAAGCAGTGGGCATCGGGCGAATACAACACAGAGCCAGGGTTGGCCGTCCAGTCAAAGCTGCACTCCAAGTAGCTGGCCACCAACACACCCAAGGACACGGCGTCCTCACGGCGCGCAGGACGAAAAGACATGGGCAAGCTGCCGTGCTGAGTCCAAGCCCACAGACCAAAGGCCTGGGCTTGGTCGACGCTCGGGTCGTGGCGAAAACCCAAGGCTGCATTGCCCTTGGCCAACCACTTCAACAAGCCCAGAGCCTGACTCTGCAGGCGCAAGGCCCGCTCCAGTTCTTCTTCATTAAACACGGTTTCTCCCAGCCAGGCGGTCAGCCATCAACCCATCGGGTCAACGACCGACCGCCACCTACATCATCCCTTCACACAGACAACCTGCTTCAAGGTGTGAACCACCTCGACCAGATCCGACTGCGCAGCCATGACCTTCTCAATGTCCTTGTAGGCCGCCGGGATCTCATCGATCACGGAAGCATCCTTTCGGCACTCGACCCCACGGGTCTGCTCAATCTGGTCTTGGACCGTGAAGAGCTTCTTGGCCTTGGTGCGAGACATGACCCGTCCGGCACCATGGCTGCAGCTACAGAAGGACTCGGGGTTGCCCTTTCCGCGAACGATGAAGCTGCGCGCGCCCATAGAACCGGGGATGATTCCCATCTCACCCTTGCCTGCGCGCACGGCACCCTTGCGGGTGACAAAGACGGTGGCACCGTAGTGCTCCTCTTCCTGCACGTAGTTGTGGTGACAGTTCACAGCCTGAACGTCGGCGACAAAGTCACCCAGCACAGTCTGCATGGCATCGACAGTGGCCGCCATCATCAACTCACGGTTGATGCGCGCAAAGTCCTGGGCCCAGCCCACGGCCTCGACGTAGTCGTCAAAGCCCTGGGTGCCTTCATTGAAGTAGGCCAGGTCCTTGTCCGGCAAGTTGCCCAGCATCTCGCCCATCTCCTTCTTGGCCGCCTCGATGAAGTGGCGTCCGATGCGGTTGCCCACACCCCGGGATCCGGAGTGCAGCATGATCCACACGCGGTCGGCCTCATCCAAGCAGATCTCGATGAAGTGGTTGCCGGTGCCCAGGGTTCCTAGCTGACGCAGGTTGTTGGACTGCTTGATGCTGGGATTCTTCTCACAAATGGTCTCAAAACGGCCAGAGAGCTTCTCACCCCAGACCTGGGCCTGGAGCTCAGGCACATCGCCCCAAGATCCACGGTCCCGACGCACGTTGTAGCGGTTGCGACGACCACTGGTCCGCCCGTGGGGAACCGCCTTCTCAATGGCCGAGCGCACACCGGCCAAGTTGTCCGGCAAGTCGCTGGCCATCAAGCTGGTCTGCGCAGCCATCATTCCGCAGCCAATGTCCACGCCCACCGCAGCAGGAATGATGGCGCCCTTGGTGGGAATGACCGAGCCGATGGTCGCACCCAGTCCCAAGTGAACGTCAGGCATGACCGCAACCCAGCGGTGGATGAAGGGCATCTGAGCGGTCTTGAGGAGCTGGGCCCGCGCCTGGTCCTCGAGCTGAACGCCCTGGGTCCACGCCTTGACGGGAACGCCGTTTTCGCCTTGAAGAAGCTGGTAACTCATGGGGTCCTCCTTATCGCCGTGTAGGCGGGACTTGCTGAAGCCCTAAGCAGGAGCCGTGCCAACTTTGGCCTCGCATAGGTAACTATCTATAATTATTGAATACTGAACTTCAATCCAGAAAACCCGCCACGCTAGGCACGCTCAAAGACGATATACTTCTATCTCCCTCTATCGGAAGCGATATGCCTTGTACCGTCATCGGCCTGTACGGAACCGTCATGGACCAGGGTGGCAAGCGTCGCTGGGATCGCTGGCGACCCACCCTGAGCATCTTCCAGCACCCCGACCGCATCGTCGACCACCTGGAGCTGCTGGTCGAGCCCCGTTGGCTGCGGCGCTCTCAGGAGCTGGTCAACGACATCCGCAGCGTCTCTCCGGAGACCCAAGTGACGGTCATCCCCACGCCCATGGAGAACCCCTGGGACTTTGCCCAGGTCTACGGCGCCCTGCTGGACTACGCGCGCACCCGGCCACAGGAGGACGACGAGGAGCTCTTGGTGCACATCACCACTGGCACCCACGTGGCCCAGATCTGCCTCTTCCTCCTGGTCGAATCCAACTTCTTGCGAGGTCGCCTGCTCCAGACCGGGCCGCCACGTCGGGGCTCCGACGGTCCGCTGTGGGACGAGATCGACCTGGATCTGTCCCGCTATGACGCCCTGGCACGCCGCTTCGCTGAAGAGCACGCCGCGGCCAATCAGGTGCTCAAGCAAGGCATCCAGACCCGCTCCCCAGACTTCAACCGCATGATTGAAGAGCTGGAGCAGGTCTCGGCCTTGAGCACCGAGCCCATCTTGCTCACCGGTCCCAGCGGCGCGGGAAAGAGCGCCCTGGCCAAGCAGATCACGGCCCTAAAGCGCAGACGAGGCCAGCTGGCCGGTCCCTTGGTCCAAGTCAACTGCGCCACCCTGCTGGGCGACAAGGCCATGGCGGCCCTCTTTGGACACTCCAAGGGGGCCTTTACCGGCGCCACCGAGCGCCAGGGCCTGCTGCGGGCCGCCGACAAGGGCGTGCTCTTCCTGGACGAGATCGGCGAGCTGGGCCTGGATGAACAAGCCATGCTCCTGCGCGCGATCGAAGCCAAGCGCTTCCTGCCATTGGGCGCCGATGTCGAAGTGGAGAGCGACTTTCAGCTCATCGCCGGCACCAACGTGGACCTGCGCCAAGCGGTCAGCAGCGGGCGCTTTCGAGGCGACCTGCTCGCCCGCATCGACATGTGGCACTTCGAGCTGCCCGGGCTCGCTGAGCGCCGCCAAGACATCGAGCCAAACCTAAACTTTGAGCTGCAGAAGTTCGCACAAGAGCTGGGCCGCCAGGTCGCCTTCAACAAGAACGCCAAGGCCCGCTTTCTGCGCTTCGCTCTGGACCCGGCCAGCCCCTGGACCGGCAACTTCCGCGACCTGAACGCCGCCGTCCTGCGCATGGCCACCTTGGCCCCCGGCGGACGTATCGGCGAGGATCAGGTCAACGCCGAGATCGGCCGTCTGCAGCGTCGGTGGGGTGGATCTATCCCTGCAGACCCCGTGGCCCAGGTCCTGGGCGAGACCCCCATCGACCGCTTTGACAGAGCCCAGCTAAACGAGGTCATCACGGCCTGCCGAGAGCACCCCACGGCAGCCGCTGCAGGACGCGCACTCTTCGCCCACTCACGCACCCAGCGCGCCACCCAAAACGACGGGGACCGGCTGCGCAAGTACCTGGCCAAGTGGGGGCTGGACTTCGCAGGCCTGAACCAGGCAAGCAAGTCCAGGTGAACGCTACAGGCCGAGGAAGCAAGTGGGGTTCAACGCGCCACTCTGAGCCCAATCGGCCGGGTTGAGCGCCCAAAAGCCACCAGCCACGGCCAAATCACCCCCAGAACACCCCCAACTGAAGCGTTGAACCCGACTTGCCTAGAGCAGGTGAAGCGTTCAACCCCTCTTGCTCCCGAAAACCGCTGCTCCGGCAAGAACGCTCACTTCTTCAGCGGCGCCCACTCACTCACGCCGCTGGCCACGACCCAACGCACAGTGGCCGAACAGCGCACCCTCACGCCCTTCTTGAACCACTTGGCCTTGGTGTAGGTGCTCGCCTCGATGCTGGCGATCTGACCCGGCAGCAGACCCTTGAGCTCATCGTCGCAAGACTCCAGCTCGCCGCCCTTGGGCTTGAGCAAGTGCATCTGCACGCTGACCTCGGCCACGGCCTGCTTGCCGGCGTTCTCCACCACAGCGAGCATGGTCAGGCGTGCATCGCCATCGCTGTCCTTGTTGCCAACCACCACACTCCAGCAGCTCAGCACAACCCCCTGGCTCAGCGTGATGGGCGAGCCACCCCCGACCGCGCTGCCAACGCCCTGGATCTCATGGGTGCCCAGATCGACCGAGTGGGCGTCCAAGAGCTCCGCACGCAGCTGTGCGCTGGAGCCCTTCAGAGACACGCGCGCCATGGCCGTGACCTCGACCTTCTCGCTGTCCCCTGGGTCCAAGGGCTCCTCGCGGCGCTCATCCTCGATCACCAAGGGCAGACCGTCGGCGTTGGCGACCAGCAGGTTCATGCGCAGCAGTGTGCCGCCGTGCGCCCCGTCCAAGCTGAGCTTGGCCTTGGTCTGGACCCAACGGTCCCCATCGCTGTCGGGTGAGTCGGCTTTGAATTTGAGGTTCTTCAGGGTCAGGGACATGGGGCGCTCCGGAATACCAGCCCCATATCCGACTCAGTAGCAGCTGCTCCCCGAGCAGGTGAAGCTCGCGCTGCTGCCGTAGCTGCTGTAGGAGGTGGTCCACCAGTACACGTCGTCGGAGCTGTTGTCATCGCTCCCGGTGCCCAGATCGCACTGCTTGACCGTCAGCGTGTTGCTCCCGCCATTGAAGCCGCCGCCAGAGCTCGCCGTGTTTCCGGTGATGGAGGCGGTGCTGCTGCTGCCATCGCAGGAGTAGCTGGTGCCCGACATGTACACGCCCCCCCCATAGCTGGCGGTGTTGTCGCTGATCGATCCACCGACCTGCGTCACGCTCGCGGCGTTGACACGCATCCCGCCACCATAGTCCCCGGTGTTGCCACTGATCTCTGTGTCTTGTAGGTCGAGGCTGACCCGCGACGTGCTGTAGGCCGTGGAATACACCGCACCCCCATCGACGCTGGCGATGTTGTCGCTGAGCACGCTGTCCTGGATGTCCACGTCCCCGTCCCAGACCGCGACCGCACCCCCGGAGAGCGCCGTATTGTCCGAGATCTCGGTGTCCACGGCGGTCAAATCGCAGCCCCTCAGGCCTACCGCGCCACCGTAGTAGCCCGCGTTGTTCTGCATGCTGACGTTGTCCAAAGCCACCGTGCTGGCCACCATGCAACCGTGTTCGTGACCGCGCCATCCAGCACCACGTCGGCGGGGTCTCCCGTCGCACCCACCAAGGTCACGTCCGCGGAGATGGTCAGGTCCACAAAGTGGGTGCCCTCGCAGAAGGTGTAGGTCCCATCGGTGGACAGAGTCCGAACCTCGGGCGCCGAGTAGGTGCCGGCAAAGCCCAGGCTGGCGTTGGTCATCACGCCGGAGCTGTCGGGGGTGAAGGAGACCATGCCGGCCTCGCTGGTGGAGGCATCACAGTCGTTGTCCACCCCATCACAGAGCTCGGTGGCGCCGGGTTCGATCTCCGCATCGGAGTCATCGCAGTCCGAGTCGTCCAACACCGCGCCGCTGGGCGCTGAGCAAGACACCGAGGCTGTGTCGGGATCGCCGTAGCCATCGCCGTCGACATCGGCGTACCAGGTAGAGGCATCGCTGCTGGTGTCCGGGTCTACGCTACCATCACAGTCGTTGTCGACGGAGTCGCAGACCTCGGTGGCGGCCAGGTTGATCGAGGCGCTGGCGTCATCGCAGTCCGTATTGTCGGTGACGTTGCCGCTCGGAGCCTCACAGGAGACGGTGGAGGAGCTGGCGTTGCCGTAGCCGTCGCTGTCTACGTCGGCGTACCAAGTGCTGGCATCCACGCTGCTGCTTGGGTCAATGGCGCCATCGCAGTCGTTGTCGATGGTGTCGCAGACCTCGGTGGCGCCCGGAAAGACCGAGGCGTTCACGTCGTCACAGTCCGTGGCGTCGGCCACGTAGAGCTCAGGCTGCTCACAGGCCATCTGAAGCGTGTCCACATCGCCGTAGCCATCGCTGTCCCGGTCCAAGTACCAGGTGCTCTGGTCCACAGCGTCGGAGTCCACGTCCCCGCTGCAGTCGTTGTCGATGTCATCACAGACCTCGACTGCGGCAGGGTTCACAGCCGCCGCCGCGTCATCACAGTCCGTGTCATCGGCCCCAAAGCCGGCTGGGGCAGAGCAAGCCACCTCCCCAATCGCTGCATCACCAAAGCCGTCACCATCCACATCGGCGTACCAGGACACTGCATCGGCTGCATCGGCCTCATCCAGCTCCCCATCGCAGTCGTTGTCTACCCCGTCGCAGAGCTCGGTGGCCAGGGGGAAGGAGAGGGCCTGAGCGTCATCACAGTCCGAGCTGTCCCGAACGCTTCCCTCGGGTTGGGAGCAGGCGCGAAGGGGACTCAGAGCGTTGCCGTAGCCATCGGAGTCGGCATCGGCGTACCAGATCTCCCCGCTGCTCTCATCGATGAGATCGGCATCGTCGACGAGGTCATCACAGTCATTGTCCACACCGTCGCAGATCTCCAAGGCCTCGGGGTTCACCCGGTTGTTGAAGTCATCGCAGTCGTTGAACTCCGGCGCTCCGCTGGCCGGCATCTCGCAGCCCTGCACTTCGATGGGCCCGCCGAATCCGTCGGCGTCCGCGTCTGTGAACCAGGTCACCTGCACGCCGTTGTCGATCTCTCCATCACAGTCGTTGTCCACCCCATCGCAGACCTCCTCGGCGCCAGGGAAGCTGGCTGCATCATTGTCCCGGCAGTCCTCTGATGCGACAAATCCGTCTCCGTCAGCGTCGACCTGGGCGGGGTCGTTTCGCTCGCAAGCGACGAGGGCGAGCAGGGAGAGAAGAGAGAGGCGCCTGAACATGTGGGGACTCCAGACTCACAAGCTACTGTCCCAACGCCCATCCTTCCGTTTCTGTCGATTTCACGCCGGGTAATCGACCAGCACCCTGCGCTCCCGAGCCTCAGATACAGCTACTGCTGCTGCAGGTGACGCTCGCCCCAGAGCCGTAGCTGTAGCTGGTCCCACGAGCGAGAATGTCCTCTGGACTGTTGTCGTCAGCGCCAGAGCCCAAGTCACATTGTGTGATGCTAGTAAGGGTCGAAGTGTCATACCACCAAAAGCCGCCCCCAGAATAGACCGCCGAGTTGCCGGTCACACTGCTGCTCGATCTCCCCATCGCAGTCGTTGTCCACCGAATCGCAGAGCTCCTCGGCCCCGGGAAAGCTGGCCGCATCGTTGTCCCGGCAGTCTGCGGCGACAAACCCGTCTCCGTCTGCGTCCACCTGGCCGGGGTCATTGCGCTCGCAGCCGATCAGTACGAGCAAGGCGAGAAGAGAGAGGCGCTTGAACATGGGGAGACTCCTGGACTGAATCTACCCAGCCGGGGTGCACCCTTCTGTTTCTCTCGATTCATCGCACCAGACTCAGTCGCAGCGCTTCCCAGTACAGCTGAAGCTCTCCCCGTCACCGTAGCTGTACGAGGTGTCGTCGGCCTCGATGTCGTCCGGGCTGTTGTCCTGGCTGCCGGCGCCCAGATCACACCAGATCGCGTGGACCGTGGTGCTGCTCCCCAACCACGAGAAGGCGCCCCCGCTAGAGCCCGCTGCGTTTCCGTGGAGGGTGCTCGGATTGCCCGAGCCATCGCAGATGTAGTCCGATTTACTGAGGAAGACGGCCCCGCCATCAAGCAATGCGGTGTTGTCATCGATCGCAGTGCCGGTTTGAGTGACGAGCGCGGCGTGGGCGTACATGCCGCCCCCATCCACGCTGTCGTTCTCCCGCACCTCGCTGTTGACCAGGTCGACCGGGAAACTTCCATTGCCGCTCCCGTAGAAGAACAGGCCACCGCCGTCGCTGCTGGCCGTGTTGCGGATGACCTGGCTCTCCTCCAAGCGCACCACTGAAAACAGCGTGAAGACTCCCCCGCCGCGGGTAGCGCTGTTGTCCTGGACGACCAGCTCAGTGGCCGTCAAGTCGCAGCTGTAGAAGGACAGACCTCCGCCCCAGGTCCCGGTGCTGTCGGAGACCACGACGTTGTCCAGGATGACATCTGAGATGACCGGGCAGTTCAACCCCCCGGCGCCGATGTACGAGCTGACCAACTCTGTGTCCGCCGCGCCGTTCTCGATGCTGAGATCCTGTACCTGCACGGTGACACCATCGGTGTCGACATAGAGCACGGTGTTCAATCCAGCGCCGTCCAACACCACATCCGAGGCATCTCCGCTCACCCCAAAAAGGCTCACATCCGCCGAGATGGTCAGGTCAACGTAGTAGGTGCCTTCACAGAACAACAGCTCTCCAGCGGTGCTCACCGTGTGCTCGACAGGGGCGGTGGAGCTGCCGGCGTAGCTACTGCTCACATCGCTGACCACCCCGGTGCTGGCGTTGGTGAACTGGACCATGCCGGCCTGGCTTGTGGCGGGATCACAGTCGTTGTCGACGGAGTCACAGACCTCGGTGGCGGCGGGGTTCACACCGGGGGCCGCATCATCACAGTCTCCGGCAGTGGCCACAAACCCATCAGGTGCCGAGCACGCCTTCTGCTCATCCGCTGCATCGCCAAAGCCATCGCCATCCACATCGGCATACCAGCTGCCCGCATCGCTGCTGGTGTCCGGATCGACGGCCCCATCACAGTCGTTGTCTATCGTGTCGCAGACCTCGGTCGCTGCCGGAGACACGTCCGCATCGGCATCATCACAGTCTGTGGGTTCGGCCACAGATCCGGTGGGTGCATGGCAAGACAGGCTGCTATTGGAGGGGTCCCCGAAACCATCGCCGTCGGCATCGATGTACCAGGTGCGGGCATCCGCGCTGCTGTCCGGGTCCACGGACCCGTCACAGTCGTTGTCCACCGCATCGCACAGCTCTACAGCGTCTGGATTGACTGAGCTATCGGTGTCATCGCAGTCGCTGAATTCAGCGGCCGCGTCGGCCGGCAGCGCGCAGCCCTGCATCTGGGTCGATCCGCCATGGCCGTCCGCGTCGGCATCTACGTACCAAGCGAGCAGGGGGCTGTTGTTGGGGCACTCCTCTAGGTCGGCTCGCCCGCAAGCGACCAGCGAGAGCAGCGCGAGCAGAGCGATGGGCTTGAACATGGGAGACTCCAGGCCCCTCAAGCTACTGCGAGCCCTCGCTCCCCACCGTTTCTGTCGATTTCACGAAAATGAACGCCCTCACCACCGCCCTAAAAGTATCCCGGCCAGGCCTTTGGTTTCAGACCCTTTGGCTCTACGTTTTGCCGCTGGCTGCAGGCGCCGACTGGCGTGACCCGGTGGTGTGGGTGGGGCTGTTCTATGTGGGATTCCCGCTCAACCTGATGGTGTACGGCTGGAACGACTACGTGGACTGGGAGATCGACCAAGAGAACCCGCGCAAGGACAGCTGGCTCTTTGGCGCCCTGGCCCCCAAAGAGACCCTGCGCAAGCTCATTCCGGTCTGGGTAGGCCTGCAACTGGTCTTTGCCGGGATCTTCGTCGCGCTGGACTCCTGGCGCATGGTGGCCTTGATGGCGGGCATCGTGGCTGTAAACGCTACCTACAATGCCACGATTGGCGGACTTCGGGGCCGGCCGCCCTTCGATCTGATCAACCCCATCGCCTACCTACTGGTAGTGCTGCTGAGCGCGTGGCTCAACGACACACCCCAGGTCCCTTGGCAGTCCCTGGCCTACCTGGCGGCCTTCTGCCTGCACGCCCAGCTCATCGGAGAGGTGATGGACTACTGGCCGGACAAGGCCAGCGGACGGGTGACCAGCGCCACTGTTCTCGGAGTCAAGCCCACCAAGTGGCTGATTCTGGTGCTGGTCGCGATCGAAGGACTCGCCCTTGGGCTGATGTTCGACGACTGGGTGATGGGCGGCATGTTGCTCATCGCAGTGCCTTGGCTCCTGGCGGATCTGCTCTTCATCTGGAAGGACCGCCAGTACAGCCGCACCGAGTACACCCTGGCCGGCCTGGGCATGAACGCGGCGGGCTTGGTCTCGATGCTCTGGGTGCTCTACAGCGGCAGCCTGATGAACCCCGTCTGGCCTCTCTGACTACCGGGATTCTCCTGACGGGATATACTGGGGGGGAGTACCCAAAATGCCCCACTCTCCCGAAGAAAAACGCAAGGCCATCGCCCGACTTCGCCGCATCCGTGGCCAGGCCGAGGCTCTGGAACGCGCCATCGAAGGCGGCGCTGAATGCGCCCCGGTGCTCCAACAGATCGCCGCCTTGCGGGGAGCGGTCAACGGCCTGATGTCCGGGGTCCTGGAGAGCCACCTGCGAGAGACCTTTGGTCCCTTGGCAGATGCGGCCCCCGACTCGGATCCCGCACTGAACGAGAGCATCGACCACGCGGTCAAGCTCGTACACACCTACTTGAAATAGTCCTCTTTAGGAGCCCCTCATGAAGTCCCGCGCTGCTGTTGCTTTTGGTCCTGGTCAACCCCTGCAGGTCGTCGAGATCGACGTGGCTCCCCCACAGAAGGGCGAGGTGCTGGTGCGCATCACCCACACCGGCGTGTGTCACACCGACGCATTTACTCTGAGCGGAGACGACCCCGAGGGTGTGTTTCCGGCCGTTCTGGGCCACGAAGGCGGCGGCATCGTCGTGGAGTGTGGAGAGGGCGTGACCTCGCTGCAGCCTGGCGACTCGGTGATTCCGCTGTACACAGCCGAGTGCCGTGAGTGCAAGTTCTGCCTGAGCGGAAAGACCAACCTCTGCCAGGCCGTTCGCGCCACCCAGGGCAAGGGTCTGATGCCCGACGGCACCACGCGCTTCTCCTACAAGGGCGAGCCCATCTACCACTACATGGGCACCAGCACCTTCTCCGAATTCACCGTTGTTCCTGAGATTTCCTTGGCCAAGGTGCGCGACGACGCCCCATTGGAGAAAGTCTGCCTGCTGGGCTGTGGCGTGACCACCGGCATCGGCGCGGTGCACAACACGGCCAAGGTTCAGAAGGGCGACACCGTCGCGGTCTTTGGTCTGGGCGGCATTGGTCTGGCCGTCATCCAGGGCGCGGTTCAGGCTGGCGCCAGCCGCATCATCGGCGTCGACATCAACCCCGGGAAGTTCGAGCTGGCCACCAGCATGGGCGCCACCGAGGTCGTCAACCCCAAGGACCACGAGCGTCCCATCCAAGAAGTCATCGCCGAGATGACCGACGGCGGCGTGGACTTCTCCTTTGAGTGCATCGGCAACGTGGACGTGATGCGGGCCGCTCTGGAGTGCACCCACAAGGGCTGGGGCGAGAGCGTCGTCATCGGCGTCGCTGGCGCCGGTCAGCACATCACCACCCGCCCCTTCCAGTTGGTCGTGGGCCGCGTGTGGCGTGGCAGCGCCTTTGGAGGGGTCAAGGGCCGCACCGAGCTGCCCGGAATGGTGGACGACGCCATGTCCGGCAAGATCCAGCTGGACCCCTTCATCACCCACAACCTGCCCCTGGAGAAGATCAACGAAGCCTTCGATCTGATGCACGCAGGCAAGAGCATCCGCACGGTCATCCACTTCCAGGACCCTGCATGAAGCGCGTCTCCAACTCCGCATGTTTCGGAGGTGAGCAGCAGGTCTGGCAGCACGACTCCAAGGTGTTGGACTGCTCGATGAAGCTGGGGGTGTACCTGCCCCCTCAGATCGCCGACGGTCCTGCGCCGGTGCTGCTCTTCCTCTCTGGCCTGACCTGCACTGAGCAGAACGTGATCACCAAGGCCGGCGCCCAGCGCTACGCCGCCGAGCACGGCCTCATCCTGGTGTGTCCGGACACCTCCCCCCGCGGGAGCGAGGTGGCCGACGATGAGGGCTGGGACATGGGCCAAGGCGCGGGCTTCTACGTCAACGCCACCCAGGCCCCATGGGCCAAGCACTTCCAGATGTACGACTACATCGTAAAGGAGCTGCCCAAGCTCCTGGCTGATCACTTCCCGGTCAACGGCAAGATGTCCATCACAGGCCACTCTATGGGTGGACACGGCGCCTTGATCATCGCCTTGAAGAACCCCGGCATGTTCCAGAGCGTCTCGGCTTTTGCCCCCATCGTCGCGCCTACGCAGGTGCCTTGGGGACACAAGGCCTTTGGCGGCTACCTGGGCGCAGACAGCGAGAGCTGGAAGGCCTGGGATGCCTGCGAGCTTGTGGCCCTGGCCCAAGAAAAGCTGCCTTTGTTGGTGGACCAAGGCGACGCCGATGGCTTCTTGAGTGTTCAGCTTAAATCTGAGCTCTTGGAGAAAGCCTGCGCCGATGCAGGTCACCCACTGACCCTTCGCATGCAACCTGGCTACGACCACAGCTTCTACTTCATCAGCAGCTTCATTGGCGAGCACTTCGCCTGGCACGCCAAGGCGCTCAACGCATGATTCTTCTCCTCCTGGCCTGTGTGCCCAAGCGGCCACAAGCGCCTGAGCCCATGCCAGAGCCGGTCCACGCTCAGGCCAAGCTGCCCGTCTTGGAGTTCACCCTCCCAGCGGACCGCCCCACCTTTTCGGGCACAGAGGACGCGGCCAACACCCTGGTGTTGTTCACGGACTATCAGTGCCCCTACTGCAAGATGGCCCACCAGGAGCTCAAGAGCTTTGCCGACCGCGATGACCTGCACGTTGTCGCTCTGCACTTCCCTCTGCACAGCGACTGCAACGCCGGGGTGAGCACCAAGATGCACCCCCAGGCCTGCTCCTCCGCCATCGCCACCGAGTGTGCGCACCAACAGGGCCGCTACCCGGAGATGGCCGGCCAACTGGCCATGCCGGGGGCAGACCTGAGCGCCGCCGGAACCCTGGCGCTCTCCCAGGCGCTGGAGATGGATCCTGTGGCCTATGAGCGCTGCGTGGACAACCCGGCGACCTTGGCCCAGGTTCAAGCCGACGCGGCTCTGGGTCAGACCCTTGGCATTCGAGGGACCCCCAGCTTCATCTTGCGACAGCCCCATGGGCTTTGGGTTGGATTGGAGGGGCTGCATCAGCTCAAAGAGCTGCTGCCATAGACGCCGCCAAGGCCAAGATGGCGATCTTCCAGTGGCTCAGTCGCTGGGATGCCCAAGAGAGGCTGCCCAACGAGGCCTTGGGCATCGCCGTGCTGAACCCTGAGCTGGCTAGCTCGCTTCATCCGCAGCTCCGACAGATCTGTCAGCTCGCCAGCCGCTACCGGGAAGTGTCCAAGGAATACTCAGGACAGGATCTGCGCCGACTGGCTCTGGTACTGACCCTAGGGCACCATCCACCCGCCAATCAGCAGATCCTGCACACCTTCTCAGACCTTCTGAAATGGCACGGTCCCCCAAAGCCAGCCCCAAAGCCGAGTATTACGGACCGATTCGACCGGGAGAGCACCTACCTGCTGAACCGAACGCGGCTCGCCAAGTGCTGCCTGCAGGGTCTACAGATCCACTGGTCCGCAGATCCCCTCTACGCCCTGGCGGTCTTGAAGACCGTGCAGGACAACCGCTCCCTGCAGCCCCTTGCTGGAGACCTGCTGGGCCTGATGCGCTACCGGCTCGGCCAACAGACCTAGTCCTCCAAGGCCCCGGCCAACATCGCATCCCCAAAGCCCATGGTGCCCGGACGCTTGCGGTACATGCCCCCGTTCTCCCCGTAGACCACCCGGTCAGCGCCCTGGGGTCCTTCGGGGGTGCAGCCAGGGTTGCACGCGGCAGAACAGCTCCCCGAGCGCCCCACCCAGTGACTGCGGCCACGCCGCTCGAGCACCCCTTGTGTCTGCGAGGCCAGGCCAGCCCAGCTCTGCACCGTGTCGTAGAGATCGGTGAGCCCGACCATGTCATCGCTCAGCCCGGCCTCGATGGAGGGACCCTGAATGACCAAGGGCACCCGCATGACCATGGGTGAGCTGGAGTGTTCATGCTGGTAGCTGCAGGTCTCCTCATCCATGACCTGACCGTGATCCGAGGCCAGCACGATGTGGGCCTTGCGCTCTTGGGCCAGCGAGAGCAGCGGCAACAGCGCAGCGTCCGCCTGGCTGACCTCGCCCCGGTAGTTGGACTTGGGGGTGGCGTCGGGTCGCGCGTAGCCGTCGCTGGGGGCGTAGGGCGCCTGGGGCTCATTGATGTGTACCCAGAGCATCCAGGGGCCACTCTGGGCCTGGATCCAAGCCTGGGCCAGCGCCACGCTCTCCTCCGCCGCACGCTCCCCGCTGGCGGGTGCATCCCAGTGCTCAAATCCCAGCTCCAGCTCGGAGAGCTCGGCCTTGCCGACAATGGCCCCCGTGGCCCATCCAGCCGCATCCAGGGTGTCCGCCAGAGCCAAGTCTGGCCCCTCGGGCGGCCCCTGTACGAACATGGCCTGAGTGGCCGGCAGACAGTCTCCTACCGGTGTCCAAGCGTTCCGGTAGACCCGGCCCTGCTCGCCCAGAGCCCAGGCGTTGGGGCTCCACTCGGCGTGCAGGTAGTCCGCGCGCATCCCGTCAACGGTGACGAGCAGGATGCCTGGAGGCGGAGGAGTGGTCGAGCAAGACAGGAGCAGAGCAAGGAGCATGCTGCCCCCCTAGTCTGTGGCGATCAGGTCGTCCAAGGCCGCAGCCAGCTCCTCGGTGTCGTGCACGTTGTTGTAGTAGATCAGTTTGCCTTGGGCGTCTACGATGTAGGTGTGCGGGAAGGCTGCGGTGGGAAAGGCCACTGTGCTCTGGTACAACTTCTGGGCCTCTTTTTGAGAGTCCAGCAGGATGGGCATATCGATGTCGAAGGCCGTGCGGAAGTCCGCCAAGGTCTCCTCGCGCTCATCGGAGATGCCCCAAAAAATCACCCCGGCCTCGCCGTAGGCTCCGTTGTGCATGTTGTCGTCAATGTCCGAGACCTCGGACGGACAGACGGGTCACCAAGTGGCAAAGTAGGCCAGCACCACCGGGTGGCCGAGCTGATCGCTCAGCTTGTAGCTCTTGCCGTCCAGATCCTGAAGCACAAAGTCTGGAGCCGGCTGCCCGATGAAGGGGTCGTCCACACCGGCCTCGACTGCGAAGTCAATCGTCGCTTCATCCGGGTCGTTGCTGCTCACGCACACGGAGCCTTCCATGCCGGCCCCGCCGGCATAGCTCAGCTTGATCCAGCCTTCCTCCCCACTCTCCAGGACCTCCGAGCTGGCGTAGACCTGCAGTCCCTCCACCGCGCTGGCCGCCCCGCGAAGCACCAGAGGGGCGTTGCCCATGTTGCGAATGGAGAGCAGTTTGTCTCCACCATCCTCGGGCAAAATAAAGCTGTCTCCTGGCATTTCCAGGTGCGGAGCCTGGACGCTCCGGTCCAGGTCCAAGATGCGCATGTAGTTCCAGTCCCCGACGTAGCCCCGGTCGCCCTCGCTGTACATCGCCAACGCGAACTGCTCGGTGAGCTCCCGGGCCTGGTTCAAGGGCTCAGTGGGATCGCTCACGTCAAAGACCGCCACCCCCTTGTTGTCGCCGACCCAGAGCAGACCATCGTCCGCCCAGGCCATCGTGGCACTCCCCCCAGTTGGTACTTGAGCGACGAGGGTCGGGGCCATTGGGTCCGAGGTCTCAAAGATCCCTACACCCGCCGAGCCCAAGCTCATGTACACAAAGCCGTCGGCCGCCGCGACGTGCAGCGCGCCCCCATCAGAGACCGGCACAGGCTCGCCCAACTTCGGGGAGGAGGGGGTGCTCAGATCCACCGGCACCAGCCCCAAGGCGGCGTCTGCGACATAGGCCACACCGTCCATGGGCTTGCTCATCTCCCACGGCGAGGTCAGGCCGCCCAGCTGTGTCACCTCGGTCAGGGTGTCTGAGCTGGGGTCCAGGACCACGATGCCCTGGCCACGTTGGGTCACGTAGACCAGGCCCTCGTGCACCAGCAGTCCCTCAAAGCCCTTGCCATCCAGGATGCTCAGAGTGCGGGGGGCGCTCGGATCGTCCATGGACACCAGCTCCACACCGCGATCGCGGTGAGAGACCACGATGCGGGTCTCGCTGACAAACTCCACCTTGTAGTAGCGGCCCATCTGCTCGGGGTAGAAGCCCAGGAACTCTGGGTTGTCCGGATCGCTGACATCGTAGGGCAACAGGCCACCTTGGCCGACCCCCAACAGCAGGTCCCCGCGCTTGTCGAGATCGACGACCTCCGCGAAGGGTGAAACACCTGGTTGTTCCTGGTTTAGGAAGATGTTGCTGCGCTCCACGATCGGGTCTGCAGGCAGCTCTCCGACGCTGCAGTCGCCCTCCAGGAGCACCCAGTCAATGGGGAGCGTGGTGTCGGCGGTATCCCCGCTGTCTTGCGAACCCGAGCAGCTGCCGTCGTTGAGCAGCAGCTCCCCTTCGGCGCAGGGGAAGGGCTTGCAGGAGGCGAGAAGAAGAAGAAGAGAGGGCATGACTTGGCGATGCCAGGGCGCCTGAAAAGTTGCAGGGCTCATCCAAATGGCCGGGCTGTCCGATCCCTTTGACACGACGACCTGACACCCTTTGGAGAGACCCATGTTCTTCCTCCTTGCCGCCTTGGCTTGCGAGACGGCCCCTCAAAATGCGGCCTCCGCACATGCACAACCCATCGATCCCAGCCGCGACTTGACCCAGGCCAGCATGGTCCCCGTCGCCAGCGTGATCTTGGACCCCCTACTGGCCGGCATCACCTTCGCCGCCTTCGACCTCAGCGAGATCACGGTCGAGTTTGGTGATCCCTCCAGCGGCGCCCTGGCAGATGTCGCCGAAGACGAGCTGGAGCTCTCCAGCCGTTGGGACAGCGCCTCTCGCGAGGCTCCGACGACCAGCTCTCACAGCAAGAGCTCCGAGCCCAAGGTGCGCAAGGTTTCCACCGGCAGCGTCTCCGTGAGCACCGGTCCCGAGCTCTCCATCGACGCCAAAGAGATCGAGGCTGCCAAGCCTAAGGTCATGAGCATCTCCCAAGTCGTGCGCAAGCAGCGCGGCAAGGTGCAGTACTGCCACGACACCGGCAAGACCCGGGACTCCCAGGTCAATGGCCGCATCACCGTGGCCTGGACCGTCACCAGCGGCAAAGCCACAGACATCCAAGTCTTGGACAACACCACCGGCGACGACGTGATGGCGGCCTGCGTGGCGCGCCAGGTTCGCAGCTTCAAGTTCCCCAAGGACATGGAAGATGACGTGAGCTACCCCTTCGTGTTCCAGCAGGGCTGATGGCCCTTCAGGGCGCCTGAACCACGACGGCTCCGGCATCGGGGTCCTCGTGCTCAACCACTGTGTCGACCCGGGTGCTGCCCAATCTGGCGCCCCCTTCCAAGCGCACCTGGGCCGCGTTCCGGTGCGGGACCTCAGTGCGGAAGCGGGCCAAGCGCCCATCAAAGTCGCGCATGTCCGCGGTGGCGCCGTAGGGCAGCGCTGTACGGACCCGGCCAATGCCGGTGTGGGCCACGACGGTGCCGCTGGGGGTCTCAGCAAAGGTCAGCTTGACCCCACCGAGCTCGGTGCGGGCGCTGATGGCCCGGTCCAAGCCCTCCAGCTTGATCTTGCCCACGCCCACCGCCATGGCGCCCTCGCCGTGGTGGCTGCCTTTGACCTTGCCCCGACCCAGCGTGGCGTCCACGCGGCCTTGGGTGTGGCTGAGCAGCACGCGGCCTCGGCCCAGCTCCACGTCCACCCGGCCCAGAGTGTCTTGCACCTCGACCTTGCCGGCCTTGAGCTGCACATCCACCATGGTGTTGCTGGCCAAGACCACGACCCAGTCGGTCTCGCAGCGCTCAAAAGTGTTGGCCTCCTCGCTGGGGAGAACCTGCGCACGGGCGACGGTGTTGTCCCCTGAGAAGTCCAGCTTGCAGCCTACTTCTCCCCAGCGAACGGGCGTGGCAGTGACCATCGACTCGCTCGCGTTTGCATCGTAGATCACCGTGACATGCCCCTTGTCCCCGGAGATCTCCAAGGCGGGCATGGAAGCAGGAAGCGAACGTGTGACCGGCTCCGAGGCCAGTGCGGGCGCGCTGAGCGAGAGCATCAAGGTCAGGGTCATCAGGGTCTCCGTGGTCTGCTTCTTGGGACACCGGGGATGCCCACACACGCTACCTACGGGCCCCAACTCAGATCATTCAACGGGCTCGCTGTGGGCGCCGGGCAGGTGGATCTCATGGGCCACGCCTTGGCCGGTCAGCTCCATGAAGACCTCGCGCGGGAGGGGGAACCAGCGCAGCTGCTTGAAGTCCACGCTCATCTCAGGCTCCTGCGCACACTCTGGGGGCGCCGTCTGGGCGGCCCGGGCCAGGATCTTCTTGGCCTCCTCCAGGTGACCTCCCAGAGCCCACTCCGGCTCGGTGCTGTGGCGGGCCCGGTACTCCAGACGACCGCCCCGGTAGCTGAGATCCGAGAGGCTGCGTGGGGGAGTCGGCAGGCCATCTCGGTGAACCCAGGCGCCGCTCATGGGGCAGAACTTGTAGTCGGGCAGCAAGCGCCAACCCTCGTTGGCGATGAGCTCCACGGCATCGAGCAGGAACTCAAAGACGGTCTCGGAGATGAAGTAGTTGAAGTTCACCCGCACCCAACCGGGTTTGATGCCCTCGCAGCCCTTGAGCACCTCGCGCTCGAACTCCTTGGAGGTGGACAGATCGATGCCCAACAAGCGGTGACCATAGGGACCTGCGCAGCTGCAGCCGCCGCGGGCTTGGATGCCCAGCAAGTCGTTGAGCAAGGCCACCACGAAGTTGTGGTGCAGGTAGCCGCCGCCGTGGCGCACCATGAAGCTGACGATGCTCAGACGCCAGGCATCCTTGTTGCCCAAGATGTGGATGTTGGGGTTGTCCCGCCAACGGGCGATGGCCCGCTGAATGAAGTCGTGCTCCTTGTTCCGGATGGCCTTGACCCCCACCGCGTCCTTGAGCTGGAAGACCAGACCTGCACGGATGGACTCGATGATCGCCGGCGTTCCCCCTTCCTCTCTGTGGATGGGGTCGTCGTGGTAGCGGTGCTCGGAGGGGTTCACATAGGAGACCGTTCCACCACCGGGAGAGGCGGGCACCTTGTTGGTGAGCACGTGCTTCTTGACCACCAGAACGCCTGGGGTGCCGGGTCCGCCAATGAACTTGTGTGGGGAGATAAAGATGGCGTCTTTGTAGGCCAGGTTCCCATCGGGGCCGTGGGCGGCCATGTTCATCTGGATCTCGACGTAGGGACCCGCCGCAGCAAAGTCCCAGAAGCTCAGAGCGCCGTAGCGGTGCAGCAGGATCTGGGTGGCCCGGGTGTCCGAGCCGATGCCGGTCACATTGGAGGCCGCTGAGAAGCTGCCGATCTTTAGGGGCCGGTCCTGGTACTGCTTGAGCGCCGCCTCGAGCTGGACCAAGTCCAAGCGTCCGTCGGCGTCCTCGTCGATGGTGACCACATCAGCCAAGCTCTCGCGCCAAGGCAGCTCGTTGCTGTGGTGCTCAAAGGGTCCGATGAACACCACGGGGCGCTGATTGGCGGGGATGTGTGCCCGCAGTCCAAAGCGCTCATCGAGCTCGGCTGGGATGCGAATGCCCAGACAGTCCACCAGCTTGTTGATGGCGCCGGTGGCGCCTGAGCCGGTGAAGATGACCACGTCGTCGGGGCCGCCGCCGACGGCCTTGTGGATCTGCGCGCGGGCATCTTCCCGGTAGCGCGTGGTCTGGCGACCGGTGCCGCTGGTCTCGGTGTGGGTGTTGGCGTAGAGCGGCATGACCTCGTGCCGGATGAAATCCTCGATGAATCCCAGGGAACGACCCGATGCGGTGTAGTCGGCGTAGGTGACACGGCGGGGACCATAAGGACCCTCGATGACTTGGTCGTCGCCGATGATGCTGCCGCGAATGGTCTCGATCAGGCGCTCGGATGACTCGGACATGGGTGCTCCACTGCTGGGGAGCATTCTAAGCGCGCTTGGGCGCAAGCGGTGTCTCGGAGCTGTGTGCTCTGGCGCGCAGGTGCCGGGAGGTGTCCAGGCCTAGTCGAGCTGAAGCTCAAAGGCGCCCAGATCCACGGCCGATCCAGAGAGGCGGCTCTGCCCAGCCAGATCCAAGTCTTGCAGCTCGGTGGACTCCCCTGCATCCAGCGCCGCACTCCCCGCAGCCAGGGCAAAGTCCATGCCTGCTGCGTCCACAAAGATGCCCAGGTCATCCAACTCCAGGTTGGCCTCTACCGTGGAGCTGGCGTCGTAGTCCCAGGGCGTGAGCATCGCGGCGAGGTTGTTGCGGATGACGTTCTCGAAGTTCTCCTGCCCCGTCTTGCTCTGGTCTGAGATGCGGATCCAGGGTCCGCTGTCCGCTGGCATCTCGGGATGACGCACCACGGTGTTGTTTTGGATTCGGCAGTTTCTCCCTCCATAGAGCGAGATGCCATGGTAGTTCGCGTTGACCACCAAGTTGTTCTCCACGACCCAGCCGTCGGCGTAGCCATCGGAGAGCAAGATGCCCTGCATCAGGGTGCCCACCAGCCCCTGCTCGAGCACAAAGTCCGTGAGCGGGTCGGCAAAGAGCAGGAACTGGTTGTGGTGGATCCAGACCCCTTCGATCTTGAGGTCGCCCTCCAGCTCGTAGGCCTGGAAGGCATCGTCATGCTGGGTCTCGTAGGCGTCCACATAGGCATCGCGAACCGTGTTCCAGGCATAGGTAGAGTGGCTGCCCAGACCCCGGATGCCGTCGCCGCCGAAGTTGTCTACCAGGCAGCCCTGGACCAGAGCGTGGTCACCGCGAAGGGACAGGGCGTGGTGGGTGTTTCGGATCTGGGTGTCCAAGACCTGAACCCGCTCTCCGCGCAGGTCCACGCCGCTCTTTGTGCGCGTGGTCCAGTCCGAGACCGTCCAAGTGGAGGAGTCCTGGGCGGACTCGACGACCAAGTCTTGAAACACCAGATCCGTGCTGCTGGTGTCGGCGGAGACCAGCCAGAAGTCCCGCTCATCCTGGTTGGTCTCGATGTCCGTGCCGCGCACCAGCAGGCCCTGAAAGCGCACGCCGCTCACGCCCACAAGCTGGAGGCTGCTCAGCTCCGCTTCCTGGAGCGCAGTGGCCACGATGGCCAGCTCGCTGCCGGCAAGCTGACGCAGGACGGGCGCGCCATGATGACCGGGCAGCAGGCAGAGGGTGCCACTGGTGGGGAGCGCTTGGGCATCGGCCAGAGCTTGCAGGCTGGGCCATGGGGCGTCCAGAGTGCCGGGGTTGGACAGCTCTCTGTCCGGGGCGGAGTATGCATCGCAGCTCAGGGGCCGCTCGCCAGAATCTCCGGTATCTACGCCGGAGTCTGCTGTGTCCACACCGGAGTCTTGGGTGCTTGAATCATCTACGGGATCCGGCAGAGTCTGGAGGGTCGCGGGGTCGGAACACCCAAGGGCAATCAAGAACAACATCGTGGAAGGGTACACCCTGGAAGAAGCGCCCTTGCTGTCCTGCTCCTGTCTCTTATACACATCTCCGAGCCCACGAGACAGGCAGAAATCTC
>CAJXRZ010000020.1 GCA_913060515.1 uncultured Pseudomonadota bacterium | reverse complement strand
GAGATTTCTGCCTGTCTCGTGGGCTCGGAGATGTGTATAAGAGACAGGCCGTATAGGTGCGCACATAGTTGAAACGAAGGTCTCGGAGACGGGTCTAAGACCATGCGGGTATGCTGAATCACGCAAGAGGAGATTGAATGCACACAGGTGTTGCACGCGCAGCCTTGGTTGTCGGCGTCGGACTTGTCTCGATCGCAGGATACAACCTGATCTCTCAGGCCTCACAGGCCGAGGACATAGACGCGGGGGAGCGGGTCTCCAGCCTGGGTGACTTCCCCGCCAGCGCGAGCACGGGGGCGCCTCACGAGCTCTCTCGACTCAAGCTCCTCAAGCGCACCATGCACTTTGTGGATGAGAAGTATGTGGACCCCGCTGCGGTCGATCCCGAGGAAATGTTCGATTCTGCCTTGGATGCAGTCGAACGCCGCGTCTCCGAAGTGCTCTTTCAGCGCAGCGATGACGGTCAGCTCCTACACATCAGCGTGGGCGGCTACACCACCACATTGGAGCTGCCCCCCATCGACAGCACCAGCACGCTGCAGGATCAGCTCTCGCGGGTCGCGGGTGTTCTGGACGAGCACCTCAGCGATCAGGTGGACCCCGCTCAGGTTGAGTACGCCTTGATCAACGGCGTTCTGGGAACGCTGGATCCCCACAGCATCCTCTTGCCCCCGGCCGACGCCGAGAACATGGACACCGAGAACTCCGGCGAGTTCGGTGGCTTGGGCATCACCATCACCCTGGTCGATGGCCTGCTCACCGTCGAGTACCCCCTGGAAGACACCCCAGCATGGGACGCTGGCCTGGAGCCTGGTGACCAGATCGTACGCATCAACGGGGAGTCCACGGTCAACATGGACTTGGAGGAGGCCGTCTCGCGGCTCCGTGGCCCAGTCGGTGCGCCCGTCACGATCTCCGTGAGCCGGGAGTCTTGGGAGGAGCCCCGGGACATCGTCATTGAGCGCGCCAAGATCAAGCTGAACCCCGTCAAGGGCACCCTGCTCGACGGAGACATTGGCTACATCAAGGTCACCAACTTCCATGCGGCCGTCAGCGGCGACATGAAGGACCAGCTCAACAGCTTCAAGCGGGAAGCCAAGAACAAGGAGATCCAAGGCTTGGTCCTGGACCTTCGCGGGAACCCAGGTGGCTATCTGCACCAGGCCATCGAGGTCGTGGACCTCTTCCTGAGCGATGGCCCCATCGTCTCCACCGTCGAGCGTCAAGGCTCCAAGGTGGACGAGACCAACGCCAGAGGCGGCAACACCGTCGGCGCAGACTTCCCGATCGTGGTCTTGGTGGATGCCGGATCGGCCTCCGCCTCGGAGATCGTGGCCGGCGCTCTGAAGAACCGGGGTCGCGCCGTCATTGTCGGCGAGACCACCTTTGGCAAGGGCAGCGTCCAGCACCTGTACCCGAACGAGGCCGACGGCTCCAAGCTCAAGCTCACTGTCGCCCGCTACCTCACCCCTGGGGACAAGAGCATTCAAGCGGTGGGCATCCCGCCGGACATCGCCCTGGACCAGACGATCTTCTACGAGATGAAGCAGGACGGAGAGACCCACACCCTGGTCTCGATGTTCGCCCGCGAGCGGGCCCTGCGCGAGGCCGACTTGGATGGCTCATTGGCCAAGGGCAACCAGGATGATGGAGACTCCGTCTACACCATCCGCTGGCTGCGTGAGCTCAACAGCGAGACCGAGCGTCCCCGCCGAGACAGTGTGGACACCTCAGACTTTGAGATCCAGTTCGCCCGAGACGTGCTCTTGGCCTCCAAGGGCAAGTCCAGCCGCGCTGAAGTCTTGGCCGGCATCGAGAAGGTCGTCGACAAGTACGACCGGGACCAGGCCACGCACATTCAGGGCGCCTTCAAGAAGCTCGGGGTGGACTGGAGTGATGGCACGCAGCCCTCTGCTCCGGCGCTCAGTGCAGTGCTGGATCTGGGAGAGGACGGCGTCCTGAGCGCAGGCGAGGACAACAATGAGGTGGTCTGGCTGCGTGCGACGAACCAGGGCTCCGCGCCGGTCTACCAGGTCATGGCGGTCTGTGAGAGCGGCATGCGCGAGCTGAACAACCTGGAGTTCTACTTCGGCAAGCTCGAGCCTGGTGAGACCCGCAGCTTCCCGGCCTTTGTGGGCTTGGACGAGGGCTACCGCGATGAGATGGCTGAGCTGAGCTGCGATTGGCAAGACGCCCAAGGCGTGGCGCTCAGCGAGACCGCGCACCCCATCCGCACGCAGTCCCAGGCTCTGCCTGAGTTTGAGTGGAGCTACAGCATCGTGGACGGTGGCGAGGGGGAGACCCGTGGCGACCAAGACGGCGTGGTCGAGCAAGGCGAGCTCGTGGCCTTGAAGGTCAAGGTCACCAATGTTGGAGAAGGGGAGTCCAAGGCTGCCTTTGTGAAGCTGAAGAACCGCGCCGGAAAGGCCGTGGATCTGCGAACCGGTTCACAGGAGTTGGGTGCCTTGGCGCCGGGCGAGAGCGCCGAGGCGCTGCTCGACTTCCAGGTCGGACTCTCCGGCGAGAGCCTGGCTCTGGAGATTCTGGTCGGTGACCAGCAGAGCTTCGACCACGCTGTGGTCTGGCGCGCTGGCTTCCAGGAGACCTTCGCGCAGATGGAGGAGCTGGAGATTCCGGTCGGTGTTGCCCCAGAGTGGAGCGACCGCAAGCCCCCCAAGCTCACCCTGAGCCGCAAGCCGGAGCTCGTTGAGACCCAGCCCGGTGTGGTGCTCTCTGGACAGGCAACCGATGAGTCGGCTGTGCAGGAAGTCATCATCTACCACCTGACCCAGGACGAGACGGACAAGGTCTTCTACCAGGGTGGCCAGGAAGGCATCGCGGCCATTCCATGGACGGTGGATGCCCGCTTGGAGCCTGGCGCCAACCTCTTCGTCATCCTCACCCGGGATGACCAGGGGCTGACGGACACCGCTTCGGTCAACGTCTGGTTCGACGACTCGGCCATTGCCGCTGAGTAGGCCTATTGAGCCGCCGCTATTGAGGAACGGGTAGGTCCAGGGCCTCAATCACGGCACGCAGCAAGACATCCACGGGAGCCGGCTTGGGCACCCGAGGGTGTCCGTGCGCCTTGAGCACCTCGACCATCGCGTACTCGTTGCAGGCGGTGTGAACCAAGACCTTTGGCGCGCTGCCGCCCATTGGGACGGGCAGACGGTCTAGCTCTTGGAGCAGCAGGAGTCCGCCCAGGTGCTGCTGTCCTTCGGGCAGACGCGCTCGGGGGCCCATCAGGGCCTTGATGTCCTCGCCTGGGGGCACAAAGACATCGCAGACGACCACATCGACGGGCTTTGCGAGCACGGCGCGAATGGCCTGGGCCACCGTCTCGGCGACCTCGATCTCCGCCCCGAGGGCCTCACGGAGTGTGTTGGCCACCAGGGCGACGTTGTCCGGCTCGTCATCAACAAAGAGAATGCGCATGGAACTGTCTACTCCCAAGAAGTCTGAACGACCACCGCGCTTCCTTGCAGAGCCTGATCCCCCACCTGAATCTTGGCTCTGCCTGTGCGCAGTTCGCGACGGAGGTTGCCCTTGCTGACTTGGAGCAAGGTGGCCTCGGGGGCGCTCAGGTGTGCGTAGGGGTCGCTCACGTGGCTCTGGCCGCGGGTGCGGATCTCCACGTGTAGCGGGAGCTCGGGGGAGAAGTCCAGGTGCCAACCTTCCTCAAAACTCCCGCTGAGCACCGCATCTGCCCAGGCCAGAGTGCCGTCGATGTTGGCCCAGGCCAGGGCTTGGGTGCCGTTCTGGTCGATGCCGATGCTGACGCCCGGGGCGGTGACAAAGACCGTGGTGTGCGGCGTTCCATCCCAACTTGGGGGCGTCTGTCCGCCGCGGTAGAGCAGCAGGGCCTTTCCGCCCAGCAGTTGGTTGCGACCGGTGGTGGAGAGGTAGCCGTTGCTGCGGCCCATCAGCTCCAGAGGACGCACGGTCCATTCCTCAAGCTCCAGGCTGTGGGCCGGGTCTCCCGCAGTCTCGATGTTCAGGCGCAGGTTGCGGGGATCGCCCATCTCACCGCCCTCTTGGAGTTGCACCTCCCAGCCCCCGCTGTGGCCGCGCAGCAGGTCGGGACCCACGCGGATGCCGGACTCGAGGACCTCCACGTCCGCCGGTGTGCCGTCCAGCCCAAAGAGCAGCGTGCCTTCTGCCTTGGAGATGGCGGCCCCGCGAACAGAAGCGCTGCCCTTGAGCCAGCCGCTGTTGCCCCGGGTGATGCGCAGATCCAAGGTCATGCGACCCGGGTCCAGGACCAGGAGCTCCCACTGCTCAGCCCAGTTCAGGTCCTGCTCCGGCGTGCAAGAGAGGAGGGAGAAGAGAAGGATCAAGGGGCCATCTCTCGGACGGAGGGGACGATGGGCAGGTCCTCCAAGCAGAGCTCTTGTGCCCGGCGCTGCTTGAGCTCCTCCTCCAGTTCAGGGCTCAGGACGACGGGAAAAGGCAGCTCGCCCGTACAGAGTTGGGCGCCTCGATCCCGCTGCATGTTCAGCATGTCGTGGAAGACCGGGACGGCCGTCTTGGTGCAGATCTCCGCCAAGGCCGGCTCGGTGATGGCCGCGCAGCTTCCCGGATCCAGCGGGCTGTTGCGCATCAGAAGCTGTCGGTAGGTGGCCGACCAGGGCCGCTCGTCTTTGGGGGAGAAGCCGGCCCAGATCACCCAAGGGCGCACCAAGGCTTCGACTTCGCCAGGCTTGGCGCCTTTGGGGAGCTCGTTGTGCACCCGATCGGAGAACACGTGCATGCGGCAGTCATCGGCCAAGCTGCCAGCGTTCGCGCATGCGGCGGGATCGCGGTTGTGTTCCCCGAGCAGGAACCAGCACTCCTCGCCGCCCTTCTTGGGTGTCTCTGCGCAGAGTGAAGCGCTGAGCTCAGGGTCTGTGGACGCGAGCACTTCCACCACAGCCCACACGCAGTCCGCGTGCAGAGCGGCGTCGTCGATCTGCGCACAGAGGGGAGCGGCCTCTGTCGGCGAGGTCAGCACGAGCGCGATGGCCTGGGCGTGGCGCTTGCGATCCGCCTCGGGAGAGGAGGTCGTGCAGGACATGAGCAGCGTTAGGGTGAGCATCCGCCAGCGATTATCCGCGATTCTTGGACGCCGCCTATGCCTGCTTTGGACTTTGCCGCCACCCACCGCAACAGAGACGTGCTCCTGGAGGTCCTCACGCCGCGCTTGCCGGCGCGTGGAACGGTCCTGGAGATCGGTTCAGGCAGCGGCCAACACCACGTCTTCTTCGGCGCGGCTCTGCCCCACCTGAACTGGCAGCCGACGGACCTGGCCGAGGAACACCTGGAGAGCATTGTGGCGTGGCAGGACCTGCAGCCCTCCGCTGGCCTCTTGCCGGCCAAGAAGCTCGACTTGCTGGCGCCTTGGCCGGTCAGGGAAGCGGACGCTGTGCTCTGCTTCAACGTGATCCACATCTCGCCCTGGGCCTGTACCCCCGCGCTCTTCCAAGGGGCCGGCCAGGTGCTTCCGGCGGCAGGCCGCCTCTTTCTCTACGGGCCCTTCACCTTCGGGGGCGAGCACACCTCGGCCTCCAACGTGCGCTTTGAGGGTTGGCTAAAGTCCATGGATCCGGACTTTGGCGTGAGAGACGCCGAGACCTTGGCGCAGCTCGCCCAAGACAATGGCTTGGAGCTCTTGGAAAAGGTGGCCATGCCCGCCAACAACTTCACCTTGGTTTTCGAGAAGCGCTAGCCGTCCAGGGCGTCCTTCTCCTGCTGCCACACCGTCTCCTCGATGGGGGAGAGGTCCTCCACCAAGGTCCACTCCAGCTCGCCTTCCGCGGAGAAGCCCTCTTTTTCGGCGTGGATAGCACCGTCTTGCATGGTGTCCACGGAGATGACCGAGGCACCATCTGGAGCCACGCTCTCGCTCCGCCAGCCGGTCCACGCCCACGCTGGACCCTCGAAGGTGCCTGTGCCCTGGTAGCTCTCATCGGAGAAGCTCAAGGTGAAGCTCTCTGCGCTCGGGTCCACGTCCAGGTAGACCTCGGTCAGGGTGCCGTCTGCTGTCGCGATGAACTCCTCGCGGATGCTTCCGGCTCCAGGGTCCAAGAAGCGGCGCACGATGTAGGCCTCCTCGAACTCGAAGCCGCCGGCTTGAATCAGGCTCTCAGCGCTGTAGTGCTCCACCCAGGCGTCCGGCAGCTCGGCGGGCTGCTCTTCGATCTCGGAAGGGGTCGTACAGGCCAGAATGAGTGCAAACATGCGAGACTCCTAAAGAAACAACCCGGCCCACATCAGCTGAACGCCCAGACCCCAGGCCAAGAGGATCACCGCTGTGGGGATGCCGGCCCACCCGACGGGAACCCAGTCGTTTACGGGCCACGGGCGCATCAGACGATCCCGTCCGTCCTTGACGCTGGCGTGGGGGAGGCGACCCTGCATTAAGGGGACGGCGCGGGCCAAGGCGACCAGGAGCCCAAGGGCGGGAATCAGGGCCAGCACGGCGTAGAAGCCCACTTGGTTGAAGGCCTCCCGCTTGGAGATGCCCCCCCAGATGCGAAGGGCGTTCTGGGCCACCACCAATCCGGGGACCACGACGATCAAGGCCAGCAGGCTGACCGCCTCCAAGATCAGAGTGGGGTCTCCTTGAAGGGGCAGGTTGCCGCTGCGCTCCATGCCAAAGACCAGGCCCGGAAACAGGGCCACAGGGGCGGCGACGCCGGAGAGCATGGCGGCGAACATCGCCCAGGGGCGGGCCTTGGCGGCCGCTTGGGTCTCAAAGACCTTGGCGCGCTGGGCCAGCACATCGATCTGGCGCTCCAGATCCTGTTTGCGCCCCCCGTCGGTGGCAAAGCGCATGGCGCGCCGCAGCTCTTTGGGGTCCTCGATGATGCCGAGCTGGGCCAAGGCCTCTTCTTCGGTCTGGGGCTCCAGCATCAGCTCAGGTTGGGCGGGCTCTCCCTCAAAGCGCACAAACCAACGGATCGCGGGCTGCCCGTAGCTGGAGGGCACGCGCTGAGAGCCGATGATCTGGGCACCGCTGGGCACGCGGGTGCTCAGCCACCAAGGCACCGGCATGACGTTGGACTCCGCGCCACAGCTGGTGCAGCGGATGGTGCGGTCCTGCTCTATGGCCTGGTCGGGGAGGGGCGTCGTGCAGTCCAAACAATGGGGACGCATGTTCGCCATGCGGGTCCGGGCGTAGAGCGCATCGATCTCAAAGCCGCCTTCTTCCACTTGATTCAGCGGGAGCGAGGCGATCGCCGACTCCAGCTCTTCGAGCAGGCGGCTGTGGAGCTCGGGCGGCAGCTCAACGCTCCCACTGGGACCGTTCACCCTGGACCAGGGCCCGTTCAGAGGCAGGGGTTCAGCATGGACCGGGTCATCGATCCAGACCTCTAGGCTGCCGTGGCGCACGTCCTTCGAACTCACCTTGTGCCTCTATCGCGGAGGACGGCCTTGCGGGGCCACATGGCTTGAATCCAGAGCGCCTCGGCGGCATCCTTGCGAAAAGCCGTCCCTTTGCCTGGGCCGGCAGGATTGCGAAACCGCTGCGATTGGAGCCCCTCGATGCTGCTGCTGACCCTGTTGATGGCCTGCTCAAATGAGCCGGAACCGCCCCCCGTTGCGGAGCCGGAGCCCACGCTCGAGGCCATGGCGCCGGAGCCCATCGAGGAACCTCAGGTCATAGAGCAGGAGGCCGCGCCCGAGGAAGCCCTGGCCGAGGCACCGGAGGATGCTGCAGAGAACAGCGAGCAGGCTGCTTCCGCCCCCGAGGCCACCACAGCCACTCCTGAAGTACCGGAGCCCGAGCCGGCCGCGCCGGAGGACCTTGTGGCGGAAGCGGCGCCTGAAGAGGCGGCGCCAGTGGCTGAAGAGCCCGATGTCGCGGAGCCTGAAGAGCCGGATGTCGTGGCCACTGGGCCCGTCAGCTACGCGCTTCAGACGGGGAGCTCCAGCCTCTACGTCCAGGTCTTCAAAGACACCACCACCGCGGCCTCAGGCATGTCCCATGACCACGTGATGCGGGCCAGTGGGTGGACCGGCACGGCGACTTGGGATCCTGCAAGGCCCGAGAACTGCAAGATCGACATCAGCGTGCCGGTGGACAAGCTGGTCGTGGACCCGGCAAAGCTGCGGGCGGCGGTGGGCTACGACTCCACTCTGAGCGATGGCCAGCGCGGAGACGTGCGCAAGAACATGCTCAGCAAAGATCAGCTCAACAGCTCGAAGTACAGCGAGATCTCCTTCTCGGCGACCAGCTGCAAAGTCGTCTCTGGGAGCAAGGTGGACGTGAGCGGAAAGCTGACGATCAAAGGCACGTCCAAGCCGATCACCATCCGGATGACCCTGGACGCCGACGCCCAGAGCTATTCGGCCAAGGGTGGCTTTAAGATCAAGGGCAGCGACTACGGCTTGGAACCCTTCTCGGCGATGATGGGCGCCCTTAAGAACCAGGACGAGCTGCGCTTCACCGTGCGACTGAGTGGTACGGCCAAGTGAGAGGTGTGTGCTAGGCCCCTGGACACCTTCCAGCGCGGAACCCGTTATGCCCGCCTTGTGCAGGAGGGCTCAATGGACGAAGTTCGTGGACCGGTACTGATCGTTGATGACGAGGCGGACATCCGCAACTTGGTGGCGATCAACCTTCGTCGTGAGGGATTTGAAGTCCTGACCGCGGCCGATGGCACCGAGGGATTGGAGCTGGCGCGTAGCAACGAGATCTCCCTGGTGATCTTGGACCTGATGCTTCCAGACATCCAAGGGACCGAGGTATGCCGCCGCTTGCGTGCCGAGCCTGGTACTGCGGAAGTCCCCGTCCTGATGCTGACCGCCCGGGACGAAGAGATCGACCGCGTGGTGGGCTTTGAGGTGGGCGCGGACGACTACGTGGTCAAGCCCTTCTCCGTCCGTGAGCTGGTGCTGCGCGTCCGGGCCATTCTCCGCCGGGCCCCAAGCCCTGTGGACGAGGTCCAAGACCCCGTGATGGAGACCGGCTCCATTCGAATCGACGTCTCCGCCCATCGGGTGTGGGTCAGCGAACAAGAGCTCGCTCTGACGGCCACCGAGTTCAAGCTGCTGGTGACCTTGGTCTCCCGCACTGGCCGGGTCCAGAGCCGCGGACAGCTGCTCCAGGACGTCTGGGAGATGCCTCCCGACCTGAACACCCGCACGGTGGACACCCACATCAAGCGCCTGCGCGAGAAGCTGGGCACGGCGGCCGACCGTGTTGAGACCGTTCGCGGCGTTGGCTACCGCTTCGTCGACGAATGAGCGCGCGCGACGAGGGCCTGCAGGCGGCCTTTGAGCGGGGCTGTTTGGTCATGGGAAAGGACCCGAATGAGACCTCGCTCGAGGAGCTCATCCACGGCCTGAGTGACGCAAAACAGCGGGCCCAGCGACACCTCGATCGCAACGAGCGCCTACAAGCCAACTTCTTCGAACACGCCCCTGGCGGCTTGGTCATGGTGGGCTCGGACATGCGCATCCATGTCCTAAACTCCGGCGTCCGCGCCGTGCTTCCGGTGGTGCCCAACCCCATCGGCCGGCAGCTCTCCGGCGGGGTGCCCTTCAAGCCCCTGGTCGAGGTCATCTCGCTGGCCATGGAGCGCGGCGAGCGCCAGACCCGAGAGTGCGTCGCCGGTCGCTTCGATCTGCTGATCCGCGCCGAGGCCTTGGAGGACGGCGGCGCCATCGCGGTGATCGCCGATGTCAGCTCCATCCAGCAGGCTGCCCGCGCCCGCTCCGACTTTGTGAGCAACGTGAGCCACGAGCTGCGCACGCCGGTGACGAGCATCCTGGGCTACTCCGAGACCTTGCTGGCTCGACCTGATGACCTGGATGCGGACACGCTCCTGATGCTCGAGGCCATCGACCGCAACGCCAACCGGCTCACCCGCATCTTCGACGAGCTGCTGGATCTGGCCCGCATCGAGGCCAGGCTGCAGGAGATGGCTCTGGATGAGGTGGACCTGCGGCCGATGATTCAGGATCTGGCCCGCACGTGGTCGGAGACGGCTGATCTGCGCCGCATCGAGTTGATGGTGGAGCTGCCCGACCATCCGCTGGTCGCTCGAATCCACATCCAGGCCTTCGACCGCATCTTGGGCAACCTGGTGGCCAACGCCATCAAGTACAGCCCCAACAAGGGAAAGGTCGGCATCCGAGCCCGCATGGCGGGCTCGCGCGTCGTGGTGGAGGTCGAGGACCAAGGCCCGGGCATTGACCCGGCCCACCAGAGCCGCATCTTTGAGCGCTTCTACCGGGTAGACAAGGGGCGCTCACGAGACGTGGGCGGCACGGGCTTGGGCTTGGCCCTGGTCAAGCATCTCTGCCTGGCAACCGGAGCCAAGGTCGGCGTGAGGAGCAACCCCGGCCACGGGGCGACCTTCTCGATTCGCTTCCCGACCTGAGCCACGCTCACTGGGAGCGGCTGGCTCAGGGGCGCATCAGCCCACCACTTCGACTTCGTCGCGGCTGACCCGTCGCATCAGGCCGTGAAGCGCCTCGGCGCGGTGTTCGTCCTCACGCATGGCCTCGCGCAGCTGAGATGCCAAGTCCTTGGCCCGACGGAAGCCTCCGACGAGCTGGCCAGACATGTCCGTGGGGGAAGAGATCATGCGCATGATCTCCTGCAGGCTGCTGCCCTTGGCCCAGGCCTCGCCGATGCCGATGAGCTCTGGGGACCAGGTGCTCTCCTGGCCAGTGATGGCCTCGGCGGACAAGACAGGGGAGGAGAGACGCACCTGAGTGACCCGCTTGGCCACATTCCGCTGGGCGGGGCTGGGCTTGTAGCGAAGGGTCGCTGCCTTGGGCAGGCCGTTCGTCATGGCCACCAGGATGCCAAAGAGCAGATCCGGCTCCACGTCCTCGAGCATTCCGGTCATCACCAACTCGGTGGTGAAGATCTCCTCGATCTGGATGTTCCGCAGGATGTTGGCGCCGGCGTTGAGCTCGTCGGTGGGGGAGAGGTAGCCGATCTCCACCAGGAAGTTCCGACGCAGCATGAAGTCCTGCCAGGCACGCTCTCCGCCGCTGCGGATGGTCTTGTCCACCTTGCGCAGCTCTTGGCTCTTGCGCTTCAGGCTCTTCTTGCCGGGGATGCTGCGGGAGTTGAGCACCTCGTCGATGTCCAAGCCAGCAGCCGTGAGCTCACCGACCAGCTGCTTGCGCTTGAGGGCCAGGTGGGCGTTCTTGCGCCCCATCTGAAAGGCCATGAAGCTGCGCTCGACGATGGGCCTACAGGCGGCCCGGCCGTGGCGCTCAACGAGCTGGATCAGCGAGTTGAAGCTCAGGTTGAAGCTGGAACCTACGGGCTCTGACTCCCCGCGCAGGTAGCGCTGGAGGTGGGGCTCCAGCTTGGGGATGTTCTGGAAGTCCATGCGCACCACGACGGTGCCGGACTCGTCCATTCCGCGGCGACCCGCGCGTCCGGCCATCTGCATGAAGCCGCGCACGGTCATGGGGTTGACCCCGTGGCCATCGTAGTGCTCCAAGTCGTCCAGAACGACGGAGCGCGCGGGCATGTTGATGCCCAGGGCGAAGGTGGTCGTGGTGTACAGGACCTTGATGAGCTTCTGCTCGTAGAGGCGCTCGACCAAGGTCTTGAGCTGTACGTGCAGGCCGGCGTGGTGAAAGGCGATGCCGCAGCGGTAGAGATCGCGCAGATCGCGGTCCAAGACCGACTCTCCCAGGTCCTCGTAGACTTCCTTGAGGATGTCATCCAGGCGCTGCTCTTCGTCCTCGGAGAGGAAGCTCTTGCTCACGCGCTCGCCCAGTCGGCGGGCGAACATCTCGGTGAGCTTGCGGGAGAACACGAAGTAGAGCATCGGCAGCTCTTCGCGCTCATCCAACATGCGAACCAGCTCAACGTGCCGGGTCATGGGCAGGCGCTCGCGGGTGCGTCCACGCTTGTCGCCACGCCCCGCGCGGGGTGCGCGACGCTTGGGAGCTGCGGCCGCCTTGTTGCGCTTCTTCCAGTGGGTGTACTCGGCGATGAACTCCTTGGGCTGCACCATGCCCATCTCGCGGTTGCCGATCCAGATCTCCAGAGGCACCGCGCGCTCGTCTTGCTCGACGACCAGGACCTTGTCCCCGCGTACTTCGCTCAGCCACTCGGCGAACTCGTCGCGGTTGGAGAGGGTGGCACTCAGGCCCAGGATCTTGACCGTGTTGGGCAGGTAGATCAGCACCTCTTCCCAGACGGTGCCGCGGTCCCGGTCGTCCAAGAAGTGGATCTCGTCGAGCACCACGGCCGCCAAGTTGTCCAACTCCTCGTCACCGAGCAGCATGTTGCGCAGGATCTCGGTGGTCATGACCAGGCAGGGGGCGTCCCGGTTGATGACCAGGTCTCCGGTCACCAGGCCGACGCGCTCCGCACCGTGCAAGGCGCAGTAGTCGCGGAACTTCTGGTTGGAGAGTGCCTTGACCGGCGCCGTGTAGATGACTTGGCGCCCTTCTGCCAGGGCTTGCTCCACCACCGCGTCCGCCACGATGGTCTTGCCGGTGCCCGTCGGGGCGCACACCAAAACGCTCTGTCCGTCGCGCAAGGCGGTGATCGCCTGGGCCTGAAAGGCGTCTAGTGTCAGTCCGCGGTATTCCATGCACTTCCTTTGCTGCTGCAGGTCTGCTATCCCGCCATGGAAGAAAGCCCCCCGGAGGATTGATGTTTGCCCTTCTATGCGCCGCAGCTTTGGCCCAAGAAGCCCCGAAGGTTCAAGTCAGCCCTGTCGGCGATGTGCGGCTTGACCTGGAAGCCACTGAGTTGGAGACCATCGGCGATGAAGTCCTCGGCGACCCGGCCCTCGCCTTTCGATTGGAGCGAACATTTCTCGGTTTTGAGCTGACCTATGGCTCTCGTGTGAGCGCCTTGGTGCAGATGGACATCTCCCAGAGTTTCGAGACCGAGGTCAAACCAGGGGGTGTCACCGGCCCCACTTTTGAGGACGCCACACGGCTTCGTTTGATGGATGCGTGGCTACAGACGGAGACCAAGGTCGGTCAGTTTCGCTTTGGACAACAGTTCCTGGCCTTCGGCAACGTGGACAGCTTCACCTTGAACCGAAACCACTACATCCCAGGTCCCACAAGCTTCACGGACGGCCCACGCCGTCTCGGGGTGGTCCCCAACCGGATCCTTGGCGCCACCTGGAAGGCTCAAGTCGGCCACCTCACGACGACCACCCAGGTCTCGAGCGCCGCGGGGGCCCACGAGATCGAGACGGAGTTCGGAAAGAACCTGAGCGTGCGTGCAGCCTATGGCCTGCCCAGCATTGGCCTGCATTTCTCCGCCAGCGCTCTGGTCGGTCCAGGAGATGGGGAGGGGACGCATGTGATGTACGACGGCTTGGCGAACTGGTCTCTGGGCCGAAACCACGCCTTCGCTGAGTTCTTTGGTGGACAAGGGCTCGGCGCCAACCACATGGGTGCTGTGGGCGGCTACTCCCACGACATTCCTCTGAGCCGCCAAGAGCTGGAGCGCCTGACCTTGGTCGGCCGGGTGAGCTGGTTCGATGCCGACACCGAAGACGTCGATACAGAGACGGTCATCGAAGGGGCCACCAACCTCTGGTGGGGTCCCTTTGACGGCGGCGCAGTGATGACCGGCTTCGGTTGGCAGACACGCGTGCCTTCGGACATCCTGCTGCCCATTGAGCACCGCGGCACCCTCCAGATGAGGTTCAGCTTCTGATGTTTGGTCTTACCCGCAGCTCACGCACCGGCAGCTTGGTCGGTCTCGTCTCGGCCATCGTCTTCGGCGTGGCCGCTTTCGTGGTCTTCGAGGACATGCCCTTGGTCTCTGTGGTGTTGGGAGGTCTGTCGGCCTTCCGCTTGGTCGCCTTGATCAAGGACCGTCTGGCCGGCGATGAAGAGGACGAGGAGGAAGAGGAAGCATGAGTGTCTTGGCGCTGCTGACTTGGTTCTTCGCCGCAGGGAGCTCTGACTACCAGCGCGGGGTCGATGCTCTGAAAGCCGGCGAGGCCACCACGGCGCAGCAGCACTTGGAGGCAGCGACCGCGGCTGAGCCCCTTCTCGTCGAGGCCCACTGGGAGCTTGGCTGGGCCTACTGGCTACAGGGAGACTTTGCCGCGGCCGCGGCCTCTTGGTCCACCGTGCAGAGCCTAGAGCCCACCCACCCCGAGGTCGGAACTTGGCTGCCCCAGGCCCAAGAGCGCGCGCGCTTGGCCGGACTGAGCACTGCGCCTGGGGAGGTGCCCTTGCAGGCCTCCGCCAAGACGCTGTCCTTCGCGGCCGCTGGCGACACCATGATGGGCACAGCGCTGCGCCGTGGGGCCAGCGGCCTGGCGCCCAACGACGGCGCATTGATCTTTGATGGGGTCGCACCGTGGCTTCAGGCCGCCGACGTGGCCTTCGTCAACCTGGAAGGGCCTCTGGCAGATGGTCTGCCGCAGACCAAGTGCAGCCCCGGATCCAAGAGCTGCTACGCCTTCTCAACCCCCACCCGCTACGCCCAGGCCTTGGTGGATGCCGGCGTTGATTGGGCATCCTTGGCCAACAACCACAGCATGGATCTGGGCCCGGCCGGCATGACCTCGTCGATGGCCACCCTGGATGCCCTGGGCATCGCGCACGCCGGGCAGACTGGGGACGTGGCGATCATTGAGCGGGATGGGATCCGCATCGGCCTCATCGCCGCGCACTCTGGATCCTGCTGTCTCAACGTGAACCGGCCCGAGGAGATCGCCGCAGCGGTGGCTGATCTGGACACCCGCGTGGACATCGTCGTCCTGAGCTTCCACGGCGGAGCGGAGGGGGCCGCGCACCGACACGTGCCGGGCAAGCTGGAGATTGGATACGGCGAGAGGCGAGGGGACGTAAAGGCCGTTGCTCGCGCCGCTGTGGACGCCGGGGCTGACCTGGTCCTGGGCCACGGTCCCCATGTCCTTCGCGGAATGGAGGTCTACAAGGGCCGACTGGTGGCCTACTCCCTGGGCAACTTCGTCGGCTACAAGCAGTTCGGCACCCAGGGAGGCTACGGAGGCACCTCGGTGGTTCTCTCCGCGGTGCTTGCCGACAACGGGGTACTGGTCTCGGCGCAGCTTCACCCAGTGGCCCTGGACAGCGATGGGCAACCCCGGCCGGACCCCTCGGGGGCTGCGTGGACCCAGGTCGCCGAGCTCTCGGCCGCTGACTTTCCCCAGACGGGGGTCAAGGTGGGGTCCGAGGGTCAGCTGAGCTGGTAGAGGGCTGCGGCGAGCAGGCCAAACACAACAAGGCCCGCCCAGGTGCGCATGGCGCGCTGGCAGATGGCCCAAGCCGGCGCGATGTCTTGGGCACTCGGTTCGCGTCCGCTGCCCAGGCTGTAGTGGCCCGGCTTGGCGAGGCGCAGGCCGAGCAAGCCAGCGATGGCCGCCATGGGCCAGCCGGCGTTGGGGCTCTCGGTGTTGCTGGCATCCGACCACGCTGCCCTGGCGCCTGCACGCGCCCTTGGCGGGTCTGCGAGCACCAGGAGCACGGCAGTGACGCGGGCAGGAATCCAATTCAACACGTCGTCTAGCCGGGCCGCCGCCTTGCCCAGCCATTCGCGCTCGTCTCGGTAGCCCCACATGGCGTCCATCGTGTTGACCACCCGGTAGGCCATCAAGCCGGGGAGACCCAGGAGGGCAAACCAGAACAAGGGCGCCACTGCGCTGTCCGAGGCGTTCTCCGCCACGCTCTCAATGGCGCCTGCGCTGAGCTGGGCCGGGGTGAGCTGGCTCGCGTTGCGGCTACAGAGCCAGCCAAGTCCGGCGCGGGCCCCTTGGATGTCCTCCCGCATCAGCGGTTCGGAGACACGCACGCTGGCCTCGCCCAAGCAACGGATGCTGAAGGAGGAGGTGCAGAGGTAGATGGCCAAGGGCAAGGCCAGCCAGCCCGCCCGCAGAAGGACCCAGCCCACGGCCCCGACCAGGGACGGTAGGAGCAGGCCAATGCACAGGCCCCAAACGAAGTTTCGCGCAGGGTGGGTCAAGTGGGCTGGTCTCAGGGCGGAGATGGTCCTGCCCAACCAGGCCACTGGGTGCCAGGGGGTGGAGGGCTCGCCCCAGATCCCATCCCAGAGCAGGGCCACCGCGAGCATCACGGCGTGGAGGGCAGGGTCTTGCCAGGGAAAGAGCAAACAAGCCGCCGTTGAGCGCAAGGAACAAAAAAACCCCGCTGCCGAAGCAACGGGGTTTTGATGGTACCCCCAAGGGGAATCGAACCCCTGTTTCCGGCGTGAGAGGCCGGCGTCCTAACCGCTAGACGATGGGGGCTTGTGGGTACTCAAAAGTTTTAAAAGAGAGGGGGGGTGGTTGGGGCACCAGGACTCGAACCTGGAGCTTTCTGAACCAGAACCAGACGTCTTACCAATTCGACCATGCCCCAACAGCCAACGGCTTTTAGTCTGCGTGCTGTGAGGTCGCAACACTTTTTCGCGCGCTATGGCTCGGGGAAGGGATCCAGGGCGACCCCGTAGGCCCCCAAGAGGGCGTTGAGATCGGCCAGAGCGGCCTCCTCAGCTAGCTTGGCTTGCACATTGGCTTGGAAGGCTTGGTCCATGGCGGAGGGATCTCCAGCAGTCCAAGCCTGATCGATCTCGGTGTAGGCCTGTGCTCTGTCCTGCCACGCTTGCCCCAGAGCCTGGTGCCGCGCGCTGAGCTCTGCATCGGCGGTGGAGACCTGGTTCACGCTGCTTGCGACCTCCTCGGAGAGGGGCAGCACCTTTCGATGCCAGCGCTTGGCGAGGCGATCCGGGCCGAAGCTCTCATCGTTGAGCTTGGTGGCCATCTCCAGAAACTCGGCGCCTAGGGCGGCGTTCTGGGTCATCACAGGCGCCATCGCGCTCTGGTAGTCCAAGGCTTCTTGGGCCATGGGATCTGCAGCGCAGGCCATGAGAAGGGGTAGGGCGAGCAGGGCGATCGCATCTCGGGTCGTCGGCATCTTGCAGCATCCGTGTCCCGCGTAGCATAAGGGTAGCGTCCAGCAGTCGTCACCCTCGCCACGGATCCCACATGAAGGGTCAGTCAACATGAAGCGCCTTGAGCAGTGGCTCTCACGCGGCCGGGGATTGGCACGATCGGCCCGCGCCGTCCTTCCTGGTGCAGCACGCGCCCACCGCCCGGTGCGCTTGGTCCTGCGTCTCAACGACGTGCGCTTGGCCCCTGGCTTGGTCCGTGCCACCGGCGAGCCCCTGAGCCTCGATGAGTGGCGCAACACCATTGTGTTGATCCATCACTGGCTCGGGCCCTTGCGCGTCACTTTTGCCGGCGGCGAGCCTGCCCGTAGTCCGCATTTGGAAGACTTGGTGCGCTTCGCCAACCGTCTGGACTGCCCCACGCACCTGATCACTGCCGGTCCTCTGGACCAAGCCGATGGGGAGGCGTTGATCGACAGAGGACTTGGCGCCTTGACCGTCTTGGTGGGCGGCGTGGACGAGGGCACCCATCAGGCTTCTGTTGGAGCGCCTCTCCACGAGGCCACCTCGACCCTGGAAGCCTTTCAGCGGGCAAAGGCCTCCCGCACCCGGCCCCTGCAGGTCTTTGTGGGGGTGCCTCTGACTGCATCCAGCGCAAGCTCGGCGGCGGCCGTCGCCGGTTGGGCACGACAAGCCGGGGCCGACGGTGTCCTGGGAACCTTGCCGCTTGGAAACGATGCGCCTGAAGGGGCCGCTCAGGCTGTCCTGGGTCTGGGGCGTGACAACCACACCCCCAAGCACTTGCTCGATCACCTCTCTGGCAAGAGCAAGCGAAACCATGGCGGGATGCGAATGGAGCTGCTCAGCGACGGCACGCTCCTGGTCTCCTCCCTTGTGGGCCCCATCGGCAATGTGCGCGATGCGGAGCCCAAAGCACTCTGGGAGGCTGCCGATGAGCAGATCTCCGCAGCGCGCAGTCACCCACGGCCCTGGGACGAAGTCGAACTCGTCCCTGAGCGCCTCTTCTCCGAGCGTTGAAGCATGCGGATTTCTCCCCATCAGATCCCCCACGAAGGCCGTGAGGTCGACCTCTCCATGGAGGAGAAGTGGGCGCGCGAAGGCGTCGCCGCGGGCGTTGGCGGCAAGACGCTGGCCCTAGATGGCCAGCTCTTCCTGCGTGCCTACGAGGCGCAAATCCGGGTGACCGGGACTGTAGATACGCTCGTTGAGCGGGTTTGCGATCGCTGCGCAAATGACCTGCGCTGGACTCAAGAGAATGAGCTCGACCTGAGCTATCTCCCCATTGGATCCCGTGATGACGGCTCTCGGGCCTTGGCTTCCGACGAGCTGGACATCGGATTTTACCCCGCTGAGGGCTTGGATCTGGGTCGGGTCTTGCAGGAGTTTTTTGCGCTTGAGGTCCCAGGACGGTTAACGTGCGACGCCCCGTCTGCGGTACCGGTTAACGGTGAGCCTTGCTCGCCCCTCGGAACAGTGGCGGAACCCCCTAAGCGCGTCGACGCTCGCTTCGCTGCACTCGCAGGCCTGAAGCTGTCCGACGAAGGATAAGAACATGGCAGTCCCCAAGAAGCGTACGTCCAAGTCCCGTAAGGGCATGCGTCGTTCCCACCACGCGATCAAGCACACCGCCGCAGCAGAGAGCTGCCCAAGCTGTGGTGAGCTCAAGTTGCGTCACCACGCCTGCGGCGCTTGCGGTCTCTACCGCGGCATGCAGGTTCTGAGCCCAGCTCAGGACTAAACTCGGCGGACCTGACCCAGGTCCGGCGACACTGTGCAAAGGGCCGAGTCCTCTTGGACTCGGCTTTTTCGCGTCTCACTGGCGGACTCCGCCATGTGGCCCCTGATCCTTCCTGAGCTTGCCCCTGGGCTGGTTTGGAATAAGGGGGGCCCGTATTCCAGGAGGGCCCCGTGGCCGACAAAGAAGCGGTTGTTCTCAAGGTTCGCAAGCTCATCGCAGACGCGCTGGGCGTGAGCGAGGACGAGGTCGTTCCGAGCGCCTCCTTCATCGAGGACTTGGGAGCAGACTCCCTGGACATCGTTGAGCTGGTGATGGAGCTCGAGAAGGAGTTCGAGATCGCCATCGAGGATGACGACGCTGAGCGGATCTCTACTGTGCAAGATGCAGTGGACTACATCCTGGAGCACGCCAACTCTTAGGGCGTGCGGCGAGACACCAGGAGCTGCGATGCGTCGCGTTGTGATCACAGGCGTAGGGGCCTTGAGCCCCTGCGGTAGCACGGCTGCCGACACCTGGGATTCCATGGTGGCCGGCCGCAGCGGCATCGGCGTGCTTCAGAACGTGGACGTCGAGGGTTTGCCCGTTCGCATCGGCGGCGAGGTCAAGAACTTCGACGCCAACGAGGCTCTCGGTCGCCGAGTGGCCAAGCGAATGGATCGCTTCTGCCAGTTTGGGGTCTTGGCCGGGGAAGAGGCTTGGCGTGATGCTGGCTTGGAAGACTTTGCCGGCGACCGCACCCGCATGGGGGTCTACATCGGCACCGGCGTAGGCGGTCTCGGGGAGATCATCGACGCTCAGAAGAGCTTCGCAGCCCGAGGCCCTCGCGGGCTGTCTCCGTTCTTCGTGCTGCGCACTCTGACCAACCTGGCCGCTGGCCACCTCTCGATGCGGCTGAACCTGCAGGGGCCCAGTCTCTGCGTCAGCACGGCCTGTGCCACGGGCAACCACAGCATCGGCGAGGCCATGCGCGCCATTCAGCTCGGCGACGCGGATGTGATCATTGCAGGGGGCGCTGAGGCGCCGCTCTTGCCGACCTGCCTCTCTGGGTTTGCGGTCATGCGGGCGCTCTCCAGGAACAACGAGAACCCCACCGAGGCGAGCCGCCCCTTCGACGCCGATCGCAACGGCTTTGTCATGGGGGAGGGTGCCGGGGTCCTGGTGGTCGAAGAGCTGGAGCATGCAAAGGCGCGCGGCGCGAGAATCTACGCAGAGCTGGTCGGCTACGCCCTGAACTCGGATGCCCACCACATCACGGCGCCTGCACCTCGCGGATCTGGTGCTGCACGGTGCATGACCCTGGCCATGCAGCGCGCCAAGGTGAACCCCGAAGATGTGGTCTACATCAACGCCCACGGAACCAGCACGCCCTTGAACGACAAGTCGGAGTCCGAGGCGATTCAGGATGTCTTTGGGGACCACGCATTCAAGCTGATGGTGTCCTCGACCAAGAGCGTCACTGGACACTTGCTTGGCGCAGCCGGTGGTGTCGAGGCTGTGGCATCGACCCTGGCGGTTCATCAGGGCTTGGTCCCACCGACCGCCAACTGGACCACCCGAGATCCCGAGTGCCCGCTGGACTACGTTCCCGGCGACGCGCGCCAGACCTCGGTCGGCGTCGCCTTGTCCAACGCCTTTGGATTTGGTGGCACAAACGCCACCTTGGTCTTCCGCCGCTTCGAATAGAAGGAGGCTCCGAGCCAAGGAGCCCCCATGTCCGAGCAGCCCCTCACCATCGCCACCGCCTCCGACCATGCGGGCTTTGATCTGCGCATTGCCCTGGAGGCTCACCTCAGCGCGAAGGGGATTCGCGTGGTGTCCATGGGCACCGACGTCAAAGAGCGCTGCGACTACCCGGACTACGCCGAGAAGGTGGCCCGTGCTGTGGTCGCCGGCGATGCTGCTCTGGGCCTGCTGGTCTGTGGGACTGGAGTGGGCATGTCCATGGCCGCGAACAAGGTACACGGCGTGCGCGCGGCAGTGGTCTCGGATAGCTTCTCGGCCCGCGCAACCCGTTCGCACAATGACTGCAATGTCCTCTGTCTTGGGGAACGCGTAGTCGGAGTTGGACTCGCTCAGGAGATTGTGGACGCTTTTCTGTCCGCGAGCTTTGAGGGAGGCCGTCACCAGGGCCGCGTGCAAAAGATGATGGACCTGGAAGGCTGAGCCCTCTTGGTCTCCCCGGAGATGACCATGAGTGAGTTGCTCAAGAGTGTAGATCCCCAAGTTGCTGCTGCCATGGCGGGCGAAGTCGTGCGCCAGGCGCAGGACATCGAGCTCATCGCCTCGGAGAACTACGTCTCCCAGCCTGTGATGGACGCGATGGGGTCCGTGCTGACAAACAAGTACGCCGAGGGCCTGCCAGGTCGCCGCTACTACGGTGGCTGCGACTGGGTGGACCAGGTCGAAGAGATCGCCCGGGCCCGCGCCAAGAAGCTCTTCAACAGCATCGGGGCCAACGTCCAGCCGCACTCGGGAGCCCAGGCCAACGCCGCGGTGTTCTTGGCCGCCTTGGACGCTGGCGACACCATGCTCGGTCTGGACCTGAGCCACGGCGGTCACCTGACCCATGGCTCGCCGGTCAACAGCTCCGGCAAGATCTACAACGCGGTGCACTACGGCTTGGACCCCAAGACCGGACGCATCGACATGAACCAGGTGCGCGAGCAGGCGCTCAAGCACCGGCCCAAGATGATCATCACGGGTGCCAGCGCGTACCCCCGCATGTGGGACTGGGCGGCCTTCCGCGAGATCGCGGACGAGGTCGGCGCTGTGATCTTGGCAGACATGGCCCACATCGCGGGCTTGGTCGCCGGTGACGTGCATGACAGCCCCATTCCCTTCTGCGAGTACGTCTCCACCACCACGCACAAGACCCTTCGCGGTCCCCGTGGCGGCTTGGTGCTCGGCCAGCGGCAAGTGATGAAGAAGCTGAACTCGGCGGTCTTCCCAGGCACCCAAGGCGGGCCCCTGATGCATGTCATCGCTGCCAAGGCCGTGGCCTTTGGTGAGGCCCTTCAGCCGCAGTTCAAGAGCTACGCGCAGCAGGTGATCGACAACGCTCAGTCCATGGCGACTGCGCTTCAGGAGCACGGCTTTGATCTGGTCTCCGGTGGAACCGACAACCACCTGATGCTCCTGGATTTGGGCAGCGATGGCATCAGCGGAAAGGAAGCCGAGGACCTGCTCGGCCAAGTCTCCATCACCGTGAACAAGAACACGGTGCCAGGGGAGATGCGCTCTCCCTTCGTGACCAGCGGTGTGCGCATCGGCACCCCAGCGATGACCTCTCGCGGCATGAACACCCAGGACGCAGCGCAGATCGCCGCCTGGATCGCGGGCACCCTTCAGAGCGGCGGAGACGCGGCCAAGTTGGCCTCGATTCGGGACGATGTGCATCACTGGTGTGCAGCGCACCCCATGCCCAAGCTCCACATTGATTGGAGCACTCCAGCGTGATCTGTCCCTTCTGCCAGAACGCCAATACGCGCGTGGTGGACTCCCGGGTCACCGGCCCCAAGGGTGGCGACGGAATCCGTCGGCGTCGGGAGTGTCCAGAGTGCCAGCGACGCTTCTCCACTCTGGAGCGGGTCGAGCAGCGCATGCCCCAGGTGGTCAAGAAGGACGGTCGGCGCGAGCCCTTCGATGTGAGCAAGGTCCTTCAGGGTTTGCAGGTCGCGCTGCGCAAGCGCCCTGTCTCCAGCGAGTGGGTCCAAGGCGCCGTACAGCGAATTGAACAAGGCGTCTTCAGCGAGGCCGACAAGGGTGAGATCAGCACCCACCGCGTCGGAGAGTTCGTGCTCGCAGAGCTGCGCAGCGTGGACCGGGTCGCCTTTCTACGCTTCGCTTCGGTCTACCAAGAGTTCAACACCGCCGAGGAGTTCATGGAGCTCATTCAGCCGCTGTTGACCTCGGACCAGGACCAGTAGGCTCCGTGAGCAGCTCGAGCCCCAGCATCGACGCCCGCTTTATGCGGCGATGTGTTGAGCTGGCCCGTGGTGCTGCCGGTCGCACGGCTCCAAATCCCATGGTTGGAGCGGTCATTACCCTAAACGGGGAAGTGCTCGCCGAAGGCTTCACGCAGCCATTGGGAGAGGACCACGCAGAGCCGAACGCTCTGAACAAGCTTGGGGGAAAGGCACCGGGCGCGACGCTCTACGTCTCCCTGGAGCCCTGCTGTCACCACGGCCGCACGCCTCCGTGCACCGAGGCCATCCTTCGCTCCGGCATTGAGCGGGTGGTCATCGGAATGGTGGATCCCGATCCACGCGTTCAGGGCCAGGGCATCGAGATCCTGCGGGCCGGGGGCATCCAGGTGGATCTCGGCGTATGCGAGGACAGCTGCCGCGACTTGAACGCCGGCTTCATCAAGGCCCACGAGCAAGGCTTGCCAAGGGTCTGGCTCAAGACGGCCGTGACCTTGGATGGCCACATCGCCGACGTCAACGGGACCTCGCAGTGGATCACATCCGCCGAGGCCCGCCGCGAAGGCCACCGCATGCGCGACCGCAGCGATGGAATCTTGGTGGGATCCGGCACCCTCTTGGCCGACGACCCCCAGCTGACGACTCGATTGCCGGAGGGCGGATTGGACCCGCTCCGTGTGGTCATCGACTCTCGGCTGCGCATTCCGGAGGGCGCTCGGCTCTTTCAGGCAGGGGATCGGCCGCCGGTCATCTTCTGCGGAGTGGACGCGCCTGAGCGGGAGCTGCCGGCCCACATCATTCGCGTGGCGGCGGGGCCCGGCGGCTTGGATCTGCGTGAGGTCATGCGGGAGCTGGTCGGACTGGGCGTGCACAACCTCTTGGTCGAGGGCGGTGGGGGAATCAGCCGCAGCCTCTTGGATCAGGGCTTGGTGGACCGACTCTTGGTGTTCATGGCGCCGAAGATCCTGGCTGGTGGGCGCAACTTCGTGGGCGGTGCACCCTTTGCTCTTCCTGACGCGCCGCGCTTCCGCTTCCGGAGCACCCGGCGGGTCGGGCCTGACCTATTACTCGACCTGGAGCTGGCCTGATGTTCACTGGACTGATCACCGACGTTGGAGAGCTGGTCTCCATCGCTGCCGCGGGCAATGGCGTGTCCATGGTCGTGCGCACAGCCTACGACCTCTCCAAGGTGGCGGAGGGCGCCTCCATCGCCTGCGACGGGGTGTGCTTGACCGCTGAAACTTTTGGTGCGGACACGTTCTCCATTACGGCCGGCCAAGAGACTCTGGACAAGACCACTCTGGGGTCTTGGACCCCGGGTCGGCGCATGCACCTGGAGCAGGCCACGCGGGTAGGGGACCACCTTGGAGGGCACTTGGTGCAGGGCCACGTAGATGGCATTGGCACCATCCGCTCGGTGGAGGTCCGGCAGGAGAGCTGGATTTTCTGGGTAGAGCCGTCTGTAGAGCTCACCCGCTACATCGTGACCAAGGGCTCCATCACCGTCGATGGGGTCTCCCTGACCGTCAATGAGTTGGACAGCACAGATGCTTTCCGGCTGAACATCATTCCCCACACCGTCAAGAACACCCACGTCGACACCTGGCGCCCTGGCGCGAAGGTAAACCTCGAAGTTGATGTGCTGGCCCGCTATGTGGAGCGCCTGTTGACCTGGCGCCCTGGTGGCGGCTTGACCCTTGAGCGCCTGGCCGAGCTCGGCTACGGCCGCGACTGATCTTTCTTCCCGTTCTGAGAGAGGACCCAATGTCCGATTTTGTTGTGATGCACTCGGATCCAAACGAGCGCGCCCGCCTGGCCATCGACGACATCCGCGAGGGCCGTATGGTCATCCTGGTAGACGACGAGGACCGTGAGAACGAGGGCGATCTGACTGTCGCAGCCTCTAAGATCACACCAGAGCACATCAACTTCATGGCCACCCATGGCCGTGGCCTGATCTGCCTGAGCATGACCGCCGAGCGCGTGGACCGCCTGGGACTGCCGATGATGGCGGTCAACAACCAGAGCCCCTACCACACGGCCTTCACCGTCAGCATCGAGGCCCGTGAGGGTGTGACGACCGGCATCTCCGCCGCGGATCGCGCCCACACCATCCGGGTCGCGACCGCCGAGGGTGCAAACCCGCAGGACCTGGTCGTGCCCGGTCACATCTTCCCCCTCCGCGCCCGCGACGGCGGTGTGCTTGTTCGCACTGGCCAGACCGAGGGCAGCGTCGACTTGGCGCGCCTTGCCGGTTTGGAGCCTTCGGGCGTGATCTGCGAGATCATGAGTGACGACGGCGAGATGGCCCGCTTGCCGGAGCTCATCGAGTTCGGCACCAAGCACAACATCCGCGTGGTCACCGTCGCGGACCTGATTCAGTGGCGTCTGCAGAACGAGCGCCTCGTTGAGCGTGTTCAGGACGCGACCCTCCCCGTCCCGGGCCTGGGCGAGTTCAACGCACGCATCTACCGCAGCCTGCCCACCGGCGGCCTGCACATGGCGCTCTGGAAGGGTGACCTGGGCGAGACCCCCTTGGTCCGCGTCCAGGCCAGTGACCCCATCGGCGATGTCTTCCGGGCCCTGTCCTCGCGCTACGCGCGCATGCTGGATGCCTCTCTGGAGAAGATCGCTGAGGAGGGTGGACTGCTGGTCTACATGAACGTCTTCGGCGGCCGTGATGAGACCGACCTGCTGCGCATGGCCACGCACCACTTGCTGCCCCCCAAGGGCTCCGAGCCCGCCCCCAAGGGCAAGCAGAACGCGGATGCACGCACCCGTGACCTGGGAACAGGGTGCCAGATCCTCATGGACATGGGCGTTAAGAGCCTGCGCCTGATGACCAACAACCCCACTCCAATTCCTGGCATCGAAGGCTACGGTTTGGAAGTGGTCGAGCACGTACCTATTGGTGGCAAGCCTGCTACCAGCGCCAAGGAGAGCTGAATCATGGAAAGCATTGTTGGCATGCAGGTCGACTCCGGTGGTCGCTACGCCGTTGTCGTTTCTCGTTGGAATGACCTGATCACCAGCCGTCTCTTGGACGGGACTCTGGACTGCCTGAAGCGCCACGGCGTGGACTTGGACAGCCAGGTGCAGGTGATCTACGTACCGGGCGCCGTTGAGCTGCCGCTGATCGCCAAGAAGGTTGCTGAGAAGGGCAATGTCGATGCGGTCATCGCCTTGGGCTGCGTGATTCGGGGTGGCACCGCCCACTTCGACTTTGTGGCTGGCGAGGCTGCGAAGGGCTGCGCGCAGGTCTCCATGCAGACCGGTGTCCCCGTCGCCTTCGGCGTGCTCACCCCCAACTCCATCGAGCAGGCCATTGAGCGTGCCGGAACCAAGATGGGGAACAAGGGTGTTGAGGCGGCCATGACCGCTCTGGAAATGGTCTCCCTCATCAAGCAGTTGGAGGCCTAAGTTGGCCAGCCGCCGTCGGGCCCGAGAGTTCGCTCTCCAGGCCTTGTACCAAAGTGATGTGGGCAACGACTCCGTCCAGAAAGCCCTACAGGGTCTCTGGGCCGGGCTGGTCGAAGAGACCGACGAGGAGCTGGGCAAGCGCCAGGCCGAGTCGGACGAGATCGAGTTCGCGACCACTCTGTGCTCAGGCATTGAGTCCGATCGGGATGCGCTGGACCAGCGCATCGAGGCCAGCTCCACGAACTGGCGGGTTCCTCGTATGAGTGTGATCGATAGAAATATCCTTCGTATGGGTGCTTTCGAGTTGTCGGCCATGCCTGGAGTCCCAGCCAATGTCTCCATCAACGAGGCCATTGAGCTCGCCAAGAAGTTTGGCACCAAGGACTCCAAGGGCTTCGTGAACGGGATCTTGGACCGCATCGCCAGAGACCTGGGCCGGGTGTGAACGAGTCGCTGCTCAGAGGACGCTTGCGGGGCAACATTGGCCTGCTGGTGCTGTGCAGCCTGATCATCCTGCTGAGCATCGTGATGAGCGCAGACCCCGAGGTCGCGCGCATCTTTGGGTGGGACGTCCCACCCATGTGCTTGTTCGTGAACCTCTTCGGGACCGAGTGCTGGGGGTGCGGTCTCACCCGCAGCTTCATCTTCACGGCCCACGGAGACTTGGACGCCGCGTGGCTGGTCAACCGGGGAGGGCCGCCCTTCTGGGTGCTCATCGCCAGCCAGATCCCCTACAGGTCTTTGCTCATCTTTCGAGGGGCAAGGGAGCTGAAAGGCGCCCCGGGGAAGGCGTAGAGCAGCATAGGGGTCGTGCTACCGTTCCCCCCCGGAGTGAGAGATGCTGCTGCTGGCCACCCTGATTTTCGCAACCCAAGACCGCGCGGACTGCACCGCGAGCGACAGCGCTCAGGTCTGCCTGGAAGCTGGCATTCACCGTAGCTACGAGTCCGCCAGCGGGGGCCGGGCCAGCTTTGATCTGGGCTGTGAGAAGGGCAGCGAGGCTGCTTGCTACTTCCGTGATCTGGAGATCTACGCCGCCGGAGAGTCGGAGACCCCCCTGGGGGCCAACGCCCAGGCCTTCTCCGAGCTTCAGTCCCGCTGCTCCGTGGGCCGCACACAGGCCTGCTACCACTTGGGTCTGCTGCACGTGGACGGTCCGATGGACTACCGCGACGCCAGCCAGGGCAACATGCTGCTGCGTCAAGGCTGCGAGGGCGGCGCCTACGAGGCCTGTTTGCTCTTGGCTGATCCTCTGGTTCGGAGCTCGGAGCCCGCCATGCAAGAGCAGGCACGCGCGCTCTACCGCAAAGGCTGTGACGGCGGGCACGCCAAGTCCTGCCTGGCGCTGCTGAGTCAGATCGACGCAGGGGGCGAGGAGGCCGTCAAGGTGCGGGCTCAAGCGTGCAAGGCCGGGGCCGACTCCGCCTGCAAGTAGGTTAAGCAGGCCCGCCCGGAGGCCCCATGGCCCTGCTGCTTCAAGTGGCACCCCCAGTGTTTGCGCTGGCCTGTTGGATCGCCGCATTCGTGCTCTTCCCGCCTGACAAGCAGCGGCGTTGGCCGGTCTTGCTCTTCCCAATGGCCGCGCTGATGTTTAGCTCGATCCTGGCCTTTAGTGGTGCAAAGGTCGCGCTCGATCAAGTGCGCTTCGGGGACGTGGACCCCACCGCAGCGGCTGCAATCCTGGGGGATGTGCTGAACGCAGAGGCCCTGGCTCTGGTGTGGTCTGCGGCGGCCTTTTTGGGAGTCGGCGTCATCGAAGCGCTGCGCGTCTCTGAGCCTGGACCTCCGAAGAAGCTCTGGTACCGCGGACTTGCGGTCGTCATGTTCGGCGGTGTGCTGGTCTTGAGCTTGTCCTTTGACAACCTACAGTTCTCCTGGCTTCAGCCCTCCTACTTGGGAGCAGGCATCGGCACGCTGATCTTGGCCTTGTACCGGCCGGACCCGGACCCTGAGCGCCGTGCCCAGCGCATGGTCACCGTCGGGGCCGGCGGCGTGATGGGCGCCATCGCCATGTACTTGGCCATCAACCGCCTCAACGAAGGCTGGGGCTATCAGGCCTTGGCCCGCAACCCAGAGCTCACGGAGCTGCCAGAGCTGGTGGGATGGGGCTTGGACAGCGGCTTTGTGGTCTGCGCCATCGTAGGGGCCTGCGCCTTGCTGGCGCTGATCCCCGCCAAGGTGGGCCAGGCTCCGGAGACCTTCGCCACCAGCCTGCTCATCGCCCTGGGTGTCTCCACGGCGGCCTTGATCTTCAATGTGCCGACCCACTTCGCCAAAGACCGGGTGCGGGCCTACAGCCGCCCAGGCCAGTTCGTGGTCCTGCAGAGCCGCCTTGATGAGCTGCCCTCTGTGGCCGTGCCGGGTGACCCGGGAGCGGGCAGCACCGCCATCCTGATGCTGGAGGCTGGCCGATGGTTCGACTCACGCACTGGCGTGCCCGTTGAGCTGCCCTTGCAGGACCCCCAACGCTACACCGACAACTTGGGTCGCTTGGTGGTCGCCCTGCGTCCTGAGGCCCCCGCCCAGGAGCTCCTGGCCTCACCTTTCGGGGTGGACAAGCTCGCAGTTGTCGTGAGGGGACCCGAGGTGGCGCCCCACGATGCTCTGGCCCACACGGTCTTTGGGGTGGTGCCCATCGAGCGCGCCAGCGGCGGGCAGGTGGTGGAGGTGACCACGCTGCTCAAGGAAGTCCTGGAGCAGTGTCCCCAGGGCTGTTCGCTCAGCGCGCTTTAGATCGCAGCCTTGAGGGCTGAGGTGAGCTTGGAGAGCTCCGCTGCGGCCTCGGCTCCGTTGGCCTCGACGATGCGCACCAGGGCAGAGCCGACAACGACACCGTCCGCACCCGAGGCCACGGAAGCTGCGTCTTCAGGCGTGGCGATCCCAAAACCCACCGCGACCGGAAGACCGGCCAACTTGCGCACCCGCGCGATGCGGTCCACCAAGGCCTGTCCGCCTTGAAAGGCCGCACCCGTCACGCCGGTCATGGACACGTAGTAGGCAAAGCCGCCTGCGCTGGGCCCCAAGGCCGCGATGCGGTCATCGGGGGTGGTCGGCGCGATGAGCAGGATGGGGTGGATGTTGTGGGCGTCCAAGGCAGCCCGCAGCTCAGGCTCCTCCTCAGGGGGGCAGTCCACCACCAGCAGGCCGTGAATGCCCACCTCGACGCAGCGGGCTGCGAGGCGCTCGTAGCCGTAGCTCAGGAAGGGGTTCAGGTAGCCAAAGAGCACCTTGGCGCTGTCTCCCTGAATCTTGCCGGTCATCTCCAGCACCTTCTCCAAGGTCGCGCCAGCGGCGAGGGCACGCTCAGCAGAGCGCTGGATGGCGGGCCCGTCCGCGCCGGGATCCGAGAAGGGAACCCCGATCTCAAGCACGTCTGCGCCGGCATCTGCCAGAGCCTGAAACAGGGGCAAGCTCTCGTCCACGCTGGGGTCGCCAGCGCAGAGGTAGGTCACCAGGGCGGTCGCCTCGGAGGCGAAGATTTCGTCGAGGCGGTTCACAGCTTCAGCTCTCGCATCAGGGTCTCAGTGTCCTTGTCTCCGCGGCCGCTCAGGTTCACCAGAATGTCCGCGTCGGGACCGGTGAACTGGACGATGCGGGGCAGGGCGGCGATGGCATGGGCCGTCTCAAGGGCCGGCACGATGCCCTCCAAGCGGGAGAGCAGCTGGGTGGCGTCCAGGGCCTCTTGGTCGGTGACCGAGATGTACTGGGCGCGGCCGGTCTTGTGGAAGTAGGCGTGCTCGGGTCCCACGCCGGGGTAGTCCAAGCCAGCCGAGATGGACCAGGCGGGCTGCACCTGGCCGTGCTCGTCTTGCAACAGGTAGGTCTTCTGACCGTGCAGGACGCCGACCTGGTCACCGGCGATGGAGCTGGCGTGCTCACCGCTCTCGATGCCCTTGCCAGCAGCTTCCACGCCGATGAGCTTGACCCCCAGCTCGTCGCGGAAGGCGTGGAAGATGCCCATCGCGTTGGAGCCGCCGCCCACGCAGGCGACGATGGCGTCGGGCAGGCCTACGCCGGCGTCTTCCAGCTGGGCCTTGGCCTCGATGCCGATGCAGGCCTGAAGCTCGCGCACCATCACCGGGTAGGGATGGGGACCGGCGACGGAGCCGATGCAGTAGAAGGTGTCGCCGACGTTGGTGACCCAGTCGCGCAGGGCCTCGTTCATGGCGTCTTTTAGGGTGGCGGTTCCGCTGTGAACGGGCCGAACCTCGGCGCCCATCAGGCGCATGCGGGCCACGTTCAGGCGCTGGCGCTCCGTGTCCTCGGCGCCCATGTAGACCACGCAAGGCAGGTCGAAGAGCGCGCAGGCGGTGGCCGTGGCCACGCCGTGCTGGCCTGCTCCGGTCTCCGCGATGATGCGGGTCTTGCCCATGCGCTTGGCCAACAGGATCTGGCCGATGCAGTTGTTGATCTTGTGGGCGCCGGTGTGGTTCAAGTCCTCGCGCTTTAGCCAGATGCGCGCGCCGACGGTCTCGGAGAGACGCTTGGCGAAGTACAGGCGCGAGGGACGGCCCACATAGTTGGCCAACAGGTCCTCGTACTCGGCTCTGAAGGCGGGATCAGCCCAGGCCTTCTCCCAGGCCAAGGTGAGCTCTTCGAGGGGTGGGACCAAGGTCTCGGCCACATAGCGGCCGCCGAATGGGCCGTAGTGGCCTCGGGCGTCTGGAACGACGGGCATTGCTGCTCCTGCAAGCACCCCTGCTAACGGGGGCCCTTCGCCGCCTCCACAAAGGCGCGCACCCGGGCCATGTCTTTGAGTCCCGGTTCGGACTCCACCCCGCTGGCGGTGTCTACCCCCCAAGGCCGCACAGCATCGATGATCTCGGCCACGTTCTCGGGCCGCAGCCCACCTGCCAGCACACACTCGCCCAAGGTTGCAGCTTGGCGTGCAAGCACCAGATCCACCCGAGCCCCGGTGCCTCCAAGCTCCCCAGGAACGTATGCGTCCAGCAGAAAGCGCTGCTGGCCAAATCGCTGAATGTCATCCAGAACGCCCGGCTTGGCGCGGTGCGCCTTGAGCAAGGGGGTGCCCAGCCAAGCGCCAAAAGAGGGGGACTCAGAGCCGTGAAGCTGCACCCGGTCGGGCTGGATTTGGTCGACCCGCTCCCCCAGCTCGATCTCATCCATGTTGGCCACCAGGAGCACCACTTCGCAGTCCAGGGCCTCGGCCAACTCCGCGGCCAGAGCGGGGGAGATGCAGCGCTTGGAGCTGGGCACAAGGTTCAGTCCGATGGCATCGACGCCACAGGCCTGCACCTGCAACGCTTGGTCCACCGAGGTCACCCCGCAGACTTTGACCCACATTCAGAGCACCTCGGCCAGGAAGTTGCGCATGGCTTGCCAGGAGCGTCGGTCAGCGCGGGCGCTGTACTTGAGGCCGTAGGGCGCGTAGTCGGCGCCCGGGGTGCTGAAGGCGTGGCTGGTGCCTCCGTATGCGTGCACCTGCCAGTCCAGGCCCAGGGCAGTCATCTCTGCTCCAAAGGCCAACACCTTGTCGGGTTTGGCCAGTGGGTCGTCGTAGCCGTGCAGCACCAAGACGGCTGCCGATGGGCTGGCACCCTCAAAGTCTGCAGAACCGAGCAAGCCGTGGAAGCTCACGACGCCTTTCAGGGCGGCGCCGCTGCGCGCCAGGTCCAACACGCAGAGACCGCCCAGGCAGTAGCCCACCGCTGCGATGCGCCCTGCCTGCACCTCGGGTTGTGCTTCAAGCACCCCCAAGGCAGCTTGGGTTCGCTTGAGCAGCAGTCCCGCCCGGTCGTTGACCAGGGGCGTCATCAGCGCGCTGGCGCTCTCATTGTCGGTGGCTCGTTCGCCCGCTCCGTAGAGGTCGACAGCGAAGGCCGCGTAACCGAGCGCAGCCAGGTCTCGTGCCCTCTGGCGCTCGTTGTCGTTCTGGCCGTACCAGTTGTGGAAGACCGCCACGCCCGGAAAGGGGCCAGGCCCCTCGGGGAGCGCCAGGAATCCCTCGCAGAGTAGGCCGTCCGCGTCGTACTCGACCCGTTGCTCAGACATGGGCCACGCTCAGCGTCCCAAGAGCGCAGAGAGGGCCGCGCCGGGGTCTTCTTGGGTCATCAGTCCGGTGCCCACCAGGATGGCCATCGCGCCGGCTTGCTCCATGCGTTGGGCGTCCGCGCGGTCATGAACACCGGACTCGGCCACTGCCACCACGCTATCTGGGAGCGTTGGAATCAAGGCCTCGCAGACCGCCAGGTCGATGTGCAGGGTGCGCAGGTCCCGGTTGTTCACACCCAGGATGATGGCGCCGCAGTCCAGGGCCACGTTGACCTCGTCGGCGGAGTGCGCTTCTACCAGGCACTCCAGACCGATGCTGTGGGCGTGCCGCAGCATGTGTTTGAGCTGGGTGGGCTTCAACATCGAGACCATCAGCAGGGCCGCATCGGCGCCGTGTGCGTGGGCTTGGTCCAGCTGCATCTGGTGGATCAAGAAGTCCTTTCGCAGCACGGGGATGTCCACGGCGGCCGAGACCTGTGCCAGGTCTTGCAGGCTGCCCCCGAAGTGCGGGCCGTCCGTGAGCACGGAGATGCCCGCGGCACCAGCGGCTTGGTAGGCCAAGGCGAGCTGAACGGGGTCAGCCCCCGGACGGATGTCGCCGCGGGAAGGGCTGCGCCGCTTGATCTCCGCGATGGCAGAGAGCCCCGGAGCCCGCAGCGAGGCGGCCAAGCTGCGGATTGTGCGCTCGCGCAGGGTAGGCGGGTCGTTGAGCAGCGCTTCGACCTCGTCCTCTTTGGCCGGTCGAATGCGGTCCAGGAAGCTGCTCATCAGGACCCCACGAGCATGGAGATGCCATAGCCAGCCAGACCGATGCCCATGACCCGGTAGATCCAGGTGAAGACCTTCACGCCGCTGTCTTGAGGCTCCATGCCCATGCGCGCGCCCTGCTGCTCGGCACGCGACTTGGAGAAGACCACGATGGCCAGACCGGCGAGGGTCGCGATGATCGGGACCAACATGCCGGGATTGTCTGGGTCGTAGGGGTCGTTTAGCCCTGCATAGGCCAGGCTCGTCCAGAGGGTGATCAGCATCGTGACTCCTTTGCGTTGCTTGCGGCGACGAGGCCATCGAGGGTGCCTTGTACATCCCCGCTGTGCAGCACGGCTCGCGCCGCTTGCACGCCCTCCTCCAGGGAAGGGTGTAGGCCGGCGACGTAAGCCGCTGCCCCTGCACCGTAGGCCACAGCGTCGGCCCGAGGACTGCGCTCGCCCTTGAAGATGCTGCGCAGGATCTCGGCGTTGTCTTGGGCGCTGCCGCCGGCCAGAGTGCCCAGGCCGGCGCGGTCCAGACCCACTTGTTCAGGGGTGACCTGATGCAGGGTGACGCGGCCGTGGCGCAGCTCGGCGACCTGGGTGGGACCGGAGATGCTCAGCTCGTCCAAGCCCCCGTGTCCGTGCACCACCAAGGCGTGCTCGCTGCCCAGCTCCTTGAGCACCTGAGCGATGGGCTCCACCCACTCCGGGGCGAAGACCCCCAGCACTTGGCGCTGGGCACCGGCGGGGTTGGTCAGGGGGCCCAGCAGGTTGAAGATGGTGCGCACCCCCAAGGCCTTTCTGGGGCCGACGGCGTGGCGCGTGCTGGCGTGGTGCGCAGGCGCAAAGAGGAAGGAGATCCCCACTTCCTGGAGTATGGCTCCCAGGCGCCCTGGGGTGCCGCCCAGCTTGACCCCCAGGGCTTCCAGGACATCGGCGCTTCCGGCCTTGGAGCTCACGCTGCGGTTGCCGTGCTTGGCCACCTTGGCGCCCATCGTGGCCACCGTGATGGCGGCGGCGGTGCTCAGGTTGAAGGTGCCGCTCAAATCGCCCCCGGTCCCGCAGGTGTCGACCAAGACCTGGCCATTGGGGGAGGGGATGGCGACCGCATGGGCCCGCATGACCTTGGCCGCCGAGGCGATCTCCGTGACGCTCTCGCCCTTGCTGCGCAGAGCGACGAGCATGCCGGCGATGAAGCTGGGATCCAGCTCGCCCGCCAGCATCGCGTTGAAGAGGGCGCTGACCTGGTCGGCGCGCAGGTCCTGGCCATCCAAGACCTGTTCGAGAAGCGCCTTCATTTGCCCTCCATGAAGTTCTGAAGGAGCAGCATGCCGTGCTCGCTCAAGACGCTCTCGGGGTGAAACTGCACGCCCTGAACGTCCAGAGTCTTGTGTCGCAGCCCCATGATGATGTCGCCTTCTGGGCCTGGGGTCCACGCCGTGATCTCCAGGCACTCCGGCAAGCTCTCGCGCTCCACCATCAGGGAGTGGTAGCGGGTCGCCAGGAAGGGGCTGGGTAGCTCCGAGAAGACCCCTTGGCCCGTGTGGTGCATTGCGCTGGTCTTGCCGTGCATCAGCTCGGGTGCGCGAACGACCTTGCCGCCGAAGACTTCGCCGATGCTCTGGTGACCCAAGCACACGCCCAAGATGGGCAGGGTGCCGGCCAACTCGGAGATGGCTTGGAGGGAGATGCCCGCTTGCTGTGGGTCGCAGGGACCGGGGCTCACCAGCAGGCGGTCGGGGGCCATCTGGCGGATCTCCTCGACCGTGATCTGGTCGTTGCGGAAGACCGGCACCTCACAGCCCAGGACCTGCAGGTACTGCACCAGGTTGTAGGTAAAGCTGTCGTAGTTGTCGATGACCAGGACTCTCACAGCCCCTCCCGTGCCAGCTCAAGGGCGCGCAGCACCCCGCCGGCTTTGCTCAAGGTCTCCTGGTACTCAAAGGCCGGATCGGAGTCCGCCACAATGCCTGCGCCTACCTGAAGGTGCCAGGTACCCGAGTGTCTGAAGGCGGTTCGAATGGCGATGCACAGATCGATGTTGCCATCAAAGCCGAAGTAGCCGACGGAGCCGCCGTAGAGGCCCCGTGCGCAGGGCTCCATCTCATCCAAAATCTCCATCGCGCGAACCTTTGGCGCGCCACTCAGGGTGCCCGCTGGGAAGGTGGCCCGGACCGCGTCATAGGCGGTCTTTCCGGGGGCCAAGGTGCCGGAGACCGTTGAGCAGATGTGCATGACGTGGCTGTAGCGCTCCACGTGCATCAGGTCGGGGACCTTGACGGTGCCTGGGGCAGCGATGCGGCCCACGTCGTTGCGGGCCAGGTCCACCAGCATCACGTGCTCTGCGCACTCCTTCGGATCGGCCAGAAGCTCCGCCTCCAGGGCCAAGTCTTCCGCCTCCGTCGCGCCGCGTTTCCGTGTTCCGGCGATGGGCGCCACAAGCACCTGGTCGCCCTCCACGCGCACCATCACCTCGGGCGAGGCACCGACCACGAGCTGCTCTGGGTCGTTGACGAAGAACATGTAGGGGGAAGGATTGACGGCCCGCAGGGCCCGGTAGAGATCGAAAGGCGCCCCCTCGTAGTCCAGCTCGAAGCGCTGGGAGAGCACGCACTGGATCACGTCACCGGAGCGGATGTACTCCACGATGCGGCGCACCTTGTCTTGGTACTCAGGCTCCTCCATGTTCGAGCGCAAACTCCCCGCACGGGGAGGGGTTCTCTCTCGGATTGGAGCAGGCGCTCTGAGCTGGGCAATGCGCCTCTCGATGCGCTGAATGGCGCCCTCGTAGAGCACCTGGGCATCCACCCCCGGCGAGGTCAGCACGAGCTCGACGACCAGGATGCGCTGACGCAGGGTGTCGAAGATCAGCAGGGATCTTGGGACCGAGAGCGAGAGCGTGGGCGGGGCATCCTCTCCGGCGGGGTGTTCGGGCAAAAGCCGCTCCCACCAACGCACCGCGTCGTAGCCAAGCCAGCCCACAGCGCCGCCCCAGAAACGCGGCAGGCCAGGCACCCGAACCGGACGGAAGGCGGCCAGCTGCTCCTCGACGAAGCGCAGGGGGTCGTCCCGCTCCTCGCGGTGGGTGACGAAGCCGTCCTTGATGACCTTGCAGTGTCGGCCCTTTGCGCTGAGCACGAAGGCGGGCTCCAGGCCGATGATGGAGTAGCGGCCCCATTTCTCTCCGCCCTCGACCGACTCCAGCAAGAAGGCATGGTCTCGCTCGGGACCGCCAACGCGCAAGAAAGCGGAGACCGGGGTGTCCAAGTCCGCCAGGATCTCCCTGAAGACGGGAATCGCAGCGGGTGCGCCTTGGGCCGCGTGGGCCAGAAAGGTGGCCAAGTCGGGGGTTGTGCTTCGCATTTGGTGGGGCTGACCTCGCTGAGGGCCGCCAGTCCTAACTTGCGATCCTTGGAGCCGCGCATACTATGGGGGTCAGCAGCTCTGGAGAGCACCCATGTCTCACCCCGTGACCCTCAGCCCCGCGGCCATCACTCAGATCCACAGCCTCCTCAAGGAGAACGAGATGGAGGGCTATGCCTTGCGTCTGGCCATCCGTGGCGGCGGCTGCAGTGGCTACAGCTACCAGCTGGAGTTCGTCGAAGGCCCTGAGCTCGAGGACGACACCGAGTACGCCTACGAAGAAGTGCGCGTGCTCGTGGGCGCCTTCAAGCGTGACTACTTGAGCGGCACGGTCATCGACTTTGAGGACTCCTTGATGGAGGCCGGCTTCAAGATCAAGAACCCCAACGCCAAGCGCGCTTGTGGTTGCGGCGAGAGCTTCGACATCGACGACAAGATGGGCAGCGCCGGCGCCTCAGCCTACTGAGTCTCTCAAGAGGGCCCTGAGATAGGCGCCCTCATGACCAGCTCAGAGCGAGCCAGTTCATGCCCACACTGCACTTTCGCGGCCTCGACGATGGAGACCGCAGCGTAGAGGCGCCCTTAGGGGAGACCGTCTACGAGGTCTGTCTGGACCACGACATCGAGATGGTCGCGGCCTGTGGCGGTTTTGCAGCGTGCAACACCTGTAGGGTGCGCGTGCTCGATGGAACGCTCTCCAAGATGGAAGAGATCGAGCCGCCATTCCTGGACCGAGAAGACCAGCGCTTGGGCTGCCAGGCCTGCGTGGTTGGAGATGCGACGCTCCTGCTTGATCCGGGCGAAATGTAGTTTCCTCCAAGTTCTGTCTGTGACCCTGTTGGGTGCATCCGGGGGGACCCCGAGACCCTTCGCGGGTGGTCTCGGGGCTGAAGAGCCCTGCAAGCAGGGGCCTCCGAAGAACTCTGCGGTGAGGAGGAGAAAAACACCGCAGACTCCCTGTCCGCGGTTGGGCTACTCGTTGCTGCCCACCGCATCGACCAGCGCAAGTCCGCGCAAGGTCATCTCAATGGTCATGGCCGTTGGGGGCACTTCCAGGAAGTCCGCCTCGGTGATGAGGGCAAAGCCGCCCTCCTCGTAGCGGGACATCTGGGCGGCCTCGGTGACCACAGCCTCGTGGAGCTCGTCGTCCGGGCTGAAGTCCGAGAGCACGGCCAGCAGGATGTCGTCGTCGCTGCGCTCTTGGTCGGTGGAGATGAAGACACGCACTTCCTGGACCATGTCGGCGAGCAGCATGGTCTCCTGGACCACCTCGCCTTCGCCGTTGGGGCCCTCGCGGTAGACCATCATCTGGGGGTCTCGGAGCGCCATGCCTGTCAGGGTGAAGTCGCGGATGTCGGCCATCTCGGCGGGCACCTCGGCGCGCAGGTCGTCCAGGCTCTTCATCTCGCTGGCTTCTGTGTGGCGGATGATGCCGTCGGCGTCGGCCTGAGTCAGGTCAGGAATCTCCAGGGCCACCGGGGCCACAAAGGGGATTTCAACCTCGCCGCAAGCGACCAACATGGGCAGAACCATGATGGCCGGAACCACCGTGCTCAGAACGCGTTTCATGACCTTCTCCTTCCTTGGTTGCCGCCGGTTTCGTCCGGCTGACACACCTTGAATCGGAAGGAAGGAGCGGCCCCATGAGGGGGGATCACCCAGCTCGCCTAAATCTCTTCTCGGCCCCTTGAATCTGACGTTTAGCAAAAAAGTGCAGAAACTACTCCAAGAGCTCGGCCACCTGTCTGCGCTTCCGTGGATCGCCGCCTTCTTCCTGGCAGTACAGCGCATTTACTGCCACCAGAATGCTGTCCACCGTGCCCTGGGCCAGCAGGTCTTCCCGGGGAACCGTGGCCAAGGATCCGTCGGTGAAATTCAGTGGACAGACGTCCACCATCTGCCGGCCCTTGGAGCGCTCCAGGACCAGTGGAAGGCCGTGGCCGCGACAGATCAAGGGTCTGGCCTCGTAGACGGCGCAGTTGCCGTCCAGGAGCATTGAGCAGCGCTTCTTGGAGCGGGGTTGGCTCTTGAGGCGGGCCAGCTTCTTCTCCGGCAGCTCCGCGAGCACCCGCGCCACGTTGGCGTACTCCACCGCGCTCACGCTACGGTCGCTGGAGCAGCAGTCGCTGCAGCCCTTTCGGCACTTGAACTTGCCGGCGTAGGTGTCCATGACGCGATCGGAGTGGACCTGGACCTTTTGGTACAGGGCGCCAAGGTTGCGGAAGGGATCACTCATTTCAGCAGCATCTCCGGAAGCTCGCGCATGCGGCGCAGGTCGCGGCCCAAGATCACGCAGTGCGCTCCTGCGGCGTGGGCCATCTTCTCGTCCAGCTCAGGGCGGTCGCCGATGTGCAGGATGTGTTCGGGGGCGACGCCCATCTGCTCGGCTGCCGCCAAGATTCCGTCAGGGTGGGGCTTCATAGCGCCCAGGCGTTCACAGTCGATCACCGCCGCCCAGCCCTGGTCCAAGCCCATTCGCTCCAGCTTGAGAGTGCTGGAGTAGTCGGAGACGATGGCGCGGGGCAGACCTGCTGAATCGAGCTTGGCGAGCACCTTGGCCATCTCAGGCCAGGGGGTGCGTTTGCTAAATCCGGCGGGCCAAGCGCCATGAATGACGCCGTCGACCACCTGTTTGACGCGTAGGGGCGTGGTGCCGACCTGCTCGCCAAGGCGTGCGCAGATGGCGCCGCGCATGTCTCGGTGCTTCTCGTGGCGCATGCTGTCGACGACTTGGTTGTAGCGGGACAAAATCAGGGGATGACGCAGCAAATAGGGCGCCAAACGCAGCTTTTGCCGCTTCAAGTCGTAGAGGGTGCCGTCTACGTCAAAGGTGATCGCGCGGATGTCCCTTTGGCTGAGGGGGCCTGTGGTCATGGTCTTGGCTTGCTCCTCGCCTCTCAGCGGTGCTACTTGTGTAGCCGACAGACTTCTAGCACGCTCCTGGAGGAGACATGCACATCAGCCTCTTGATCGCCTTGACCGGCTGCACCAGCGAAGGCCCCGGATACGCGGGCTACGACATGGTGGACCATTTTCCGCTGGACGGCTCGGCCCGTGACTGGCTCTACACGAACCCAGCGGAGGATCACAAGCTCTACGTTGAGATGGCTTCGGAGCGGACTGAAGACGAAGTGCTCATCAAGACACTGGAGTACTGGCAGACCGATCCAAACAACAACCAGCCCTCCACGCTGCTCTACAGCATCGACTGGGCCAGCGACCCCATCACCGGCGTACGCATCTACGGCTACACCTTCTACGCCGACCCCGTGGAGGAGGTTGACACCGGAGACTCCGGCGACAGCGGAGACACCGCCGACTCCACCGAGGAAGAGGGCGACGAGGCCAGCAGCCTGGTCTTTGATCCACCCATCCAGATCGCGGATCGCCGCATGGTCCCAGGCGAGAGCATCGTCACCGAGACCGGTGGCACCACGTGGACCTCCACCTTCGAGGGCACCGAGGCCTGCGCCAACGACTGGGTCGGTGGCGAGAACACTTGGACCTGCCTGCACATCGTCTTGGACGACGGCGACGGCGACATGAGCGCAGGCTCCCCTGTCTCCGGTGAGTTCTGGACCGCGCCTCGCTACGGCTTGAGCTGGTTCCAGCTCAGCGGTGAGACGGACAAGTGGATCTTGGCCAAGGCTGAGTGGGAGGAGTAGTCCTGGCGCTGCTGGGCTGTGGTCAAACCGACTACCGCCCCGTAGACCGGCTGCTGGAGCTGCCTGGACGCGTCCCTGACGCCTCCGAGCGGGTGCGTATCTGCGTTCAGGATTCGGGGAGTCAAGCCTTTGGGGCGCGCTTCGACGGGCTCTACGCCCTGACAGGACTCCCTCCAGAACTGAATGCGCCTCTGGTCACGGTCGAGGCCATCTCGGACCAGGGCGTCCTGATGCAGTGGCAGGGTCTGGTGGATCAGGACCAAGCCTTCGGTGAGCAGCTGGATTGCTTGGCGGCCGGTGAGGAGCAGGAAGACAGTGGCCTGCCGCCGTGTCTGCCTTGCCAGAGCGATGGGCGATTCTCTTCCGGGGAGGGAGCATGGGTGTTGGGCTTGCGTTTTTCGGACTGATTGTCCCCCTTGCGTGCAGTGACAAGGACGCAGTCACGGACAGCACCCAGGACTCCGGCCAAGTGGACACCGAGTGGGTGGACACAGCTCAAGAAGTGTTCCTGGAGAGCATTGAGCTCCATCCAGCGCGCATCACAGTGGAGCCTGGAGCGGAGCTCACGCTGCGTGCCGTGGGTGTCTACAGCGATGGTCACCGCGAGGGGCTCAAGAGCTTAGAGCTGAGCAGCTCGGATGCGGCCTTGTCCGTCGAGGGACTGCGTATCAGCGCGCTTCAGGCTGGCAGCGTTGTGGTCAGAGCTGAAGTGGATGGCGTGGTCGGGGAGTCGCTCATTGAGGTTGAGGACAGCCACACTCTGCACCTGCAGGTGGTCTCCCAAGACGCCCAGGCTGTGCCCGGGGCCCGGGTGATCTGGCAGGGGGAGAAGCTGACGACCGACTCCAATGGCGAGATCGCCCTGACCACAGAGTCTGGCGGTCCCCAGTCGCTGACCGTCTTTGCCCAGGACCCAGACTTTGTTCCTGTGACGGTCTTTGGGGTGGTCTCCCGTCGCATCTACGTCACGCTCTCTCACGTCGACGAGCTCTCTCCGCCTGCGGAGTTGAACGCCACGGTGGACTTCTCGGCCTTGGACGAGGCCGACCCCGATGAGCTGAGGCTCAGCTTGTCGGGCACCGCCTTGGGTGCCTCGCCGGTGCTCGTCTCAGAGCTGGATCTGATCCGGCCCAACCGCGCCGTCAGCATCTTCGGTGCCCAAGCGGAGCTCCCGGAGAACTTGGCCATCGATGAGCATGCGGCCCAGGTGGCCTTGGCCAGCGGACATGCGCAGACCCAAGTGTGGACGCTGGCAGGCACCCTGCCCATCTCCGAGCTCTCCTCAGGTATCCAGAGCTTCGGAGAGATCGGCGCGCTCCTAGAGGCCTGGGAGCCGAGCATGCGCTTGGACGCCAGCGCGAAGACCGACAGCGATGGCAGCCTGACGCTCACCCCTTCCACGGTGGTGGAGAGCCAGGTCTGGGTCACCCTCCCTGAGGCGACAGAGAGCAGTTTGGTACTGCTCTTTGGCGGCAGCGAGAGCGGCTGGCTGCTCCAGGGTTTGGCGACAGGCAGCACCCAGGTTCGCATCCCGTCGCCTGAAGGCGCCGAAGATCAAGTGGTGGTCGCGTGGCACGAGAGCGGTGGAGCTGGCAGCGGGGCTGGACGCTCGATGACCATGGCTCCCGTCCTCTCAGGTCAGGCTGAGCTGCCCGATTGGGTTCAAGCGCCGAGCCATGGTGGTCTGAGTGGCAGTGGGGCCTTCTCGCTGAGCACCGACCCGGAGGCTGTGTACGTCCGGGCTCTGATTGAAAGCGGCAATGGGGGCATGCGTGAGGTCCTGATGCCCCCTGGTGAGCAGAGCGCGGTTCTCTCCGGTGAACTAGGCCTGAGCTTTGGAAAGACCCAGTGGGACGTGCTCGCCATCCACGCAGATTCGCGCCACTACCAGGACATCCTGGGCGCGGTGGGTGTGGTCCCGACCTGGACGCAGAGCAACGCGGTCGCGGTGAGCGGCCTGCGCACGGAGATCATTGGGGAGTAGGATCCCCTCAAATAGACAAGCCCCCAGCGGGCAAGGAGAGCGGATGCTGAACCAAGCCAGGCAAGGCTTTGGGAGCTTGGGCGTGGCCCAGGTCTTTGTAGACTCGGCCATGGTGCACCTGGAGCGCTGGCTGCAGGACCCCAACACCGCCGACTACGTGCCCTTGATCACACGCTTGATTCAGGACCGACGCTGGGAGCTGCTCTTGGACAGCTTCTACCAGATCATCCCCTTTGGTACGGGTGGGCGCCGCGGCCCCATCGGTGTGGGTCCCAACCGCATCAACCCTTACACCATCGGAAGCTCCATCCAGGGACACGCCCAGTACCTGCGGCAGCGCCACGAGGGCGAGCTCTCGGTGGTCATCGCCTACGACGTGCGGCACTACCAGGACCTGCGCAAGCTCTACCCCAAGGACGTGCCGAATCCGGTTTTGGGCTTCACCTCCCGGGACTTCGCCGAGCTGGCCGCCGGGGTCTACGCCGCCAATGGCGTGCAGAGCACCATGCTGGACCGTGGGGACGACTCCTTCATCTCCACCCCTGAGCTCTCCTTCGCCATCCGTCACCTGGGCACCAAGGGTGGGCTGAACGTCAGCGCTTCCCACAACCCCCCCGACGACAACGGCGCCAAGATCTACAACCAGCTGGGTGGGCAGGAGATCCCGCCTTACGACGAGGAGCTGGTGGACATCGTCAACACGGTGACCTCCGTTGAGCGCATGGATTGGCTGCAGGCCAAGGAGCAGGGGCTGGTTCGCATCCTGGATCCCGCGGTTCGCCAAGCCTACCTGGACGCCAACATCGCCCAGGCGCGTCAGGCGCCCAGCGTGGCCTCGCGTGGGGCCAAGGTGGTCTTCACAGCCCTGCACGGAACCGGGGATACGACGGTGGTTCCGGTGCTGCGCGGGGCCGGTTTTGACTGCATCCTCGAGCCGACCCAAGCCGCCCACGACGGCAGCTTCCCCAACGTGCCCTTTGGCATCCCCAACCCCGAAGTGCGCCAGAGCATGGACCGGGCGGTGGCCTTGGCCGAAGCGGAAGGTGCGGACCTGGTCATGGCCTGCGATCCAGACGCTGACCGATTGGGGCTGGTGGTCAAGCATCAAGGTTCTTGGCGCTTTATCAACGGAAATGAGATGGGGGCCCTGGCCGCCTGGGTCGCTCTGTCCTCGCCGCCGACCGACAACCCGATCGTGATGAAGAGCCTGGTCACCTCGAGTCTGGTGAACCGGGTGGCACAGGCAAAGGGCGCTCAATTCCACGGCGACCTGCTCGTTGGATTCAAGTACGTCGCCGAGGCCTTGCGCTGCCTGGAGGAGAGCGGCTCCTACCAACACCTCAAGGGCAGCGCTCTGGACTACACGGTCGGCGTGGAGGAGTCCCACGGGGTGCTTGTGACCTCGGAGATTCGGGACAAGGACGCTGCGGGCGCTGCCGTGCTCCTGGCCGAGGCCGCCAGCCTGCTCAAGGTAGAAGGCAAGACCTTGGTGGACTTGCTGCACCAGATCTGGACCGAAGTTGGCTACGTCTCCAATCGTCTGATCTCGACCGTCATGCGTGGGGCCAGCGGAAAGGGGCAGATCGACGCCATCCAGGACAGCTTTCGCCAGAACCCGCCGACTGAAGTTGCAGGCCGCAAGGTGCTCAAGTTCACGGACCTGCTCGATGAGTCGGGCCCCATGGGCAAGCTGGTCTCCAACACGGACCGCAGCTCGCGGAACGTGATGATCTTCGAGCTCGAGGGTGGCCGAATCATCCTGCGCCCCAGCGGGACCGAGCCCAAGAACAAGGTCTATGCCGAGCTGGGCACGTCCCCTGGCGGAGACCTGGGCGTGGAGATCCCGGCGACCGACGCAGCCTGTCAGGCCCTGGCCGAGGACTTTGCGACCCTGATGCTCGGCAGAGTGGATCTCTTCTTGCCAAGGTGGGCCCTCAAGGTGAGCGACTTGGTACCGGTGGAGCAGAAGCTGCACTTGGCTCAAGAGCTGGTCCCTGCGCTGCTCGAGAAGCTCTCCGCTGGCGAGACTGGGCTGGATGCTTGGTTGGATGCGGAGCTGGGGTCCTACGGAAAGGACCCGCGTGGTTTGGTCTCCGATGCCATCGCAGCCTTTGTAGACAGCGAGTCCCCAAGCTGTGGCTCGGAGCTAATCGCGCTCTTCCGCTGAGAGGGCGGGCTCAGCCTGGTTGGCTTGGATGCTGGCCAGGTGACCCGGTGTGGGGCCGTACTCGACGGGCACCATCACGATCAGGCCTTCCCCAGGCCAGTTCTTGTAGGTGCCCAGGTGCTTGACGTACCAGTTCAAGTCATCGTCGCGGACCACGCGCTGGCCCATTCGGCTGGCGTGCCGCATGGTGGGTTTGTCCCCGGGCACCTTGATTCCGACATGACTGATTGCGATGGGCAGGTAGTCCCGCAGGGCGCGCACGGTGAAGATCACGGCGCCGTCCGGAATCGCCTCCAGGGTCTCACTGGTGACAGTGAGGGGGAGGACGTGGAAGTCCATGGTGCCCACAGGGAGCCGCGCATCTGAGAGAGGAAAGCCCTTGCGCTTCTTCCAACCGGCCCATGTCTGCGAGGTCACCGACTTGCTGCGTGGCTCTGCACCAGGCAGATCTGCGGTGATGTCGCGCATCCAGCCGTCTTGCTCCGTGCCGGGGACCCACTCGGCCAGCATGAAGTGCCGCCGGTTCTCGTAGTTCGCCGGCGCTTGGGTGTAGCGCATCGCCATGCGCAGCTCGTGGGCGCGGCTGGGATCCGGAGCCATCGCAAGGGCCATGACCTCTTCCACATAGGTCAGGCAGTCAAAGACGTCGTAGCGGGTGATGGGATCGCTGTCGGTCTCCGCGCCCAGGCCTTCGCCCAATGGGCCAAGCTGGTAGGGCTTGCCGAGCCAGAGGGCGCTGATCGCGTCGATGCGTTGGGCCAAGGGCTCGTTGCGGTGATCGATGGCGACCTGCACCACGGAGGCCGGGGTGCGCTCCAGTGGATGGGGCGCTGCGCCCTGCGGTGCAAGGCCCAGGAGCAGTACGGCGGCCACAAGGCCAGCGGCGATTCGCCGTTTCAAGACGACTCCTTAGAGCCCCAAGCGCTTCTGGTAGCCCACACAGGTCTCCAGAAAGGCGTCCAGGATGTCGTCGTCTTCCAAGGTCTCCGCGCCCATGTTCATCGCGCGGTCGATCAAGTTTGCCAGGCCATTGTTCAGGAGCCCGCGATGCTCCGTGGCCGGACGCTTGCGCAAGTTGGCGATCAACACTTGACCGGGCACGCTGCCCTTGGAGCCGGCCCGCGCATTGCGGAAGAGCACCGAGAAGTTGGAGGGCGCGCCGTCTACCAGGAGCTGAACGCGGCCCATGCCTGCGCCCGCACCGTCCTGGGTGTCGAAGGCTGTGCAGAGCGCCTCCATGACCTCGTTCGCGACAGCGACTTTCTTCGCTGCATCGTCGTTGGACAGACGTGGGCCGCCGAAGTTCATCTTTACGCCAGCGGTATCCGCCGTCTCTTGATCCCCAACGAGCTCGCCCAGAGCGCTCATGTCGTCCCGACCGTGGGTCAGGTCGATGCGGTCCGCGTTCAGCTCTTCCTTGGTCTTGGTGAAGGCACCGTCGCCATCGCCACCGCGCACAAAGTCGTTGTCCGCGAACATGGCCAACTCTTCCTCGAAGACCTCCTCGTCGGGGCGCTCCTCAAGGGGCTCTTCCACGTAGTCGGGATCTTCGGCAGCGCGCTCCAGCTCGGCCATGAGCGCGGCCTCTTCCTCCTCTGGGGTGAGGTCCTCGACCCGCTTGAGCACGCCTTCTGCGAGCATCTTGGCCAAGGTCGCCAGGGTGTCCAGCTCCTCGATTGGCGCCTTTTGCAGGAGCCAAGCCACGCTGCGGGGCTCGGAGACCAAGCTCCAGAGCGCTTCGTGCTCGGGGGCCGGCTCAAATCCTGAGCGGGCCAGGTTGGTGCTCAGTCCCTTCTCAGAGGCCAGTTCAGCGCCAGACTCCAGCAAGGACTCCAGCTCGGCGAGCAGCTCTCTGCTGTTGTGGCCGATGTGTAGGTGCCCGATGAGCAGGCTGTCCATGCGCTCGAAGCTGGGCTCCTCTGCCAAGAGGAAGCGCCCCAGGTTCTCTCGCATGCGGTCGAAGACCAGGCTCTCTGCCTGCTCTGTAGGCAGCTTGTTCAGCAGAACATCTTCCAAGCGCCCGCCCTGGGCCTCGGTGCGCAGTGCGCCAAGCTGGGTCTTGTCGACGTGTCCGTTGCGGAGCAAACGCCGCAGCAGCATCGTGTCGTCGTCATCGCTGCGGGCAGCCAGGACCTCTCCCTCCATCACGTAGATGGAGAGCTCTCCGGAACTACCGGAGGCAGTAATCCGGCCCATGGACCCTTCGTCCAGGTGCTCAATGAGGCGTTCGCGCAGCGGAAAAATCAAGCCAGAACTCGCGGTGGGGGCAACTGCACCGCCATGGTACCCGCGCCACTCCAGGGCGGTCAATCCGCTGGCCCAAGTGCAAGGGCCGGTACAGGGAACTCAGACTCAGGAGGCGCGACGCATCTCGGAGACCCAGCCGGTCTCCTGCCCCAGGGGATGCTCAGGGCCCATCACTTCGCCAAGTCGACTGCGCGCCCGGCTCAATCTGGACATCACCGTTCCAAGTTGAATCTCCAGGGTGCTGGCGATCTCCCGGTAGCTGAGGTCCTTGTAGTAGCGGAGCATCAAGATCTCTCGGTGGGCCTCAGAGAGCTCCGCCATGCAGTCTTGGAGTTCCCGTCGCAGCTCGTCTTGGTAGACCTCTGCCCGCACCATCCGTGCTTTGCCCTGGGGGACCATGTCCTCGCCCATGTTGGCCAGGATGCCGCTGCGCCGACGCTTGTCGCGGATGATGTTGTAGCAAAGGTTGCTGGTCACCCGGAAGAGCCAGGCGCGGACTTCAAAGTCTTCGTTGAAGAAGCGGTCCTCCCGCATGGCCTTGATGAACACCTCTTGCACCGCATCTCGCGCCTCTTGGCGGTCCTTGACGATTCCTGCTGCGTGGTGCTCCAAGCGTGCTTGGTAGCGCTGCACGACCAGGTCGTATGCGGCCTTGGGTTGCCTTGCGGCCAAGGTCTTGATGTCCTGGTCTGAGATGCGCTGTGCCATCACTTCCTCCGTGGGCTTCACACACCACAACGAAAGAACACCGGTCAGGATTCGGTCAGGATTCGTCACCCTTCTTACCCTCGTGTCGCAGATCAACTTGGGCCGGGGACTTGACGCAATGCCTCCCGGGGCCGATCCTTAGTACAGAAGCGCGGTCTGCGGCTCGATGGAGCCAGGCATACAGACGGGCTTTGAAGCAGTGGTCAGCGGCGCAGGAGTACGCGGTGGCAGCAGAAGTACTGGGAATCCGGGAGTTGGTGGAGGCCATCGTGAAAGCGATGGTGGACTACCCCGAGCAGGTCGTCGTCAACGAAGTCCAGGGTGCACACAGCTGCGTTCTAGAGCTCGAAGTCGCAAAAGAAGACATCGGCAAGGTCATTGGCCGAAAGGGCATCCACGCCGACGCCATCCGCCGCATCGTGCATGCGGCAGGCGGCAAAGCGAAGATGCGCTACGTGCTCGAGATTGTCGAAGACCGCTGAGAGGCGTGCTTCGAAGCTGAACCCGGGGGCTAGTTGCGGCCCGGGATCTTCACGCCTCGCTCGTCTGCGACGTCCAAGGCACGCTCGTAGCCCGCGTCCGCGTGTCGGATGACACCCATGGCTGGGTCGGCGAGTAGGACGCGCTCAATGCGTGCCGCAGCCTCGTCTGTGCCATCGGCGACGATGACCTGACCGGAGTGCAGGCTGTAGCCCATGCCCACGCCACCACCGTGATGGAAGCTCACCCAGCTTGCGCCGTTGACCGCGTTGATCAGAGCGTTGAGGATGGGCCAGTCCGCGACAGCGTCGGATCCGTCCTTCATCGCTTCGGTCTCCCGGTTGGGGGAGGCGACGGAGCCACAGTCCAAGTGGTCGCGACCAATCACGATGGGCGCGCTCACCTTTCCAGTGCGAACCAGCTCGTTGAAGAGCTCGCCGGCCTTGTGGCGCTCGCCGTAGCCCAGCCAGCAGATGCGAGCGGGCAGTCCCTGGAAGGACACGCGCTCACGGGCCATCTTGAGCCAGCGGTGTAGATGGGCGTCTTCTGGGAAGAGCTCCATCAGGGCCTTGTCGGTCGTGTAGATGTCCTCTGGGTCGCCCGAGAGCGCTACCCAGCGGAAGGGACCCTTGCCCTCGCAGAAGAGGGGGCGGATGTAGGCGGGAACGAAGCCAGGGAACTCGAAGGCTTCGGCGCAGCCACCGTCCACTGCGCCAGCGCGCAGGTTGTTCCCGTAGTCAAAGACGTGGGATCCAGCGGTCTGAAGGTCGAGCATGGCCTGGACGTGGTTGGCCATGGACTTGCGGGAGAGCTTCAGGTAGCGCTCGGGCTCATCCTTGCGCAGCAGCTCGGCTTCCTGGGGGTCAAAACCCTCGGGGATGTAGCCAAAGAGTGGGTCGTGTGCGCTGGTCTGGTCGGTGACCAGGTCTGGGGTCACGCCCAGTCGTACGAGCTCGGCGAAGGCGAAGGCCGCGTTGGCCACCACACCGTAGGAGCGTGCCTCGCCCTTCTCTTGGCTGATCCGGCACTTGGCCAGAGCATCCTCCAGGCTGGGGCAGAGCTCATCGAGGTAGCCCGTCTCCAAGCGCCGCTGAATGCGGGACTCGTCCACGTCGAAGCCCAGAAACACTGCGCCGCACATGGTGGCTGCCAGGGGCTGTGCGCCTCCCATGCCGCCCAAGCCGGCGCTGAGGATCAGGCGACCCTTCAAGTCTGGGCTGCCAAAGTGGACCCGGCCAGCGGCCGCGAAGGTCTCGAAGGTGCCCTGCAGGATTCCCTGCGTGCCGATGTAGATCCAGGACCCCGCGGTCATCTGGCCGTACATCATCAGGCCCTTCTGCTCCAGCTCGCGGAAGTGCTCCCAGTTCGCCCACTTGCCAACCAGGTTGGAGTTGGCGATCAGAACGCGAGGGGCATCCTTGTGGCTCTTCAGGATTCCCACAGGCTTGCCGCTCTGAACCAGCAGAGTCTCCTCGTCACCCAGCTCTTGGAGCGAGGCCACGATGGCGTCGTATGCGGCCCAGTTGCGGGCAGCCTTTCCGGTGCCCCCGTAGACCACCAGGTCCTCCGGCGCCTCGGCGACGTCGGGGTCCAGGTTGTTCAGGAACATCCGCAGAGCAGCTTCCTGCACCCAGCCTTTGCAGGTCAAGGTGGTGCCCGTTGGGGTGGTCATTGCCCGCCGGGCCATCGCCTCAGCTCTCGGCTGGAGCGGAGAGCTCCATGCGCGTCTCGGTCTTTTCACCCAGCTCCGCGCAGTCTTCCAGCTTGTCGAGGTACTTGTCGTGCTCGAGGCGGGTCACGACCTTTCGGTCGTAGTAGTGGCGAATGACGCGCTTATCGAAGTAGCGCTCGGTGTTGATCTTCTTGTCGCTCATGGCGTGTCCTTTTCATGGCGCATTGGCCAAGTCGGCGCTGGACCCAATGCTTGGGCAGCAGCCAGGGAAGGGAAGGGAAGGGGATCAGACCTCTTCGGGGAGGTCGTCTTCCATTGCCAAGGGCAGGTGGGCGTCGGCCATCTTGCTGTGCTCGGACATCAAGATGTTCTCGTCGAAGCGAGACAGGTCAGCCTGCACACGACCGGCAGCGATCTCACGCAGGGAAGTGACGACTTCCTTGTTCTTGCGGATGTCGTTCTCGTCGACCAGTGCCCGTTCGCCCTTCATGAGCTGCTTGGCGCGCTCGGCGGCCACGAGGACCAGAGCAAAGCGGTTCGGCACTTTCTTAAGGCAATCTTCAACGGTGATACGGGCCATGAGGCCTCCCGATGCGAGATGGATCGCGCCCAAGGGTGGGTGCGGGACTCGCCTCATTAGTCGGATCCATGGGTCGCGTCAACGGGGGTGTGCTGACCTCAGGTGGGGAGGGGATCCGCTGAGGTCTGGATCATGCCCAGCTCCGCGAGCCGGCGTTCCGCATGTCGCGAGCGGGTGCGCAGCCACTCTTCATACAGCGCCATCAGATCCCCAGTGCTGGCGGCTCTCGCAGCGTTCGAGACGTCGCTGAGCAACAACAGGCAGTCTTGGAAGCGCTTGGCCAGCTCCGCGAACATCTGAGAGAAGGGGTCCCGGGCACCGGTCAGGTTCGCGACTTGGCCATAGGCTGCGCCGCCCATCGAGCGGTAGTAGTCCAGCCCCACGGCCTTGGACTCCAGGCTCTGGGGGAAGAAGCCGCCGGTGTACAGAGCATGGTCTCCCAGGTTTCGGTAGAGGCGGATCGCTTCCTGCTTTGGGGCTTGGGCTGCGTGCAGGTGAAGCTCGGCCAGAGTCTCAACCGATGGGGCGATCCTTTCCCCGCGCGAGGCCAGCAAGCGGGTGAGGTAGTGGGCGGACAGCTTTGAGAGCTCCACACCTTGAGCGAGCATCGCTTGTGCGATCGCCTCGAAAAAGAACTCTTGCAGGTTGGGATTGCGTTGCATCTTCGCTCCTTTTCGGGGGGTGGTTCCAGGGGGTGGGAAAAACGATTGACGCGAGGTTGGTGGTGTCTACCTGCCTGCTGCCGGAGCGCCGCCTCTCTCTTTTGACGAGGATGGTCTCCAAGTCATCAAAACAAAATCCAAGTGCGGGCCTGTCCTACTCATCGGACACCCGCCCGGAGGCTGAAATAATGAGCATTCGTCCTCTCTTTGACCGCATCCTGGTCAAGCGCGTCGAAGAAGCAACCCGCTCCGCAGGTGGGCTCTTTCTTCCCGAGACCGCCAAGGAGAAGCCCGCAGAGGGTGAGGTGCTGGCTGTAGGCCAGGGCCGCGTGAACGACGAGAGCGGTGAAGTGACCGCCCTGCAGGTCAAGATCGGAGACAAAGTTGTCTTCGGCAAGTACGCCGGCACCGAGATCAAGGTCGCTGGAGAGGATCGCATCATCCTCCGTGAGGACGACATTCTCGGGATTCTCGAGTAGTCAGCGACTCCCATAGATTCAGCGTACACGACAAATCTGAGACGCGCGGGCCCGAATACAGGGCCGCGCAGCAGGAGACACCATGTCTGCCAAGCAAATCATCTTCGACACCGATGCCCGTGCAAAGCTCCTTCGCGGAGTGGACGTGCTCGCCGACACCGTCAAGGTCACCTTGGGTCCCAAGGGCCGCAACGTGGTGATCGAGAAGTCCTGGGGCGCACCTGTCGTCACCAAGGACGGCGTGACCGTCGCCAAGGAAATTGAGCTCGAAGACAAGTTCGAGAACATGGGCGCCCAGATGGTGAAGGAGGTCGCCTCCAAGACCAACGACATCGCCGGTGACGGAACCACCACCGCGACCGTTTTGGCCCAGTCCATCTACCGTACCGGCGCCAAGCTGGTCGCAGCCGGTCACAACCCCATGGAGCTCAAGCGCGGCATCGACAAGGCTGTCGCCGCGCTGATCCCCGAGCTGCACCGCCTCTCCCGCCCTTGCCGCGACTCCAAGGAAGTGGCCCAGGTCGGCACCGTCTCCGCCAACGGCGACGAGAGCATCGGCAGCATCATCGCTGAGGCGATGGAGAAGGTCGGCAAGGAAGGCGTGGTCACGGTCGAAGAGAACAAGACCGCTGATACCGAGCTGGTCACCGTGGACGGCATGCAGTTCGACCGCGGCTACCTCAGCCCCTACTTCGTGACCGACTCCGAGCGCATGGAGGTGGTCCTCGAGGATCCTTACATCCTGCTCCACGAGAAGAAGATCAACTCGATGCGCGACCTGCTCAAGCTGCTTGAGAAGGTTCACGGCACCGGCAAGCCCATCTTGGTCTTGGCCGAGGACATCGAGGGCGAGGCCCTGGCCACCTTGGTGGTCAACAAGCTGCGCGGAACCCTGCAGGTTGCAGCCGTCAAGGCCCCTGGCTTTGGTGACCGCCGCAAGCAGATGCTGGGCGACATCGCTACCTTGACCGGTGGCAAGCTCATCGCTGAGGAGCTGGGCATCAAGTTGGACGGCCTTGAGCTGACCGACTTGGGCACCGCCAAGCGCGTCGTCATCTCCAAGGACAACACCACCATCGTCGACGGTGGCGGTTCCGCTGAGGATCTCAAGGCCCGCATGGGTCAGATTCGCGCTCAGGTGGAGAACACCACCTCGGACTACGACCGCGAGAAGCTGCAGGAGCGCTTGGCCAAGCTCTCCGGTGGTGTGGCCATCATCAAGGTGGGCGCCGCGACCGAGATCGAGATGAAGGAGAAGAAGGGCCGCGTGGAGGACGCACTGAGCGCCACCCGTGCAGCCGTTGAAGAGGGCATCCTGCCAGGCGGTGGTGTGGCTTACGTCCGCGCTGCCAAGGTTCTGGACAGCTTGGAAGTCGAAGGCGAGCAGCGCTTCGGTGTCGACATCATCCGTCGCGCCATCCAAGAGCCCCTTCGCCAGATCGTCTTCAACTGCGGCGGCGAGGCCAGCGTGGTGTTGAACAAGGTCGCACAGGCCGAGGGCAACATTGGCTACAACGCACGCTACGACCGCTACGAAGACCTGGTCGAGGCTGGCGTGATTGACCCCACCAAGGTGACCCGTTCCGCTCTGCAGAACGCCGCCTCCGTGGCTGCATTGCTCCTGACCACCGAGGCGATGATCGCTGACGAGTCCGAAGACGACGCAGGCCACAGCCACTGAGCTGAGGCTTCGGGCTGAGCCTCCGGGCTGAGCCTTCGCGAAAACAAGGGCGTCCTGCATTCGTGCAGGGCGCCCTTGTTGCGTTTCAGGAGGGCTCGCTCAGCCGAAGAAGTAGCGGGCCCCCAGAGCACCATCCAAGCGGAACTTGGTCTCTGGATAGAGCAGCAGCACAGGCACCAGCTCCAGGAAGACATCGAAGGGGTGGTGCTTGGGCACCATGGTCATCTGCAGGGGGATGCGCACGCCAACCGTCGCGCGGGTCTCGTCCCCGTTCCCGTTGCTCTCCCTGCTGTGGAAGCGTACGCCAACACCGACGTTCACCGGGAAGGTCAAGCTGGGTGCGTTGGGATCCGTGAGAACGTAGAAGGTGTGCAGGTAGTCGGCGTGTGCGTGTACCCGCTGCTGGGGGAAGTTCCAGGCGAATCCAGCGTTGATGATGTGGTCTTGGCCGCCAGGTCGGTAGCCCAGAGACAGACCGGTTGGAGAGCCCAGAATGATGCCGATGCCCATCTCGGAGGGCCCCGTTCCTGTGGGCTCATCTTCGATGACCACATTGGACGGAGGGACCTCGGCGTCCTGTGCCTGGGCGGTGGGTGCGAGGGAGAGTGCGGTGAGCATGGTGAGCATGGGCAGATGCTACACCGGCGATGTCGCGTCAGTTGGGCGCTCGCCTATTGCAGTGTTTCGAGCACGGACTCTTCGCCGTAGACCGTGGCCAGGCGCTCGATGACCTCGCGCAGGGCAGGGTCGGAGAAGTAGCCCATCCAAGCGGGGGTCCCGGCGATGGTGGCAAAGCGAAAGCCGCGACGAACGGCTTCCTTCAACCAGCTATCGAAGGCGGCGGCGTCCCCTCGCTGGGCTGCGAGCTCAGCCAGTCGCATAGGCGCCACCCACCCCTGGGGGTGGTGAGCAGACTGCTCGAAGGCTTGGGTCAAGGCCTCCTCGGCGCCGTCCAAGTCGCCGTTCTGGAGGAGGAGCTCGCCCAGGTCGTACCAAGCATAGAAGAGCTTGGGATCCTGCTGCACGGCCTCTCGGTAGCACTGCTCGGCGCCCGCGAGGTCACCTTGAAGGCGCCGAATGAGGCCCTCTTCGTAGGCCAAGCGTGCATCACTGGCGACCTCGCTTCGGAACTCTTGGACCAGGTTCAGGGCGCCAGCCAAGTCTCCGGCCTGGATCATCGCGTCGGCCTGGGCCTCCACGCTTCCCAGCACGGCGTCTAGATAGTCTGGAGGGGGAAGCTCAGCCTGGGCCAAGCTCACCCCCAAGAGCCAGATCATCAGCTGCGGCGGCGGCGCAGCAACAAGCCGCCGAGTACGGCAAAGAACCCGAAGAGCATGCCGGGGTTGGGGGTGGTGCTGGCGCACCCACAGCTGCCTGCGGCAGTGATGGTCGTAGGTACTTCCAGAGAGTCGCTGCCGTCGGAATCCTGAGTCGCTGACATGCGAAGCACAGCCACGTCGTCCAGGGTCCAGCCCGCAAGCTCCTTGCCGCCATCGGTGATCAAATCCCAGCTGATGGTGACGTAGCCGTCGCCATCGACGTCCTCGATCTCGATGGTCTCCAGAGCCCACTGGGTGTCCAAGTGGTCGTCGGCGTCGTCTCCGACGTAGTTGCTCCAGACGGGCTCGCCGTCCACCAGCACCTGGGCGGTGTCAAACTTGCCGTCTTCGACGTTGAGCCAGCGGCGGAACTGCAGGAAGACTGCGCCCTCGCCCTCGGGAATCTCGATGGCTGGGGAGCTCAGGCGGTTGTGCTTCTCGGCTTGGTAGGTGCCGTTCCAGGTGGCGCCCTCGTGCTCACCCCCCAAGTCGTTGCCCCAGCAGGTGTCACCGCTGAAGCAGAAGGCAGGGTCGCCGTTCAGGCCAGCAGGGGTGCCGGCCCACCAGTCGTCTGCGCCTTGGGTCTCGTCACCGGAGACCAGCTCGTGCACAAAGCCGCCGTCTCCGTTCTCGAAGTCCTCGAAGTAGAGGGTCTCGGTCTCGCCCACCAAGAAGCTGTGGGGGTTGATGAAGGCGCCGGAAGGGTTGTGAACCACCTCGCCGTTTCCTTCAAAGCTCATGTAGTAGTGAACGATGGTGCCGGCGTCCTGACCGGGCAGCTCGCCTTCCGCTTCCAAGCTGTTGCTCAGGGTCAGGGCCGTCTCGTCCCAGCTCTCACCCTTGTCGGTGGACCACACCAACTCGGCGCTCTCAGGGTCCCCGGTGCAGTCTGGCGCCAGGTTGGTGAGCACGGCGCTGAGCGAGTAGCTGCCAACAGTGTCGGTCTGGTTCTCGACGGGGTCATGTCCAGCCTGGATGAGCAGGTTGGTTCCGCCTGGGCCCAAGCCGTGGGGCGTAAATGCGTCCAACAGGTAGCAGAGGTGGGGCGTGCCGTCGCCCAGGTCTGCGTTGTCGTCATCCGCTGCGACGTAGGCGTCGTAGGCGGAGGTCAGGGTAGGACCCTGCTTGACTGCTCCTGCCAAGAGACGGGAGGAGATGTCGCGGGCCTCTTCCAGGCCGAAGTCCTGCTCCAGAGCCTTGAGCAGGTCCCAGGCGGAGCCGCCGAACATCAGGCCGTTGGCGTGCACGTTTCCGTTCTGGTAATCCTCGGGGTAGACCCGGTCGGTGTCCAACTCGCGGATGCCGCTTCCATTGGTCATGAAGTAGCGGGCCATGACGGGGTCATCCGTTTGGATGACGGCCACCACGTCACCGATGCCTTCGCCCATGTCTCCGTCGTAAGAGCCTGTGATCAAGCTGGTGTAGTGAAAGCCGTGGCCCCACTCGTGGTAGGCCACGTCGGCGATCTCGCCCGTGTTGTTGCAGCCACTTCCGGCCAAGTAGAAGTTGACGTTGCCGTTGTAGAAGGCGTTGCAGGCCTCGTTGATGTTCACCGTGGAGCGCAGGCTGCTGCTCACGATGCTGATGCTGGGCGCGTACTGTTGTCCCCAGTCCTGGATGTGGTGCAGGAAGACGTAGGTGTCGATCTCGGCCTGGGTGGCCTGGCTGTCGTCCCAGACCATCGACTCGCCGGAGAAGGTCGCGCTGGCCTCGGGGCCGTTGTCGTTGCGCATGTCCAGATAGGAGCCATCGAACTCGGTCTCGAAGGTGCTGCCGTCCAAGTCGAAGTTGCCGAAGACATCGGTGTAGGTGGTGCCGCCGTCTCCATAGACTGGGGCCCAGGGGACCGGGCTCTCGACGAGGGGCGAGCCGGGGTTGCGCTCGTGATGAAGGGCGGAAACGTTGCCCTTGATGAAGCGCACTTCGTTCCAATACGCCACCAAGTCGCCGCTGTTGGCGTCGACCATCGAGACCCAGATGCCGACTGGAGCATCGGTGGTGCTGCGGGTCTCCCAGACCAAGCGGTAGCGCATCTCGGAGGAGCCACGCTGCACAGGCAGCAGCACAAGGCGTGCGCTGCTCTCGGTGTGAACCGCCATGGGCGCTGGGCCCTGGGTGCGGGCGGCTTGGATGGCGTCGGCGCTGGGGATGGTGGCCATGTCGCTGCCAAAGCCAGCGCTTGGATGCGTGTCCATGCCCATCATGATGAGCTTGCCCTGCTTGATCACGATGTCGACGCCACCACGCCAAACCGGCACGTCATTGACCATGCGGTCCAGGTGGACCAGCCAGGTGTCGGTCTCGGCGACGTAGCCGATGTCGCGAACGCTGAGCTGCTCGGCGTCGACTTGGAAGACCTCGCCGTTGCGGGAGACCAGCGCCATCAGACCGGCGATGACTTGCTCCTCGCTGTCCACGGGACCGATGTCCAAGCCGGGGCCCCAGGCGCGCCGCGGGGTGCCGGTCCACTCGTCAAAGGTGGCCTGCCAACCCTGTCCCTCTCCCTGAACAAAGGACTGCCATGCTTGGCCCTGACGAAGCGTGTGCTGCCGCTCAACGTGGGTGTGGACCACGCGCACAGGCTCGGCGCCCAGCTCCACGTTTGTTGGAGGCACCAGAGCCAGCGAAGGAGCGGAATGGAGCATCAGGGACAAGAGCACAAAGGCCTCCAGGGGCGATGGCCGCAGCATCGACCGGATAGAGTGGGAGCCGCAAGGGCCCGAAGAGGTTTCGACACCGGGTTTGCAGGATGTGCACCTCAATGATTCAACTTCGCCGCGCCGCTCTCTGGACGCTTCTGTGTATTGGAGCTTCATCCTGCACTGACGAGCAGGTCCCCCCGGAGACCGCTGAGTTGCCCGCGTTGCCGCCTCTGGCGGATCCGGTCCAGCAACTTCGCGGTCCTGAGCGGGCGAATCGGGAGCTGACCCTGGTCTTCAGTGGCGAGCTGCGCGGCGAGATCGAAGCTTGTGGCTGCCCCACGCTGCCCTACGGTGGCTTTGACCGGCGGGCGGAGCTCCTGAGCCAGCTCGCTGCGGAGGGGCGGCCGATGATTCAGGTAGATGCAGGGGATGCGCTCCTCAAGGGGCTGGTCTCCCAGCGCTCCGACACCCTGCCCCGTGCCACCCTCATCGCCGGTCTCTTCAGCGAGGTCGGTGTGGACGTGTTCGTGCCCGGTCCCAGCGATGTGGTCGCCGTCGGCCTGCCAGAGTTGGGCGGACTGGGCTTGCCCCTCACCAGCGCGACCTGGGCCGACGCCGAAGGAAGCTTGCTCTACCCAGCATTCCGGGTGGTGGAGCGAGGCGGGCTGAAGGTGGCCGTGGTCGGCCTGTCCTCGATGACGGAGGCTGTGCCCACCAACAAGGATCCAGTGGAGGCGCTTCGGGGCGCCCTGGAGCAAGTGCCCGAGGGGATTGATCTCATCATCGCCGTTGGAAATCTACGGGACCAGCAAGCCCAGGCCGTCGCCGCCGTCCCTGGCGTGGCCCTGGTGGTCATGACACCAGGCGAGAAACGGGAGGCCCTGCGCACCCGCGCTCGGGTCCCGGTCATGGAGGTCTCCGCCCGGGGCCGGTACCTGAGTGTGCTGCGTCTGGCTCTGGGAACGGAGCCCGCGCGCCCCCTGCTCTTGGAGGAGGACCGCAGCTTCCAGGACTGGATGCGGCTCAAGGGGAGAGGCGAGCTCACTCCAGCCCTGCAGTTGGAGAAGGAGCGTCTGGAGGGAGAGGTGGATCTGCGCGGCCTGAACCGAGGCTGGATGGAAGACCGACCCCTTGGCGCGGAGCTGGATCCCAAGAGCAGCTCCCCCACCGAGGACATGCTGGCCCAGTTCAAGGCCGACACTCTGGAGCAGGCGGCCCGCACGGTGAAGACGCCCCAGAGCTCTGGGCCCCACTACGGCACCGGCGCCAAGTGTGTGAGCTGCCATAGCCATCAGGTCGCAGCCTGGGCCGTTCGGCCCAACCACGCTCGGGCGATGGAGGTGCTCTTTGAGCGTGGGGAGCAGGGCAACCCCGAATGTGTGGGCTGCCACAGCACCGGATTCGGGGAGCCAGGTGGCTTCGCGGCGGTCGATAAGAAGACCCTGCAGACTTGGGGAAATGTGCAGTGCGAGGCCTGTCATGGTCCGCTGGGCGGCCACCCACGCGACCCCAAGGCTGTGCCCGAACCCATCACCCAAGCCACCTGCACAGGCTGTCATGACGCGGCCAACAGCCCGGACTTTGACTACGAGCAGTACCGGATGGCGGTGATCTGCCCCTCAGACCCCTGAGCGGGGCGTTCTTGGGGGCTCAGACCTCTTCACCCAAGAGCAGCTCGCAGATCGCCAGGCCTTCCGCATCGCTGCCTTGGTCACCCAGGCAGGTGAGCATCGACTGGGAGACGTTCTCGTCTTCCTCGCACTCCAGTGTGCAGCCCCACGGGTCGGTCTCCTCGGGGTCCAACCAAGCGGGGTTCTCAAAGCAGATGTCTGCGCAGTAGGTGCCCACACGGCCGTCGATGTCGACCATGGGGGCGCAAGCCAGGAGCAGGAGTGCGATCATTGGATGCCCCCGAATCCCAGGCCCAGTGTGTGGCGTACGTTGGTCCACTGGCTGTCGTCCCGCAGCTCGTGGCCTGCAGCACCGCTCAGGTCGTAGCGGCGAACGCTGTAGGAGATGAAAACCACAGTGCCGATGTTCATGCGCGCTTCTAAGAACATGTCCCGGCGCACGTCGATGTCGTTGCTGGTCACCATGATGTACTCCAGCACCGTCGGCACCGCGTTGGGGCGTTGGTCCGTGTCGTACTGGTCTGTGCCCAGGTAGTCCGGATCGAAGCGGCCATCGCCCTCCACAAAGCCCAGAGTCAGCAGGCTGCCCCATTTGGGCATGTACCCGCCGTAGATGCTCAGGCCCCAGTCATCGCTTCGTCTGGCGTAGAGACCCAAGCCCACGCCGGCGTGGATGTGGGCTGCGTCCATGAAGTAGACCTGCCCTTGCTTCTCCAGCTCGCTCTGAACGCCCCCGCCAATGCCCCCTTGCAGAACAACCCCCGGTGCGATGCCAAAGCTGTTGGTGTCCTGGAGGTAGGAGAGCACATTGAGCCCGGAGAAATAGTGGCCCTGTACGCCCGGGATCTGCCAAGCGCTCACCTCACCTTCGGTGGGCTTTGACCAGAGGAAGAAGGTGGAGCCAAAGCCGTACATGGCCTTGCCCGTCCCATATGCGCTGCCCCAGAGTCCTGGTGCTGGGCGTGTATGGGGCGTCTCCAGGCTGGAATCCAAGGTCTCCAGCAGGGTGGAGCGGGTCGTGGTCACGGCGAATCCTCCGCATCCCACCTGCTGGTCCGCCATGCCAGGAGCGGCCTTGAAGAGCAGGGTGAGGTCTTCGACGGACTGCGCCTGTGCGCTCATGGAAGCCAGTAGCCAGAGCATCAAATCACACTCTCCATTGCGATCTCGCAGCTCTGACCAGCGATATCGCAGTGTACGTAGCCACCAAGTTCGACCTCGCAGCCGCCCTCAAAGGTCAGACGAAGGGGAAACTCTGCGTGCACTTCGGGCACGCCCATCTCTCCCCAGTCACCCTCTGCCCGGTACACGCAATCGCTGTCTTGGATCAGGCCATGGGCCGAGCCTGCTGGGGCTCCGCACTGCGGTCCCAGCGCGACATGCACGTAGAGCGGGGCGGGGCAGGTGCTCGGGCTGTTGGCGCACTCGCCCACCACCAAGTCGCCGCAGTCTGCCAGGGCCACGCAGTGGCTAAAGTCCCTGCGCTCGTACTCGATGACCTGGATGTCCCGGCAGGCGGCCACGCAGTCTTCTAAGCCGGGCCCCAGACCGCACTCGCCAGCGATCTTCTCGCAGGAATCAGGGCAAGCCGTGGGGCTCAAGCAAGCCATCCACATCCACAGCATCGGCGCTCCAAGCTCAGCTTGGTCTACCACAGGCATCCGTGTTTCTACGGACAGCTGGCACTCAGTAGGTCGCCAGGAACTGGTCGATCTCTTCCCGCTCCATCAGGCCCAGAGAGAGCTCCAAACACGCCGAGCAGATGTCGACCTGTTGGTAGCGGAAGACCCCGCGGCTCTCCAGGTGGGTCTTGCCACAGAAGCTGCAGGAGGCGTCGTCGGGCGCCTGGGAGGAGCGCCGCTTGCGGGAGACCTCCATCACGCAGACATCGCAGATGGTGCCGTGGCTGCCGGCCATCAGGTGGGAGGCGTCTCTCGCCGTGCGCCCGCAGCAGGAGCAGTGAGCGTCCTCATCGTCCGAGACGGGACGAGGGGGCCGGGAGGCGGGTGGGGGAACCACGCGGGAGAGCAGGGTGCGCATGCGAGGGCCAGAGCCCTTGCGGTCCGCTGCGGCTTGCAGTCGTGAGACGGCTGCTGGGTCGCCCATCAGGGCCAGGCCGGTGTTGGCTGCGGCGCTCAGGTCGGCGTCGGCCATGCTGGTCCAGCTCTCCAAGAGCTTGCGACCGCTGCGGGAGCGGCGGCTGGAGATGGCCAGCAGCAGGAGCGCTTGGTAGGCGCGGGCCAGGTTGCGCTCGTGCTCGATCTGCTTGCGGTGGCGGGTGACATCGGCGGCCGGACCGTGACGGTCCACAGCAGCGCGCTTCAGATCTTCCTCTTCCACCTTCAAACCGCGGGTCAGGACGGGCTCAGGGAGAGCTCCGGCGACGGCCACGGCTTGGCGAGCCAGACGCACCGAGTAGGTGGTGCCAGGCTCCCGAAGGCTCCAAGCCACGTCGTCGGCCAGGGCCGCAGCTGACATGGCGCAGGCAGCTTCCCAGAGCAGGAAGCGCATGCCCTCGTCTTGCACCAGATCGATGGTCTGCAGCACGCCGCTGGTCATGCTCGGACCCACGGCACGGAGCTGGTCCAGCAGGACCTTCACTCTGCGCCGGGTGATCTCGCGGGCGTCGCCGACCCGGGTGCCCGGAGGCAGGCGGTCGTAGTGGCGAATCTCCGCATCCAAGGCCTGAAGCAGCCAGGCCTCGTCACCGGCGATTCGGCGGGTGCGCGCCAGCTCCAGGTAGGCCTCCATGTGGTCCGGGTGCTCTTGCAGAGCCTCCTTGAACACACGCAAAGCCTCGCTGGGGTTGCCCTCTTCCAGGAGAGAGCAGCCCAAGGTGTAGCGGGCCAGCTTGTTGGAGGGATCCAGCATCAGAGCTTGGTTGCAGGCCTCGCGGGCACGCTGGTGCTCGTTGAGCTGCAGGTGCGCCATCGCCATGCGGGCATGCACCTTGGGGTCTTCCGGGCGCTCGCGCAGAGTCTGACGGAAGTGCTGGATGGCGTTGTTGTACTTGCCCAGGTGGTACGCGACCATGCCCAGGTGGTACCGCGCCACGCGGCTGAAGCGCTCATGCTCACGAAGGCGCAGGAAGAACTTCTCGGCCTCTTTGTAGCGGCCGGTGGCCAGGCAGCTCAGGCCCAGGTCCCGGTGAAGCGGGGCGGCCAAGTCTGGCGTTGGACCCAGCTTGAGGGCCTGCACCAAGTGGTACTGACTGCGCTCGATGAGGCGTTGGCTGCCAGGCAGCTCTTGAGCGCGCTCCGAGAGCACGCGCCCCAGATAAAGGTGCGGCTCCCAGGCCTTTGGCGCCAAGCGGCAGGCGCTCTCGAGGTGGCGCAAGGCCAAGTGGCGGTCGCCTTCGCTCCGGTACAGGGTGCCCAGGGCCAGGTGCAGATCGCCGCGCTCGGCGTCGATGCGGGTGGCCTCGTCCAAGTAGCGTCGTGCCCCTTCCGGGCGGGCCATGCCAATGAGGGCGGTGCCAGCGGTGACCAGGGCCCCCACATGACCGGGGTCCTCTCCAAGCACCTTGCGGGCTTGTGCCAAGGCCTGATTGCACCAAGACTCTCCGCCGCCGTGGTACAGCCCGCGGGACAGGTAGGCGCGGGCCAGCTCGTGGCGAAGCTCAGGGTCTTCGGGGGACTGCTGAACCTGACCTTCGAGACGGGTGATCAGCCAGTCGAGCTTTTTGTGCGGGTACATGGACGGCTCAGGAGGGGGGAGGGGGAGGGAGAGCAATGATATCCTGTCCACACGCCCAAGGGAGCTTGCAGGTGCGCATCTACAGGCGCCATCGCCGACAAGGCCAGTCCACCGTGGAGACACTGCTGCTCACCAGCGTGCTCGTCATCGCGATTGTGTGGGTGGCTGGAGATGCCCTCTGGCCGAGGCTTGGGGACGGTCTGCAGTCCATGCAGGACCGCATTTCTGCCATGTCCGAAGACGGCGTAGTGGACGGTCACTGATGGGTCGACTGCTCAGAAATCCAGTTAGAACAGGGCAAAGCAGCGTCGAGTTGATGCTGCTTATCTCGGTCTTCGTGGTGGGTATCGTGGCCGCAGGCTACGCCCTGGTGCCCAGCATTCGCGCGGGTTTTGTGACCATGAGCCAAGGGGCCTCAGAGGCCTACGTTGAGCCCTCGCGGGCACCCTGAGGGAGTGAGCTTTGGATGAGATGGTCAACGCGCTGCGGCGCGAGCGCGCGGTGCGCTTGTTGGTACCCCTCTTCTTTGTCTCCGGTCTGACCGCGCTGATTTACCAGTCCATCTGGGCCCGTCAGCTCCAGCTGGTGTTCGGAACCAGTCAGTTCGCCATCGCGACGGTGCTCGCCGCGTTTATGGCCGGCCTGGCCGCTGGCGGCTTCTTGATGGCCCGCTATGCCGACCGTCTCGAAAAGCCTCTGCTGACCTACGGCGTTCTGGAAATCATCATCGGCGTCTACGCCATGGTCTTCCCGGTGCTGCTCAAGTTGGCCACGCCCATCTACCTGAGTGCTGGCGCGACCACGGACTCTCCGGTGGCCTTTGGCATCTTCCAGTTCTTGGTCGTCAGCCTGCTCCTGCTGGTCCCGACCACCTGCATGGGCGCCACGCTGCCGCTCCTGGGCCGCTTTGTGACCACCCGTCTGGGCAGCGCGGGTGACCGCATCGGCTTGCTCTACGGGGTGAACACCGCTGGCGCCGTCATCGGCATCCTCATCGCGGGATTCTGGCTCTTGCCCACCGCAGGTCTGATGCTGACGACGGCCATCGCCGCTGTGGCCAACCTGGTCCTGGGTGCTGCCGCCATCTGGCTCTCTCGCTGGCAAGGAGAGGGCGGACAGGTCCCCGAGGTCGAGGACGACGTGTCCGTGGACGGAACCAAGAGCTGGACGCCGGTGATGATCTGCGCGGCCCTGACCGGCTTCTCCGCGCTGATCTGCGAGGTGGCCTGGTTCCGGCTCATCGGCCTGGTGCTCGGTGGCTCCACCTATGCCTTCTCCACCATGTTGTTGGCCTTCCTCTCGGGCATCGCCTTTGGTGGCTGGGTGGGCGGAAAGCTCGCGGACGGCAGCCTGACCTCGCTGGGCAAAGGCGGCCCTCTCAAGGTGCTCGCGGCGCTCCAGGCCGGCATCGCGGTGCTCACGTACTCGATGATGTACCTCTACGACGACCTCCCCGTGCTCTTCCTGCAGATGTATGCCTCCACAGGCGGAGACAGCCCTGCGCTCTGGCCCCTCAAGGTGGTCCTGGCCGCTCTGGTCATGACCCCACCGGCGGTGCTGATGGGGGCCAGCTTCCCCTTTCTGGTGCGCTCCGTGGTGGGCAAGAAGGGCTTTGGGAAGCCCGTTGGCCAGGTCTACGGCGCCAACACCTTGGGCTCCATCTTCGGGGCCTTTCTGGGTGGCTTCGTGCTGCTGCCTCAGCTGGACGTGGTTGGAACCCTGCTCGTCGCGGGAGCGGCCAACCTCGCCGCGGTGCTGGTGGCCTTCACCGGAGGCATGGCCGCCGAAGGGAATGTTCGCCGCGGCCCTCAAGGTGCTGTGGTCTTCTTGGCTGTGAGCGCCCTGCTGCTCGCCGCGCGCTTCCCGCCGCCTTGGGAGCCGCTGCTGATGACCGCAGGCGTCTACAAGTACGCCTCGGACATCACCGACCCCACAAAAGAAGGGCTGATTGCCTTCGCAGTCGAGGACTACGACCTGCTCTTCTATGACGAGGGCTTGAGCACTGTGGTTACCGTCGCCCAGTCGCGTCTGAGCGGCAACATCTGGCTGGCCAACAACGGCAAGGTGGACGCCTCGACCACCATCGACATGCCCACCCAGGTGCTGGTCACCCACTTGCCCTTCCTCTTCGCCAAGGACCCGCGGGAGGTCGTGGTCATCGGATTGGCCAGCGGCATCACCCTGGGGAGCGTCACCCTCTACGATGAGCTCGAAGAGATCCAGGTCGTTGAGTTGGAGCCGGCCATCGTCGAGGCCAGTCACTACTTCGACGACTACAACAACCGGCCCCTCTCAGATCCCCGCGTCACCCTGCACGCCAACGATGGGCGCAACCACCTGCTGCTCGCCGGTCCAGAGCGCTACGACGTGGTGGTCTCCGAGCCCAGCAACCCTTGGATCTCCGGGGTGAGCAACCTCTTCACCCGTGAGTTCTTCACGATGGGCAAGAGCCGGCTCCGCCCCGGCGGCATCTGGTCTCAGTGGGTGCAGCTCTATGGCATGGCCCCCGAGGACCTGCAGTCTCTGCTGGCCACCTTCGCCGATGTTTACGCCCACGTGGCCCTCTTTGCGACCATCGAGGACGCGGACTTGGTCCTGGTCGGCTCCGATTCGCCCCTGGACCTGAACGTTGCAAACGCCCAAGCGCTCTTGGACAACCACCCCAAGGTCTCCGCAGAGCTTCGGCAGATCGGCGTGGTCGAGGCCCACGACCTGCTCACCTTCTACCAGTTCGGCCGAGATGAGATTCTGGAGCTGAGCGATGGGGTGGTGCTGAACACCGACGACAACATGCGCATCGAGTACTCGGCTCCGCGGCACCTGCACTCGGAGACCAGCGAGGACAACTTCCTGCTGCTGCTCCCCAAGTCCAAGGCCGTCGAGATCGACGGGCTCCAGGACAACCTCTCCCTGGCCCGCGCCTACGGCCGCCGGGAAGAGTGGATCCGCGCCCTGGTGTGCGTGAACCGCGCCTTGGCACTGGCCCCCGACAACGACGAGGCCCAAGCCCTGCGCTTCGAGTTCAGCGCGGAGCTGGAAGCGGAGCTGTACCCAGAGGACTAGGGTCGGAAGAGCATAGGGAGAGGGGGGAGCGCTATTGGCGCTTGGCCCTGGCTCTCGCGCGCGCCGACCGGCCTGCGATGATGGCCCCCTCGATGGGGCCGCTCAGCACATACGAGGCCATCACGGGCAGCACGATGAAGCTGATGTCGAAGAAGATGCCCACGAGGATGAGGCCGCCGAAGAGCAAGGCAAAGAAGACCTTGGTCGCGGTGTTCATCTTCAGGGACTTGGCCGTGCGGTAGGGGACCGCGCTGACCATGAGGAAGGCCACCATCAAGACGATGGCGAAGGGGCCCCAAGGGTTGGCGACGAAGCTCTTGCCGGTGGCGGCGTGGAACATGACCAGAGCGGCCAGGCTGCCGCCACCCATGGTGATCGTCAGTCCGCGGGAGCGGTCCCACTCCTCGTTGTCTGCAGCGCCCGTGTTGAAGCGGGCCAGGCGGAAGATGCCGCAGATCATAAAGAAGAAGCTGGCTGCCAGGCCCACGATGCCCAGGCTGTCCAGCCCCCAGCGGTAGACCAGTACGGCCGGTGCCAAGCCAAAGCTGAGCGCGTCGGCCAGAGAGTCCAGCTGCACCCCAAACTCCGAGGAGGAGTTGGTCATGCGTGCGACGCGGCCGTCCAGAACGTCAAAGACGCCGGCGAAGCCGATCAGCAGGCCCGCTTGGTAGAACTGCGTCGCTCCGGCGTCCGCTCCACCTGCCAGCAGCACGGCGTAGAAGCCGCAGAAGATGCTGGCTGCCGTGAACCAATTCGGTGGGCTGAGGAACTGCTTGAGCAAGGGAGACTCCGCTGGCCGTGAAAGTGACGCCCAAAGAACGCGGCATATTACGTCCCCCTTACCCGCCCTGCAAGGAATCCCCGATCAGTGCCGTGTGCAGGGCCTCTGCGGCGGCTTGTGCCTGATCCGCTGGCACTCGGAAGACCATAGACTCCCCGCTGGCCTGCCAAGAGAGGAGCCGAATGCCTGCGATTCGCAGGGCGTTGAGGGCCTCCAAGGTCAGTACGCCGTCGACTTGCACGTGGCACATCGCAGCGCTGACCTGGCAGGTGGGGCCTTGACTGTGGCCCGAGGTGGGCACGAATGCCGCGCGGTCGTGCCAGTTGCGCAGGTCTACGGTGATCAAACCCGGGCTCACGCTGCGTATCGGCGCGCCGGCCTGCACCAGCTCTTGAAACAAGGCTGTGGTGTCCTGGGATGCGAAGACCTCGAGCTGCTCATCGATGGTGATGCCTGAGACCCGAGGGGGGAGTGGGGGCACTTGAATGCGTGTCCCTCCGTCCCCTCCGCTGGTCCGCGTCGCGAGCAGCTCAATGCCCAGTCGCTTGGCCAGCGCCACAGCGTCGGCCTGGAGCACTTTGGCCCCTTGGCGGGCCATGGCCAGGACCTCGTCCACGGAGAGGGTGTCCATGCGTTTGGCTGCAGAGACCTGTCGGGGATCAGCGGTGTAGATGCCGTCCACATCTGAGCAGATCTCGCACCACTCCGCCTTCAAGGCGGCCGCCAAGGCGACAGCGCTCAGGTCGGTCCCGCCGCGGCCCAAGGTGGTGACCTCTTTGTCCCGAGAGACGCCTTGGAAGCCAGCGACAATCACCACGTTGCCGGCTTGGAGTGCAGCCTGGATGCGCTGGGGCCGAACGGCGACGATCTGGGCGGCGCTGTGGGACTCATCGGTGATGATGCCGGACTGGCTGCCGGTAAAGGACACCGCTGGAGCGCCAAGGTCGTTGACCGCCATGGAGAGCAGCGCCATGGAGATGCGCTCGCCCACCGAGATGAGCATGTCCAGCTCACGTCGGCCGGGGGCTGGGCTGAGTTGGCGGGCCAGACCCAACAGCTCGTTGGTGGTGTTGCCCATCGCGGAGACCACCGCGACCACTTGATGGCCGGCGTCGCGCGTCGCCACGATGCGGGCAGCGACGGCCTTGATCTTGTCCAAGTCGGCGACCGAGGAGCCGCCATACTTCTGCACCACGACCGACTGCTGGAGAGGGCCGCTCACCGCAGCTCCATGTCATCCAAGTAGATGACGTTCTCACCGCGGGAGGTGGCTCCAAAAGCCGTGCGATCCCAGAGCGAGAGGCTGACCACGGTCCCTGGGGTCATGTGCCCTTCAGCCAATCCACCGGTGTCTTGGAGCACAAAGGAGGACAGGTCGGCGGTGATGAGCACCCACTCGTCCGTTGGGGCCACAATGGGCTCCGGGTAGATGTAGCGGCGGCCCTTGTCATCGTCTGCGGCCAGCACCAAGAAGCCGCGGAAGTTCTTGGCGTGTACCCGGAACTCGATGTACTCGGGGCCCTCGAGGTCGGGGTCGAACCAGATCTCGATGGCGTCGTCTTCGCGCTCGAGGACTTGGGTGCGCCAGGCCAGGGCAGGGTTCTCACTCTGGGGCGGGAGCTCGCTGCGAATGCTGCCCTTGTCTGGGTAGAGCCAGCTGTGCAGGAAGTGCCCGGTGCCGGTGTTGAAGTCGTAGGCGATGGGCAGCTTTCGCACCTGCAGCTCTTGGGCGTCCATCTGACCCAGAAGTACTTGGGCCTGAAGGCGAACGCTTGGGTCCCCCATGGCGATGAGCAGTGCCTTTCGGGCAGCCTCGTAGTCGCCCTGTGCGTACTGAGCGCGGCCCAGCCAGTAGTGCAGCTCTGCTTGGCTTGGATCGTCAGCGGGGAGACCGGCGATCCAGCCTTCGTACCAGGCGGTGGCCTCGGCCAGATCCCCGTCGGCCGCTTCCATGAGCAGGCCTTCGTGCAGGCCCTGCCAGGCGCGAACGTCCTGCCCCATAAGGGAGGCGGCCAGGACCCAGCAGAGCATCAGCCCTCTTCAGCGATGAAGCGGTAGCCGACGCCGTGCATGGTCTCGATGAAGCGCGGGTTCTGCGCATCGTCGCCCAGCTTCTTGCGCACGTTGAGGATGTGGGTGTCCACGGTGCGGGTGGTGACGTTGGGGTTGTACTGCCAGATGCTCGTGAGCAGCAGCTCACGGGGCAGGACCTGTCCGCTGTGCTCGATCAGGAAGCGCAGCAGCTCCTGCTCGCGGTTGCTCAGACGCTCTTCGAAGCCGCTGTGGCGGATCACGTAGTTGTCCAAGTCGACCTCGACCGGGCCGAACTTGTAGACCGAGCGGGCGCCGCCGGCGCGGCGCAGGGCAGCCTGGACGCGAGCGTGCAGCTCCTTCAAGGAGAAGGGCTTGGTCACGTAGTCGTCCGCACCCAGCTCAAAGCCCAGCAGCTTGTCCTGCTCGGAGGTGCGTGCGGTCACGAAGATCACCGGGCCGCGGAACTTGTTGGCGCGCAGGGCTTTGCAGATGTCGAAGCCGTCCATGCCATCGGGGCCCTCGGGGCCTTCCTGCAGCATCACGTCGAGCACCGCCACGTCGGGTGGAAAGCGCTCGGCGATCTCCAGGGCGTCTGCGGAAGTTCTCGCCCCGTAGACGTCAAAGCCTTGGCGGGAGAAGAACTTCTTGACGGTCTCCAGGACCTCTACTTCATCCTCGACAAACAGAATGCGCGCCATGAAGTCCTCGGGGGCTATGCCGATGTGGGCGGTGTGAGCGGGAAGTGTAGTGCAAAGGTCGAGCCGACGTTGAGCGTTGACGAGACCTCGACACGGCCACCGTGTGCCTCGACGATGTACTTGACGATGCTCAATCCAATGCCAGTGCCCTTCCGGCGCCGCGCGGCGGGATCAGAAGACCTGTAAAAGTGCTCGAAGAGGTGGGGCAGCTCGTCCGGGGAAATCCCGATGCCGCGGTCGCTGATCTCGATCACGACCTCCTCGCCAACGACTTCTGCGTTCACCCCAATCCAGGCGCCCTCCTTTCCATATTTTGCAGCGTTGGAGATCAAGTTGAGCAGAACCTGCGCGATGGCCTCTGGGTCGTGCACCACCACCGGCAGGTGAGGGGAGAGGCTCAGGTCCAGGTGCATGTCCCGCATCTCCATTCCATAGCGGGCGGCCTGCACCGTGCTCTCGATGGTCTGGGCGATGGGGACGGGTCGGAAGGTGTAGGTCTTGTGGCCCCCGTCGATCGCGGCGAAGTCCAGCACGTTGTCGACCAAGCGGCTGAGGCGCTCCGACTCGCGCACGATGGCGTCGTAGTGGTCGTTGAGCTCCTCCTCGGTCTCGGCCATTCCGAGCTGCAGGGACTCCCCCTTCAAACGGATCTGGGTGATGGGGCTCCGCAGCTCATGGGAGACGTTCGCTGCAAAGTCCGCTTGGCTGCGCGCGATGGTCAGCTCCTGGCCCACCAGACGCAGGGTCAGGCCGGCGCCCATCACGATGATGACGAGAGCCAGGACCAAGATGGCGGCGCGCTGTGCGGTCTTGCGACGTTGGGAGTTCTCCAGGTCGGCGGCGGAGCGGGGGTGTACGGCCAGCTCGTAGCCGCGCAACCAGGGGTTCAGGCTGCGCCGGGCCAGAGTGTCGCTCGGTGCCTCGCGGTCCGCTGTGAGCACGACGACGTTGACGGTCTCCGAGGTGCGGGTGGCGCTTCGGGTCATCGCCTGGATTTCCTGCTCCAATGCGGAGATATCCAGGGCGAAGGCGTAGAAGTCCGGGTTGTCCTCGCCCCACCACATCGTCGCCCACAAGGCGTTGTTGCCCAAGCGGTAGCTGAACTCGCCGCGGGCCACCGGCAGCACGCGCCCCTCTGGATGAAAGACCCGAAGTTCGGGATACAGCTGCTTTGCCCAATAGAGTTGCTCGACTTGGTTGTCCAAGCGTCCTCGGGAGCGGGCCAGCCAGTCTTTCTCGGCCACGTCTTCGACCAGCTCCAGAGCCCGTGCTGCGATGGCGGCATCCAAAGCACCGCTGCCCAGGGACCAGCGCCGATTTAGCAGGCGCTCCACCAGCTCTCTGAGGTCGGCGCCACCGATCTCGGGGTCCACCTGCATGCGCAGCTCACCGCGCTTCAGGCTGGCCAGGTCGCCCAAGCGGAAGCCGTGTAGTGTGCGCACCTCGGAGTAGTCCGCGAAGAGGTCGGCATACATGCCGATGGCCTCGTCCCGGTCTCCCGCCTTGGCCTTCATGCGCGCGGAGTTGAAGAGGGCCTCGCCTTCCTCGTGGATGGACTCGGCTTGGCGAGAGGCCTGCAGGTAGGCGGCTGCAGCGGCGGTGGGCGCGTTGGCTTCGAGGGCCTGGGCCTGCCGCCAGGTGGGAGAGAAGTAAAAGCTCTGATCTTGGAGAGGAGGGAGGGGCTCCTCGGTGAAGGGCGCCGCCAAGCTGCCGCTGGAGTCCAGGCGAAAGCTGGTCAGCAGGAAAGGCGAGATCGAGGACTGGTTGTCCACGGGGGAGCGGCCCGCCACCAAGCGCGTCTTGACCTGGGCCTCAAAGCCGGTGAACTGCTCCTCGACTTCCTTGAGCACGTCTCGCAGCTCACGGTCGCCCTCCTGGCGCACCTCCTCCCACATCGCTTGGGACTCAGCGCCGATGGCGCTCATGCCGATCCAGGCCAAGGCCACGCCAGGCACCAAGACGGTGAAGAGGAAGATCACAGCGAGCTGCGCACGGGAGCGCAGGTGCGTGAGCTCGTTTCGGAGACGCACTTCGCTTCGGTCTGGCCAGACCCGACGGGCGAGGGAGGCCAGGGCTCTGTCCAGCAGCTTGTCCATCGTGCACAGGAGTATGCTGCATGAATGCTCTTGGCTCTCTTCTTCCCGATGGCTTGTGGTGGCTGTTTCCAAGAACAAGCCCGCCCAGATCCGCACTACGTCCAGGCTCAGGCCATCTTTGCTGCGGTGGCGGCGGAGGACTTGGTGGTGGCCAAGGCGCTCGCGCGGGAGCTGGATGGCAGCGCTCTCTCCCCAGCACCCGAGGGCACACAGGAGCACTTGGACCGCCTGCACAGTGCCATTGGCTTTCTCTACGTCGCCGAGGACAGACTGGAGGGCGCAGATGGCGTGGCTGGGATTGGTCAGGGCTGCGGCGGCTGTCATGCGCAGCTCGGTGTGGCGCAGGGGCCCGTTGGTGTGGGCGTAAACGGCGCCTGGACTGGCCTCTGGCGCGGCGACTTTGATGGATCCCTGGCTGCCAGCCAGGCCTGCGCGGCGAAGCGCGGTGTCCCATTGGAGCAAGGCCGTCCAGACACCGCTGATGAGCTGGACGCCGCCGGGGCCTTCGCCCTGCTCCTCGGGCAGGGTGATGACTGCGCACCGATGGGGAGCGGCGCACCCTAAAAGGGGCACTGGCTAATGGAGTGTGGCGCGATAGACAGGCGCCAGCACTGAGACCCTCAGCCAAGCCCCTCAGCCCAAGAGTGAGCCCCCATGGAAAAGTTCAGCGGCCTCGACTTCTACAACATCGACCAGCACCTCTCTGACGAGGAGCGCATGGTTCAGGATCTCTGCCGAAGCTGGGTAGAGGCCCGCGTGCTTCCCATCATCGAAGGGCACGCCCGCAACGGCACCTTCCCGATGGAGCTGGTCAAGGAGATCGGCGAGATGGGCCTGCTGGGCGCCAACTTGGAAGGCTACGGCTGCGCGGGCATGAGCAACATCGCCTACGGGCTGATTTGCCAGGAGCTCGAGCGCGGCGACTCCGGCATCCGCAGCTTCGTCAGTGTTCAGGGCTCCTTGGCCATGTTCCCCATCTGGAAGTTCGGAACCGAAGACCAGAAGAACAAGTACCTGCCCAAGCTGGCGGCCGGCGAGTTCATCGGCTGCTTCGGCCTGACGGAGCCGGACCACGGCTCCAACCCCGGCGGCATGCTGACCCGCGCTGTGGACGACGGCGACAGCTACGTGCTCAACGGCGCCAAGATGTGGATCACCAACGGCAGCTTGGCTGACGTGGCCGTGGTCTGGGCCAAGCTCGACGGCGACATCCGCGGCTTCATCATCGAGAAGGGGGACCCCGGCTTCTCGGCTCCCGAGATGAAGGGCAAGCACAGCCTGCGGGCCAGCGTCACCAGCGAGCTGGTCTTCGAAGACTGCCGCATCCCCAAGAACCGCATGTTGCCCGAAGTGCGCGGCCTGCGGGGTCCCTTCTCCTGCTTGAACAACGCCCGCTTCGGCATCAGCTGGGGCGCCTTGGGTGCTGCGATGGCCTGCTACCACTCCTCGGTGCAGTACGCCCTGAGCCGGGTGCAGTTCGACAAGCCCATCGCTGGCCGTCAGCTCGTGCAGAACAAGCTGGCTTGGATGCTGCGTGAGATCACCAAGGGCCAGCTCTTGGCGCTTCACCTCGGACAGGCCAAGGACGACGGCAGCATCACCCCGCCGATGATCAGCCTGGCCAAGATGAACAACGTGGACATCGCACTGCAGATCGCGCGGGTCGCACGTGACATTCACGGTGCCAACGGCATTTTGGACGAGTACCCAATCATGCGCCACATGGCCAACTTGGAGTCCGTGATCACCTACGAGGGCACGCACGACATCCACAACTTGATTCTGGGTCGGCACATCACTGGAATGCAGGCCTTCTTCTAGGGGGCGCCTCGGCGAGGCGCCGGGAGGCGGCATGACTCTGACCGTTGCGATGGATGGTTTCTCCGACTCGGACCGCGCAGCGGCCGAGGACGAGGGCTTGCACCTAGACAGTCGGCTGCGTGATGCGCTCGAGCCCCTCATGGGCGAACTGGGACCCGAGTGGGCCGGTGTGGCCGAATACCAGCAGGTGCGACTCTTCAAGGTGGATGGCCCGCTGGAGTCCGAGGTCTGGTTCGCCAACATGGGGGACGTCTGGGAGGTCAGCGTGCGGGTCGCCCGAGGAGGGACGGCTCAGAGAGTTCGGCGTGGCTGGGGGGCAGCGGCAGCTTTGCTGGTCTGCGTCGGGGTTTTGGGTGGCGTGGCCGAGCTCATGCAGAGCGGCTGGGTTCTTCTGGGCCTGCCCTTGGTGTTCGTTCCCAGCCTGGTGCTGCTGCGGCAGGACCCGACGGTCCAGACAGATGAGAGGGCCACACGTGCACTCTCCGCGCGGCTTCGGGGGGCGCTGGATTCGAAGGACTGGGTTCATGTGCTGTCCGGGCCTGGGCTGGAGTAGGCGTGCGTGTTGTGGCCGCGCAGATCCCCATGGCGCCGACGGTCACCGGGAACCTGGCGCGCGTCTTCGCTGCAGTGCGGGCCGCCGGTGCAGATCTGGTGGTGTTCCCGGAGTGCACCCTCACTGGATTCCACCGGGGACTCCCCGAGCTGCTCCAGTCGCGCGACCTAGCGGAATGTGATGGGCGCCTAAGGCGCCTGGCGAGGGAAACCGGAAAGGCGGTGCTCGTTGGCCGGCCGATGGAGACCGAGCATGGGGTCTTGAATGTGGTGCAGTGCTTTGCGCCCGGCCAGCCTGTGCAGTGGGTCGCCAAAGTCGGCCTTACCCCGTCCGAGACCCGGTTCTTCTCGGCCCCCCTCCCTGGAAGCCCTGCCAGCGCCGGTCTGCTTCGTGTTGGCTCACTTCGCCTTGGGGTGGTCCTTTGCCGAGAGGTCCTGGACGCCCAACACCCGCGCTTGGTGGGGGCCGACTTGATTGTGTGGCCTGGGTACATCCAGTGGACCGGGGATGGGGCCTACCTGGATGCGGCCAAGGACCACTGCCGGTCTTTGCGGGTCCCGATGCTCCAGTGCAACTGGGCGACCTCCTTGAACGCGCCTGATACCGTCGGCATGGGCGGTAGTGTCGCCTTGGATGCCAATGGCGGCCTTGTGGCGCAGGCTGCCATGGACTGCGCCGACACCCTCCAGATCAGCGTGAACTTGGGGCACCGCGCCTCTACAGACTGATTTGGTAGAACTCGGTCTCGGCCACGTTGCCCGCCTCATCGACACTTACGAACTTGAAGACGTAGGTGTCGCCAGGGTTCCCGTTGAAGCGCATGCTGTGGGTCGTGGTGTAGACCTGGGTGTCGTACAGGCCGTAGTCCTCGAACTCGATGCCGCTGGTGGCGAGCTCGTCGGTGGTCCACATCAGGGTGAAGCTGCGGCCATCGACGATGCCGTCGATGTTCGAGATGCTCGGGGCCTTGGTGTCCACAGTAGGAGCGGTCTCCTCCTCCTCTGGCTCGGGCTCAATCTCTGGCGGCGTGGTGTTGTCCACGACGAGCTTCAGCGCCGCTTCCACATCCAGGATGCCGTAGCCGTAGCTGGTGTCGTAGCCAGCGCTCCCGCCGTCACGGGCGCTCAAGGCCAGGACCTCGCGCACCTCTTCAGGGTCATTTACGCCAGCGGCTTTGATCATCGCTGCGGCAGCCGCCACGTGGGGAGTCGCCATGCTGGTGCCCTCCCAGAACACGTAGGTGAAGCGTCCGTTCTGCACGGTCTCCTGCAGCACGCCGTCGGCGTAGCCATCGCCGTTGTCGTCCCGGTTCAGGTCTCCGCCAGGTGCCACGATCTCCAAGCCGGTTCCGGTGTTGGAGTAGGGGGAGCGGGTCCCACCGGCACGCACCGCGCCGACCGCGATGACCTCGGGGTAGGCGGCCGGGTAGCTCACGCTCGTGGCGAACTCGTTCCCGCTCGCGGCGACCAGCACCACGTCGCGGTCGTAGGCGTACTGAATGGCCCGGTATTCCGTCTGAGAGCTGCTGGGACTGCCCAGGGACATGTTGATGACGTCGGCGCCCTGATCGGTGGCGTACACGATGCCGTTGGCCAAGGCCCGCACGTCCCCAAAACCTTGGTCGGAGAGCACCTTCACTGGCAGGATGGCTGCGCCAGGGGCCATTCCGGCCACGCCACGGCCGTTGTTGGTCGTCTGAGCGATGGTGCCGGCGACGAAGGTGCCGTGGCCGTCGTTGTCGCTCGGGTCGTTGTCGTTGTAGTAGGCGTCCCAGCCGCTCAAAAGCGTGGTGATGCCATCTGGGCCGCCTGCGCGTACGCCTGTATCCAGCACCGCGACGATGCTGCCGGTGCCATCGCTGATGTCCCAGGCATCGTAGGCACCGACCATGTCGAGGTTCCACTGGTAGCCGGCGTAGCTGTCATTCGGCGCCGCTGCGCTTGCCCGAGTGAGGTAGTTGGGCTCAGCAAACTCCAGGTTCCGGTCGGCTTCCATCAAGGTGCGCACACCTCGAACCTCGGCCATGTCCGGCAAGAGCAGGTGCGCGACCCCCAGGCCCTCCATGTTCTCCATCACCACCGCGCCGTACTTCTCCTGGACTTCCATCGTCGCGATGCCATCGCCGTTGTCTCGAATGGAGACCAACATCTCCCGCTCGACGTAGGCCTCGGTGTCTGTGAAGACCGGGGCCTCTCCAAGTTCTTGTGGTGCGGTGCTGCAGGCGATGGCGAAAAGAAACATGAAGACTCCAGGAGAAAAATCAGGAGCTACGCTTGCGTAAGGAAACGCCAAGGCATAGCAGCGCCGTTTTGTTCTTCTCGGATTGAAGCATCCAGATTCAAGACTGAACAGTCCAAGAGATGTCAGTCTTTTTCATACACCCCTGTAGGCAGGATCAGTCACTGCATCTTATCTGGCAAAATGGCAGTTTAATCCAGCAACAATCGGCGCCGTCGCCGTCGGTTGAGCGGGGCATTGGCTGTTTCGAGACCTTGCGGATCCAGTCAAGGATCCCGATCTATCTCTCGGAGCATCTGCGGCGACTGGCTGCTTCTTGCCGCTTGCTGGGACTGGCAGAGCCAGATCTACTGGCCTTGAAGGAGCGCCTGCTGCATGCGGCTTCGCACTGTGGGGGAGCAGGCGTGTTGCGGGTGCAGCTTGGGCGTGGCCTGGAGCTGATTCGTGTCTCGCCTTTTGTTCAGGAGCGCTGGGCTAGGCCGCTGACACTGGCCTCGGTCGCGCCGGCGGTGTTGGATCTGGAACTGGCTCAAGCCAAGCACTGCAGCCGAGGCCATTGGGAGCGGGGCGCAGCCGCGCGTGGTGTGGATGAACTGCTCTGGGTCGACCCTCAAGGATTTCTGCTCGAGACGCACCAGGGCAACGTCTTCGCCGAGGTTCAGGGCGTCCTGGTCACGCCGCCTCTGGACGGTCGAATCTTGGCTGGCGTGACGCGGGGGGCGCTGTTGGCGGCCGGCCACGCCGAGGGCATCTCTCTACGCTCGGCCCCGGTGAAGCTGGCGCGAGCGGAGGCCTTGTGGGTGAGCTCTTCCCTGAAGGGCCTGGCTCCAGTGAAGGAACTCAACGGAGTTCCCCTGAAGAGCGGTGCGCTGGGGGGCGCACTCTTGGAGGCCTTGGAGCGCTCAGAGAGCGCCTGACAAGGTCACCGGGTTTGCCGATTGCTCAGGGTACTGGGGGGGATCCGGCGCCCACCGGTCCACTGTTCTGCGCGTAGAGGCAGCGGCCTTCCATCAGCTGGCCGGTCTGGCCACGCTTCAGGGTGTCAGGGCGAGGGGCGCCCATGTCCGCGTTGTCCACCTTGCCCTCGGTGAAGACCACCATCGGGCCTTCTACGGCCCAGGTGCCCTTGGCGGTGATGACACCAGACCAGGCGCACATGCCACCCGGAGGGCAGGGGCTGACAAGGTCGGTCAGGGTGTACTTCATGTCTGGAGAGAGCACGATGTGGCGCGGGTACTGGCGCTCTTCACCGCACTCTGGGGAGCTGTGGGTGCCGACGAACTTTGTGTGGGCGGCCTCTTCCACCTGAGGCACCTCTGGGGTCTCTGGGACCTCTACGGCAACAGCTGGGGTGTCGGGGAGCTCGCCGGGCTTGGGGCATGCGAGGAAGTTCAGCAGGAAAATCAGCATCATTCGTCCGTGTCAGTGCTTGCACCAAAGGGAACCCACTCGGTCCCAATCAGCGTCCCGTCGTATTGGCCTGCGCTGTCTGCCGCCACTTCCCCCGCGCCTTCGTTGAAGTCCCAGAGGGCGGTGGTGTCCAGGTCGACAGTGTAGGGTTCAAAGTCCGGCTTGAAGCTCTCTTCGTAGCGGGCCGTGGAGCTGATTCGCACGTCGTCGATCAAGCCTTCGAAGCCGGCACTTTCCCGCGCCCAGCAGCCAATGCTGAGCGTGTTGTTTCCCTCGAGATCGGCGTAGCTGCCGAAGCCGACACGCTCCCCATCCGTGAAGAGCTGCATTCGGCCTTCGCCGTCCCAGGTCGCTGCCAAGTGGTGAATGCCACCGTCCAAGAAGCTCTGGGTGCTGTACACGCCGCTGCCTGGGTCGTCCTCGGGTCCTGCGGCTACACGGCCGTCGTCCAGCTCCACCATCGCCACCACGCCAGGCCAAGTCACGAAGGGCTGTGGGTCGATGTCAGAGGCGTCGGCCGAGGCCCGTAGGGTCAGCTCGATGGTCATCTCCTCGCTCGCAGAGGCGCTGTCCATGGCGACTTCCACGCAGCTGTTGCCGTCGAAAGCGAGGGCGTGATAGCCGCCTGGAATCTCAACTTCCCCAGCGCAGCCGGGGAGCAATGCGATCAGCGTGATCATCGGGACCTCCATCCCCGCAAGGATACACCGCGCTGGGTGAAAGCCTGTCAACAGGCTGTACCTGGGCATCCTGCCTTTGGCTGGTCCAGCCTCGGTCGCCTGCACCTCCCAGTGTTACAGGCCCGTCAACGCCTGGAGCTCCGTATGCGCAGCGGTTTGGAAGTTCTGCTCGACGACCCGTCTTCTCTCAAAGGGGCCCGAGTCGGGCTCTGCTGCAACCCCACGGCGGTGGACGCGAAGTATCGCCATGCCACGGACCTGTTGCCTGCGGCGGGCGTAGATCTGGTGCGCTTGTTTGGGCCGGAGCATGGCGTGGCTGCAACCGCCCAGGACATGATCGGCGTGGACGAAGAAAAGGAAGTGGTACCCGTTGTATCGCTCTATGGCGACTCCGAGGCCAGCCTTCGCCCAGACCCGGCCACGCTGGAAGATCTGGACGTCTTGCTCTTCGACATCCAGGACATCGGAAGCCGCTACTACACCTACCAGGCCACCCTGGGCTTCATGATGGAAGTGGCCGCTACGACCGAGACCAAGGTGGTGGTGTTGGACCGACCCAACCCCTTGGACGGAGTGAGTGTAGAAGGGAACGTGGTGCTCAAGGGCTTTGAGAGCTTCGTCTCCGCCTACCCCTTGGCCAACCGGCACGGCATGACCATGGGGGAGTTGGGGCTGTACTTCCAGAAGGAGCGCGGCGTGGAGTGCGCGCTCGAAGTGGTGCGGTGCACGGGCTGGAGGCGGGATCAGTACATCGATGAGACCGATGCCCCTTGGGTCTTGCCAAGCCCGAACATGCCGACGCTTGAGACCGCCATCATCTACCCAGGACTCTGCCTCATCGAAGGCACGAATCTCTCTGAAGGGCGTGGCACCACCCGGCCCTTCCACATGGTCGGCGCCCCTTGGTTGGACCCGCGCAAGTTCGCGGCGCTCTGCCAGAAGGGTGCCCAGGATGCGGGCTTGGAGGGCGTGGCCTTTCGAGCGGCCAGCTTCCTGCCGCAGTTCCAGAAACACGCAGGTCAGCTCTGCGGCGGCGTCGAGATCCACCTCACCAACCGGCACGCCCTGCACGCCTTGCTCCTGGGCTGGGTCATCATCGAGGCGGCCCGCCGCTGTGACCCCAAGAACTTCGCTTGGCGCACGGAGACCTACGAGTTCATAGACAACCCCATCGCGATCGATCTGCTCTGCGGGAGTGCGGGGGGACGCTTGGCCATCGAAGCCGGTCTGCCCCCTGGGGACTGGGTTCGCGCTTGGGACACCCAACGATCGGACTGGGACGAGGCCAGAGAGCGCTGCCTGCTTTACTGAGCGTCCGCCCTCGCGGGCGAAGCCTGATCTGCAGAGACAAGAACGGGGACCCACCTTGCGGTGAGTCCCCGTTCTCTCGTCTCATGACTCAGATCAATCGAAGAGGTCTGCGTCCATGCAGGCAGCATCGCCAGCCTGGATGGCCTTGGACATGGCCACTGCAGCCGGCAGGTTGTTCGCGGAGTACCACTTGGCGTTGAGAACCTTGCCCTTGTAGAACTTGCGGTCGCCTTCGCTGACGTTCTCGCCCTTCAAGGCCTCGATGGCCACGGTCGCCTGGTCCAGGGCGTGAACGGCCAAGACCACAGTCCCGAAGAGGTTCAGGAAGGGGGTAGCCTGAAGCATGGCGCCTTCCAGGTTGCCCTCGGCGCCCAGCTTGCCGAGCTGCATCGCTGCAGCACCCAAGAAGCCTACGGCCTTGTTGGTCGCATCTGCCTCGGCATCGAGCTGGCCTGTAGCCTTTGCTGCCGCAATGTCCTTCTGTGCGGTCTGCATCCAGGTCATGAAGACCATGCCGCCCTGCGCACGCATCTTGCGGCCGACCAAGTCCATGGCTTGAATGCCGTTGGTGCCCTCGTAAATGGAGGCGATCTTCACGTCGCGCACGTGCTGCTCGGCGGGGTACTCGCCGGTGTAGCCGTAGCCGCCAAAGATCTGCATCGCTTCAGTGGCGATCTCGTAGCCCTTGTCCGAGGAGAAGGACTTGCAGATTGGCGTGAGCAGCTCCACGAGCGCCATCTTCTGCTTGCGCTCGTCCTCGTCGTGGGTGGATTCAGCCTGCACCAAGCGAAGGGCCGTGGTGTAGTTCATCGACCGCAGGGTCTCGATGGTCACCTTCATGTTCATGAGCATGCGGCGGACATCTGGGTGCTCGATGATGGCCACGCGCTCTGCGTTCGGGTTCTTGAACTCCTTGATGGAGGTACCCTGGATGCGTGCCTTGGCGTAGGCCTTGGCGTTCTCGTAGGCGGCCGCTGCGCTGGCCAAACCTTGGATACCCACTGCGATGCGGGCTTCGTTCATCATGTGGAACATGATGCGCATTCCGTCGCCGGGGTTGCCGATGAGGTAGCCCTTGCAGGGCTGGTCGGCGCCCAGCGCGAGGGCGCAGGTGGCGGAGGCCTTCAGGCCCATCTTGTGCTCGATGCCCGCCACGTACACGCCGTTGCGAGAGCCATCGTCAAAGTTGTACTTGGACACCAGGAAGATGGAGATGCCCTTTGAACCGGCGGGAGCGTCTGGCAGCTTGGCCAACACCAAGTGCAGGATGTTCTCCGTCAGGTCCTGGTCACCACCGGTGATGAAGATCTTCTCACCTTCCAGATGGTAGACGCCCTCTTCGTCGGAGGGCACCGCCTTGGTCAGGGAGTCGCCCACGCTGGAGCCCGCGCCTGGCTCGGTCAGACACATGGTGCCGCCCCAGAGGCCAGTGTTCAGGTTCTCCAGGCACTTCTCCTTCATCCACTCAGCGCCGTGGTGGGCCAAGAGGTTCGCCACGCCACGCGACAAGCCGCCGTAGGTGCTCAGGGCAGGCGCAGCGCCAGTCAGGACCTCTCCGATCGCCATGGCGACCGGCTCGGGCAGGCCGGTGGCCCCCCACTTCTGGTCGCCAGAGAGACCGACCAAGCCGCTCTCGGCCATGATCTTGTAGGCCTCTGGGTAGCCTTCAGGGGTGGTGACCTTGCCTTCGCCGTGGAAGACGCAGCCGCCGGATGCATCGCCGCTGCGGTTCACAGGCCAGAAGACCTCTTGGGAGAGACGCAGGGTCTCGTCGATCATCGCGGAGTAGGTCTCCAGATCGAAGTCCTCGAAGCGCTCAATTCCCTCGAGGGCGTCCTGCACCTTGAGCTGCTCGAAGAGCACGAATTTGATGTCACGGGTGTCGATGTTGTAGCTAGTACTGCCGTCCATCTCGTTCTCCTGAATGAAGCGTCATTCACTGAATGGTGATTCAGTTGCTACCCGCGGAACAGAGCCGGGTCAAGGGGGGGCGCATCTTTGTGCCAGCGTGGATCAGCTTTCGGTCTGTCTCTGCCGCTGTTTCAATGCGGGCCTTCAGCGGCTGAAGAGGGCATCCAAGCCTTCACGTAGGGAAGAGACCGCCACGATCTCCAAGCCTTCGGGCGCGTCAGCTCCCGCCCCCTTTGGGCACACGATGCGATCAAAGCCATGTCGCATCGCTTCCATCAGCCGTGGACCCGGATGGGGAACGGCGCGAAGTTCTCCGACCAAGCCAACCTCACCGAACACCAGTGTCTTGGGACGGATGGGCTTGTCGATCAGCGAGGAGACCAAAGCCCCAGCAATGGCCAAGTCGGCTGCGGGCTCCTGCAGGCGCAGTCCGCCAGCTGCCGAGACGAAGACGTCCCGGTCGTGAACCGGATGGCCAAGCTTGCCCAAAACAGCGAGAAGCATGTTCAGGCGGGCCTTGTCCAGACCAAGGACCGTTCGGCCTGGGGTGGCTGGGGTGGGCCTGCCGACCAGTGCTTGGACCTCCGCCAAGACGGGGCGTGTGCCCTCAAGGGCGCCAAGGACCGAGGTCCCGGAAGCACCCACGACGCGCTCTTTGAGCAGGCGTGCGCTCGCGTCAGGGACCTCCTTGAGTCCCTCAGCGACCATCTCAAAGAAGCCCAGCTCTCCGGTGCTTCCGAAACGGTTCTTCGTCGCTCGGAGCACCCGAAGGTGGGAGCGACCGTCTCCCTCAAAGTAAATCACGGTGTCCACCAAGTGCTCGAGCACCTTGGGTCCAGCGATGCCTCCCTGTTTGGTGACGTGGCCTACCAAGAAAGTAGGAATATCTTTGGTTTTTGCCAGTGTCATAGCGCGGGATGCGACTTCCCGGACCTGGGAAACCGAGCCCGGAACGCCGTCCAGCCGGCCCGTGTAGAGCGTCTGAACCGAGTCCAAGACCAAGACGCGTGGCCCCATGTTCTCGGCTGCGGCCATGACCGCGTCCAGGTCGGTCTCCGGCAGCAAGTACAGGCTCTCGCCGCTGATTCCGAGGCGCTCTGCTCTGAGGCGAATCTGCCGGGCAGACTCCTCTCCGGAGACGTACAGGACCGGAATGCCTCGGTCTGCGAAGGCTGCAAGGACCATGAGCAAGAGGGTGGACTTGCCGACCCCTGGATCTCCGCCGATCAAGGTCAGTGAACCGGTCACCAGGCCCCCTCCCAGAACACGGTCCAGCTCGCCGATTCCGACACGAAGACGGATCTCACCCTCGTTCATCGGGACTTCTGAGAGGGGGCGTGGGGTCAGGATCGGCCCCTTGCTGTTCAGGGTTGGCTTGGGCCCTCCGGTGGTCTGGGCATCAAAGCTGCCCCAGTTCCCACATCGCATGCAGCGCCCGCCACCCTTGGGGTCCCGCGCTCCACACTCTCGGCAAACGTATACGGTCTTGGCCCTGGCCATCTCACCCTCCGATGCGCCAAGCTAACCGAGGGGGCGGTCAGAAATTGGCCCCGATCAAAGTGGCCTCGTTAGCCTTGTGTTTATCAACAGGGTCGACGGTGGAGCTCAGGCAGCGGACAGTGTGGGCAGTGGCTGGCGGGGCAGGCTTCGCTCTGCTCGAAGGGCTGCTCGGTTTGCTCCGTCCGGCTCAAGGTGTGGCCTACCAGTGGCTCGATCTGCCTCTCTCGCTGCTGGGTTGGGTACTCGTGGCCACGCTTCTGTCCTTACCAAGACACGGCGAGCGCCTTGCCAGCGGCGTCCTGCTGGCCCTGGTGTTGCCCGTTCTTCTGGGCTCTCCGTGGTGGGCGCTCCTTGGTCTGCTCGGACTCGTCATTCCCAAGGTGGGAATCGCGGCCTTCGCGTCTATGGGGCTGCTCTCCGCGTGGCTGCATCCCAGGGAGTCACTGGAGCAAGCCACCCATCCGGAGCTGCCGGGGCTGATGCTCATTACGGTGGACACGCTGCGCTTCGACCACGCCCCTGGGCTTCTGGGTCAGCTCCCTGTTCAAGCTGTCAGTGCTGCGCCTTGGACCCTTCCAGCGATGGACAGCGTGATGCTTGGGGTCAGCGCAGTCGAGCACGGCGGCGGACGGGAAGGGGAGACTGGCGTGACGCGACCGAAGGGGGCCCGCTTGGCGGAGCGCCTCAAGGAGCAGGGCTATGTGAACTCCGCATGGGTGTGCAATCCGCACCTTCGGCCAGAGCTCGGTTTCGACCGCGGGTTTGAGTCTTTTGTGCACTCCGATACGTGGCGCGATCCCGTGTTGCTGCGTTTCCTCGTTCAGGACCGGATGCAGCGCTGGACAGGGGAGATTCCCCACATGTGGCGGGCACGGGACCAGGCGCTCGTCAGCCTAGCCATGCGCGATGTAGAGCGGGGGATGGAGGGCCGCTTTGTGTGGCTGCACATCTTGGGTCCCCACGAGTACTTGCGGGACCCGGTTCAGGTTGGTGCGGACACCGGCGAGCTCTATGCCCTGGCCGTGGAGCGCAGCGGGAACGATCTGGCGGCGCTGCTGCAAGCCATTCCCTCGGGAACGCGGGTTCTGTTGATGAGCGACCATGGGGAGTCTTTGGGTGAGGGAGGCCTGTGGGGACATGGTACGGACCTCTCCGATGCCCAGCTCTTGGTTCCGGCCTGGGTGATGGGGATGAGCCTGCCCATGGCCGAGGGCCCCGTCTTTTCCTGGGACCTTCCTGGAGCGGTCTTTGAAGGCCAGGCCTTGACCAGCCATCCCCAGGCTCCGGTCACTGGCGTCCGCGGTGACCCCCAGCGCGCGGCCTTGCGTTCGGCCTCTGGCTACCAAGCCCTCGATCTCTCTCAGGGCATAGTGCTCGATGAGCTGGACTTGGGTCCTCTCAAGGGGCAGCTCGAAGCATTGGGCTACATCGGCTTTCCTTCAGATTGACTGCGCTTGCCGACGCCGGGATACGGTACGGACGTGAGCACCTCCTTTTGAGCCTACTCGCACTCGCCCCTGAACCCGCTGGCTGCGTTGCCCTACGTCCTTGTCGGGCAACGAGTTGTCGACAGGGCTTTCGCCGACGTCTGCGACCGCTTAAACAGCGGCCTGGACGCTCAACGCTCGACGGGCCGTAGGTCCTTGGCTTCCAGCGAAGGCTTCCCCCATGCCTTCGGCACAGCCGCACGCATTTGGTCTCGCGCCTTCCCAGTGGGGTCAGGTTCGGTTCCACACCCTCCTGCCGGTGTTGCTTCAACACTCGGTGTGCCCCGGCACACCTTCGGTCATGCGCCTTGGCAGGACGACGCGCTTCGGCGGGATACTCCGATCAACCTTCGGGGTTCCGCTGTACAGCGACCATTCGCATTCCCAGGTGCCTATTAAGGTGTCGGGGAAAACCAATCATTCCGCAGGCTCAACCACACCCTCACCCCGACTCTTCATCAGCTCCCGCATTACGTCCTGATGTCGGGCCGACACCTCAAGGGGCCCACCCGGCAGATAGATCACAGTTCGCCAAGTGTTCATGCTCCCTTGTGCGCCTTCGACTGCAGCGACCTGAGAGAAATCCACCCAGGCGAAGCGACTGCTTCCCGCGGCCGCTGGTGGCAGCTCGTAGCGAACCACGCTGCCGAAGCGATCCGGAATCTTGCCGTCGGCCGTGGCGGATGGCTGCTCGAACATGCTCTGTGCATGGGCCTGCAGTGGGCCCTGTGCGAGCAGACCGGCGCCAAAGGCGCACAGCACCAGGAGTGGAATACGGATGCGCTTCATGCTTGCTCCAGAGCAGTGATGTGGGCGTCGAGCTCTTCGAGCTCTTCGGTAAAGGGTGCTTGAACAGGCGGAAAGCGAAAGCCCGTCTTTGGGTCCAGGTCAAAGGCCGTGACGCGGAAGCTGATGGCGAAGCGCTCACGCTTCCACTGGGCCCTGCAGAACAGGGTCACAAAGCGTCGGATATCTGTAGCGAATGCCTTTGCGTTCTCTGCGCCATAGTGCGCCTGAAGCTCGGGCCACAGAGCCTGGAAAATCTCCAGCGGGTCCTGGCCAACCTGCACGAACTGATACATCAGCCGGTCCAGGATTTTGAAGGGCATCAGGTCCCCTTCGTCGGTCTGCTCCTCGCCTGGAGGGCGCAGCTCGGCGGTGGGTGCCTGTACGTTGACCCCGTCCAGAGCGGCCATGTCGTGGAAGCGTCTGGCCCAGTGCAGATACAGAACCACCAGGGACTTGGGTACATCTGCGATTGGGGAGATACCGCCAGATGTGTCGCCGTCCATGGTTGTATAGCCAACCGCGGCCTCGCTCTTGTTCGAGGTGGTCAGCAAGAGCGAGCCGTTTAGGTTCGCGAGCATCCAGATCATGCTTCCCCGCAGGCGGGCCTGCACGTTCTGTAGGGGGATGTCATGCTTGGGGTTGTCCCAGGAGATCTCCGAGCCAACCATCTGCCCCACCAGCTTGACGTGCTCATCCACGGCGCTCTGCATGCGAGAGAGGTGGTGCTTCGCGCCCAGAGCCGAGGCCAGGTTGGCGGCGGCCGTCTCGGTGACGGAGCCGGAGTTCTCCGTCGCCAGGTAGGCGGTCAGGAAGCGCTCGTGGATGTAGGCCAGCAGCTCTGGCTCTGAGAGCTCCGGCTTGTCGTAGCGGAACATGCGGTGCACCAGAACGGCCACCATCGCAGAGTCCTTTCCACCGCTCAATGCCAGGGCAAAGCTGCGGATTCCGGACTTGCCAACATAGTCGCGCATGCCCATGCACAGGGCCAGCTCCAGCTCCAGGTGGGGTAGGTCCGCGGGGGTGATGGTGGGCACCAGGCCCGACTTCTCCAGCCAAGCCAAGGAGGGGTCCAGGTGCCGCTGGGGCTTGTGCTCCCAGTAGGGGCCCGCTGGAGGTGGCGTTCCGGCGCAGCTGTAGTCGCCTTCCAGCTCCACCAGCCCAGGCGCTGGGCCGTACTGGCCTTGGGTGAAGGACTGCACCTGCTCGCGCCAGCTGCCCTCTTCCATGCGCTGCAAGCGCAGCTGGTCCAGGTCGATGATCCGGTCGATCAGCTCGTGGTCTGTATCAAAGAGGAAGCGCTTGCCCTCGCAGGCGATCTCGCCGTCCAGACCCAGGAATACGCTGCCGTCGAAGACCAAGCGCGTGGAGTCGCAGCCCAACAGGGAGGTGTACAAGTACGCGCAGTGGTCTTCGCGGGAGAGCTGCTCGACCATGGCCCGGCGAACCCGGTGCTTGCCGATGACGAACCAGGACGCCGAGGGGTTGAGCAGGATCTCGGCGCCGGCCAAGGCGTAGATCGACCCGGGACGAATGCCCTTCCAGCCGTCCTCACAGATCTCCAAGGCGAAGCGACCGATGCCTTGGCCTTGAAAGAGCAGGGTGCCGATGGGCACACGCTCGTTGTCGGCGGTGATGAACTCGTCCACCTGACCATGGGGCCAAGGGTGGTACCAGCGGTTCTCGTACTGCACATCTCCGGTGGCCAGGTGCTCTTTGCAGGCCAAGCCCACGATCTTGCCGTCGGCGACCACGGCCACGGCGTTGTAGACCACCCCGCGGTGTCGAATCGGCAGGCCCAAGCAAGCGATCATGCCGTGGGTGTGCTCGGCCAGCTCCTCCAAGACGCGCCAGGAGCGGTCCAAGGTGCCCCGGCGAAGCAGCCGGTCTCCCAAGGAGTACCCGGGGATGCACATCTCCGGGAAGCAGATCAGCTTCACCCCGCGTGCTCTGGCTTTTGCCATGACACGGATGATTCGATCTCGGTTTCCGCTCCAGTCTCCTACCGTTTGGTTCAAGGAGGCTGCGGCGACGTGGGCTGCGGGAGGGGAGATGGTGGCCATGCCCCAGCCTAACCCGCGGGCTGGCGCTACTCCTCCTCGCCGGCGGCCATCAGGATCTCGTGGGAGCGCATTTCCGCTCGGGCAACGGTGCCCTCATCGGCATCGGGAGCCATCAGGGCCCAGACCTCGATGTAGCGGTCTCCGTCTTGGGTCTGAAAGATCCCTCCGGTGACCCGGCTGTCGATCCCAACATCCAATCCCTCATGGAGCGAGGCCCGCATCGGCTCCATGTTCACGGTGTCCGGATCCTCGTTCATGTCCTCGATGACCGCCACACAGGGGTATTCGCTGCAGTCGATGTCCATCAGCTTGAGCTCGGGGAAGTCCTTGAGGGCCGCCTTGATGTTCGCCGTGAAGGCCTCGGGCTCAAGGGGGGCAGGAAGCGTCTCGGGCCAGTCATTGGGTCGAATGCCGTTGGCGCTGAGCTGGCCTTCCAAGAACTGGTTTGTCAGGCGAAGCTTGTCCAACTCCTGCTGAATCTCTGGCGCAAGGACAGGCTGGCCTGGGCTGTCGATGGTGATGCGAGGCTCATTCCCGGCTGGCGCTCTGGCACCGCTTCCAGGGGTGCCGCTTCCGGGCGAGCTGTGGGTCTCACCCGCGGCCATGGCCACGACCTCTCCGGGACCATTCAGGATCGCGCTGCCCTCGTAGACAGTGACGGTGATTGCGGCGCCGGCGGCGGCTGCGAGCAGGATCTTGGGGTTCATCTCTTCCTCCTGCGCCAATACACGGGGCAGGGGGGTGGGCGGTTCCACTGAAAGAAGAACGCGACCGTTCACTTCGAGGATCTTGCCGTCCGGAAGTAGGACGGTGCTTGGACCGCTGAGCCACTGGCTGCCGCTGGCCACGGCCAACTCCGGGGTGCCTTGGGCCCAGTCGGTCAAGGCCAAGAGCGGAGAGGCCGCCAGGAGCCTGTCTCTTATACACATCTGACGCTGCCGACGAAGAGGATAG